>JANWVV010000069.1 GCA_025055795.1 Gemmataceae bacterium
GCCGACCCTTCTCCCGTACCAACGCCGCCCTGCAGCACAGCGGCTCTCCCCCCATCGACTGGCAACTTCCCCCGCTGGTCCCGCAAGATTAAATACTCCTCCATCACCGGTTTCCGACCAGCACAACTACGCCCTGTTTGTTGTGATGCAACATGGCTGGATTTGTTGCTACGGTGTGTTCCCCTTGATTTCCAATACGTTGGCCGGTGGTCTATTGGCTGCTTGGAGATGCTGGAACTCATGCTGAGGCCGAATGGCCCAACGGATCCGCAAGGGATGGGGACCGGACGGAAGGTTTTGGGTTGCTACAGTCGGTCCTGGATCCAGAGGGTGTAAACGATGCTGCCATCACTTTCGTCGACCAGTTGGACGACAGGGTTGTCCCGATCGCATCGGAGGCCGGGCAACCAGCCGATCGCTTGCCGTCCGTAATTGTCGTGTTGGTGGATGAATTGGGGCCAGCCGGGGTACTGGGTGGCCCCAGGGCGGGTCACATCGACGGCTGTACGGCGAACATTGCATCTGCACGCAACATTGCAGGATAAGTGGTGGCAGCAAAATTGGTATGCGATTGGATGCGAAGTAGTGTGCTAATCACCGGCCCTGTGTCGAAATCCAACAGCTGCCGTTTGCTAGGATCGTGATCAAAACGCGTATGAGTCGGCCAAAACGTAACGCTTATTGAGGTAGCCGGACTGCATGGATGGAACTTCTGAACGGACCATCGATCAGCCCGGTTGAGGTTCCCAGATGAGGATTTCTCCTTTGCCAGGCACGGCTTTGTCGCCTAGCCAACGGTGATAAAAGCCATCACGGGGCCCATTGGGCAGAGTGATGCCGAAGGGGTGCAAGAAGCGGGCGTACAGGGAGATGAACGTAGGCCGGTACAGGCAACTGTAGCCGAAAGTGGGAAGGAGTTGCAGTGGGGTCAGGGCGATGATGGTGCCGCGGACCATCCAGGCACCGGTTCGCAGCTCCGCTCCGCCTAGCAGAATGATGGTGCCGCCGGTCATTTGCAATCCAGCAAAATCGCGGACCGGTCCGCGGACGACAATGGTTCCACGGTGCATTCGCATGCCGATTTCCATGCCAGCGGCGCCATCCACCAGAATGGTCCCACCGCGCATGCCGGTGTTGCTACCCCGATAGGCGGCCCCGAGTTGTCCCCCGGCGTCGCCGTGGATGTGGATCAGGCCGCCGGTCATTTCCGCGCCGGCCCAGTCGCCGGCCCGACCGAAGACCTCGATCCGGCCACCCGACATGTAGGCACCTAGATGCATGCCTACGGGTCCGTAGATCAGCAACCGTCCCTGGCTCATGCCGCGTCCCAGCCATTTGACCCTGCTCAGGTCACCATGCACTTCCACCTGCAGTCCCCCGCGGGAGAGGCGATGTGGCTCTCCGCTCAGGTCGATGCGGAAGAAATCGTCCAGTCGGCATCGCCGCTTGCCGTGAAAAACCGGCAAGGCAGCAATGCCCGCTGGATCCAATCCTGCCAGCCGGTCAGGAGTAATCACCTCGGCCTCCAGGGGTACCGTCGGCGTCTGCTGGAGAGTTAGTATCAGGCGCGGGCTGTCCGCGTCGGGGGCCGGCCCCGTGGCCGACGGCGGAGCCTCAGGGGCGGGGCGAGCCGAGGCCGTGGCCGGCAGATCGGCGGAACTCGACGAAACGCTCATGGGTTGCTTTCCTCTGGCGGGGCAAACACAGCTTCAGCAAAGTCCATACTGGTTTCGGCGCCCGGGACTGGGTTAACGTCCGGACCCGGTGGTCGTCGCAGCGGCAGGCCCAGTCACCGGTTCCACAATCTCCAGATGCGGAACATGCTCGGCTGCCACGGGGTAGTTCTCGAAGGAAATGGTGTAATACTGCTGGAACAGCGGACGGAGATAATCGACGATGGCCGGGTCGTAGGGGGGGGCTACCGCATACTGACGCCCTTCCGGACTGGCGCGGAGCTCCCCGTCGTCGACCACAAGGACACCTTTTTTGAGCACATACCGGGGGTGGGCGAACATCTGCTCGATCGCATCGCTATGGTTGTAGATGACGATGTCAGCGTCGGCCCCTGGTCCCAGATGCCCTTTATGGGGCAGGCCCAGCATCCGGGCTGGTCCTGCCGCAGTGATAATCGCGATCTCGTAGAGCGTGTATTCCCGGGTCAATTCGGGCAGAACCAAGCGGGCCCGGGCCTTCTCGGGCAACTTCAGCCATTGCTCTTTGCGGTAATCGGCATTCATCAGCAGGTGGATGATTTCGGGATAGCGCCAGAAGGCAGCTCCGTTGGGATGATCCGTGGTCAGGGCGATACGCCAGGGATCATTGATCAGCAGGAGCAGCTCCAGGCCAACAGCCCATTGCACCGCGTTAGGAATGCTCTTTTCCCTGTAGGTGTAAGGGACGACACCACAGCCGGTTTCATTTTCGACGTCCAAGTTCCCCCATTTGCGGCCGGTTAACTGGTACAACAGGTGTTGCCAGGGGCCGTCGGCGGTGACCGTGACGGTGGTTCCGAACAGGACGGCTCCGGCATCCGCAGTAAAACCGGGATGCGTGTTGAAGTACTCGGCGATCTGGGCAGCCGCTGAGGACATGGTAGTCCAGTCGTCACCGCCATAGGCGTGGTATTGCAGATGGGCAAAATGGACGCGGTAGCCGTCCAGCACCCGCATCGTTTCCAGGGTGGTATGGACATTGCCCGGTGCCCCCAGATTGTTACAGTGCAGGTGCAGTGGATGGGGTAGTTGCAACTGATCGCAGAAACGGGCCAGGGCAGCGACGATCCGTGCTGGCGTGACTTGCCGATATCCGGGCACCGGCTCATGAAGCCCTTTACAGTCTTTGCCCCATTTCCAGCCGGCTACTCCCCCCGGATTGACCGCCTTAACGCCATAGGCCTTGGCCGCCGACAGATACCAGGCCAACACCTGTTGAGCTCGCTCGTCTTCGCCTTGTTCGAGCAGATCCAGCAGAATTTCGTTGTTGGCCATCAGCACGCAGGCAGTTTTGTCCAGGATAGGCGTATCAGCCAGTTCCTCGTGGGTGTGACGAGCAGACAAAATCGGTACGGCTGCCTCATTGGCCGTCGTCCAGCCCATGCCGGCGTAAACGTACCCTGTGGCAAAGGTGGTGGGGGTCGTACCGGCCAGGCCCGCTCGCCGCTGAGCGGTGCGGTAAATGGGCACCGCACGACGGTGCTGCTCGGGAATCATGCCCCGAGCAAAATTGAGGGCAGCTCCGCCAATGTGGGTGTGCACGTCCACCCCGCCGGGGAACACCACGCACCCCTGCACGTCCAGAACTGGAGCTTCGCTGGGCAGTGTGGCCGTGATGCAGCCGTCTTCGCCAATGCAGATGTCTCGCACCTCGCCATTGATGCCGTTGGCCGGATCGTATACCCGCCCCCCTCGGATCCGCAGCATGATGGCTTGTCTCCTCTGTGCCAGAGATTGTCAGCGTTTTTCTATGTTCATATCGCCTCTTGTGTCTTCACCTGGCGTGGTTTTTGCCGGAGTGATCGTAGTCCGATAAGTTGGCCTCAACGTTACCCGGACGTTCCCCTGTTGGTCACCAGCTTGTGCACCAGCTGAGTAGAGCTAGACGTTACATACGGGATTAGTTTGTCGAACCATTACAACCGGCCAGGTTGATTTGATAAATCCATGACAACAGCAAATGGACAGTATGGCGAAGGTGGTGTCAAACGATCAACGGACTATTCAGAAAAACGGCACCGGCCGGGACCACCTGAGTTGTCCGTTCGTTTGTTGGGGAATGTGAATGGCGTGGTCTTTCATCCGTCGTGGAGTTACCCACTCGGTCCGGCATGGCAACGATCAAACAGTGGGCTGAGAGCCGGTTAAAACTGGTCGAACCTGTTGGAAAGACTGTTCTCGCCCAGAAGCGGTAAGCGTTTGAGCGCAGAGAAGGAAAGTACACCAGGGCAAAGCGGGATAGGGGAGTTGAACCCCTGTCACCAGCTTGGGAAGCTGGGGCACGGCCGCTATACCAATCCCGCAGTGAGCTGGCAATATTGTAGCAAGGTGTCCGGCTAAGACAAGCCTGTTCCGCTTGCTGATCAGAGGATGGGAGAGTTTCGGACAGGGTGGTGTGGGCGGAATTTGGGGCAAAGTATCAGAATTTGGGGCAAAGTATCAGATAAGATGGGGGTCGAACTGAGGGATCTGGGTGAAGGCGATGCGGGGTGGTGCGCTTTGGCGGTGATGGTGGATGGTGGCGAAATGGAGGGCATGAGGGCCACAGCGGGCATTGACCGCGTCCAAGGTATACGAGAGGGCAGCCGCTCGCTGATCGTCGTCAAATAGCGACGGCGTGGTGCACCGACGGGGGCACAGCTCGGATAGGACGATCCCGACGTAAAACGGTGTCGGCAGAGGGGGGCGGCTGTGCCAGAGGCGAGCGACGGCGTGCAAAATGGCAGGAGTATCATCGGCGAGGGGGATGCGGCAGGCGGCACCCCAGCGCTGGGTCGAGCGGCGTGCGCCGCCAGACAGTAAAAAGGCCAGGGAAACGCCCACACAGCCCGTGCAGTATCCCTCCTGACGCAGTCGGGCAGCAGCTTTGTGGGCCAGACGCATCAACACGGCATAAGCGTCGGCTTCGTTACGTAAGGGGGGAGGCAACACATGCGAATGACTGAGGGTCCGTCGTGGTCCCTGGCCATCTTCCACCTCGATGCCGCGGAGCATCTGGTACCAACGCAGCCCCAGTTTGCGACTCCGCCACACAGCAGCCAGGGTGGTGACGGACGCCGTACATAATTGCCGCACCGAGGTGATCCCATACGAGTGCAGCCGGAGCTTCAGACGCAGCCCGATGCCGGGCAGATCGTCCAACTGCAACCGATAAAGGGCTTCCGGCAGATCGCCGGTGGTCAGTACCGTCAAGCCATCCGGCTTTTTCATGTCGGCGGCTACCTTGGCCAGGAAAGTGTTCGGCGCGATGCCAATAGAGCACGTCAAGCACGGCCCCACACGCGTGCGGATGGCTTGTTTAATAGCCAAGGCCAAGGCCACGGCCCGCTCTGCTTCCCGCTCATTGGTGCCCAACGGACACACCATCTCATCAATCGAGAGTACCCGTTCAATGGGCAGAACCGTTTCCACAGCGTCCAGGATGCGGTGATGAAAAGTGACGTACCGGCGATGATCAGCGATCCGCAGGATCAGATGCGGACAAAGACGGCGGGCCTGCCAGACCGGCGTGCCGGTGCGGATACCATAACGCTTGGCTTCGTAACTGGCAGCAATGCAACAGGTGGTCGGAGCATCGGTGGGAATAACGGCCACGGGCCGGCCACGCAACCGTGGATTCTCCTGCTGTTCTACGCTCGCAAAAAAGGCGTTCATGTCGATGAACAGCTTCCGCAATGCCATGCTGTGTCACTCCTTATGGATGACAGTCCAGCATGAACTTATGCACTCATGAACAGAGGAACAAAGTCAGTAGGTCAATGGATTAATCGAGAGCCTGACCGGGACAATTCGACTGTAGTGATTAAAACGGAAAAGATGGTTAGATAAGTTTTGCTGATTAAACCGAAAATATGGGCAGGATCGTCATCTGATCAGCTACGAGAATCGCGCGTTACACCTACCACACCGATAGCGGAGGTGAGAACGGCTCATTCACATGGGTGCAAATGCGGAGGGCGATAGTGGAAGCCGTTGTGGTCAATAGCGGACGTGACAACTCACTGCCGGATCCGAAGTTGTCAAAGATAACCGGGTGACTCTCCCCAGTATCAAAACGGGACTGGTTCTTTCTGGTATAGAGGAAAGGATGATGGGAGCACGGAAGCGTTACTTTTGTACCGAGAACTTATAGATGGTGGTTTGTTTGTAGATCTGGCCGGGTTTGAGGATGGGGTTGGATTTATCCCACCATTGGGGGTGATGGATGGAGTCGGGGAATTTCTGCGGTTCGAGGCAGAACCCGGCATATTGCTTGTAGGCGGAACCGTTTTTGCCGATCAGGGAACCATCCAGGAAGTTGCCGGTGTAGAATTGCAGTCCTGGTTCGGTGGTGTAGACTTCCAGGACGCGTCCGGAGCGGGGCTCGACAATGCGGGCAGCCAGTTCGGGGCGTTCGGTAGGACCTTTGTCCAGAACAAAGTTCAGGTCATATCCGACCGGTTGGCCGCCGGCCTGGGCCAGATCCTTGCCGATTGGTTTGGGCTGGGTGAAATCGAACGGCGTGTTGCGGACAGGAGCAATCTGACCGGTGGGGATCAGCGTTGCGTCCGTTGGGGTGTAGTGCTGAGCCGCGAAATAGGCGATATGATCCAAAACGGTGCCCTGGTCGTGACCGGCCAGATTGAAATAGCTGTGGTGAGCCAGGTTACACAGGGTAGTAGCGTCGGTCGTGGCACGGTAGTCGATGACTAGTTCGTTATTGTCCGTCAGGGTGTAGCGAATGGTGACCGAGAGCCGGCCGGGATACCCTTCCTCGCCGGCGGGACTGACGTAACTGAATTGGACACCGGGACCGACGTTGTGCACAAAGGGTTCGGCCCGCCATAGCTTTTTGTCAAAACCGCGCAGGCCGCCATGCAGATGATGGGGGCCGTTATTGGCTGCTAGCTTGTATTGTTTGCCTTCCAAGGTAAATGCCGCTTTGGCAATCCGATTGGCGCAGCGGCCCACGTTGGCGCCAAAGTACGGATGATCCTTCAGATAACCGTCCAATTTGTCGAAGCCCAAAACGATGTCCGCTAGTTGTCCGTTTTTGTCCGGCACGCGGATTTCAGTGATAATGGCTCCGTAATCCAGACAACGGACGACCAGGTTGTTGGCATTGATCAAGGTGTAGCGGGTCACGGGCTGAGGCCGTCCCTTGTCGGTAGCGGGCAGTTGCCCCCAAGGTTCCTGTTCGTAAGCCGGACCCAGACGCTGAGCGTTTCCCTGTCCGGTGAGCACTACGGCCAGCAAACCTACGCTCAACGCGCTGCTGATCAGTCCGAATGAGCGGGATACGCCCCTCGACGAAAGCACAAGAAGTACCATAAGCGGTTTCTCCCTGCAGGCGGTCCGCAAAACGCAGGTCACAACGGGGGCAATGCTATACTGCGAAAGGCTAATCGGCGAGACAGACCCAAGTGGATTCTCGCCCGAAGTGTCATGAACGCTCTGGACGATACCTGCAGGTCAAGGTGCTGTAAGAAAATTTGACGTGGTGACCCGATAGCTAAGGAGCCCGACTGATCGCGACTAGCTAGTGAGCGGCCAGAGGGCAGTCCATCAGCTTCAGTCGGGCAAAAAGCCTTGTTCTAAGCCACAGGTCTGAGACTTTTGCCCGTCATCAAAGTTTCGTGCCTGTCGAAACAGTGTCGGATTTGTCGGCGAGTCTGTCCACGTTCCGGCCAGTTGGCTTTGCGAAGTCGACAAACGTGCTCTAGGGTTTGAGCGGAGGTGCAGACTGATGAGTGCCCCGGCCACCGGTTCACTGCCTACGACCAATCCGTGTGTACAAGAGACGCTTCTGGATCGAGATCTGCAGCGTCAACTGGCCTGGGTGCCCGTTTGGGCACTGGTGTGGGTGGCGGCAGGTCTGGTGGCCGATCGGCTCTGGTCGCTGGTGTATCCCCATGGCCTGAACGGCGGACCGCTCTTGGTCATTAGCGCCGGCATGATTCTGGCGGCCCTCGTTGATGGCTGGGCCTTCAAGGTGCCTAACTGGTTGACATTGCCTCTGATTCTGAGCGGCTGGATTTTGGGGCTGTGTCACAGCCTGGGCTGGCCGGTGGATAGCGGTACGGGGGGCTTGGGTGTGACGCTACTGGCCACCCTGCTCGGTTTCGGACTTTTGCTACCGATGCTCATCATCCGGGGCGTCGGCGAAGGGGACGTCAAGATGCAAATGGGCTTTGCCGCCTGGATGGGAGCCTATTTCGGCGTGGGCGATACTACAGTGGCCGCCGGTTTAGACCTCCGCCTGCACGCTTTCGCAGTCGTCTTGTGGGCCTTTGTGTGTGGGGCCCTGTTCGGGGGAGTGTTCGGCCTGGCCATGATCCTGCTACGGCGACGCTTCCGCGACAATGCTGCCATGTTCCACGCAATGGCCAACGACTTGCTGCTGCTGGCCCAAGGACAGATGCAACAGATGACCCAGCACGCGGAGCAGCGCCGAAGCCGCTGGGTTCGACTCCCCTATGGTATTCCGCTCTGTGTCGGCTTTTTGTTCTATCTGTGGGTCGTCCTTATCGTTTTGCAAAATTAATGTTCTATATTGGCAAATGAAATAAAGATGATTGTCTGGTGCTCATTTGAAATCCTTTGCAGGCTCGCCTTCGTCGTGGCAACAGGTACTGTCGGAAGAACGGACAATCCAGAGAGATTCGGTGCGATAGGAGTAATCGGAAAAAGTGAAGCGGCATGGGGAAAGCGGTCGAAGCTAAAGGCGGGATAAGTCGGGTTGGTATGTTCCGAGTTGCTCGCAAAGGAGGAAACATCGGCACAACTAGCAGGGGATGCGGGCGACCATTCCGATGAGACGATACGGCTATCGCCGCAGGCCAGAAGTGAAACCGAAAGGGGGGGTAAAGTTTGGGACCCGCGGTGACGGAAGGGCTGTGGGTCCGTGATTATAGTGGGAAACTATCGCCCGGCGTGGAGGAACAGCATCTATGGCACAACGCAACATGCTTTTGATGGTTATCGCTGTGGGCTGCGGCCTGGGGGCGGCCTTCCTGACCACCCGCATCAGTGCCAAGCCGAAAATCGAGCAGATCGAGGTGTACGTGGCCGCCAAAAACCTGCCCGTCGGCACCATACTTAGCAAAGATGACAAGAACAATCTGGTGGTCAAAAAAGCGGTGCCGAAGGATGCCCTGCCGCCTCTGGTGATCACCAACGAAGAAGATTTGCTGGACCGTCGTCTGACCCGCTCGATCCAAGCTGGAGAGTTTATCACTAGCAATGCCTTGACCAAAGGCAGTGTGATTACCTTGCCTGATGGCATGGACATGGTCACCTTGCCGGTGAATACGACCGCGGCCGTGGCCGGATTTGTCGGACCGGGTACCCGTGTGGATGTCCTGGCCACCTTCAAAGAGGGCAACCGCTTGGAGGCGTTCCCTCTGCTTGTCAACATGCTGGTGCTGGCCGTCGATACCCATGCCTCGTACGAGTCAGCAGCCAACAAAGGAGGGGGGGCCTTCACCAATGTCAGTTCTGTTTCCTTCGCCGTTACGCAGGAGCAAGCCCTGATTCTCAAGATGGCGGAACACGCCGGCTGCCATTTGTCCTTGCTATTACGCAATCCGAACAAAAAAGATGATGAGGTGTACAACGTTGAAGAAGTCAAAAAGCGTTTGCGTGCTCTGATTTTGCCGAGTCGGGTGGGCGAAGGGGAAGATGAGGGAGCCACTCCGCCGATGCCTCCATCGGCCCCCAAAGTGGAAACGGTGAAAGTGTGGGTTGCCAACGAAGAGCTAGCAGCGGGCACCTTGCTGACCAAGGAGTTGCTGCAACAGAAGTTTGTCGAAAAGGAAATCCCCAAGGAGTATGCCGAGGGAGCGATCACTGACCCGACCGCAGCCTTGGGACAACTGGCTCTCAAAAGCACCCTGGCCAAGAATCAGTGGCTAACGGAAGGGATGCTGGGTCCACCGCCGCCCAAGCCGGCCCCACGGGACGAGTTCCAGCCTCCCAAGCCGGAAGTGGCCAACAACGCTTCTGGAAACACCAGTAAGCCGGTCCTGCCCGTCGTTCCGCCCCGCCGACCGACCCGTGACGTCGCCGTGCATACGGCCCACCGAACAGAAATCTATCGCTACGAGGAAGTCCGTCCCGGCGAATGGCGGCTCAAGGAAAAACTGACGCCGGAGCAAGCTACTACCACCGCGGACAACTCGACAGCGGCGCCAAAAGACCCGACAAAGCCGGGCACTTCGGCACCGCCCGTGCCTAATGACACTACTTCTACGCAGGATCAACAACCGGGTGGATAAAGTCCGAACCTTCGCTACGCGGTGAACCACTATCACTCAAATGACATGTGAAGGAATGAACCAGGGGGAGGATGCCGACAATGAGGAAAAGCGGAGCTATTGGCGTGCCAGCAGGGGCCCTGAAAGTAGCTAGCCCGGCCAAACCACTGCGCAAACCCTCTAGCAAGGCGTCCGTCCCCACTGCTGAGCGTCGAGCTTCGGAGCGTGCAACGGGTGTGCGGTGATTGTGGATAGGACAACGTGTGAGGTGTTTCCACAGCGGGTACCATCCGGACGGAAAAGTTTCCGTCCAGGTTCTGAAGGGAGGAGAGGTGAGAGGATGCACCCGAATGTCTACTTAAAGCTGTTAGGGGGGGTAATGCTGGCCTTGGGCCTGGGGATGATGGCCGTGCAGGCGCAGCAACCTCCTGTGCCTCAGCCGGCACCGAGTAATCAACCACCCGCGCCAACTCCTAAACCGCCAACGGCCCAGGTGGATCCCAAAACGGGCGCTCTGATTGTACCGTTGGGGGGCGTGGTGTCCTTCAAGCCGGATACCGGGAAGGACGCTTTCAGTGACGTGGTTGTTAGCCGGGAGGATGTAGTCCAGGTGCGGGTGAGTGCCACTGACCCGCGGGAACTTCTGCTTACAGGTCGAACGACCGGTCAAAGCCAGTTGACTTTGGTGTTCAAGGATCGACCGCCCCTGGTCTTTGATGTGGTGGTGCAGCCAGACTTGACACTGTTACGAAATCTGATCCGGCGGACCGTGCCCACAGCCAATGTGGAAGTGACAGCAGGTTTGGGTAACTCGATCATTCTAAGCGGATATGTGACCAGCCCCCAGGATGCAGAAATCATCATGCAATTGGCAGCCAACGCCGCGGGGCAACTTCCCGGTCAGGCAGCCGGCCAGGCAGGTCAGCCCAACATTATTAACGCAATGCAGATCGGTGGCGGTCAGCAGGTGCAAATTGATGTGGTGGTTGCCTCGGTCGACCGGAACCTGTTGCGGCAGCGTGGCTTCGACTTTGCTGTAAGTGGTTCGACGGTTCAGGTGAGCAGCCTGGTCAGCGGTTTGATCGGAGTACAGCAGCAACAGCAATTGAACATTCCCGGCCTGGTTCGTGGTGTTAGTCCGACGGCTAATCTGCAGTTGGGCATCACCCCGGCCACTTTCATCGCTGGATTGCAAGCCCTACGCAACGAGGGGGTGGCCAAATTCATCGCCGAGCCCCGGATCGTTACCCAAAGCGGCCGCCCTGCCTTCTTCCGAGCTGGTGGACAACAAGCCGTTGTCAGTCCGCAGGCCGGCTTGGTTGGGCCAGGGGCGCAGCTGCAGCCCTTCGGTACCGAATTGGAGGTTCTGCCGATTGTCTATGGCAATGGCATGATCTGGCTGGAGATCCAGCCCCGCATTTCGGCGGTCAACTTCGGTCTGGGCATTATCATCAATGGCCAAGCGACCCCGGGCTTTACCGAACAGTCTGTCCGCACCGCTGTTATGCTCGAGTCGGGGCAGACTTATGCCATCGGCGGCTTGATCCAGAACAGTGTCGAAGCAACCAACAGTAAAGTGCCGGTGCTGGGGGACTTGCCCTTCATTGGAGTCGGGTTCAGCCGTTTGCGGCACGAGGTTCGCGAACAGGAACTGATTATTCTAGTCACCCCGCGTCTGGTTGGACCGCTCAACTGCGATCAGGTTCCCAAACGTGTACCTGGACGCGAAACCCGGGAGCCGGATGATTACGAACTATTCCTGGAAAACATTCTGGAGGCGCCGCGGGGCCAGCGCAAGGTGTGGAGCGGCCGCTGCTACAACGCTGCATATAAGTGCGATCCGACAGCAGCTATCTTCCCCTGTGTGGGGGATGTCTGTACCGGTCAGGGGAATGGTGGGGGAATGTTCCAGCTACTACCAGCTGGGACAGGAAAAAGCCCGATGAGTGCCCCCGCGTCGCTGCCACCCTTGACGTCTCCCTCGACCGCTCCTGCTTCGTCTG
>JANWVV010000006.1 GCA_025055795.1 Gemmataceae bacterium
CGTACAAGCGGAGGACGTCCCCTGTCCGGGCAGTTCGGATCGGTCGTGCGTAGCACGAAGCATCGCTAGTGGGGCCCATCTTTGACTGAGATGTTTTGCCAGGCTAGCTGAGCGAAACCAGTTAAACCTGAATTCCGCCCGCAGAGGCGGCTGGTACAAGAGGTGACGGTTGCAAGCCACTGGCACGCAGTAACTCGCCTGTACGGATCAGTTCCAGCATGGGTTGTAGATCTTCATGGAACAGATAATCAGCTTCCCGATGGGGAATGGCTGCCCGGATACGTTGATGGGCGGCCTCGACCCCGCGGCCAGGACGCAACGGCTGACGGTAATCCAACGCTTGGGCGGCTGTCAGTAATTCGATGGCCAGCACAGTTTCAACATTATCGTACACTCGCAGCAGCTTCACCGCTGCAATACTGCCCATGCTCACATGGTCTTCCTGACCCAAGCTGGTCGGGATGGAATCGACGCTGGCTGGGTGACACAACACCTTATTTTCGCTGACCAACGCCGCTGCTGTGTACTGCGGTATCATGAAGCCCGAGTTCAACCCGGTCTCACGCATGAGCAGCCGGGGCAGACCATCGTGTCCTTCCAGTAGCAGGTAGATGCGACGTTCAGCAATCGATGCCAGTTCCGCCAGGGCGATAGCTGTCAGGTCTAGGGCAAGCGCCAGTGGCTGACCGTGAAAGTTGCCGGCACTCACAATGTCGCCATCCTCCAGAACCAGTGGATTGTCGGTAACGCTATTCAACTCTGTTTCCAGGATGGTTGCGGCCCAGGCCAATGCATCGCCACTGGCTCCGTGTACTTGGGGAACACAGCGTAGACAGTAGGGATCCTGAACCTTGCCGCAGTGGCGATGGGACTCCAGAATCTGGCTTTCCTGTAGCAAAAACCGGATGTGCTCCGCTACCCGGACCGCCCCTGCAAAAGGGCGTAACGCGATGACACGCTGATCAAATGGTCGGATACTCCCTTGCAAAGCTTCCAAGGACATCGCTGCAGCCAAATCGAATAAAGCGGTCAGCGTGTGTGCTTTCTCCAATACGTAGGCTCCGCAGGCACTCATGAATTGGGTGCCATTGATCAGAGCCAGGCCGTCTTTCGGAGCCAGAGCGAGCGGTTCCCACCCCTCCTGAGCCAGGACCACAGCAGCGGGTAGTTGTCCTGTCCCTGTCGCATCCCAGAAGGTACCCTGCCCTATCAGGGGTAGACACAGATGGGCCAAGGGAGCCAGATCCCCCGAGGCCCCCACGCTGCCCCGGCTGGGCACCACAGGGATGCGGTCACGAGCATCGAATTCCAGCAACCGCTGAAACGTCGGCAACGACACCCCCGAGTATCCCAACCCCAAAGCGTGGATCTTCAGACGGAGCATCAGGCGGCAAATTTCCGGTTTCAGTGGCTCCCCTACCCCCACCGCGTGGCTAAGCAGCAGATTCCGCTGCAGCTGCTCCAGTTGCGTCTCCGCAACCCGCTCCCGAGCCAAGGCACCAAAACCGGTGTTGACCCCATAAATCGTTGCACCAGTAGTTAACGCCCCTTCCAACCGCTGCCGGCTAGCTACCACCCGTTGCGGATTATCCCGCCAATAGGCCATGCTGGCTGCCAGATCGCTATACAAATGACTGATGCGTAATCGGGGGATAGCGTCCATCGAGGAATTTCCTCCATGCGTGGCTCTGATCCACCTTTCTAAACCCTTTTCTCGGATTGCCCGCTGTCAGCCCAAACCACCAACAGTTGGAAAACAACATTCCTACACAACGTCGCTAGGCAGTTCTTGGTCAATCCGCTGATGGCAACCGCTAAGATCTCGGGGCACCCCTACTCTACTCCAACGGCGCGATGATCCCTTTGACGTAATTTCCAATCTTGAATCTGAACTGGAAAACAAAGATCGTAAGAACAGACCAATCGTTGTTTCTCTAGTAAGAAGAAAAACCTCCATCGCTCCGGATGGAGGTCGAACGATCAGTGAGGGGCGAGTTATGCCGCTGCAGCCTAGCCGTCGCGATGTTTTAGGGAGCAGTGCCATGGTTGCCACTGCCATGGGCACGGGGTCCCATTGGTTCGTCAGTGGGGCCTCCCCTGTCCGATCACGGCTCGTTAGCGAGGAAAACCAGCGTCCTGGTACAACCGACTGGCAACTGACTTACATCAAGTTCGACCCTAACAACCGTCTGCGGCAGACGTTGATAGAAGGGTATTGTACTCGCACCTCCGTAGCGGCAGGGGAAAAAATCGGTTTCTGCGTGAGCACGCAACCTGCCTCGCCCTTCCACATCCACATTTATCGCCTCGGGTACTACGGAGGCACCGGCGGACGGCGGATGACAATCTTGGGACCATTCGAGGGTCAGCCGCAGGAAGTTCCCCCGCGGAGTGACAAACGCTTACGCGAATGCCGCTGGAAGGTAGCCGTGGAGTTGGAAGTGCCGCGAGATTGGCTCAGTGGCGTCTACCTGGCCAAGCTGGTTGCTTCCCGACATCGCTACCAAAGTTACTGTATTTTCATCGTCCGCGATGACCGTCCTGCGGATTTTCTATTTCAATGCAGCACTAATACCTGGCAGGCATATAACAAGTGGCCTGCAGCCGATTCACTGTATGATAATGATCGGCCTGACCATAAGCCGCTGGTTTCCGGCGTTCGCGTCAGCTTTGATCGCCCTTATGCCCGTTACTGGCAAGTAACTGACAATCCGCTATCGTTGGGTTCAGGCGAGTTCCTGCTGTTCGAGTTTCCCTTCGCCTACTGGCTGGAACAGCATGGCTACGACGTGACTTACTGTGCCAATGAAGACATCGACCGGTCACTGGACACGCTGCTGCGTTGCCGGGCCTTTCTGTCCGTGGGTCATGACGAATATTGGACCCGCCGACAGTTCGACCACTGCCTGGAAGCGGTCCGACGTGGTGTGCACTTTGGCTTTTTCTCGGGGAACACCTGCTGCTTTGTGCTGGAAGCAACACCTTCCAGTAGCGGACAGCCCCACCGGATCATTGAGCGTGTCGGACGCTATGGCGGTATCCGACCAGGAGAAGATAAATACATGGCTGACCTGCCCGTAGCAGCCCCCAATGAAGCCACTTTGATCGGAGCGCAGACCGTCTCCCCTTTCAATGGCTCAGGCGACTGGATTTGCCGAAAGCCGAACCATTGGATTTTCGAAGGCACCGGCATGCGGTCGGGGGAGGGCATTCCGGGACTAGTCGGTTGGGAATTCCATGGCGATCCCGCCGATATCCCCGGTTTGGAAGTGGTTGCAGCCGGCAAAACCTGGACGGCCGGTGAAGCCGAAAGTCATTACGAAGCAACCATTTATTCAGGACCTAAGGGGAACATCATTTTTAATGCGGCCACCATCTTCTGGGCTCAAGGATTGAGTAGTCCACCAGGACATTGGCTACCCTACGTCCATAACGGCCGCCCACATGGTCCCGACCCCCGCGTCCAACGCATCACCCGCAACCTGCTAGAACGTTGGCGGCAAAGCTGAAAGATCAACTAGTAATATGGTCTTAGTTTTGTTTCCCCTTCGATGCTGGACACCATGCACACCCTAGGACAATATTCCTCCTCCACATTTCTGGGCAGGAGGATCGCGGTTCCCGCCTTACTACAGCTGCACAGGCTGGGTACTCCTAGGGTGATTCCAATAACTTGACGCCACGTTTCTTGATGCCTGAAGGGTGAGACACACGGACGTCAGGATGAATGTCCCCCTAGCAAACACACACCCTGAGTTGCTTCCTAGCCAAGCGTGGTGTATTTGCATTCGCACTGATGATCCATGAGATGAGGGAGGGTGTATTTCCATGTAATTAGAATGAAATTAGACTTGTCCTTGGTAGTGGGCATTGATGGCACGAATGCCCTCGCTAGAAGAATTGACCATAAAATGCCCAAAAAAAGTCCGCTGATTTACATTGTCCTTACCTTCCCTGTAAATTGCGGGCTAGTCGCCGTTTCCGATTCCCTTTTTTGATATCTCGTGATCTGACTGGCGATCGATGTTCTGCCATGCTCTTAATGTCAGCAGCAGCCAGACAGCCAGGACCAGCCATTGCCCAGTACAAGTCCACAAGTACAGCCGATGGACTGGATAAAATGGGGGATGGATGACCACATAACGGCGACCTGGATCCATGAAGCTGACTAATAACAGATAGAAATACAGCAACAAACCGTGGGCACAGGCTGCAATAATCCAGCAAACCCAACGAATATGGCGAGAACGTCGCTCCGGCTCGACTGCCACGAGCATGTCCCACAGACATGCACCCAGGGAAATGAAACCCAGCAGATGCAAGATTTCCACCACGCGAGCGGTCACCGCTCCTTGCACCGCAGAAGAACCTAGCACCTCAGTTCCGAGCGGAACCACAAAGGCGCTATAAAAAACAAATCCCCCTTGCCATACCATCAAGGCTTGTACTAGCAAGTAACGACGCCAAAGAGTCATAAGCAACTAATAATTAAAATTATGTATAAATGAATCGATCCATTTTAAAATATAGTTATTGGATTCCTCCAGTCATCTATTGTACGCAAGAAAAAAATTTTTCTCAAAGGTTCCAACATTCGATATTCATAATTTATGTTATACTAGTTGTAGTTTTTCGGATGAAGTTTATATTACTATAAAACAACAGTCTTATGGTCAATCCGAGGGGTCAAAAACGTAATCTCTACCATATAGGATGGTCATACTAACAGTCCGAGCTACTAAAGAGCGAACCTGAGGAAAGTATAAAGGCGTAAAGCCAATCGTCTGCTTTTGCAACCAAAACAAGTCACCGATTTCGATGGGATTAATCTGAGCAAGGTGTAAAATTCTCCCAGAAAGATTTGATTTCCTGAAATGGGCGGGAATACCGCACACAACTATTTTATAGTTGTTCCGAATGAAAAGACGATCACGGCTAAATCGAAACAGGAAGTTTTTACTCAATGGTGGCTAAAGGCCGAAAATACTTAAAGTCCATCTGTCGGAATCTCAGTGACGAGGGCGTGCAGCATGGAGAGGCAATGCATGGCTGTGAGCAGAGGGGTGGACAAGGGGTATCGTCGCAGCGTCCGCGTCGCCTTACTCATAGGCCTGGTTGCGGGCATTTTTTTAGCTTGGCCGGGGGGTGCAGCTCCTCCAACGATAAGACCAGTCGAAGAACCTCGTATTGGCGGCCTGCCCCTTTTTGCCGATTGGCCTCGAGAGCAACGGCCAGCCTTGGCTCTTGTGATCAGCGGTCAGACCTATGGATTTTTGCAACCCTGTGGCTGTACCCGTCCGCAGCTGGGGGGATTAGAACGCCGGGCCCAACTCGTCCAGAGCCTCAAGGCAAAGGGTTGGCCAGTGGCCGGTGTCGACTTGGGCGACATTTACCCCCAACACCTGTATGTTCGACAACAAGGATTACTGCGTTATGAAACAGTCATGCGGGCCTTGCATGCCATGGGTTATCAGGCCGTCGGAATCGGCAAAGCCGATCTGGAAGCAGAGTTGGATAAACTGCTGACTGCTTACGCCTTACAAGAAGAACGGCCACCGTACTTGTTAGCAGCCAATCTGTTGGGTCAAGTAGATGGCAAACCGATATCTCGTCAGGAACGGTTCCAGCCCGCCGGACTGAACCGTCCTCTCGTCGAACGCTTTGAAGTAACCAAAGTTGGATCGACAGTCCTGGGCATCGTGGGCCTAATCGGCCGGACACTGGCCGAAGAGATCGAAAGCAGTAAGCTCGATCCCAGCATAACGTTCGTCAAAAATGCGCAGGGCAAGATTGATAACGGCACGGTTCTGCGTGAAGTCCTGACAGCCCTCAGGGGACACACCACACCACCGCAACTATTGGTCCTGCTGTACCAGGGTAGTGCTGATGAAGCTGCTTTACTTGCCCGAGACTTCCCGCAGTTTCAGGTGATAGTTTGTCGATCAGATGACTCGGAGCCCCCGCAGTTTCCCCAACGCGTTAATAACGGACGAACTTTGATCGTCCAGGTCGGCCATAAGGGACGCTACGTTGGCGTGGTTGGGGCTTTTTCCCAGACCGGCGACGCTTGGCAGCTTCACTATCAACTGGTGCCGCTCACCGAGTATTACGTCACCCCAGGCAGCGAAGAGGCGGCCTACAAGAGCAACCCCGTTCTGCCGCTACTGCAAACCTATGCAGAACGCGTGCGGGATCGCAACCTACTAGCTGCTGTGGCCAAACGTCCCCATCCGGTTCAGATTCAGCATCCTGACCTGAATCTCAGTTACTACGGCTCGCAACGTTGTCAAAGCTGCCATGCCGAAGACTACCGCATTTGGGAAAAGACAGCCCATAGCCACGCTCTGGACACCTTAGAACATAAAGCCCGGCGACCTGAGCTGCGGCAATTCGATCCCGAATGCGTCGTCTGCCACAGTGTTGGCCTGGAGTATCAGACAGGCTTCGTTAGTGCCACGAAAACGCCATCCCTGAAACACGTCGGTTGCGAAAGCTGCCATGGGCCTGGAAGCGGACATGCCACCAATCCTCAACACACGGGGCTCCAACTACTCATGTCCCCCTGGAAACAAGAAGCGACTGATCGTCTTCCTAGTGCGGAGCAGATGAAAAAACTCGCAGCCTTGCCACCTGTCGAACAGCGCCAGGCCGAACAAGCATTGCCGGCTTCCCAACGCCGGACCGTTGAACGCGTTGCGACCATATGCATGAAATGCCATGATCACGATAACGACCCGTACTTCAACCTGTACGTCTATTGGCCCAAAATCGAGCACGGCAGAAAACGGTAAAAAATTCCCGGACGCTTGAGTAACTCCTATGCGGCCATCCAATATCTGACTTGCCTACAACCTCCAAAGACCTACATAGACTCCAACGCGGGGGGTGGAAAACGGCTAATCCAATCTCGCTCCCCTCACGCAGAGGAGTAGGCCGTCGATATTGGTTACGCCCCTAGTGAGCCGCCATGGGTTCACCGACCACAACACGCAAATGATGGGTGGCATCGTCAAATTGTTTTCGCCCTTGGTAACCGTCCAAAAATGGTGCCAACATGCGTTCTCGTCCCCTCCATGATCCCTATCGGTCATGTTGTTGGCACCCCAATTCTCCACGCTGCCGTACAATCCCTTAATGTCTCTCGTTTCCTCACTTCCTTCCATTCCTAATCTGCATATCATAACTTCCCCTTAAAAAAAGAAAGTGAGGGAGACGTTCTGAACTGCCACTCGCAATGGCGTAACGATTACTTCCCTGGCATTACCCTGCATGACTACCTTTGGCTGTTGTGCGCGATATGCTAAGGGAACTGAACCTACCCAACTCCCAATGATTAGTACCCTAAACAAGGGTCTAAAATCGTTTTGGCAACGGACAAAAGTAAAAGACGTATCAGATATAGTTCCGAAGTTTTGTTTTCTGACTTCGAGATTTAAAACGGATTTCAAAGTAGGTTATGGCCGCGCACCATAGTCTGTCACCATTTGCGGTTACTCCTCAGGAAGCTGGCCATACACTGGCCAAAGTGCTGCGTGCTCGCCTGGGTGGTCCCTCCTGGACGCAAGTGCGTCGTCTGATCACAGCTCGGCGGGTTCTGGTCAACGAAAATGTTTGTACTGACGACGCACGGCGATTACAGGAAGGCGAGACGGTGACCTTGTTGGATCATCCTCGACCGCTACCCGCCACAGCTCATCCGCAGCGGCTAGTGTTGCGCTATTGGGACGAACACATCGTGGTTGTGGAAAAACCCGCGGGAATCAACACCGTTCGCCATCCCCTCGAGCAACACTGGTCGCAGGAGCGTCGCCGGCGTTCGCCCACCCTGGAAGACCTGACGCAATGGGCCTTGGCCGGTCGCCTACGCCATCCTTGGTACGAACTGCCTCGGCTACGGATCGTTCATCGTCTGGATCGTGAAACAAGCGGCTTACTCGTTTTCGCACGTACCGCCGAGGCAGAGCGAGCATTAGGGCGGCAATTCCAGCTCCATACAGTGTTTCGACGCTACCTAGCAATTGTCGTGGGGCAAGTATCGAATCAGACATTCCGTTCCCGCCTGGTCCGGGATCGTGGCGATGGTCGTCGCGGTAGTACATCGAATCCACACCGGGGAAAAGAAGCCGTCACCCATGTGGAGACCATCGAATACCTGCCTGGCTCGCCGGGATACACGCTGTTGTCTTGTCGCTTGGAAACGGGTCGGACGCATCAGATCCGCATTCATCTGGCGGAGGCGGGCCATCCCGTCTGTGGCGAAAAAGTATACGTCCGTTGCCTGGATGGCCGACTCCTGCCCGATCCCAGCAATGCGCCACGCCTTGCATTGCACGCGGCCGAATTAGGATTTCTCCATCCCGCCACCAGACAACCGCTCCACTGGAGTATGCCCCTGCCCACCGATCTGGCTCGATTCCTGGAGAGGCTTAAATGTGAAGCATTTCCCGGCAGATCTACCTGATGAACGGATCGGCTTTTTGTCAACTGCCCAGGCCGACCTATCGCCATTTATCCACTGCCGTCACTTCGGACGTGGGTAGCCACCCTTGCCCTGTTCACCCCGTGTCGCGGCTGAGACCGTAAGCTTTGATTTTGCGGTCTAACGTCGATCGTTCAATTCCCAAAATGGCAGCAGCTTGGGACTTGTTCCACTCGGTGTACTCCAAAGTCGCCCTTATGTGACGTTTTTCCAGCTCCTCCAAGGATAGCGGCTGGTACGGAGAGGCCCGGCTGCTGTCTGTCAAGGAGTTAGCCGGGCTAGCACTCATGTCCTTGCTTGCTGGGGCGTCCAGTTGCGAAAGCCAAATGTCAGCGGCATCGATCAGTGATGTGGAAGCCAAGGCAACCGCTCTTTCGATGACGTTTTTCAATTCCCGCACGTTCCCGGGCCAGTGGTACTGTCGCAGCTTATTCAAGGCCGCGGGCGTGAAGCCTTTGAATTTGCGGCCGGTCTCGCGGCTGAACCGTTTGAGGAAGTGTTCAGCCAATAGAGGGACATCATCCATGCGGTCACGCAATGGTGGTACATCCAGTTGCACCACCTGTAATCGAAAAAACAGATCCCGACGAAAAGTGCCCGCTCGTACAGCTTCTTCCAAGGGACGATTGGTCGCCGCAACCACGCGGACGTCGACATGGATAGGCACGTTTCCCCCAACGCGTTCGAAGGGATGACCTTCGAGCACTCGTAGGAACTTAGCCTGTGTTCCTAACGACATTTCACCGATTTCGTCCAGGAAGATGGTACCCTCGTCTGCCGCTTCGAATTTGCCGATGAGGCGTTCGGTGGCACCAGTGAAGGCACCTTTTTCGTGTCCAAACAGCTCGCTTTCGAGCAATGTTTCGGTTAGGGCCGCACAGTTGAGCGTGATGTATGGTCCATCGCGGCGTGGACTGGCCTGGTGAATGGCTCGAGCGATCAACTCCTTGCCAACGCCGCTTTCGCCGCGAATCAGAACGGTCGCCTTGGTCCGTGCCACGCGTAACGCTTGCTCCAGCACACGTTTCCAAGCTGGACTTTCGCCAATCAATTCGCTTTCGAGCCGCAATTGGGCTCGCAGACTCTGATTCTCCGTGGTCAGCGACACTTCACGACGAAGCCGATGCCACACCACACCGAACTGTCGAGCCACGGCCAAGGTGAACTCCAAGTCGTCCGCATTCAGGGGCATGGTAGGTGTGGTGCGATAAAGGTGCAACAACCCGAGCAGTTGGGTCTCATAAAAGACGGGGGCGCAAATCAGACTGGCCACCCGCAGCTCGGCAATGCTGTCGCGAACCATCAACGTCTGATCCGCCGCTACGTTTTCCGCCAAGATGGCCTGACGGGCATTCATCACTTCCTGACTGACAAAACTGGAAACCTTATGATAGGTTTGTGGGGCGTGAGGATAGCGGCAACGATAAACAACGGGGACCAACTCATGGCCTTCCCTGAGTGCCAAAACGGCGGCGGTCTCCGCTGGCGTGGCACGGAATAAGGCGTCGACCACTAGCTCACACAATTCCACAGGATTGGCACAGTTGGCCATATCCAGGGCCAGTCGGTAGAGCACAGCCAACGCCTGGGTCGGCCCAATCCGAGGACTCGTATGCGTTGAATCATCGGTGCCGCTAAGGGGAGGCAAATACCGCGTTTGCCCTAACCGTTTACGTATGGCAAAACCATCCCCTTCCTGGTCCCCCTGACCGCTCGCTGCTGGAGCCTCAGATAGTTGACCCAATTCTTCGACGAATACAAGCCGTGTCCGGCCGACCCGGATCTCGTCCAGGGGACGCAAGATCCGCTCCTTGCGCAGGAGTTCGCCGTTAACAAGCGTGCCATTAAGGCTCCCCAGATCGCGAATGGCCCAATCCAACCCTTCAGGGTATATCTCGGCATGTTCCCGACTACACAAATCATCCTTGATGACAATTTTGTTGGAGGGTGCACGTCCCAAGCGATGCCGAGTGCCTTCTTGCAAAGCAAAGACGTCTCCATAACCGTCATCACGACGGATGACCACGTAGGCTCGAGTTGGAACAGTCATACCGACACTGCATCTTGAATAGGCAAGCTACATGCAACCTGCATTACCTACCATAAACAGTTCTTGATGCACTTGCAAACTGCCATTGAAGACCAGGTAGAGTCATCCACGGCGATTGTTGAGGATATTGCGGACACCATTGCCTTTAGCAGCATCCAAAATAGTTGCAATGACCCCCCAGGGTACCGCCTTGTCAACATCGAGAATCATTTCCCGCCGACCGGTATTATCCATGATCCGTTTCATCTCTTTACCAAGCTCAGCCAGTGACACTTCTTTATCCTCAATCTTCACGATCGGTTGATTGCCATTCATACGGGCCCGCACAACGAACACCTGATCCTTAATGTCTTTGTATTCTATCTGCGTCGGTCCTTTCTTCTCCGGGTTGAGAGAGGGTACGTCGATGGCCCGCTCCAACGATGCATAAGTGATCGTCAAAATAAAGAAAATCAGGAGTACCAGGCAGACATCAATCAGCGGATTCATGTCAAGGTGTGTTTCGTCTTCCTGAAGACGCGGTGGTGCTAGAATCTCCTCGATGCGATCGGCGAACTGGGGATGTGTATCGATACTCCGCCAATCGTTGTCCGCAGGCCCCTTGACCTCGTCGCTAGGTAACCAATGCCCCTCGCGTAGACCGTTGAGTACTTCTTCGGCACTATAAAGTCGTAAAGCATGAGGCGAGCCTTCCGGACGTACTAGCCAAACCGACATGATAGCCTCCAGAGCGGCCGATTGCCTCGATCTCTTATGCCTGTCTAATACGTTTATACCCCTGGACTTGGGTCAAATCGTCACCGTTTAATGCTTCAGCACCCTTTGGTTCGGGTACCCCCCCCACCTGAGGCGGTTAACTGTGGACAGTCGGTGCTTGAATCCCCTGGCAATGCCGATTACTCCCGTGGAGCTTCTACGACGGTGGCCACATAGGAGTTGATGATGTTTTTTTTACGCCGGTCCTCCAACTCGGGCTGTAATTCCAGGATCCGCTCATAAGGCAGGTCCTTATGGCAGGCGATCCGAACCTCTGGAGGGCGGGAAGCCCGCGTAAGCACTTCGTCTAATGCCCGAACAGCGGCTTCGGGAGTGGGCAGTAAATTATGGTGCGACTGGGGGGCTGATGTACCCTGTCGCACTGCATAATACACTTGCTCATCGTTCAGTTTGTCGATGACAATAGTGATGGCATCCGGGTCGGCGGTAAGATTGCCGGCGTAACGCATTTCGGGTACGTCTACGGGTGCCAAGGCCCCTGCCGCACGAATCATGATGAAAAACACTAACAGCACCATGCTGATGTCGATTAAAGGCACCATATCGACTTCTTCATCGTCGTCGCTGCGGTGATACAAGGGAGCCGAGGCATGCTCAAAGAGCTCTTCCGCCGATGCTGGTGAAAGCGAGGCACCCCCGGATGTACTGGTCGAAGCATCGTCAGGTGTCACAGTGTCGCCTGCTCTACCGGTATCCGGTTCTGTAGAACTAGCGGCTCCTGATATTGGGGGCTCTGCTACTGCAATCGGAGCTTGGCCGATGAGAGGCGACAGATAATCAGCGAGCAAAGGGTGTTCCTGAACCGTAATCCATTGGTTCGCACCGCTAGGTGCAACCCGATCGTGTGCGGCTAAGCGCCCCTGCTGGATCCACCCGGCCACTACCTCATAGGGTACCTTTTTGTACACCGTGTTGACGCGGACAAACCAAACGTCAAAGTGTTTAGGTGTCTCCGCCACCTGAGCTCACCTCATCGTAAGACGATCAACTTCCCACTTGCTTGTCTCGCTCGATAATTAACGAGCCAAGAGAATCCGCGATTACTGATGCATCAGGCTCGCTGTCGGCTGTGATTGCCAATAGGGACGTTGGTATACTGTTTTGTTATTCTGTCATCAGTTATATGAGATCAAGTCCCTCGACCACTCTGCGGTACTGGCCGTGCTGCTCCACCAACCGGCGTCGGCGGTATTGGCGGGGGGGCAACTACCGGAGCCGCCGAACCGGTCGTTCCTGGAGTGGCAACTGGCCGGGACGGCTGAGGTATGCCGGGTAATGGGCCATCCAGCAGCCGGGGATCCTTCTTGTAGTTGGTAACCAAGGTGATCAGCTTCTGGGTTGCCAGTTTGATTTTCACTTCAAAGCGAGTGATCCATGCCTTGAAGAGCACATGACTGAACACCAGGGGGATGGCCGTGAACAATCCAATGGCTGTGGCGAACAAAGCCAAGCCAATTTTTGAGGAGTGGCCCCCGATTTCCTTGACCTTACCTGCCGCCGACTCGCGACCGATGGCATCGAAGGTATTGATCATGGAGATAACGGTGAAAAACAAGCCGACCATCGTCGCAATTTTGGCGATGGCCAGAATACTCGGCAACAAAAAGTGCAAGCGGGGCAGCACTTGCAACTCTACTTCATTGGCAATGCTGCGTCGCATGGCCGCTGCTCCTTGTTCAGCAGCCTCCAACCCTGCCACAAACACCAGATTCGGAATCAATCCTTTTTCCCGTTTGCATAACTCTATGGCCCCACGGATGCCGTTTTTGCGTAGTACTTGCTGAAAGAGTGGCAGGAATTCATCCATGTCCGTGTTGGCCGAGATGTTCAGCAATATGCGCCAGATGACCAAAGCCGCTCCCACCAGCGACATAGTCACCAACGGCAAGGCGAAATACCATTCGCCGATAAAAAAGTCCTTGACCGCTTGCATGAAGTATCCCTGACTCCGGTTAATTCGGGCATAGATAGGGTAATGGGGGTAACAGAGGCTACCCGCCGTCGCTACGGATTCATTTCAATCATACCAGAAAAAGCCGGCAGGGTCCAAGCTTCCCCTTTACTCTGAGACCCGGAAACTTGGGGGACCCTGCCCGAGGAGCTGTCCAACTGTTAGCACAATCGTCACAAGACCAATCGAGGGCGGCCTTTATTCTTCCTCTTCTTCCTTAAGCTGAGCCTTGCTGACAATTTGTTGTTGGATGTTTGGCGGCACGATCTCGTAATGGCTGAATTCCATCGAGTAGGAGCCACTGCCCTGAGTCAGGCCACCCAATTGGGCGGCATAGCGGCTCATCTCTGCCAGCGGCGCCCGGGCGTAGATGACGGTCAGGTCCCCCGGTAGGCTCTCCTGATTTTCGACTTGTGCCCGTTTGGTGGGCAGATCACTCAGTACAGCCCCCGTGTACTTACTAGGTACCGTGATCTCAACGCGGACAATCGGTTCCAACAGCACGGGTCGAGCACTTAGGAAAGCCTTCTTGAATGCCTGACGCGTGGCGATTTTGAAGGCCGCTTCTGAAGAGTCCACCTCGTGGTGTTTACCGAAGTACACCTCCACGGCCACGTCCTGTATGCGGTAACCGGCTAGCACTCCCCGTTCGAGCATTTCCTTGCATCCCTTTTCCACGGCCGGGATGAAATTGTTGGGAATGACACCACCGACGATGTGATCAATAAAGGCAAAGTTGAAATTCGGATCGTAATGACAAGCACGCATTTTCTCAAAGCGACTTTTGTTGGCAAAAACCGCTTCACATTGGGCCTGGTCCTTGATATCGCGGGGCAAAGGATAGATCCGCAGATGCACTTCGGCAAACTGACCTCTTCCGCCGGTTTGCTTTTTATGTCTGTAATCCCCTTGCCCTTCCGCTGTTACCGTTTCGCGATAGGGTATCTTGGGCTCCTTGGTATTGATTTCCAAGCCAAAGCGGGCCTTCAGGCGTTCCCGGATGACATCCAAATGCAATTGGCTGATGCCACTGACCACCAGTTCATTGGTCTGCGGGTCATGGGCCACTTTAAGTGTGGGATCTTCCGCGGCTACCTTCTGCAGACTTTGAGAAATTTTCTGTTCGTCGCCTCGATTTTTCGGTTCTACGGCGACGCCAAACATCGGAGTGGGAAAGATAGGCACAGGTAATTTGGGGGCCTGAGGTGAGTAGGACAAAGTATCACCGATTTCCAACCCATCGACCTTGGCCACCGCAACGATGTCACCGGGAACGGCCTCCCCTATGGGCGACGTTTTAGTTCCTTGCACCTCATAAATGTGAGCGATACGGAGGGATTGGCCACTCCGCAGGTTGATCACCGGATGATTGGGTTCCAGCTTGCCGCACAACACACGGATGTAACTTAGATTACCGACGAACTTGTCATTAACCACCTTGAAGACCTGCCCTATAAACTCTTCGGTTTCGCTAGGTTGTAGCGGATGTTGCTGACCGTTGGTGGTGATGACATAATCAGCCAGCCGTTTGCCAGCGAACTGCGGCGACGGAGCATATTGACAAAGAGCATCCAGTAGTTCACGGATTCCGATACCCTTTTTGGCGGATGTACATAAGATTGGGATCAACGTGCCTGCTTCGATAGCGTGGGGAACCGCGGCTTCCAATTCAGCGTCAGATATGGTTCCCTCGGAAAGGTATTTTTCCATCAGGGCTTCGTCACATTCCACAACAGCATCTATCAGTTGCGTGCGAGCACTTGCGACGTCAATGGGGAGCGTGCTGGGGAGTTGCCCAGGAGGTCGTAACAGGCTGATTACCTCGCGCAGTTCAGGACCCACTGCGTTGGGAACGTTGAACAAGACACAGTTTTTGCCAAAAGCTGTTTGCAAACTCTTGACAACGCCAGCAAAGTCGATTTTGTCCGCATCCAGCTTGTTAATAATCATCATGCGAGCAAGGCCACGCTTGGATGCCTCTTGAAACATCCGGCGGGTGTTCATCTCCACGCCATTGATTGCGGAAACGACAATAACGGCGGTTTCGACGGCGGCTAGCGATTCCAAGGCCGCACCAATAAAGTCTGGGTAGCCGGGAGCGTCGAGCAGATTGAGATGTTTACCATTGTGCGATAGATGTAGAACATGTGTGTCAATGGAGAAGTGATGCTTGCGTTCCTCTTCATCAACGTCGACCGCTGAGGTCCCTTCATCGACATTACCCATGCGGTCAACCACCCGTGTATGAAACAAAAGGGCATCGGCCAGGGTGGTTTTTCCAGAAGCGCGATGCCCTACCAAGGCAATGTCCCGGATGTTCTCCACCAAGTGCTTGACAGCCATGCCTGGTCTCCGAAGTGGGGAAAGGAACACCTCACCGACCGTGGAATGTAACAGTCGGTCAATAGCTTGGGGCGGCCACTGACCGTGTGTATGTGTCCACGCCCGTTCCACCCCGAATGACCCAACGAGCGTTCAGGAAGCAGAAGCGGAGCGGGCTAACGCAATGGCTTCGCTCAGGTGAATCGTGCCCTCGTACAGAGCACGCCCAATAATGCATCCCCAAGTACCTAGTTCGATTAATCGCCGTACGTCTTGCAAGGAGGCCACGCCCCCGGAGGCGATAACAGGCCAAGGGGAAACCTGCTGTATTTCCCTTAACGCGGCTTCATTAGGGCCACTTAATGTCCCATCGCGTTGGATGTCGGTGTAAGCAATGGCAGCCAAAGGCATGGACGGCAGACGTCGCACCAGATCAATAGTTGTTAATCCAGCCTGTTGGCGCCAACCCTCGACGGCAATTTGGCCGTTGCGGGCGTCGAGTGCCAGGACAATCCGTCCTGGCCATCGCTCCGTCACTTTCATCAACCAATCGGGCTGCCGCAGGGCTCGTGTACCCACGACGACCCATTGGACGCCATTATCGAGCAGATCAGCTATGTCTGCTTCTGATCGCACTCCACCGCCCACTTGAACCGGTATACCGACTTGTACGATACGACGGACGATTTCCTTATGGACGGGATACCCTGACCGAGCACCGTCCAAATCAACAACGTGCAAACGGTCGGCCCCTTCACGCTGCCAGCGATGAGCCACGGCCACGGGATCATCCTCATAAACCGTTTCCTGAGCGTAATCCCCTTGCCGCAACCGCACGCAGCGACCACCACGAATGTCAATAGCAGGGTAAATGAACATGATGATCCCTTCATGTCTTCCAGCATTGTGAGCGAGTCAAGAAGTAATGGCAAGGTCGAGATGTAGGGAAAATTGGCTTTCCCGCTAACCTTGCTGATCCAAAGCCCAGGAGTGCCCTTGCTGAACCTAAGCAAAATCGATTGAATGACGAGGCCTAAGTACAATACTGAACGAATCCGACTGGACAAACTCAGGCAAAGCGAACCATTTTCAGCATTCACAATCAGCACATCAATTCCGAAGATAACCTAGGGAACCGGGAAGCTGCAAATAAGCAGCCCTTCAGAGAGGAGCCTTATTTTTTCACGGATTTATTAAAAAAACGAAACTCGAGTTGACCGTTGATGAATCCTCCTTCATAATATCCGTAATAAAAAAAGTGGCGAGCTGGTCGTGACTGTCGCCTGCACGGACTCTCCCATAATCCACCCCTCTTCCCGCAGACGACAACATAGCTACCAGCCCAACACCACTGCCTCATCCCCACATGCTTTGTTACCATCGTTGTGTCATAACTTGTGAAACCGACATGGAGGTTGGTTACGCCTGAATCTGTAGGGAACAACCAACGGACAGCGTTGTTTCCTTGCTTACACCTGTGGGAGGTCTGTCGTCATGATCCGTTTCATCGACCCACGACGACGCGGTTTTACCCTGATCGAACTGCTGGTGGTGATTGCCATCATTGCCATCCTGATCGGCTTGTTGCTGCCCGCCGTGCAAAAAGTTCGCGAAGCCGCCGCCCGATCAACTTGCCAGAACAATTTGAAACAAATTGCTTTGGCAGCTCATAACTATGAAAGCGCAAACAATCGTCTGCCTCCGGGGTTTTTGGGACCAATGCCAACTGATCTACCGTTTGGTACCGATACTGGAATCCACACTATAAATTACAATGCACAAACTATCGGAACTTTAGTATTCCTATTACCTTTTGTAGAGCAAGATAATCTATTTAGACAACTGATGGCAGGAGCTCCTTCTGATTATCTAGACCCGGATAGGAGTTACCCTGCTTATTGGAATTATCCCAGTTTTTGGAACAACAAGGGCGCCCGAATCAAAACGTTTCTATGTCCCTCGGACGATGCGGAGAACCAACCTTGGGATGCGTTTTTTAGTCCGTTCAGGTTATCTAGTACCTCATTTAGCATGGTACTGATAAGTTTTGGAAATGCGAATCATGTTTTCGGACGAACCAACTACCTAGGGATAGCGGGTCGCTCAGGTCTGAATGGTGATATTTACAGGGGGGCATTCTTCAATCGCAGCAAAAGCGTGTTAAGTAAATTTGCAGATGGTACGAGTAACACATTTTTATTCGGTGAGTATGCTTCAAAAGCTGCCCCAACCTCAGGCTGGCAGCCAATTTCCCCACAATGGATGGCTGCAAGTTACTTCCCAACAGCTTGGGGGTTACATCCACAACCTCCTGCAAATAACCAATGGTGGATGTTAAACAGTAAGCATCCTGGTATTGTACAGTTTGCAATGGGTGATGGATCGGTCCGAGGAATTAGGTATATCGGGAGTGACGCGAATTACCAATTCTTTGCAGGTACCAGCGATGGCCAAGTCATAACTTATAATGAGTGAATTTACAGAAGTAGATCCCAGTCGATGATATGGGTTCACGCAAATCAAGGCCTAAGTAAGCAATGGTTTACAGGCTACCAGGGGAGAGATTAGAATGGCGGAAATGAGTAAGTTACAGTGGTCTTCGGCAATTCTTTCGCTCTTGTTGTTGGGTTGCATGTTACTAAATATGGGATGCGGTAGTAATAAAACCGGGGGCAAGACTACAACACCTGACAACCTAAAAGGTGCACCGCCATCGGGAGATGTCCTAACTCCGCCTCCACCCCCACCTCCACCTGAACCCAAACGTTGAAAAATTTGGAGCAAACTCCTTACAGGGAAGAAGGCAGGACGTATGAAATCGATATATGTTCAGAGCATGCCGCCGTTGATGTGAATGGTCTGGCCGGTCACGTAGCTGGCCTCGGGACTAGCTAACCAAATGGCGGCGGCAGCGACATCTTCCGGCAAACCCCAGCGGGCTAAGAGGGTCTCCCGACGCACCCGCTCCTGCCAATATTGTGAAGCCATTTCGCCCCATGCTGTGCGAATCCAACCCGGGGCTATGCAGTTAACCCGCACTTCAGGTGCCAGACTACGCGCTAAACTTCGGGTAAATGCCATTACTGCTGCTTTGGTGGCAGCAAAAAGCTGACCACTATCGCCTTCCATGCCCGTTTCAGCCTGGTCCCAGCCGATGGTCAAAATGCACCCGTGCCCCCGCTCTTTCATCCGTTGCCCGATGAGCCGAGCCAACACTATCGTGGCCCGCACGTCCACAGCCCAAAGCGCCTCGAGCTTCTGCTCAAAAGGCCAATGAGCCGCTGACCCCGTCAAAACATCAACACCAGCATTACAAACCAAAATGTCCAAGCCTTCGCTCCCCCACGCGCTCGCGGCAAGCGTATTTACTGCTGCTGGATCACTCAGATCGGCCCCAAACACCCCATTGCCGTCGCCAACGGGATGGCGACCGTGCCGCAATACCGTCGCCCCCTCCCGCTCAAAGGCCGCGGCAATCGCCGCTCCAATCCCTCGGGTAGAACCGGTGACCAAGGCTCGTTGGCCGCGTAATCGCCCGTGACCTTGCGATCGTACCAACTGATAGGGACGCACTGTCGCTCGGGCATCCGCCGATAAACCAGCAACTAGCTCGCTGACTGTGCACTGCAACTGAGGATGAAACCAGTCGCCAGCTATGTCGGCCAAGGGGATTAACACAAAAGGCCGCTCTGCCAAGCGAGGATGAGGTAAGGTGAGTTCTGGCGTAGACAGGATCAGTTGATCGTAGAACAGAAGATCGAGATCGATAGTTCTGGGGGCATGGCGTTGGTCTCGAACACGCCCTAATCGGCGCTCGATGGCCAACAACCGGCAGAGCACCTCGTGCGGGGGGAGTTCCGTCTCGATCAAAGCTACTGCATTCAGGAAATTGGCAGAGTCAGGGGGACAATCAATCGGTGTAGTTTCGTAGATCGGGGAGCAGGCAACAAGACGGAGACCGGGCTCCGCACGCAATCGCCGTAGAGCAGTCTGCAGGTAATCTTCCCGATCACCCAAGTTGCTGCCTAGTGCCACAGCGACGCGGGATGCCATACGGACACGCAAGTAAAAGACCGCTCGGTGAGGAGTGACCGCATGTTACTTCTTTGCCGGCGGGGTGGATTTGGCGGCTGTGCCGGCGGACGCGGCCGTCCCTGCTGTAGCAGTCGCTGCCGCTTCCTCCTTCTTGGACCGCTTCTTCAGCACCACCTTCTGCACCCGTGTTTTGGGCAGGCCATACGGACTGCGTCCTTCTGTCCAAGTGCCATCAGCCATCATCTTGAGCACACGTTCAGCACGAGTCAGCACGCAGCGAACCTGTGTCTTACCCCCGCGACGCTTCAAACTTTTATCGATCGACATGCTCGTTCTCCATCGTACGGATTAAAATTACTTAGCTGCCTGTGATGCCTGAATACGTAAGATGTAACACTATAACAGTATCGGGGCTATGGCAAGGCAATCAATCACCTTGCATCAACCATCCCAACAGCACACCACAATTTTGTTCACACAGAGGCTATGAAAGTTAAACTCGATTACGGTAAGACCGGTCTGGAAGTCACCTTGCCCGACGAGCGGTTGATTGGGCCGCCTTTGAGCATCCGGCCGGTCCCCCCGCTCCCTGACCCATCGGCAGCCATTGAACGCAGCCTTCGCGAACCGATCGGCACCCTGCCCTTGGCAGAATTGGCCCGAGGTAAACGCACGGCCTGCGTGGTTGTGTGCGACATTACCCGCCCTGTGCCTAATCAGTTGATCCTACCCCCACTGCTCAGAACAATCGAGGAAGCGGGTGTGCCTCGAGACGGCATCACTATTCTCATTGCGACTGGCCTGCACCGGCCCAACCTGGGCGACGAACTGGTCGAACTGCTCGGCGAACAGATCGTTCGTCAATACCGTTGCGAAAATCATTACGGAAAGCGTCTGGACGAACACGAGTATCTGGGAACCACCCCTAACGGAGTACCCGTCTGGATCGATAAGCGGTACACTCGGGCCGAGTTGAAAATTACTACGGGGTTGATCGAACCACACCTGATGGCTGGATTTTCCGGAGGCCGCAAGGTGATCTGTCCGGGCATTGCGGCCCTGGAAACGGTCAAAGTCTGGCACGGCCCGCGGTTTCTCGAGCATCCTAAGGCGGACTGCGGCATTCTCGAAGGTAATCCGGTCCATGAAGAAAACACCCGTATCGCCCTGATGACCGGCTGCGATTTTATCGTGAACGTCTGCATTGATGGGCAGCGTCGGATCACCGGGGTTTGGTCCGGTGACATGATCCAAGCCTGGGAACAAGGCGTGCGTTTCTGCCGGGACGTGGTGGCCGCTGGGGTCCCTCATCCGGTGGACATCGTCGTAACAAGTTGCGCCGGCTACCCCTTGGACACCACCTGGTATCAGGCGGTCAAAGGCCTCACAGGTGCGCTGCCGATTGTTAAACCCGGGGGCACAATCATCCTGGCTGCCAGTCTGACCGAAGGACTAGGAAGTCCGGAATTCCAGCAGCTTATCCGCGAGAATCCCGATCTGCAGGCCTTCAAAAAGCGGATTCTGGAAACGGACTACTTCGTTATGGATCAATGGCAACTCGAAGAGCTTGCTAAGGTACTAGCCAAGTGCAAAGTGAAGGTCGTCACGCATGGTTTGCCGCCGGAAACTCTCCGAGCGTGCCAGGTAGAACCGGCACCCAGTGTTGAACAAGCCGTCGCAGACTCATTGAACGAATACGGTCCCCAGGCCCGCTTGGCTGTTATCCCCAAAGGGCCTTACGTTCTCCCGTACGTCATGACCGCATGAACATAACTATTCGCAAGCGAGAGCCTTAGATGTTGGTGCCCGGCTTGGTGCATCCAAAGAGGGCCGTTTTACATATGATAGCGCACCCTTCTCAGACCAACCAACTGCTTCCTTTCAACGCTACTCTGACAACGGTGCCGTGGACACGACAAATCATCGGGAAATGAATCTGACGGACCCTAAACGTGGCCTGTTCATTGGACCGCAACCACTTTTGCCAGGCATCTTCGGGCTTGGCAAGTGGGATGATTGCCGTCTAACTAGTTCGATCAATATCCGCAACCTGTGACACATCCTTAGCTAGACAGTGGCATCTCTTGCCACCGCGTTGGTGCGGTTGCATTACGGCGGCCAGGTTCGGGAGAGTGGTCGCCCCTCTTGATTTACGGCTATCTATTGCGATAATTTCTGATGCCAGACCAAGGATATCCTGCCCGGGTGGCGGAACTGGCAGACGCACCAGCTTGAGGGGCTGGCGAGGGCAACCTCGTGCAGGTTCAAATCCTGTCCCGGGCACTAAACCAACTCTCAAACCATAGCCTCGGTTCCAGATCACGTCATGACATCCCAAACAGGGGCAAGCTGAGTCAGACGAAAGCTTTCATCAGCCGACTTACACGATCCCCTCCTGCCAGGCTCGATCAATGTATGCTATGCATGGGACCTCATCACAGAGGCGACAACATGACCGGCTTTTGTAGGTATTGGCCTTCGCTGGATGTCCAGATAGTGGCTACGGCCGTTTCCGCTGTGCAGGCTTGACTCCTACAATCACGATGACCCAGAGAAGTCCGAGTGCATAAGTTCATCTGGGAACAAGCAGGGAACAGCCGTGCGCGTAGCCCATTTTGATTGCTTTAGCGGCATCAGCGGCAACATGGTACTTGGGGCCTTACTGGATGCCGGCGTGCCAATCGAACCGATCCAGGCAGCCTTGGCCTCGTTGCAACTTCCACTGCGCCTGGAGGTCCGTACAGTCCAGCGGGCAGGCTTTCGCGCTGTCCACGTCGAGGTGCATGCCGAAGAGCAACCCAGTCATCATCGTTATGTAGAGGAAATCGAACAGCTCATCCGTCGTGCAGCTGTCACCCCGACTCAGCGTGAATTGGCCCTCAAGATCCTTCACCGCTTGGCCCAAGCAGAAAGTCACGTGCATGGTATTGCTGTTGAGCGCGTTCACCTCCACGAAGTAGGGGCCTTGGACAGCATCGCCGACATTCTCGGTGCTGCCGTGGCTATTGATTTGCTGGGTGTGCAGCAATTTACCAGCAGCCCCGTACCCACAGGGCGAGGAACGGTCCAGACAGCCCATGGTCTGATGCCCGTACCAACGCCCGGAACGCTTGCCCTGCTCCAGGGAGTGCCCTTGGCTCCCAGCGACGTCGAGTACGAACTGACAACTCCGACCGGAGCGGCTATCCTGACCAGCGTCGTGCAACACTACACCGCGACACCGGCCATGCGTGTGGAACGGGTGGGTCATGGGGCGGGCACCAAAAATTTCCTCGATCGGCCCAACATCCTGCGTGTGTGGGTGGGCGAATCAGCACAGACTCAACCCGGTAACTTTTATGAAGGCGACTTCGTTGTTGTGCTGGAAACCAATCTGGACGATGTTACCCCCGAAGTTCTGGCCTATTGCCAGGAACGTTTGTTGCAGCACGGCGCCATGGATGTTTTCATCAGTTCCGGACTGATGAAAAAAGGGCGGCTCGGTTACCGCGTGACCGTGTTGGCTCCCCCCGCACTCGTAGCTTCCTTACAAGAAGTGTTGTTCCGCGAAACCGGAACGCTAGGCATTCGCCGAAGCTGGTGCGAACGGGTCAAATTACCCCGACAATACGTGCAACATCAGATCGATCGGCATCGCGTGCAATTTTCGCAGGCCCGCTTGCCCGACGGGACACCAGTCGGCAAACCGGAATACGAAGATTGTGCACGCACGGCACGGGAAACGAATCTCCCCCTGCGACAGGTGATGCTCGATTGCTATGCCCGCATGGTTTCTCCCTCCTTGGCTAACAACAACGCACCCCCCATCACAGCCGCCCAGGATGAAGCAACGCCACCATCAACGGAAGTTGCTCAATCGGCTCATGCCGGCCCGACAGGACAACAGAGCAGTGATTGACACTCCCTGACGCGTCCACCTACTGTCTGCATATATAGACCACAATCGTTCCAACAGTGTGTCGCCCTCGTTCCCTGGTGCCTTCAGGTTGCTGCCATGCTGACATCGCGTGAAATCCGCCAGCAGTTTATCGACTTTTTCTGCCAAAGGCACGAGCATGTTTTCGTGCCTTCCTCGCCTGTGGTGCCTGTTAACGATCCGACGCTGCTATTTACCAACGCGGGCATGAACCAATTCAAACCCTTCTTCCTCGGAACGGAAAAGCCACCCTACAAGCGGGTCGCTAACACGCAGAAGTGCATCCGGGCAGGAGGCAAGCACAACGACCTGGATGACGTCGGCAAGGATACCTACCACCATACCTTTTTCGAAATGCTGGGGAACTGGAGTTTCGGTGACTATTTCAAAAAGGAGGCCATTACTTGGGCTTGGGAACTACTAACTGAAGTATGGCAGCTGGACCCGGACCGGCTGCACGTTACCGTCTTCGAAGGCGATAGCGACAATCATATCCCGCGGGATGACGAAGCGGCTGCCTATTGGCAGAGCGTGGGCGTTCCCCGGGAGCGTATCCACTACGGCAGCAAAAAAGACAATTTCTGGGAAATGGGTGACACGGGACCATGTGGACCGTGCACAGAAATCCATTACGATCGCACGCCCGACAAAAGTGGCAGTCAACTTGTTAACCGGGGCACCGATCGCGTCATCGAAATCTGGAACCTGGTGTTTATCCAATTCAATCGCAACGAGGATCAAACTCTCACACCGCTTCCAGCCCGACATGTCGATACGGGCATGGGCTTCGAGCGTATTTGTGCTGTTCTGCAGGGAAAGGAGAGCAATTACGACACAGACGTATTCACTCCACTGTTTGCAGCAATCAAGGACGTTACTGGTGCCGCACCTTATGGAGGACGCTTGGATGACCTGAAAGATGTCGCCTACCGCGTTATTGCTGATCACATCCGCACATTGACGTTCGCGCTGACAGACGGGGCAGCCATCGGAAACGTGGGACGGGATTATGTGTTGCGGCGTATTCTCCGTCGGGCGGAGCGCTATGGCGTCCAGTATCTTGGCACGCAGGAACCTTTTCTGTATCGTTTGGTCCCTGTTCTGGTTGAACAGATGGGGGACGTTTTCCCCGAATTGCGACGGCAGCCAGACCACGTCCAGGAACAGATTCGGGAGGAAGAAAAATCATTTCTACGCACCTTGCATCGGGGTTTGAAGCTATTCGAGCGGATTGCCGAGGAAACGCGGCAAGCCGGTCGTGCAACGATTAGCGGAGAAGATGCCTTCAAGCTACATGACACCTACGGGTTGTTTATCGACATCACGCAACAGATGGCAGCAGAGCAAGGATTAGGGGTGGACGTGGCTGGCTTTGAGCAAGCCATGGAGCAAGCCCGTGCTAAAGCCCGTGAGGCGGGCAAGAAGGTCCATATTTCTGCAGTCAGCGGGGAACTAGTCCCCACCGATGATCATTACAAGTATCTGCCAGAACCACTGCATGCCCGGGTTATCGGCTGGCTCCAGGATAATCAAGTGATAACGGACGGCGTCCTGCAGGCGGGGGCCAAAACGGCTCTGCTACTCGATCGTACCAATTTCTATGCGGAACAAGGTGGCCAGGTCGGCGACACGGGTTGGATCCGCATTCCGCACGATGGGGCCGTTTTTGTAGTTGAAGATACGCAACGCCTCGGCGATAGCGTTCTGCACATCGGCACCTTACAACAAGGGGAACTGCGCCCCGGTGTGGAGGTGGAAGCCATTTACGACGCCCCGCGGCGGTTAGCTATCATGCGCAATCATACCGCCACTCACCTGCTCAACTTTGCCTTGCGTCGGGTATTGGGAAGCCACGTCGAACAGCGTGGCTCATTGGTGGACGACAACAAAACCCGCTTCGATTTCAGTCATGACAAACCCCTGACTGCCGAACAGTTACGGCAAATCGAACATATCGTCAACGAGTTTATCCAGCGTGATGAGCCAGTGATAGCAGTGTATAAGCCGTTGGCAGCAGCTCGGGAAATTCCCGGGGTACGAGCCGTGTTTGGGGAAAAGTACCCCGATCCTGTGCGAGTGGTCATCGTCGGCACGCACTCACCGGAGCGGGTCACGGTGGACCACCCGACAGAGTTTTGCGGGGGTACCCACGTGGCCCATACCGGACAGATCGGGTGCTTCAAGATTGTGTCTCAAGAGGCCGTCGCCAAGGGAGTGCGTCGGCTGACCGCTGTTACTGGACCAGCGGCTTTCACCCTGTGGCAGACTCGGGCCTATCTGCTAGAAGATCTAGCCCTGCAGTTACAATGTCGCCCCGAAGAAGTCCCTCAACGGGTTGCTCAGTTGCAGGAGCAAATGAAAAAGCTGCAGGAACAATGGAAAAAGGGGAACGTATCGGACCTGACAGCCGTTGTCGATCGCCTGATGACAGAGGCCCCCGTTATCCAGCAGAGCCGTTTAGTTGTAGGGCAACTCCCAGCCGATACCGCTGCGGAAGCAGTTCGGATGCAGGTCGATCGCCTACGCAAGAAACTTCCTTCTGCCCTGGTAGTGTTCGGATGGGTAGAAGCCGACTCCAAGGTGCCACTGATCGTCGCCGTGACTTCCGATCTAGTCCAAAAGGGTGTCAAGGCCAACGAGCTAGTCAAACCGCTGGCTGAGGTGGTGGGCGGCGGTGGTGGGGGCCGACCCGACTTTGCCCAAGCCGGCGGCAAGTGGCCAGACAAACTAGCCACTGCGTTAGAGTTGGCCCGCCAGCTCGGACGACAACGCTTAGAGCAGATCTGAACGTTTTTCCTGAATCTTTTCCCACTTGTCACAAGTTCAGATAGAACTCCTGTTGCATAACTAAACCACTTTCAGGGCACTATACCTAGGCCGCTTTGATCATCGACTTGTTGCGTGATCGCGCGACCAGTTGTTCGCTAAATTCCAAGGCTTGCAGCCGTTTACGAATCTGGTCCGCATAGGCCTCGGATAACTCACACCCCCAATAGCGGCGACCCAGTCGTCGGGCGACGGCTAGCGTTGTTCCGCTACCAGCAAACGGGTCCACCACTAGATCACCCGGCTGGGTGGCCACACGGACAATTCGTTCCAACACGGCTTCCGGCATCTGACAAGGATGGCCGGTACGCTCCCGGAAGGTACCACATACCCGGGGAACATACCAGGTATCCTGATCAGGCCGGAAATGTTTATGACTTTCCTGTGGGCGGAGAACCCAGACGTCGTCGGGCAGCTTCCCCTTCGGATTGGCACGGGGGTCTGCGTATGTGGTCAGCCGGGCACTTGGGACGCGAATGGCATCGGCATTAAACGTGCAACGTTTGGCATCTCGCACGTAGTAAAGAATGTGGGTATGTGAACGCGAAAATTTCCTGGTACAGGCTACGCCGAATGTGTAATGCCAAATTACCCAATTTCTTAGGGTTAACCCCAATTGGTCAAGGCGTACCTTGTACTCGGCAGCATATTCGTCGCCGATGGCCAACCACAATGAACCCGTAGGTTTGACAAGCCGGACCGCCTCCTTCAGCCACTGCTCGGCCCAGGTCAGGTACTCTGTACGAGAGCGCCGGTCATTGTACACATCATAGTCGTATCCAATGTTGAAAGGTGGATCGGCAAAAACAAGATCGGCACACGCAGAGGGCAATTGACGCATCCATACCACGCAATCGCCGACGCATACGGTGTTGATCTCCATACAAGCCGGACTCCTTCCCTGGCGGTGAGGGCCATATCCTGGGTGCCATTACGTGCACTTACCCCTGTCCCAGCTCAACCCTTGTGGGACCGTTTGCTGGGTCAGGCGATGTTATCGGGACTTGGCTCCTGCTGCCTAAAAATGGCTCAGGAACCAGCCTCGAGCCAGAAAATAAGCATGTCCCCCGACAATTTGGCAAGATCTGTCTGGCGGACGGCAATCCTACCAGTTGAATATGCCGTTTCTTCCTGAAATGAGTCCTGCTCCCGGGGCTACACCAGCTAAACGGCGTGCAGTGGAGGGAATTCAATCCTCCTGGGGACGAGGGCGATTGGCCCAATGCGCTGGCGGCTCGCCTGCAACGACCACTCCTTTCTGATCCCATCCCAAATACGCACGCACATCGCCCGGCGCATAACGCAAGGTCAGACCACAACGACGCCGTGACGAATGGTTGGCCTCTGACCCGTGCAACAGCAAATCGGAGTGAAGAGACGCTTCCCCTGCTTTCAATTCCACATACACAGGTGTGCCATATTTCTCGACATCCGGTACCACTTGATTGAGGACATGCGCCGGATCATTTTCCGTCAGTTGATAGGTGAGATGCCCCAGCACGTGTGTTCCAGGAATGTACTTCATACAACCGTTATCCCGGTCAGCATCGTCGATCGCTAGCCAGACGGTGACCGCCTTGCTAGGTGTCAAGGGCCAGTAACTGGCATCCTGATGCCAACTGACCACCTTGCCGTCACCTGGCAATTTGCAGAAGAAGTGAGCGCCCCAAGCGACCACACTGGGTCCTAGTAAGTCGCGGACTATGGCCACGATCCGCGGATGGGTCAAAATGTCCCACACTCGGCCATGCCGCAAATGAGCTGAACTGATGGAATAACTATCTTTGCCCTCGGCCAGGTAACGTTGCAGCAATCGATCGAAATAAGCGCGGATGTCGGCGATCTCTTCCGGGGAAAAAATACGCAATGGCATCAAATAACCGTCACGGTTGAATCGTTCCACCTGTTCACGGGTCAAAATTTGAAAGGGACCAGCCGTTGAACATGGATGAAAAGTCAGGTCGCGTGGTAGGGAGGCCAACTGGTCATGTTCCGGGATTGTCGCGAAGGTTGTAGGACCGGAAGACGCCGTCATCGCCGCAACTCCTTGATAGATTGGTTCCAGCCTACAGATACTCTAATCGACCCGTCTCTCCCTCCCTGTATAAACGATGACACAGTCCCATCGAGGCTGGCATGGAACATGCATGGAGATAGTCGCTTCGATCATATAATCTGCCAAATTGGTTCGGCCCCTTCGACCCCAACGAGTTTCTGATCAAGACCACCGTAGAAGTAGGTGAGCTTGTTGGGATCCAATCCCATCTGCCAGAGGATGGTGGCGTGCAGATTTTTAACATGGAAGCGATTTTCGACGGCCTCGTTGCCTAGCTCGTCGGTAGCCCCCACGCTCACACCGCCCTTGATCCCACCCCCGGCTAGCCACATGGTAAAGCCGTAGGCGTTGTGGTCCCGCCCAGTACCCTGTTCGTATTCGGCAGTAGGCTGGCGTCCGAACTCGCCACCCCAGATGACTAACGTGGAATCCAGCAGGCCCCGCCGCTTCAGGTCCTTGAGCAGCCCAGCAATCGGTTTATCGGTGTTCCCGGCATGGAGCGAGTGGTTTTTCACCAGGTCGCCGTGGGCATCCCAGTTGTAGTCATTGTGGTTGCCGCCAGAGTAAATTTGAATGAAACGGACCCCCCGTTCCACTAACCGCCGAGCTAGCAAACACTTGCGACCAAAATCGTCGGTCCGTTTCTCGCCGATACCGTACAACCGCAACGTTTCTTCTGTTTCTTGTGAAAAGTCGACGGCCTCCGGAGCATACTGTTGCATCTTGAAGGCCAGCTCATAGCTGGCAATGCGGGCCATCAGCTCACTGTTGTCAGCCCGACTAGTCAGATGTTGCTCGTTTTTCTCCTTCAAGCGGTCCAGGATAAGGCGTTGTTGAGCCCGACTGATCCCCGGTGGCGGCGACAGATCGTGAATGGGATTAGCATCCGCCCGCATCACCACCCCCTGATAAGCAGCCGGCATGAAGCCACTGGACCAGTTCTTCGGACCGTTAATCGGACCACCCGACTTATCCAACATGACTACAAAAGCTGGCAAATTCTCATTTTCACTCCCCAAGCCGTAGGTGACCCAACTCCCCAAGCAAGGACTGCCCGACAACAGCCGACCACTATTCATCATGAATAAACCAGAACCATGAATTGGAGACTCCGCATAAAATGAGTGCACAAATGCAATGTCATCTACGCACTGCGCCAAGTGAGGGAAAAGATCACTTACCCACTTGCCACACTGACCATACTGCTTAAAGGCAAACTTAGGGCCCACTATCCGTCCTTCGTTGCGATGACCAGCTCGACCGAAGGTCTTGATCTTGATGGTCTTGCCGTCATATTTGAATAGTTCAGGTTTGTAGTCAAAGGTGTCCACATGACTTGGACCACCATACATGAACAAGAAAATGCAGGCCCTGGCCTTCGGCTTGAAATGGGGCTTTTTCGGCGCCAAGGGATTAGTATAGCGCACTGGGGCATTGGAGGAGGCCTGTGTTGTGCCCACGTCCGCCAGCAGGGGATCGTCATGGAGTAGAGCGGTCAATCCCACCGCACCAAAACCCGCACCAATTTCCCACAAAAATTCCCGACGCGTCCGGCCACAAAAGTTCTGACTCGCCTGACGATTGCGCTCGGCCATGACTTACTCTCCATACCGTAGTATGCCGCACCCCTGTTAACTATCTCGATAATCCAATTCTGCATAGTCACTAACTGTCACTCATTCGTAGCTGATGATCCTGGGTTAGTTGGCGGCTCGCGGTCAGCCTGAGATCATTTTCCCACCAGTTTCTTTTGTCTTTACAGTATGCGGCACCATGACATTTGTTCGATTATCAACGAATCAGCACGTTAGCTACGTTCCGATATACTCCCATTTGCAGGATAATCAGTCCAAATAGATGAATTCATTGGTATTGAAGCATAACAAGCAATAGCGGCTTAAAGCCGTGAGGTCATCCAATTGGTGTTCCTGACGCAGGCGTTGGAGGAAGCGGAGGTCGGCCTGCACTTCCGCGTCCGTCGGCCACCGGCCGGTGGTCAGACGGATGGCACGGCGGATCTGCGCTACCGGGTCGTTGGGGGATTCCCGCTGCAAGCGTTGGGCGAATGCCACAGCTTGTTCATGGGTGAAGCTACCATTGAGTAGCCCTAAAGCTTGTGTGGGTACAGTTGTGACATAACGGACCGGACAACTGCTGTCCGGATCTGGCTGATCGAAACCAACCAATATGGGAACGCGTAAGGACCGCTTAACGTGAACATAGACGCTTCGGCGGCACGCCTGCTCCGGAGGTGAGGTCGGCCAGCCCTGTCCAGGAACAGATTGACCCGCTAGCACCTCTGGGGGCAGAGGCGGATAAACGCTCGGGCCATACAACTGCCGATTCAGTTGACCGCTGACCGCTAGCATCGAGTCGCGTATCTCCTCGCCCGTCAGGCGTCGCATATTAAACCGCCACAGCAGCACATTGGCGGGGTCCTGACGCAAATTATCCGGATCACTACGGGACGACAACTGGTATACTTGTGACATCATGATGAGCTTATGCAAGCGTTTGATGGTCCAGGGGGATCCCGGGACAGCCCAGGGATGGCCGGCGTCGACCGGCGTGGGCTGGACAAACTCAGCGGCCAGCCAGTCCAACAGGTCCGGGTGAGAAGGCGGTTCCCCGAGCTTGCCGAAATCATTAGCCGTGGGTACCAGACCGCGACCAAAATGGTATTGCCAAACGCGATTAACCAGAACGCGGGCAGTCAAGGGATTTTCTGAGGATGCGATCCAGCGGGCCAGCACGGTGCGTCGCCCACTGGTTTTAGCACCAGGTGCTGGCGGCGGTATGACCGGATCTGCTAGCCCGAACAATTGCGGAAAGCCCGGAGCTACTTCCTTCCCTTTGGCCTGGGGCGAACCACGAATCAGGATGTGTGTAGGTGGCGGGGGGAACCAGCAGTTATTGACAGACAACGCCAATTCCTGACCGCTAGGGGAGCGACGGCGTTCAAGCTCGTTCCGCTCCTTACGCAAGGCCTCATACACCTTTTTCTGTTCACCGCCAAGTAGGGGAATGATCTTGGCTACCACTTTGGGCCGCTCCGGTCCTTCTGCCGCCCGCTGGTCTTCAGCGGGAAGCTGACGGATGGCCGCATCTTCGATAGCGGTCATTTGCCGCTGGATCTCCGCCAGGCGAGCTTGCCGTTTTTGCCACTCCTGTTCATATCGAGCCCGTAGCTCCGGCGGTGAAATGTCGGTCAGGTTGTTCGGAGAACGCACGTCCCGCGTCTCGGAAAACGGACGGATCTCCCGGAAAAATGCCAGCAGGCGATAATAGTCCGCCTGGGGAATCGGATCTGCTTTATGCTCGTGGCACCGAGCACAGTTGATGGTCATTCCCAAAAAGGCCTGACCAACCGTGGTGACGATGTCATCGTAATGGTCATAGAGGGCCTGTTGGGGGTCAGCTGGTTCGTCGTCCCACAGTCCCAACCGATAAAAGCCGGTGGCTACAATGGCTTCGGGGTGATAACCGGGTATTTCATCTCCGGCAAGTTGCTCGATGATGAAACGGTCGTAGGGTTTATCGTCGTTGAAAGATCGAATGACATAATCCCGGTATTTCCAAGCGAACGGCTTGGGGCCATCCCGCTCAAAGCCATTGGTTTCCGCGTAACGGACTACGTCCAGCCAGTGGCGTCCCCATTTTTCCCCGTAATGCGGACTGGCCAGCAGCTGGTCCACCAGCTTTTCCCAGGCGTCCGGTGAGTTGTCGTTGACGAAAGCATCGATCTGTTCCGGAGTGGGGGGCAGGCCCAGCAGATCATAGTAAGCCCGGCGTACTAAGACGATTTTGTCAGCTGGTGCCACCGGCTTGAGGCCGCGTTCTTCCAGACGTGCCAGAATGAAAGCATCGATTGGTGTTCGGACCCACGCCGGATTGCGGACCTGTGGTATAGGGGGACGACGCACCGGCTGATAAGCCCAGTACCTTTTCGCCTCCTCCACTGGTGTCGTTTTGCCTGCAGTGGTCGGGCGAGCTGATTCCGCCGGCATTGGCAGTCCGATAGCGACCCACTTCTCCAACACGGCCATGGCCTCGGCTGGCAATTTCCCTTTTGGCGGCATGCGGAGGTGTTCGTCCTGGTAGCGGATCGCCCGTAGCAACAAACTGTTAGCCGGCTGCTGCAAATCGACGGCTGGTCCGTTATCTCCCCCCTCCAGGATGGCGGCACGACTGCGCAAGTCCAGACCACCACGGAGCTTCGCCGGATCTTCGCCATGACACTTCAAACAATGCTGACGCAGCACAGGCTGCACCTGTTTCTCGTAGAAAGCCAACTGCTCGACGGAAAATGACGGTGTCTGCTCCTTGGTCTGCCCATAGGCACCGGCACTCCACTTTCCCGCCAGCATCGCGCTTGCCGCGCTCAGTAGGACGAGAACCGCGACCCGCGACAAGGCGATGACCCAAACTCGGGCCGGTTCGTGCAGGGCTGGTACCATAGACATCCCCTCCCGTGGTAAGGGAAAGCAGTCGAGGTAGGAACCGCGGTTGTCGCTGGGTATGCGATGGCAATCGCAATCGTATTAGAATCCGCAGTTTTGAGGACTAAGGCAGATCAATCGTTCCCAGCGTCAAATGCTCCACGGTTACAGGCGGGGTTTTATGTTTATCCTAAGGGGTCTCGACAGTGACCGCTACGATAAGTGGTGCAGTCCGGTCGGGGCCCTTAATAAACTCAATCGCTTGCAGTTCCGCCTCAGGACGTTTAACAGGTATGCTCAGATAGCGTACTTGCTGACTCCGTAAGGCGAAGGCAAACTTGGAACCCGGAACGTCAAAGCGTCCGATATAGTCGGCAAAATGGACGCCGTTGCGGAGTTCGTGATCCTCCGTACTTCCGTCGGCATAATGCAGCCGCACAATCATGCTGACAGTGCCATTAGCCAATGGACGTTGGGCAGCCCAGCCGCCGATACCGCTCAGAAGATGGATCGCCTTGGCCTTACCCGCATACGGCAGTGACACGCGGCGGGGCATCTGGGGTGGAATAACCCCCTGCGGACCGTAGAGCATAACCACATTTTTGACCGTGTCCTTTTGCGGATCTACCAGCACAAAGGGTACCCCTTCGAACACCTTCGGTTTCCAATCGGGAAAGATCAGACGTTCGGCCGTACCGCCACGGTCGAAAAACATATCCTTGGTGCTGATGACGGTGGCTACCCGATCCAGAGGCAACGGTACATATTTGCCTTTGTGCGTCAGGAACTCCAGAAGATCGATCAATTCTTCAATGGACATGACCTTTTCGAAACCCTCAGGCATGAGGGATTTATCGGTTTCAACCAGGCTGGCGATCTCCTCTTTGGCCAATACGTGCCGACGTGCTTCCCCGTCTATCAGCTCGAGGGTGGTCGCTGTTTGGGCGCCAATAATTCCAAGGAGGGTGCGTTCATCGGTCGTCATGACTCGATAGGCCTTGAAGTTCCCCTCTACGCTGCGGGAAGGATCTAGGACATGGATAAGAATTTCTTCTTTCGGGTGAACGGCAAAGCCGGTCAAATCGGGGCCAATGGCAGTTCCTTCCCCAGAATGTTGATGACATTTAGCACAATGCTGAGTAAAGACTTTTTTGCCACGCTGGACATCGCCATTTCTGGTTAGAACGACTGGCTTGAGTTCCTCAATCACTTTCTGGCGATCGGGATTGGGCAACCCGCCTCCCAAATCAAGCAACTTGCGGGCGCGTGTAGCAATCGTTTTATCGGGGTGCGACGCCAGGGCAATACGCTGGTCGAGGGCAAGCCAGTCGAAGCGTGCCTCCCCCTTGTCGACAGCATCCAACCAGGCACGAATGGCTTCGGGGCGTTCCAGAATCAGGGCTAAGGCACGTCCGCGACTTGCCGGCGGCAGCTGCTTAAGCGAGTTAGCCAAAGCAAGCCCCCAACTGGGAGCGCGTGACCCGCGCAGGGCCTCCAGCACGGCATCGGCTAGGGCCGGACTGGTTTGTGGATTGATAATAGCCAGGACGGCACGCACGGTAGCATCGTCCTGCGGCAGAAGTTCAACAAGCAGGCGGGCGGCCGCTGCTCGTGCCGACTCGGGTTGTTGTGTATCGGCCAGATCCTGGCGAGCTTTTTCAAGCAATTCACGCCACTGACCATCCAGACCACGTACTCCCCACGCGGTTGCCAGCTTGATGAGCTGGGCCCGGCTGTCAGCCGACAAACGTCCTAGGAGGGGCGGAAGCAACGGGGCAATCGCATCACCCGCTGTCAGTGCTTTATCCTTGGGCCAGCCGGTAGCTAGTCCCGAAAGCAAACGCTCGACCAAAACTGGGGCAGCCGTAGCCGCTGCCTTGATCACTGCGGCCAGGTCAGCGCCATCAGCCCGGGCTGCATAATGCCGGGCGACCCGTTCGACGATCGCTTGGCACTCCGGAGTTGCTGGCAGATCAGCAAGATGCGCCAGGAAGTAACGATCGTGGCTTGCGCCGGCAATCGTCAGGGCGGTAAGGAGATCGGTATCCTGGAACGGCCAGGTTTTCCAGGCCAGGGTCAGCAGTCGTGCAGCATCGGCGTGCGGGGCAAACTCGCTGAGAGTCAGCACTGCCTGCAATTGGACGAAAGGCCAGGCTTCCTCGGACCAGGCCCGTTGGATTTGGGGGAGCAAAGCCGGGTCACGCGGCAGAACCTGCCAAGCCGCGGCACGGACTTCGGGCTGAGGATGTCGCAAGGCATCCAGGACCGCTGCCGTGGTTGCCATATCCTTGCCATCAAGCCGCCCTAACCCGTGCAGTGTCCACAACGCATGCAAGGGTGCAAAGCCGCGTTGGTTCAGACAACCCCGTAAGGCAGCGACAACGTCATCGCGACCACGCTCGACCAATAGACGCTGGGCATGCAATCGCCAGGTGAGGTTCGGATGCTCCAGGGCTGCCACCCAGGCGGCAGGATCATCACGGGTCAGATCGGGTTTGTGCTGCTGAGCTGCTGCCGTGTAGACAACTCGATAGATGCGACCGTGCTTTTTGTCTCGTAACTCTGTTTCATAGGCGTTGCCGCGTCCTGTGCGATACCCCGCCGGGGTAGGATTGTGCTGCACGATAAAGTTGTACCAGTCAATGATCCAGACATGTCCGTCCGGTCCCACTTGCGCATCGATGGGGGCACACCATTCATCGTCACTCGCCAGCAGGTTCCAGCCATAGCGAGCACGCACGGTCGAACCGTGGTCCTGTAGCACGAAAGTAGCTGTCAGGTGCCCTGTCGGATCAGATACGAAGGCAGCCCGGTTCCAATACTCTGGCGGATAGGTACGGGCCGTGTAGATCGCCAGATGCGAGGCCGCCGTAAACCCGCCATGCCAATCGACCTGCCGGACCTTGTTCGTGATCGGTTCAAAGTGGTAATCCGGTGCGATATTGGCTAGCACTGTCGGAGACAAGCCACGCACCTTCTCATAGTACCGGTTGGCGATAGGCATGTGCACCAAAGGACAACCATTGGCTGTGCTGCCAAACAAGCGTCCCCACTCGTCAAAGTTCAATCCCCAGGTATTGTTGCTAGTACTACGGAGAAACTCGAGAGCAGTGACCGTGAGCCGCTCATCCTGTCCCGTCCCGCTTACTTCAATCCGGAAACGATAGAACCCCTGACGGAACCGATGGCGTTGACCGGCCACAGTGCCATTGAACCCCGCATATCCCACCGCTCCATAGATCCAGTTATCAAAACCATAGCGCAAGTTACTCGGTCCCGCGTGGGTATCGTCGACTCCCCAGCCACTTAGCAGAACATCGCGGCGGTCTGCTCGCCCATCTCCATCAGTATCCTTGAGAAAAAGAGTGACCGGCGGCTGGTGCACAATCAATCCCCCGCGGTAAGGCAACAGACTGGTCGGGATGCTCAACCGCTCGGCAAAGGTAGTAATGCGGTCGGCCAGGCCGTCGCCATCGGTGTCCTCGCACAGCACGATACGGTCACGTCCTTGTCCCGGGGGTTGCAACTCGTTGGGGTAGTCATAGGTGAGAGCCACATAGAGCCGACCCCGCTCATCCCAGGTCATGGCCAGCGGCTTCCCTCCTAGTTGTTGCTCGGTCACAAATGGCCGCACCTCAAACCCTTGGGGGGTTACCATCCGCTGGACACTGACCGCAGCCGGTAGGGGTTTTTGCATCCGGTTGAGGGGTTCCGCCTGCTTGCCCCATACCTTGGAAGGCGGATAAAACGGCACCTTGGCCGGGACGTATTCGAACGGCTCAGCCCCCGCAGGCAGGCGGGTCATGTCGGGTTTATCGCGGTAGGCCCCGGCCAAGGTCGGATCCTGACCGCATGCCCAACGAATACCCCGTTCCAACAAATTATGAAAACCGGGGTGGCTCCAGGTGCGCTGATCGTGCCCCCACGCCGTGTAAAACACCCGGCCTTGGCCATGTTGCCGGACCCACGTCCATGGCTCACGGGTCTCCCCATCCGTGCGTACTTCCAGCACGGTACGCCCTTCTGTGTTGTGCCGAGTGTGCACATATGTTTCATCCCAACTACTGAAGGGTTGATACCCTTGCATGATGGGATGATCCGGCTGCACAACCATGGGGCGGAAAACACCTGTACCATGACTACGGAACTGGGCGCCCACCAACGCCACATACCGGGGCGAATTCAGGAAACAGTAACTGGCACAATGAATAGGGATGAAAGCCTTGCCCGACGCGACATATTCCAGCAAAGCTTTCTCTTGGTCCGGTGTGATTTGCGGATGGTTGGCATAGATAATCAGGCCATCGTAACGGCTGAGCTTTTCGGGCCGCAGGACGTCGAGGGTATCGGCATACTCCAGATGAATGCCACGAGCCGCCAGAACCGGGCGAATAATCTGGTAGCGGGTCCAAGGCTGATGGCCCGCTTGATCCCCTAAAAACAGCAGCCGAAGCGGAGCCGGCCCAGAAGCGGTAACCCTTTTTCCCCCCTGATTGATTTGAGCCATAAGACCTGGAGCAACAGCCAGTGCAGTTGTCAGCAATCCAAGGCTAAGGGCTGAAACGATCCTCCGCATGGCAGCGCCTCTCCTGAAATTTAGTACAGAACTGCGACGTCCTTGCTAAAATATGTGCGTCCCGAACTCCTTTTTGTTCGAACGAACGGGTCGTCTTACCTCCAAGACATTTCCCAACCATTTCGGTTAGTTTGCGTTTGCAATCCCAGCTCAGGTGATCCGCGGAGCCACAGCATCCGTGAGGGCCTGAATGATACCGGCAATAGCCCCCTGATATTTCGTGCCTTGGGCCCGTGCGATCTGACACTGAGCGAACGACGGCGGCAGCGTCCGCTGCTGGGTGTGCCAAATGACACGCTGAAGCAGATCAGGCTCGATATCGACCAGCGGCGTATGGATAAAAACGGCTGCGGGATTGAATACATTAATCACTGTGGCCACAGCCAGGGCCAAATAACCGGCCATCTGATCCAATTCAGCAGACAGATCAACCAGTTTATTACGGGCCAATTCGATAACTTCGTCGCCCCGGACGAGACGCCCCAGCTTTTGTGAGGCATGCCAAGCCAGTGCCGTATCGCTGACCACTGTTTCCAGACAACCGGTATTGCCACAGCCGCAGCGTCGTCCCCCTTGCGGTACCACCGTCATGTGTCCAATTTCGCCCGCCAGACCACTATGACCGGTGAACAACCGCCCGCCCATCATCACTCCTAAGCCGACGCCCGTAGCCACATCTAGCACGGCAAAGTCTTCTATCTGTCGAGCCAGACCGTAATGTCGTTCAGCCAGGCATAAGGCATGTGATTCCTGCAAAAGCACAGCCGGCAACTGCAAGCGGCTGCCTAGATCCACCGCCGGTGTGTGACCATTGGTCATTGGGACATTAGGTGACAGAATACCCCGACCCGTGCGACTATCCACCAAACCAGGCAGGCTTATCCCTACACCGAGAGTCTGGATACCCTCGACCATGTACTCCCGGGCTGCCGCTTCCAGGACGGTCAGAAGTTCTTCATAACTAGCTGGCGTTGTTACACGACGCACAGGGCACCGCAGCACACCATCCAGCCCGGCAGCCGCCACCCAGCAATGGTCGGCGTCGACAGCAATCCCCAGAACCTGGACCCGCGACCGGGCCAACCGCACCTTGGCTGCCGGCCGACCACGCCCCGTCTCGGTCGCTTCTTCCTCCTCTACCAGACCAGCTCGCAACAGGGATGAAACCGCCTTTGAAACCGTCGGTGCACTCAAACCACTCACCCGCACCACTTCCGCCCGCGACAATGGACCATGCCGCTGCAATAGTTGCAAAACCAAACGCTCGTTCAGCCGACCTACCAATGACGGCCAACTTAACGTGACTGTACCCTGTCGTTGGCCGGAAACCAACCGGCTGCTTTTGGCCATTTGCATACCTACAATCTACAACCCCCGGATAATTTGTAAAGGACATTTACTAAAGAAATCTAAAAAATTTCCTCTTCCTTACGCAACTTCTTTAAACACCAAAACATAGATTCAGCATATCTCAGACCGTCATACTTGATCTGAACCTCAGGGGATTGACTGCGAATTGATCTAGCGGAGTCAATTTCAGTATCAGCTATTTGATCGGTATTCATTTCGATAAACACAAACAAACGTTTTGGCGACCAAGTCATACAAAAGGGATCGAGGGCATGATTGGACTCTTATAACTATTTAACGTGAGATAAAAAGACATGGAAAGGTGTTCGTACAGCTTAATCCTTGCGAATCAGGCGGAGGGGTTGACGGAGCTGCTCCAGAACTGGGGGTGTCAGAGTGCTCACACCAAAGGCCAGAGCATTCCGATCCAATGCTTCATGACACAATTCCCCCAAGGAAGGATAACGCAACAGCAGTGGTTGGAGGGTTTGTAGCCCTCGGTCATAACGGTCAAATTTGGGATTTTTGGGTGGCGAGGCAGCCAGTTCGAGGGCTTTGAGGAATTGCTCATGGGAGCGTTGGGCTGCGTCCGGGAACGGACGGAAAGCTGTGATTGCGGCTCGAGCCAACCGACTTAAGTGCGGAATGCTGCGTGCCAGGGAGAACGTCTTTTCCATCTTGGCAGACAATTTGTCCCCCTTGCTCCAAGGTGCACGCTCGGCAAACTCCCGCTCCAGAAAGTCCAAACGCTGTTCCGCCTGATCTAACCGCCTCTGATGAACATACAAACCGACGAGTTCCAAGGTAGCCGCAACCACTTCCTCAGGCTTACTGCCGCGACTTTGCAATATGGCAAGCAGTTCCCGCTCCCGTCGCGGAATCAATGGGGTGGGGTAATGGAATTCGCCATTGGGCGCTGCAACCTGACCATTGGTCAGTGGATTTTCGTTCCCCGGCTCAGAAGATGGGCCGGTAGCTACTACTATGGCCAGAATGCTCCCAAGCACAATTCCTAATAACACAGCAAACACCGCCTTGATCCAGACAAAGCGTATACCAGCAGCAGCATTGACCTGTTGCTGATACCCCTCATTCAACCGTGGGTCTGGCGCTGCCGATATCACCGATGGTGGTGGGACAGTCTGTACACTACTGCCTGGTCCGCTGATTGACAGATGCGGCTCGGCAGCCGGGAACGCGGACGGAACATCTGGATTGCCGGATGGTGTCAATCGTTCCCGCAGACGGTTCAAATCACGAAGAATCTCGCGTACTGACTGATAACGCTGCTCCGGTTGCTTGGCCATCATCTTGTGAACCATGGCCACCAGCTCCGGAGGCAGATCGGGGCGCAAAGCGGACAATGGTGGAGGCTCTTCGTGCACATGCTTCAATGCCACGTCAAATGCCGTTCTGCCCTGGAAGGGCGGTTCCCCGGTCAGCAAATGATAACACGTTATCCCAAACGAGTAGATGTCACTTCGGTGATCCACAGGTTTGCCTTGCACCTGCTCCGGCGACATGTACAACGGTGTTCCTAACGTCATGCCGCTTTGTGTTAGATGCAAAGCAGGTTGCGCGGCAGCACATAACCGGGACAATCCGAAATCGGTGACTTTCACCTCTACCTTACGCGTCAGTAAAATATTTTCTGGTTTGATGTCCCGATGAATGATGCCCTCTTCATGGGCTTTTTGCAAAGCCAGGGCCACCTGACGCATAATGCTCAGACAGATCGCCAGGTCCGGCGGTCCCCTCCGCTCGAGATAGTGTCGCAGGTTGCGGCCTTCGACATATTCCAGAACCATAAAGCGGAGGCCATCCACTTCTCCCACTTGGTAGATTTGCACGATGTTCGGATGTTTTAGCCGGGCAACCGTTTCGGCCTCCCTTTGGAAACGCTTCAAGGCTGTATCCGCGTCGGCCACATCGAAACGGATGAGCTTGAGCGCGACCTCCCGTTTCAAGGAGAGCTGCTCGGCCAGGTACACTTGGCCCATGCCGCCACTCCCCAGTCGGCGGAGTAACCGATAATCACCCAGGATACGCCCCGACAGGTCCGGCACCGCTGCTGCCCTCGATCGATCTGAAGAGGGGGTATCCGGCATGACGCTGCTAACCCTCCCTAAGGTGTGTATGCCTTTACCCTTAACTTAATAAGTTAACATGCTCCACCCAACCCCGCTGCGTCTACTTCATCCCATGAATCATGATTCATCGCCAATCCGTATAATTATGAACGTTCTCCATAACTTGAGTTGGCATCGACAACATGATACTAGTAATCGAACAAAGCTTCCCAATCGCATCTTACCCGCGTTAAATTTCCCGAGCTCGGTGCGATGTTAAAGGCTTGAAACATACAGAAAACTTGTAGGATAAAGGTGCCTGCTAACAACAATATTGAGCAACCGATTTGATAAGAAAGGTTTCACTCTCCCACCTACGGACTAGCATGATTAACCGTAGCCTGCCTTGGCGTAACCTCACGCTTTGTAGCATCTTATGTAACCTGATGGCATTGCAGTCTGGGACGGGCATGGCCACAATTACGCTCTCACAGAATACCGTTCAGGCCGACCGTCTCCGCCAAATACTCGCTCCTTGGAAGGCAACCGTGGAGCTGGATCCTTCGTTACCTCAGGAGGCACCACTGCGGGTTGTTTTCGATTCTGCCAACGACCAGGCCTTGCAAAAGTTATCTGCGCAGGGGGGAGTTGGAGCCATCGAGATCGCCAATGCTCGTCTTTGTACAGCTAAAGGATTCAGTGCTCTGAAGGCACTACCCCATTTGCGTCAACTAAAATTGGAACATGCCAATCTGACCCCGGCCAGCCTCCAGGCTATCGCCGAATACTCTCAACTTCGACATCTGAGTTTGATCGATGCTGGACTGAACGATAATCATTTGACCATTTTGAAATCCCTTCGACGTCTCGAACATCTTAACCTGAGCAACAATCCGAAAATCTCAGATAATGGTTTGAAAGCCATAGCGGCCCTGGAACGCCTCCGCAGCTTGCATTTGGCCCACACGGCTATCACCGACAAGGGGCTTCAGGAATTGAAGGCGCTCGACGCCTTGCGGACTCTTAACGTTGTTAACACCCTGGTTACCCAAGAAGCTTTGGAGCAATTCGCCGATGCTATGCCTAACCTGCGTAACATCCGCCGCTAATGATATTCTCAAATAGCGTCTTACCAGGCAAGTAACCCCTTTAGGCTCATGAACTCTGGATTCACCGGACAAAAGGACTTGAAAATTGACCCATTTCACGCAACTTCACGCTGAGAGAGCACTGAAACTTCGCTTCGTCAAAACTTCGTCCAAGGGATTATTCCGATGCTGATAAACCATGTGCGGTTAATTATCAGAACCCTGCTAGCATCGTCCGCCATTGCTGCTCTAGTAGGTGTATGGCCAGTTAGTAGCAGTTGGTCGTCAAAGGGGCAGGCTGTGGATCAAGCTGCCTCCGTCACTCCCCCTCCCCTGATTGCCCCTACCGAACCTCTGACGCCCGAAGCTGAGCGACAGGCCTTAATGGTCCCTGCGGGGTTTGTGGTGCAACTGGTCGCCTCTGAACCCCAGATTGACAAACCGATCCAAATGGCGTTCGACGGCCAAGGACGTCTTTGGGTCACCACTAGCCGTCACTATCCATTCCCCGCTGAACCGGGGAAAGCCCAAGACAAGGTCTTCGTACTGTCCGATTTCGATCCCCGAACTGGTCGGGCCCGCTCGATTCAGGTATTTGCCAATGACCTGAATATCCCCATAGGGATCCTACCCCTACCCGACGGGCGGAGTGCCCTGATATCCAGTTGTGGCGAAATCCGTAAATACCTCGATCACGATGGCGACGGTCGGGCCGATACCTATCAGGTCCTGTTCCGCGGCTTCGGCTTCCGCGACACTCACGGTATGTACAACTCATTCACTCTTATGCCTGATGGGTGGGTCTATGCTTGTCATGGATTTGCCAACGACAGCACCGTAACAGGTCGTGACGGGGGCACGGTTCGCATGCATTCGGGTCATACCTTCCGCTTTCGTCCAGACGGTTCACGCATCGAAATTTTCACCTCGGGTCAAGTGAATCCTTTCGGCATGGCCGTCGACCCGAACGACCGACTGTACACCGCCGACTGTCATTCCCGTCCCATCACTCAGCTGATCCCACACGCTTACTACGAAAGTTTTGGTAAACCCCACGATGGTCTGGGGTTTGCCCCTCACGTCACCCGCCACGATCACGGCAGCACCGCCCTTTGTGGTCTGGTGTGGTACCAGGCCGACCACTTCCCGAAGGACTGGCAACACCACATGTTCCTAGGAAACGTTGTCACCAATCGCATCAATTGTGATCGCATCGTCTGGAACGGATCCACACCGGTTGGGCAGGAGTGCCCGGATTTTCTGATCAGTCGTGATCCATGGTTCCGGCCAGTCGATCTGAAGCTGGGGCCCGATGGCGCGTTATACGTGGCCGACTTTTACAACCGGATCATCGGACATTACGAAGTGGATTTGCGGCATCCTGGACGGGATCGCGAACGTGGTCGCCTCTGGCGTATTGTCTGGCGTGGGCAGAACTCCGCAGGTGTTTCTCCACCGCAGGTCCCTTTCCGTGATTTGACAAGTGCCTCACTGGAAGAATTGCTCCGTCTGAGCCGGCATGCCAATCTGACCGTGCGTCTGTTAGCCCGACAGCACCTAGCCACTCGCTTTCCCGAAGCCTGGCGGCGGACCGAACCACCGCTAGATGCCCTACATGCCTGCCGCATCATTGCCCAGGATAACGATCCCCAGCACTGCCGTCAGGCTGTGGATTATTTGATCCTCCACCCCACGGCTCAGGCTATCGTACCCTTGTTATCCCTGCTGCACCGCATTTCACCCCAGGATACTCATCTGCGGCATGCTAGCCGCATCGCCTTGCGGAACGCACTGCGGGACACACCTGATGGTTGGAATACCGCCCGTGAGCACCTGCAGGAACACCCGACGGGCCTGCCCCGCTTGCTTGACATATTGCCCGGCATCCCTGGCCCAGCCGCCGCAACGTTTTTGGCCCATCACTGGCGTGAGGGAGGCCTCAGCCCTACTGCCCTGCACAAGCGGTTCGCTCTATCATTAGACGCTTATCTCCAAGGTGTGACCCTGCTTGCTCAGCATGCCTCTTTGGAAATCCTTCGTCCACTTGGGGGCATGTTGGAACCATCGGCTCAGGTGGAACCCGTTGTCACGTTGCGTATTGCCCAAACATTTTATCGCAACTATGCAGGACGTTCGTTGCCCGACGAATTGCTACCACCGAGCCTGGAAGATCTCCTGCGTACCACCCTGCAGCAGCCCACAATAACAGACGCTCACTCCCTGGCTGTCGATGTACTTACCCGTGCACGCCCCTTACTACCCGCCGGGGAGCGACGCAATCGCTTGGATACCTGGGCGGCTGAATCTGTCACCGCCTTGTTACTGAACAGTCAAGCCCCCCTTCCCCTGCGGCAACAGCTAATCCACCTGGCGGTGCGTGATTACTTGAATAAAGCGCAAAACGTGCTGATCCGCTTGCTCAACGAGCCACAAGAGCCAGCGGCGTTACGAGAGCACCTTCTAGTGACCTTAGCCGCTCACCCCGCGGCGCTGCAACTATCTGCATTACAAGAGTCATTTCGCAGGGCACTGCACCATTGCCCCTATCGCGTGGTTCAGGCCGTTGCTTTACAACTAGCTACCAGCAAGGGCGGTGCAGAATTGCTATTACAGATGGTCCAAAAGCAGCAACTGCCGCCCGTTGTCCTCCGTGAAAATGCAATCCGTGAACGGTTACTGGCCCACCGGCAGCCGCAGCTGGAAAATCGTTGGAAGGAGCTTACGCGAGACCTCCCACCGTTCGATCAGCAACTTCAACAGTTGATTCGGCAACGGGCCACTGCCTTTACTCGTCACGTTCCCGATCGGGCTGCCGGGGCCCGTTTGTTTGTGCAACATTGTGCCCCCTGCCATCGGCTCGGCGGTCAGGGTGCTACCTTTGCCCCACAGTTGGACGGTATTGCCCAACGGGGACCTGAACGCCTATTAGAAGACATTCTGGACCCCAATCGTAACGTGGATCCAGCCTTCCGGGCTCGAATTATCGTTACAACGGATGAACGAACCTTGACCGGCTTGCTTGTCCGTGCCGAAGCTGATCAGCTGGTCCTGATCGACTCGACAGGCAAGGAAATACGCTTGTCCACCCGTGAAGTGGCTTCCAACCGCGAAACACCTCTGTCACCAATGCCCACCAACTTCGCCCAGCTTCTGAGCGAAAAAGAATTATTCGACTTACTCGGTTACCTGTTACATGCCGCAGCACCGACCCCGCCGAAGCATTGAAACCGCCTTTGATTACAGGATCCAGAAATGAAACACAAACGAGACAAGATTAGTAAGAGCTACGCAAAGCGGTCAGGGCCTCCTGGGGTGTATCGTAGATGGCCCAGAGCATGTCTAGGGCCGTTGTGTGTAATAACTCGCGAATCGGGGAATCGGCTTTCACTCCAGCCAGTACCAACTCGCTCCCCCGCGGTTTGACTATTTCGTAGCAACGTAGCAGGAAAGTGATAAACGAAGAGCCGAAGTAAGAAACGTTGGACAGGTCCACCACAATATGTTCGGGTGGGTCACGCCGTAGGGGTTCCAGGACCATTTGTGCCGCTGGCTGAAGCAAGGTTTCGGCCAAGTGCTCAATCTGAGCTGTTGGCACAATGACAGCCACTTCCCCGTGTCGCCGGACCTGGAAAAACTCGGCACTCCAGTCCGGTGGTGACTCGTGGTGCTCACTTGGATCCTTCGGAACGGGCTCTTTAACCATGATTATACCCCCGTATGTGCGGGCGTGGTCTGCTGCTAGCGTCTTCAGCCTAACCTGTATACGTGCGACTTGCAAGCAATGTCTATCGCCAGCGGCGTTCCTGGGTGGATCATACCCGCAATCCGATTGGCATTACTCGTTAGCGACTGCGCCGACGGTTGCCATCAAAGTGATAATTGCCTGATCCGCCCTAGTTACCCTCTTCACAAAAAATCACTGCTATAGCCGCAAGCATGTATGTATAGAACAGCCGAACGCTGGACTTGGACAAACTCTATGGACCGTATTAGCCAATAGTCCAATCGTTTGGGGGAACTTCGAATCCTCCATCTTCGTTTACATATAGTAAGAGCCCGTTGACTTAGCCGCGGACAGTTGACGGGTGATGCAAAGTGCCTTCGATTTCAGAATGCGAAATTCATGAAGCTCCTATTTGAAAATAGCTGGGGTTCAAGGTAAGGTGTAAAACCTGCTTTGGGCGGAGGTGTGGCTATGCCACGGCAAGATGTTATGCGTGTAGTGTTAGGCGGGTGGTTACTGTTTGCCGGTCTGGTGTATTTGGGCACCTTACCGGAGTCACTTTGGGCCGCACAGGTCAAAGAAGCCAAAAAGTATACAGAGCAACTCAAGTCGGCGCGGACGCCCAAGGAAAAGGTAGTTGCCTTGCAGGAACTAGGCCGGCTAGCGGCCATCCAAAAGTCCTTGGTTGTGGAGGCCTTGCCGCACATCTACAAGGCCCTGGAGGATAAAGATCCGGAAGTCCGGGGTGCTGCAGCTCACTGTTTGGGTCAGTGCGACGAGCCGCCTGAGAAAGCGGTTCCCCTGTTGCACAACCTGCTCAAGGACGAAAAACAACCGGAGGTGGTGCGGATCGGTGCAGCCCGAGGGCTGGCCGCCATGGGTGCTCAAGCCAAAGTGGCGCTTCCCACGTTGCGTTCCATTGCTAAAAACGCCGATAAGAAAGACCGCCTCGGTAAAGAAGCCCAACAAGCGGCCAAGGCTATTGTCAGTCTGCTCAAGGATAGCAAGTGACGCCCAAGCACTGCTGAGCGAACCGCAGGACCGCTCGGGTAATATTCCAGGTTCCCTCAGTTTTGCCAAGAGGTTTTCAGGCTGGCAGTTTTCAGGTAATCAAACTGGTAAAGGGATTGGCCTTCTCCACAATTCGGATGGGGCGACCGGTGGGTGTTTCGTTCTGACGGGTATGGTCAATCCCGAGCAGTTCGCAAATAGTGGCGAGGAAATCCTGAGCCGTAACAGGCCGGTCGATCACCGTAGCTCCTTCTTTATCAGTTTTACCAACGGTACCTCCGGCGCGAATACCTCCGCCCCACATCACGGTGCTCCAGGCGCGTGGATAATGATCCCGTCCCGGGTTGGGGCCACGATTATTAATGTGCGGTGTACGGCCAAACTCGCCCATCCAAACCACAAGCGTAGTATCGAGCAAGCCCCGCTCTTGCAAATCGGTGATCAGAGCGGCAATGGGTGTGTCGATCTGGGCCGAAAGGGCTTTGACCCGCTCAAAATTGTTCTGATGGGTGTCCCATCCACCTAGCGTAACCTCGACAAAGGGAACACCAACTTCCACAAGGCGACGGGCCATCAGGACGCCATCAGCGAACCGTCCCGAGCCGTATCTGCTGCGGCTACTTGGTGGTTCCGCACTCAGGTCAAACGCTTTGGCCTGCCGCGATGACATCAGTTGAAAGGCCCGCTGGTAGGTGGTATGGTGGTCGCGGATGATATCCGCATCGTATTCGCGGTAAAAGGCCCGTTCCATCCGTTCAAGCAAACCAAGACGACGCTGGAGCTGTTGGGTGGACACGGCCGCTTTCAAATCCTCGACGCCACGGTTCGGATCGGTGATCAACAGGGGTTGATGCCGAGGACCGAGAAAACCAGCACCGTAACTTCGGCTATTGATGGCCACGTAGTTGGGCATCGGGCTGTCTGGGTCACCGATCTCCTTCGATACGATGGCACCGAGCGAGGGGTGGATGATTCCCCCCTGTCCTTCACGATAGCCGGTGTGCATGTAGTATTTGGCTCGCGGGTGGGCACCCTCTGGTGTGGTCATGCCACGCACAATCACCCCTTTGTCGAGAGTCTGGGCAATTTTGGGCAAATGTTCGCTGATGTACACTCCTGGCACTTTAGTGGCGATAGGCTTGAATTCACCAGCTCCTTTACTGTCCGGCTTTGGATCAAAGGTATCCTTGTGGCTGGGTCCACCATCCATCCATAGCAGGATGCAGGCACGGGCCTTACCTTTGCCTCCTTGCGGAGCGGCATTGGCCAGCACAGGAAGCCAACCGGATAGCGTCGGGGCAAACACACCCGCGGCACTCAATCGCACAAAATCCCGTCGGCTATACCACTTCATCATCCCGGGTAGCATACTGGTTTCTCCATTCAAACTCATTTTTAGTTAAGCATGGTCTATTGATCCGCCCGCGAAGATAGCTCACTGCTCCTCTCTCCCCTGCCCCCGTTGTCTCAACGGACCATGGTAAACTCACTGCTATTAAGCAACGCCCACAGAATGTCGCTATAGGCGGTGGCCGGGTCGCCATTCATCCGGACGTAGGCAGTCAAGTCATTCAACTCGGTAGCAGTGGGGCGTCGACTGAGAGTAGCCAGATAAAGGCGTTCGATAGCCACGGCTGGTGGGGTAGCCATAGATCCAACCAGGCTGCGAACCAGAGCCGGATTGTTCGTCAAAGAAGCGTTCATAAGGCGGAGGGCCTGAGGAATACCCGCCTCGTAACTAGTGATGCTAGGTTGTTCCGCACCGGCAAGGAAAAAGTTCACGAACTGGGCACGGGCATTCTGCCCCCCCAAGCGACCGGCTGCTTTTTTGGCAGCCTTACCCGCAGCACCGCTTGCAGCGGCACGACCAACCACTTGGGCTAGTGAATCGTACAGTTGCTCTGGCGTCATTACCTTCACGCGCATGTGGCTATACAGTGTTTCATCTTGCTTGTTCTCGGGCAAGGGCCGGCTGGTACGCTGATAGGCCTGGCTTAGACAGATGGCCTTCAACAGATATTTCTGATCAAAGCCTCCGACAGTAGCCATATGACGAGCCAGTGCGTCGAGCAGTTCCGGATGTGTTGGCACGTTTTCTTCAAGCATGTCATCGACGGGCATCACCAGGCCACGGGCAAATAAGTGGGCCCAAAGCCGATTGACCATAGCACGAGCGAAAAAGGGATTATCCGGGGCGGTCATCCAGCGGGCCAGTACAGGTCGATACGGCTCTGTGGGGTGCACTTTGGCCTCTGGGCCCCCAAGAAACGTCGGGGCTACTATCTTGGTAGCTTCGGGGAAAAAGTCTTTCTGCTTGCTGCGACTGGGAAGTTCCCGTACTCCGGGCGCCGGAGCATCGGGCACTTGCTTCGGATTTTTCGGATTATCTGCTCGTACCTTCGAATAAAAAGCGGCAAATCCCCAGTATTCAATCTGCTTCCAACTGGAGAAGGGATGGTTATGACACTGGGCACATTGCAGTTGCACTCCCAAGAAGTGCTGCGTGGTGGTATCTGTCAAACGGTCGATCGTACGATTGGCTAGGAAGTAGATTACTGCAGGGTTTTCATCGGCGGTGCCCGTGGCCGTAATCAGTTCGGTCACCAATTGGTTCCATGGGGTATTTTTGTTGAACTGTTCCGCTAGCCAGGCATGGAAGGGCTCCTTGGGCACAAACCGGTTTGCCGAATCGAAGGGAAACAGCTTAGCTGTCCAGATGTCGGCCATGCGACGACCGTGGTTGGGATCGGCCAGAAGTTCGTCGATCAGCTTTTCCCGCTTGTTCGGGTCGGTGCTTTCCAGAAAAGCACGTGCCTTGTCCGCTGTGGGGATTACACCGGTCAGGTCCAAATACACGCGACGCAGAAATTCAGCGTCGTCACTACGGGGTGAGGGCCGGATCTGGGCCTGGGCTAATCTGCGATCCACCTCGGCATCGATCAGACGGGCCAAAGCGGCGGGATCCTTGACAGTAGGGGCCGGCACCACCGTCGGCAATGGCTGTGCCGGTGCCGCTGGAGGTGTGGGATCCTTCACGTGCAAGACCGTCTCGGCTACCTCCTTCTTATTAGCTTTCTTTGATTTCTTTTGTAACACTGCCTGGGCGCCGACCGGTTCCTGGCTCCCAAGCCAGACGACCAGACCGGCTATCAGTGCCGCTATTACCACCCCGCGATACCGCATAATCTTCACCTCTGTCCGGCAGTTCCCCAGCTAAGATTTATCCTTTCGCCCATGTCACGGAACTTCATGTGTGAACACTGACAAACTTCCGGCACGCTATCATTCGGTGCGTTCGCTCCCCGGTTGACGCATTAATCCAGCTTCTGACATTCTAACCCCATCTCTACTGTGCTGGTTCCGCCATTATGGTATTGTTTCACACTCCCCGCTCTAGCTGATTGCTCACGCCTTCTCACCGGGAATATTCGTAATTACTGGCATCCCAACTACTTCAGCTTAGGAGTAAGAGTTGGTTTTTTCACTCGTGCTGTGCGGCTTCGACTAGTTCAGCCCCGACACCGTTCGTACAATAGTTTGAACCACCAGAGGGGCACAATCTCTACAACCTTCAGGCAGGTCTAGGAAAAAACACGGCATGCGTGCGATTGCATTAGGAGTTGCAACAGCAGCGTTTGTTGGCTGGCTAGGCTGGTTAACTTATGCAGCTTTGACCAAGGAGCGTGGCCCGATTTTATCCCGCAGTCTGATCGCCGTGGCCACCCATCCCGTGGTGGCTGAGCTAAGGGAGGATGCCACAGTCGCTGGGGCACCCGCTACGGAAGTTGTTGTGCATCAAGCACTAAGTGATCGGGGCCCACCACCAGAAAGCCGGATCGAGGTGGTTAATCTGCCACGGGCCCGTTTGTGGGACGGCCCGGGTGAATACCTCCTGCTGTTAGTACCAGTACCAGCCACCGAGGGAATGGCCCCTGCGGGGAGTTCTCCTCGCTACCGCTTGGTCAGCCAGCCCCGTTCCGCCGGCTACGATCCCTATGACCCGCCCCCCGTGATTTATCGCTGGAACGAATCACTCCGCCGTCAGTGGCAGGCCCTGTTTTCCCCTCCCTAAAGACAACAGCGGGAAATCCCCAACAATCCGTCTAGCAAAGATTGATAATCAGCAGCCTAAGGGGATTGCTGCAGTAGACACCTGACAAACGGTTGCCGAGCTAGTTCGGTGTTACGGGAGCTGTGTTCAGGCGGCTATCGTAACACTCAGCGTGTATCGAACGCAAGCAGAAGCAGAACTCTCGGTCATGTTTGGGGTGACAGAAACGATTGCGTTTGTTCGTATCATCACGCCAGATTTCAGGTTCGATAATGAATGGATGTTAAATCAGACAAATCACGGCAGAGGTACTGACGCCGCTATGCCCTTGCATTAAGATAAGAAGTACGCTCCCTGAGAAATGTCTGATGCGGGCGTTGATTAGGACGCTGTAGAATGCGTTAACGTCGGTCATAACTGTTTCTATTAATGAGCAGGAGCTAACAATTATCACTCCGTGTTAGTATGGCAAAGTGATCCAGGCACCTACTGGCGATCAGAATAGGTTAGGGAAATCGCGATAGGAGCTAGTAGTAATTCAACATATGGATTGTTGGCTCGCGTAGCTCAATTGGCAGAGCAGCGGTTTTGTAAACCGCAGGTTGTGGGTTCGAGTCCCACCGCGAGCTCTTGAGAAAGTTGTAGCAAGTGTTATACAAACATAAGTATGTTCCAAGTTCAGACAGCAAATGAACGGCTAGGGAAAACAAGTACCGATTCATGTTCTGCTTCTGGCCTTGGAGTCTGCTTATGGTCAACCATTAGATGAATACCCTATTCCAGGCAGTGAACGCCAGACTGTCGGCCAACCCAACCACCCCTTGAGAAATATCGATACGTGAGTAGAGGCTGAACTGACAATAATGACATGTTATGACAGTTACTGTCGTCCTGTTCTGTTAATCTTAAGTATGAAGATTTCTGGCATCTCATCTCATGAGAATTATATTGCTGAGATAGAATTATCCAATTATATACAATATTTATGATATGTATAAAATTTAAGTCATAATTCCATTCTCATTATTTATGGTCATGGTGAATAGTTAAGCAATAAATATAACATAATATCGTTTATTCCATATATCAATACATATTTTCCGGTATTGAATAAAAATATATAAGTAGTTATAGTTTAGTAAAATATAAACTCGGCTAATTTGCGCAATAGTTCACATACCTATACCAATTAGGAATGGATACAGATCTAGGAGAGCCATGGTCGGTCTATACCCCTCGTGATATTGAGCCAAAGAAACTTTTCAATCAATATTTATTTAGTATTTTAGAGTATTATAGAGATAACTTATATTATCTGTCATAGATCGTCAATTCAATCATTGTATCATTAGCGATTAGACTAAGAATGTGGTCTATTGACGAAATTATAGCATGAATTATTTATAATCATTTGTACTGATCGTTTCGGTCAATCATTGTAGGCTCAATCCAAACAGGTGGTTGGCCTCATGGGCCTCGTCTAGCCCAACCTCTTGCACGAAACAGCACAATACTGACATAAATCGGGCTGAATTGCTCAGGCACAAAAGCCAAACAGACAAATGGCCCTCAGGGTCTTCCCTGCTTTGCTTGCAGAAATGAGAAATCACATGGCAGGCACAATTGCTTGCGTGATTTGCTTAGAATTTAAGCTTAACTGATGCATTGCTTACCGTGCTTGTTCTAATTCGCATGCACTTATGAATCAGTGAACAATCTAGGTATTACACTAATAACCTTATTATGATTTAGATTAAATCGTTGAATTACCTCCAGTATTGTTACAAACTTGCTTTTTCAATTATGGTTTGGATCGCCTATGTGGCAAATAGTGCAACTTGGTTACAAGTCAGAGAAAATTTAGTAATAGCTTGTGCAAACTTTTCTGATTTACCTTGTACAATCAAGCTTTGTATACCTTTGCGATTGCCTGCCTAGATAGGTCATTATTCACTCTAAAAAATAAGAATATTTATTTGAATGATTGGCACGGCTCGAATTAAGTGGAGTAGATGCATAAACGAAAACTCGTAGTTCAGCCAAGCTATAGCTAATTGCAAAGTTTGCTGTTGTGTGTCCTTGGTGATCTTGACGGTACGTCCTTGAAACGGTCCTGAAAGGGCTGCAATAAATTTTTTTAGCTCGCGTAACTAAACGCACCAATGCCTGCAATGTGGCCTCGCTAGTCGACTCCTCGCTCGTAAATACTTGTGCTATCTGCCGACCAATTCCTCTCATGAGTCGTAGCCTGTCGATTTAAAGCAAGTACTTGGCCAAAGCTCTCCGTCGCCAGGTTCATATAGCACCCAATGCCTTGACTTGTTCCTCGTAGCTAGCTTTAGAGAGATTGAACTTGCGAATACGAATAGTGACCGCTTCAATATTTTCGACTCGAGGTTGAACACAACTCGTGACACAAACCGTTGTAACACTCGGGAATCTCCCGAAGTACGCGGTCATATAAAGCGTGGAGAGATTCCAGTAACCCGTACAGCGTGGGATTAGTCCATACCTATGAGGTTTGCCCATTAAGTTTCGTAACACAGCCTCGTCTTTCGTGTAATACTGTTTCGAGCCCTGAGCAGCAAAGTGTTCCTAGTACATTTCGTGGGAGAAGACTAGCTCTTCACCGCTGTCCGTTAGCAGATTGGCTATCGCCAACTTCCCGGATAAACTTGGCTGAGTCCAATAAAAAGCCATTTTCTTGGCACCTCTGACGGAGGATGTGCCAAGCGAATGTGCGGGTAAAGCTAGTGCAACCGCTTAAACGGGTCTATTAGGCTAATTAGTTTAGCAAGTCGAGTTGCACATCGCAGGGAGCTTGCAGACACTTGTTCTCTTCGCGTTTGAGAATATGTTCAGTAAATAACCTTAATAATTGACTGCTATTCTTAGGCAGTCCACCTTTGCTCTCAATTCCAGTTGAATAAGCAACCAGAGTTGTAACAGGTTGCACACCTATTCCCAAAGTGCCCTGAGCTTTTTAAGTGTGTGGTAGAAGGGCTGACCTTCACACTGTCCAGTCGGAGCGAAATGGCATGTGATGAACTCTAGATTTTGTCTTCGGTTGAATAGTCCAGACTGAATATTGGCAATCGAAAACGCTCCAGAGCCAAATCCATACAGCAAGTGAGAAATAAAGGCACATCTGGGTATTCGCTAGACAGAGCCTCAATATCTCGAAAACATCGCTCCTGCAAGTCGGCCCGGGCCTTATTCAAACCGTCCAGCAACACATACCACTTCTGAGGATGGAGCTGTTGTGCCAAGGCATGCTCTTGTTCTTGACAAGCCTGACATAATGATTGTTTCAAGTCACCTCGTTAATATCGTAGCTCCACATAAAAAGGCAAATGCTCGAACTTCCGCGGGTCGTTCTGAAACTGTTACGCCTTTTCAAAGGTGAAGTACTCTAGCGGCGTCGTCTTACCTGCGCCAGCGTCTGCGGCTAGGATAAGGCGCTTTACCTCTCGAAATAAGTCGTGAACAGGATCGTACCCAGAGATGCCACCAAGTTGAGGAGGTTCCATTTGCTCATCAACGGATACGACACCTTCCTCGCTTGAGGATATTACATCATCAGAACTTTCTGTTGGTTTGTCAGTGGCTCCGTATAAACGAGTTTAAGGGTATTTCCCCAGCGGTGAGTTGTATAAGCATGTCTTCTTGGAAAAGTTCGCCAGCTTCCAGCACTAACCATCGGCGCATATGTTACTTTCAACGTTGCCATACACTTTGAAAATACTCCCGTCGCGGCCCAATAAAAAGTACACTTCAAAGTACACCTCCTAGTTCGTGAGCATACTCGTCTATGGCCCACTGCATGCACGACAACAGGTCTATTAGAGCTAGCACCAAGTCCCTAAGTGGTGAATTGACCAATTCCTTTTGTTTGATGAACCGTGAGCGATCTCATTTTGCAAATGCCACAAATTTGCACAGACCTGAGCAATACGCCTCGGTGCTAGCCAGAAACTGAAACCCAATTCTCCACCAAATCATGTAAGGTGGGATGATAAACAGGTTTAATCCAAACTAGAGGCGGCCGGTGTAATCTAGTCAAACGTTCGGGGTCGCAACTTGCCAATAATAGATGTCTTAAATAGGGCTGAATTGTAGCAAACAAACGGTCAGGGACTACAAAACGTCGACGGCTCTTGCTTAAAAAACCTACGATGCCTCGTTGAAAATTTATGAAAGAGCTAGGTGGAGTTTTTCCGTCTAATGTGGGACTTAACAAGGTCTGTACAAACAGGGTAACGACAGTCTCGAGGCCGTGTGTCATCACATCTTCAACCAATCGGGGGGTGACACTCTCGCTGGATCATCTCACACAACACGCTCTCCAAGACTATTGTGCCGAGCATAAACTCGCCGCCTATTACCTTAACTATCCGATCGCGTATACTCATCTGTTTATCGATTTAACGAAAGATCATCAAGGATATACTAGACATTTCTCAAAATATTAATTATATATAGTATATTATCATATGATCTGATAACAATAGTATTTATAAAATTCCCAAATTTATAAAAATATATCATATTTATAATAACACATTAACTAAAGTAGTCTCATAAGGCAATTTTTCTGATGGACAAGCACTGTATCACTGTCGTTTCGGCGGCGAACTGCAGGATCGAGGCACCCAATATGTAATGCGTTGTGAACTCACAAAATCAAGTCATAATTCATTTAGTATATGATATTAAGAATGTCTATAATACAGCTATTGAAGATAGTTACATTCCATTAGGACCAGAAATATGAGTAGGTTAAGAAATATGAATACAAAAGAATATGATTTACTGTAAACTATTCAAAATATCTAACAGCTTCATTTAGATGATAAAATTTTATTGAGTATGCAGTTGTCAAACTATAATGAGTGTTATTCATATCCGGCATTCTTTAATCCTCCAGACAGGGGCATGAGTGTCTCGGATTTAAACACGGTCATTTTACGCCTAACTCAGTAAAGTGGAGGAATTATTCCTTAGTCTACTATAAGATTACATATACTATAAACAATAATCTTGATATATTAATATCCCATCAAAATATATAAATTATTTTATTAATATAGTAATAGTAATAAGTATATACTCGGTCCAACGATACAGAAAGCAATGCGGAATCGGACACTATGGGGATCTGGCACTACACGGCACGGTGCGATATATCGTACATCAACGTGTGAGTGTTGAAGCAGATGCGGCCAAAAAGTCTTAAGTAAGCCGTGTTTTAGATGAAAACCGTTTTGACTCCATTCTGCCTTATCGCTCACTCAGGCGAATTATGCCCTGGTTTCAGGTTAGTTATTGTTCTGACCATCGGCCCTTTCGCTTTACATCGGATGTAACGGTTCCAAGGATTACGGGGACAAATTAGTCGTGCGGGTTGCACCTTGATGTCCAGACCGGATTGTAACGTTAGGCCCAGGATCATTACTCTAACTTCTGGGGAAGATATTCGCATTGCACCGAGTGACACCATGACATTATTTGTGTGGCCAATAACCGTGGCAGCATTCGGGGGAATCGTGACGCTGACCACGGGCGGAATCGAATCACCTTCGGATGAAGCGTGCCGATCTGCTCCGTTCGGGTATCTTTACGCCCCCGCCTTCAGTTTACAGGTGGAATTGCGGCAACCTTTGAGCGTATACACGCCTCAGGCAGGCGACGTCCTGCTTATGAGCGATACCGATTGTTTCTGGACTCTGATGTACCGTTTCGCACTGACCGGTGCACCGGGTCATGCTGGGATCGTGGTTCCGCTTCCCGATGGTCGCCTAGGCCTACTGGAGGCCGGATACAACGAAACCTTGTGGACACGCATCACGCCCCTAGCCGAACGCTTACCCGAATACCCCGGTTTTATCTGGGTTCGCCAACGGCAGATGCCGCTGACGCTCGAACAGCAACAGCGACTGATGGAATTTGCCTTGGCCGCGGCTGATCTACCCTATGCTACGGGACGGGTGCTTCTGCAGGTCACACCATTTCGCAGCCGGGGTCCTTTACGGACCTATGTGCTAGGCCGACCGCGCGGAGCCGGTCGGCGGTATCAGTGTGCCGAAGCGGTGATCGAGGCCTTGGTCTATGCCGGTGTCCGCGACGGCCGGACTGCCCGTCCCGCGGCAACCTATCCGCAAGACCTGTTCTACGACCGCTCGTGGAACCGCTATTTGGATCGGCATCCGCCCTTGGGACCCGACTGGAACCCTCCCGCCTTATGGACACCCATTCCTAGTGTTGCTCTCAAGGGCCGAACACGTAAGGCTCTGGCCGCTGCTGGCCTGTTGCCAATCGCATCGCTAACGTCTGAAAAGGCGGGTCAGCCGGATGCTCTCGGCCTGTCTCACCAGTCAGCAGGGACCAATTCAGCAACTGCCAGTGTCGTTCGAAGCTGCGGTAGCGACGGAAGCGGTGGCTGCGGCACTGCAGCGATCCGGACAAGCGGGGTCAACCAGCTCCAGCCAGGCACGGGCGTCGTGGAGCAGGCGAAGGCGCAGTTCGTCGTGCCTTTGCTCGGCGCGGAAGCGCCAGCGGTCGCACTCGTGGAGCAGCCGCTCAAGCGCCTGGGTCTGTTCGATCGTCCACCCCGCTTGGGTCGCCGCCGCTAGTAGTTCGGCCGTGGTCCAGCACGGCGCCGGCCAACCCCAACGCCGCCGGATGTACTCACGCACAATCGCGGATACTTCAGCCGCGATCCGCCCAATCCCCAGCGTGCGTACCTCATACTCCTGCGGCCACTTGCGCGTTAACCAGTACTCCCATTCGCCGAGCTTTTGCCAGGCCCATTGACGAGGTGATAATCGGACCGAGCGTCGCTGGCAGCTCCAGACTAGTCCCGCCGCCCCCATCAACACCAGCCCGGCGCTGAGCACTCCAGTCCATCCCCATCCGGTCCACTGCGGTGGTGGGGTGAATGCTGGATCCTGCTCCTCGGCAGGCCAAACCACCGAACCAATCTTGTCTTTCTGGGGATCCACACCGGTCAACACGTCTACTTCCAGAACCGGCCCGGGATATTCACGCCCATTGACGCGCATAGGGGCAAAAGCGATCAACTGCGTGGTGCCCGGCACAAACGGCTCCATACGTAAATGCTGGACCCAGCGTTCCCTCTGAGATCCGATAGAGTGCAGGCGGTGCGTTCCTACAGTCATCACTCCCCAATCACGCTGGCTGGCAACCGTCAACCAGGATGACGATGGCTCGACTTGCAACGGTGCCGGACCTTCCACTACGAGTTCCACCTCTAGCGTATCCGATAATTGCAACCTGGCGCGAGCAGGCGACAGTCGGATCGTCACCTCACCATCACTAACTGCCCCACTGGATTGCCCCGCAAGCACTCCAAAAACGGCAAGCACCAACGTCCAATGCAATTCCTGGAAAAGGCTTTCTCCCTGTTGTTGCGGTTTCATCGTCGACGCCCTTGTTGCTCACGCTGACGCAGGAACTGTGCCACGGCTTGAATGTGTCCACCCGTTGTCTGGACCGTAATTACGTCCGCCTCTGCTTGTGCCGCCAGCCGGTACAACCGGTCGACAAAGCGGTTGCGTTGCTGCTCGAACTCAAAACGGACTCGCCTGTCGTTACAATCCACCAGCTTCTGCTGACCGGTTTCCGCATCTTCCAGCCAGGCCAGTCCCACGGGCGGACAACTTTGCTCCCAAGGATCGATCAGGTGGACGGCAATCAGATCGTGTCGGTAAGCTACCCGCAGGAAGGCAGGAGCATAATTGTCGGTGAGAAAATCGCTGATCAGAACCACGATGGCCCGCCGCCGTTGTGTCCGCAACACCCACTGCAGTAACGGGTTCAGATCCGTTCCCCGTTGAACCGGTTCGTAGGCCAGCAGGTCACGCAACAAACGTTGGAGATGCCGATTTCCCTTGGCCGGAGGGATGTACCGCTCCACGTCCGTTGTCCCGAGGACCGCTCCGACGCGGTCGTGATTGACAGCAGCACATAAGGCGAACAGCGCACCAATTTCGGCTCCTGCCCGGCGTTTACTCTGGCCGCTACTGCCAAAGCCTAGACTGGCCGACACATCCATCAGTACAAGTACGGTCGTTTCCCGTTCTTCTACAAACCGTTTGATAAACGGTCGGCCCATGCGGGCTGTTACGTTCCAGTCGATACTTCGCACGTCATCACCCGGCTGATACTCCCGAACCTCTTCGAAGGTCAGTCCTGCCCCTTTGAATGCGGAATGGTAGGCCCCCCCCAAACGTCCCAAAGCCAGTCGGCGGGCGTAGAGGTGTAATCGGCGCACCTGCCGGAGCAGTTGGGCACTCAGCATCCGGATGGCCCCCTAGCGACGTGCGACCATTGTAAACACCAGGTCAGATCCTTCGTTCCACCACACCATCATTGCACCCTGAACACAGCAACCACCAGAAGCAACCCCAACAGCGACCCAACACCATACGTCTGTAATAACTCACAAGTGGCTTCGTTCGGCCAGGACGCGTTTTAAACGGCGACGTACGGCAAAAGGGTAGCGGTCGCCGGTTGTCGCCTTGCTCCAGCATCAGGGCAAGGTGTGTATTTGACCGCGGTGTCTTGTCTGACCTCCGTAGCGGACGGCTCTTGTGATCCGTCCATGGGGTTGGTCCTAGCGGGCGAAACTCAGAACAGCCTGGATGGCTTTGTTCCAGGCGTGCCGTTTATCTTGTCGCTGTTGCGGGGACCACCGGGGTTCGAAACGGGCCGCCGCTTGGGTATAGTGTCGCAGATTGGCTTCATCGGTCAGTCCGGCACCGACAGCGGCCAGGAAGGCGGCACCGTGGGCCGTTGCTTCGATCTGAGCGGCCCGCACGACGGCCCGGCCCAATAGATCCGCCTGCCGCTGCAGAAACCAATCGTTGCGTGCCATCCCACCATCAACGCTCAGCGGAGTTGAAGTAGCAACGGCACTGTGCCCCCGCCAGTCGTTCCAGGCGGCCTCGACCAGATCGACCACTTGCAAGGCAACCCCTTCGAGCACGGCTCGTGCCAGATCGGCGGCCGTCGTGGCTCGCGTCAAGCCCAAAATGGCGCCACGGGCTGCTGGCTCCCAATGCGGGGCTCCCAAGCCGACAAACCCCGGCACGCACACCACTGGCTCGTCCTCGCGGGAATGCCGGACCAGCTCCTCCACCTCGGCGGCCTGTCGGACCAGACGCAGACCATCTCGCAACCATTGCACTGCCGCTCCCGCTATGAACACTGCCCCCTCCAGGGCATATTGAGGCACGGCTCCGCTCATGGCCGCTGGCGTTGTCAACAGTTTGTGATGGGACGTTACCGCTTGCGTTCCGGTGTGAAGCAGGTAAAAGGCACCGGTGCCATAGGTACACTTGCTTTCCCCCGCAGCAAAGCACCCCTGACCATACAACGCGGCCTGCTGGTCACCCGCTATGCCGCGAATGGCTATTCCATCGGGCAGAAAGCCCAGACCATGGGTAACGCCGAAGTCTGCGACACTGGGTCGAACGGCTGGCAGCATAGCAGCCGGAACGCCGAAATAGCGTAACAGGTCGTGATCCCACTGCAAGGCGTGGATGTCGAACAGCAGGGTCCGTCCAGCGTTGGTTACGTCCGTCGCATGGCTTCGGCCTGCGGTTAAACGCCACAGCAGGAACGAATCGATGGTCCCTGCTGCTAGCCGACCCGCTTCCGCAGCGGTCCGTACCCCGGCAACGTTATCCAACAACCAACGGAGCTTGGTTGCGGAAAAGTATGGGTCGAGGAACAACCCGGTTTTGCTGCGGATCAGGGGCTGGTCCCCCGCATGCTGCTGGCAGAAGCGGGTCGTCCGTCGATCCTGCCACACGATGGCCCGGTAGACAGGTTGCCCCGTTTCCCGATCCCACACGACCACCGTTTCCCGTTGATTGGTGATGCCGATGGCCACAACTGCCTGCCCTTCCACCGCGGCTTGGGCCATTGCTTCCCGGGCCGTCGTCACCGTCGTCTGCCAGATCTCCTCCGGATCGTGCTCCACCCACCCATCATCGGGGAAATACTGCCGGATTTCCTTCTGAACCGCTGCCAGCGGCATCAATGTCCCTGCGTCATACACCACGCTCCGCGTGCTGGTCGTTCCCTGATCGATGGCCAGTATTACCCGTCGATTCATCTGTCTGTCCCCATAATTACGTGGTGTCGATCCACCGTGTGACGATTCAACTGCTCTCTAACAATTGGTTCTGGCCGCGGAGCAAGGCCTCCCCGGTTGCGGCTATCCACCTTTCGTGTTGAGGGCCGCTTTGCTTTGGCCGTACCCCTTCCCCCTGCGTTGCTGCTCCCCCCTTTCATGACACCCAGTATAATAGTGCCATTGTTGGTAACGTTGTGGGCTTTGCCGTACTGTACCTGCCGATTGGCCGATGATGTCTTTTTGCCAGACGGATTCGGTGAGCTGGGAACCGACCGCGGCGTCGCCCCCTTGCTCATCTGCTAATGGGTTGGCGACAGAGTGGGCTGTCCGCTACGAAATCTGTTGTTCGTTTCTGATCGCAACGTTGGTGTGGCATACCCCCCCACACCGGCTCCGCTCCCGCTGGCAGCGACTCGGCTATGGCATCGCCTATTCTTTGCTGTGCCTGCTCCTAGGGCCTTGGGGCCTACCATGGGGGTTAGTGTACACGGTACGGGCCATTGCCGTGAATCTGCTGGGGGGCCTGCGACAACGTCCAATGTCCCACCTCTGTGCAACCGAGGCAACGGAACCTTCCGTTTCCCAGGCGGCTTGAAGTGGGCCGTTGCTGGAACTGTGAGCCTTCTGAGGCTTATTCGAACCCAACCTCCGATCATGCGGCTTGCTTTCCGCCACGCCATTCGTTGCACTTGTGTGCATGGCAGCCTGGCCAGAATCCGTGGATCGGCTCACCGCCGACGCCACACGTCATCGGCACGCAACCCCTGCTGGCGGAGGAAAGGAACTATCCGAGTGTACCAGTGTCGGGCGTGGGGGAGATACCCGCTGGTGCAGGGCAAATCCGGCAACAACCGTTGCCAGTAACGATTGAACTGACGCATGCAAATTTCCCGGACGTATTTGGCTAGCATCGAGGCCAGGGCTACTGCCACAGATTGACTTTCCGCTTCCGGCTGGAAACAAACCATGATTCGCCGCTCGTCTTCCTCAAGACAGTACCGGCTTTCCACGGCCCCCTCCTGCAGCGGCGTAACCCACAAGTGGGGGAAACATGCCGCTACCAGCCCCGCATAGTAGTGCCGTCCTCCCAGTTTATCGCTGAGTATCAACACGTCTTGACCGTCTGCCCTGGACAGGGATGGCTGGTCAGCCGTCACTGTAAACAGGGAACGGACCAGCTCGATCCATCCCTGGCCAAGGGTCTCCGCCTTGTTCCCCAACTGATCACAAGCCCAGTTGAACACCGCAGGCGTCAGGATCCGCACGCGGGCCCAAACAGGAAATGGCTCCTCTGTCAGCGGCGGCCAATCCTCCTCGGGGTAGGTTTCCTGGGGCTGGAACCATGGTTCCTTTTTTAGTGCGGCCACCGTTCCGGCCACCCCCTGCCGCATTAACCATTGCAAAAGCGGCTGCTTGGACCAATGGAGCGTTCGTGCCACGCCACACTCCAGTGCCGACCAGCCATACCGTCCATAAACCTGCTTGGAATCATCAATGAGCACTCGATGATCAGCCGGCTCCGCCACGCGGCGAATCAGGCTTTGGAGCGTCTGCCAGCCGCTCGGGTCCTCCGCTGGCAACCGCACAACCACCGCCGCCTGGACCAGCGGGCCCAGCACCGGACCGTATCCTGCTTCGTCGATTCCTACTACCCACGGCATCCCTATCCTCCTGCCGGACTCGGCCCTCTACCAGGTTGGTACCCACCCGCTTGACGATTACAAGGCCGCTGCTCGCCGCCTTAAAAGGGGGTGCCTATCATAGCCAACACTACCGGGCCACTCAAGCGTCAAAACGCGGCCCCCATTTGGCACTTGCTCTCCGGTGACGGCACACACAACCCGCGAGATACACAAGGCTTCCTTCTGGTTATCACTTGACCACTCTCAATGGGAACCTCGCCATGATGACCGACAACGTCTTCATGAAGATCATCCAACGGACCATCCCTGCCCGTATCGTCTACGAGGATGATCTTAGCCTGGCTTTTCACGACATTCACCCCCAGGCCCCCGTGCACGTCCTGATCATCCCTAAAAAAGAAATCCGCACTCTGGACGATGCCAGCAAGGACGACCAGGCGTTACTAGGACATCTACTGCTAGTGGCCCAACAACTGGCCCGGCAACTGAATCTGGACAAAGGCTATCGCCTGGTCATCAACTGTAAGGAGCAAGGGGGACAAACGGTACCCCATTTGCATGTTCATTTGTTGGGCGGTCGCGCCATGACCTGGCCCCCCGGCTGAAACCCGATGCGCCCACCCTCACGGGATATGCTTGACAGTTGTCTGCCTATGACGTTGCTCGACCTGCAACCATTAAGGTCCGTCAGGCCGGGACCAACCTCTGTTCCCACGACTGGCAAGCATTCGGGCAAGCCGCACCTTACCGGGAACCTGCAGGGCCGTAAAACCAGGTTTGAATCCTGACCATTACCCGCTTTGTTGTCCAAATCATCCATGACTCATTCGGTGTCCGAGATTGTGCAGCAGCGGCTGCAAGAGGTTCGACAACGGATCGCCCAGGCCGCCGGACGCAGCGGTCGCTCGCCAGACGATGTCACCATCGTGGCTGTCACCAAGACGGTGTCCACAGCCACGGCCGCTGTGCTTCCGACGCTGGGAGTGCTCGATTTAGGTGAAAACCGGCCCCAGGAACTCTGGAAAAAAGCACCGGCCCTGCCGCAAGTTCGCTGGCACCTCATCGGCCATCTGCAGCGTAACAAAATCGAACGCACCGTGCCCTTGACCACCCTGATCCACTCTGTGGACTCCCTGCGACTGCTGAATGCTCTCCACGCATTTGGCCAGCAGCGGGGTCAACCCGTCCACATCCTGCTCCAGTTCAACTGCAGCCGCGAACCGAGCAAGCAAGGGTTTGCCCCTGCCGAAGTCGACACACTGGCTGAGCAACTCCCCGGCTTCACCGGTGTGGTCGTCCGTGGGGTTATGACCATGGCCGCATTCACCGCTGATCCGCAACAGGTCCGCCCCACCTTCGTTGAACTGCGGCAATTACGCGATCGCCTCCAGCAACGCTCGGGGTTACCTCTGCCCCACCTCTCCATGGGCATGAGCAACGATTTTGAAGTTGCCATCGAAGAAGGGGCCACCCTGGTCCGCCTGGGCACCATCTTGTTTGCCGGACTAGAAAACACCACCCACGATCAATAACCCCCGACCTGCTGATCTGGCTACTCAACCTGATCCAAACCGCTATGTACCCAGGTTCTCCCGCGTGAGCGACTTCATGACTACTCCCCACCGGAGATCAGATCAAACACCTTATCCTTCAGCTAATGAGCGTTGCCTTATTGATTGTTAGGGAAATGCATGAACAAATGATTGGGTCATCACCCATACACGATTGGGAAGCTGGGATCTGTGCGGGATGATTCGAGCCGGCCAGTTCCTTACGTGAAGCGATGCAGGGAGCAGCATTTTTCGAGCTTCATCGCTGCCTGGCTTGTTCGACCAGTCGGGCCAGTCGTCGAACGGCCGTAGCCGGACCTTCGGGATCAGCAAAAATGGCCGTGCCCGCGACGAAGACATCGGCCCCGGCCCGTGCGGCCTCGCTGATGGTACGGGCGTCGATGCCGCCGTCCACCTCCAACTCGCATTCCGCATTTTCCATACCGATCAAGCGTCGTAGCTCAGCGATCCTGGCCGTGCTGGCCGGTATGTAGCTTTGGCCGCCAAATCCCGGGAACACGGTCATACACAGGGCCACATCGATGTCGCGTAGAAAGGGGCGTAATCGTTCAACGGGCATGTCTGGATTGATGGCCAGACCGCCCCGCTTGCCTAAACCCCGGCGAATATGCTCCAACAGAGGACGAGGATCCGGCAACACTTCCAGATGCACGATCAGCGTATCGGCTCCCGCCTGTACAAATCCTTCCAGAAAACGCCCGGGCTCCTCAACCATCAGGTGAACTTCCAGCGGCAGACGGGTCACGGGGCGTAAACTACGGACCACGACCGCCCCCATGCTTAAATTGGGCACGAAATGGCCATCCATGACATCCACGTGGATACGGTCCGCCCCTGCCGCTTCCACTTGCTGCACTTGCTCCCCCAAGCGGGCAAAGTCCGCCGACAGGATGGAAGGAGCTATCTTGACTGGTAGTCGCGGCACAACTTCACTCATACGGCCTCCCAACGCCCTGGGTCGGCTGCTTTACCTCGTTACGTCAATCAGGTGTGGGCATGAACCTGCTCATGCTGGCTAGCCACTAGTCCCCGCTGGCAGCGGACAGCTCCCCCGTGCTTCCTTAACTATTACTACGAAATTACCTCTACAGGATCCTCGGCGCACTATCGCAAAAGAGTCTGCCTATGCCCTACCGCTTCCCGATTGCACGGCGCCTATGGCGCTGGAGCCGCAACGCCGCCCATAACTGGCGGCTGCGTCATCAGCACCCGACCAACTTCGCCCTCCACCTGGTAGGAATTCCCTTGGCATTTACCGGCCTGGTACTTCTGGCATTAGTGCCCTGGCCCTACGGCCTGACGGCGGTCGGAGTTGGTTACTTGTTGCAATGGCTCGGCCACCGCATCGAAGGCAATGACGTCGGCGAACTGATTCCACTGAAGCGTTTGTTGGGCTGGCCCGTCGTCGCCATCGCCCCGCAATACCAGCAGGATAGCTCCTCACCTGCAGCCAACTCTCCACCCCCGCCGCCCTCCCCCGTCTGACATACGTCTCGCCTCGCCAGAGCTGGAATAAACGCTGTGGTTGCCGTAGACGGTCTGCTTGCGCTGGCGTCGTCCCGTTGCGTTCGCTAAAGCCAACCAGGTGAGCAAAAGCCCACGAATCTCCTTGACGGAGCATCCGGTCCAGAATAGCGGCGTCCACCCAGAAACCGGCCGGGGGCGCATGCGGGGGAACACGGGGGCCGCGATGGGCTTCGTCCCCCCACGAATTGAGCAGAAAACCCCCCGGCCGTCGACCACCCCGCATACCGATTAACGCCATAGCGTGGTACCAAATACCACGAGGGGCGCAAAAACCCTCAGAATCACGCTCCAGACGGAACCCCTGATCGCTACACACCAGCACAGGATAGCCGCGACGGAGAGCGACTCGCGCCTCCGCCCAGCTTTGCACCCGCATAACTTCCAGCACCGGATGTTGCCGGGCGATGGCGATAAGTTCCGGTGGCACCCCACGTCGGCCCAGGTCCCGACACCGCTGCTCGTCGTAACTGCGTAAATCATAGCGTCCATGCAGCCCCCGAGGCACCACTCCATAGTCCTTCACCCAGCGGGCCGCCCACACCCCAACCGATCCATCGCCGCGGATGCGTCCTCCCCCGATCTGCACCCGCGAACCCCCATAAATGACCTCGCTGGCCACGTCCCGGTAAACCGCCTGCTCCCCAGCGGCAATCTGCACACATTGCAAATGCTCCAATGCCGAGGCAGTTGCCACCGCCACGCAACTGCCCACCGCACCCTGATTGCGGCCGGGCAGAATCTGACCCGTCACTCGCTGGACCGCCTCCCACAGATATACAGCCTCCTCGTCACTACTCCTATCTTCCTCAGACCAGGCAGGCACCGACCGGATGCTACGCACCTCCAGTCCTTTCAGACATTCCTGCACCGCCTGGGGATCAGGTATCCAGCCACAGTACCGTGGCGGTGGCTCAACCTCGTCGGGCTCTACAAACACTGCCTCGTCCGGCCGACTCCTCGGCTTGCCCTCCAACCACCAGATGATCCCCACTAACACCGCCACGCCACTTCCCAATAGCAACCCGCTTACTGCCACTAGCACTTCGCGCCGATACCTGTGCATCGTCATACCCTCCTTCATCATCACAGCCACGCCGGTCTGCACCCCACGACAACAATGACCAGGTCCCGTACCTCGAATCCATCGTAGGACACCGGCACCAGCCATGAGGCATTCTCTCTGTACTAGAGAACACTATTCTTTATGAATTATATGTACACTAAATCGTCGGAAGTCAAATAAAAAATGTAAAAAATTCCACCGCACCTGTGCGAGCGCACATCCCTCAAATGGCTACGTCACAGAGACGTTCAAGTTGATTCGAATGCTCGTATCGATTCGCAAATGGTCCGTGAGTCAGACAAGATGATACTTTCATCTTGTGTTAGTCGAAATGGGCACTATTTGGCGCAAATTTTACTTTATTACTTCACGAAAATAAGATAATTTTGAGTAGAAATAAAAGCCAAAACAAATTTGATTTTGTAGGAACGTTTTTCTACCCTGCCGAAAAGAAGAGCCTTGAGAGGAGCCAGGTGTCAAGAGACGGTGAATGAGAAAGAGGTGAAATACCGTGCTATTTTTGCGAATCGGCTTTTTTGACCGGTAGCAGCCTTCGCAAAGACAGGTAAGATTCAGGTGTGGCAGAGTGACCTTGTGGGCGTAGCCAGCGCTATTGTCACAAGAACCCCAGTTCGCCAAAGGTCAAGGGCCTTTGGCCACTCAGAGACCTTGCCAATCGCAGCACCGTTTAATTCACCCCAAACTGTCGATGTAAAGCTGCGTACAAAGAATTATGCGTAGTAAGTCTTGAGGCACCTCAAGGCGAGGTATGCTAGCAGTATCTAATAACACCACTATCTAAATAAATATGTAATGAGGCCTCCCTGCCTCGCATCGCGTCACTTCCTTGCCTTACGTGCTCAAATTTGTGACCAAGTTAACTTGCCTGACTGACAGCGTAATGGTTCTCGTGGAAGCGACCAGCCTCACTTGCGGCGTTGCAGTTCCTGACGGAGGAGTTCTACTTCATGCAACAGTTGTTGCAAGCGCTTCTCCAACGCTTCACGCTTATCATCATCGTCCTTGTCTTTTTTCTGGCCTTCCGCCTTGCCTTTGTCGGCTTCCTTTCGTTCGGTGCGTCCTTTGGGCTGCTCGCTCTCTTTACGTTCGCGTGTGCGTTCTTCCAGAACTTTCTGCAGCCGCTGGATTAGTTCTTTGATTTGTTCAGGGGACATCCGCTCGAGTGGCAGTTGGGGGATAGCAGCCCCCGGGGTTGCGGGGCCGGGGGGAGCACCAGGGAGAAACGGTCCGCCAAAGCGTGGGCCGGCAAAACCGGGTCCCATGGGACCAAAAGGCACACCGGCCTGACCACGAGCCAAATGTTCATGCATCAACTCGATGTGGGCTTGAACCAGTTCATGCATCAGAAGATGTAAGCGAGCGTGCGTCTCGGCCAGTTCGCGTTCCAGATGTCGGATTCGTTCGGCCGCGGGTGGCCGTTCGGGCCGCCGCTCGGCATCGGGCCGGCCGGCCTCCTTGCGGTCACTCTCTTTCCGCTCGGCCTCCTTGCGCTCCCCCTCCTTTCGCTCTGTGTCCTTGCGGTCCCCCTCTTTGCTTTTGACCGTGTCGCCTCCTTTGCCAAAGCCTGGTCCAAATTTGCCCTTGAACCCGGGCGGTTGAGCCTGCGTGGATGCTGCCCATACCGTCAGTCCGACGGCAACACCGGCTAGTACTGCCGCCGTCACCAGCCTACGCATGCGAGTCATCTTCTTTGCCCTCCAAAAGTTTTCAGGCTCAACAGGGATACCTGTTCCCGTTATGCCGTTAACTCGGCCCCATTCATTGCCCAATATATCCACACAGGCATGAACAGCAGATGAATGTTACAACGCTGCACTTCAGGATAGACTGCTCAAAGGATAAACCCCACAGAACCGATGCCGGTCCCGCCTTTTCATCTTACCTGCCTCGAAGAAGGGGAAGTACACTGTGGAACACCCCATCGGGGCATTGCTCCGAGCATTGGGCTTACGTCGACACGATGAGCCAACGATGCACCGCGACTGATCCAACTAGTTAGTTTTTCAGAAGTTCGTCGATCAGGGCCAGAATACCCTGGTTGAGCAGATTCCATTCGCGGGCATTAAGCGGATGGTGTCCTAGCAGTAATGCCTGGACATAAAGGATTTCGATGAGGCGTTGTCGCCGGGCGGGAAGCCGCAACTCGAGCAAGCGGCGGATAAGAGGATTACGGAAATTGAAACAGAGGGTGCCACTTTGAGTCAGCTCGCGTCGCCCCAGGTTTTCCAGCACTCCGCTCCACAGGGCGTTGCTAAGGGCCTGGGTATGTTCCACCTGACGTTGGAAGCGGCCTTCGCGGCTGATGCTATACAGTGCGGGCAACTCGAGGGGGTGGAACTTTTTCATGTCCACACGGCAGCGATACGGCCGGAGCGTTTTCTCGGCCTGCAGCAGGAAGGCCTCGCAGTCCGCTTGTTCCGCCACAGTCAGGTCCTCAAACTCCTGTGTCAGCGAATCGCTGTTAATCTCCTCCAGGCTCAACTCGGGGTAAATTTCCGGCACCCGGGCCAGGATGTCCAGATCATAGGCATAGCCCGCATTAAGAAGGCACAGATTCTGGGCTGCAGCGACACTAGCCAACTGCCGGAAGGTGTCCACGTCGGAGACATAGCGGATCACCGCCTGATCCTGGCGGTATTCCCCGAAGGTCATTCGTCCTAAAGAAGTCTCGAAAGGGAGGTGATCCAGAATAATGGTGCAAAATTCGTCGTCCTCGGCGGCCAGAGCTTTCAAGGCCCGATGATGATGCTGGATGAACTGCTCGAGCTTTTGCGGCTGCTCGCCGGCCAGGTGCATCAGATAGCGGCGTAAGCAATCGCCGATAGCGGACCGGGCCTGAAGGAGTTTGTCGTCTTCGTAAAACGATTCGCGTGAGGCGGTCGGCCGCAGGTCCGTCACGTTTAGCACTACCCGCACGAAGAAGGCCCACTCGGGAAGCAAATTGTCCGCTGTTTCCGACAAAAACATGTTTTTCAGGTAGATCCGATGCCCCTTATGACGGGCCGACAAGGGAGGCGTAAACGGCAGGATGAAGGCCACGCCGTCAAGTCCAGTGGCTGGCACCGACAGGGGCACCGCATCCAGAAAACTGATGCCAAATACCTCCCGCCCGTAGGCCAACAGGGCTTTTTGCTGCTGGGCCTGCGTGGGGAAGCGACGCCGCCACGGCGGTGGCTCCGCGTTAAGGATCTCCTGCCGGCGTCCCGCCTGGAAATGCAGGGGGTACGGCAACAGGCTGCCATAATGCAACACCAGCCGGCGTACTTCTTCGGCACTCAGCCAGCGTTCCCGTCCGGACCGGGCCGTCAACCACACCTGGGTACCCACAGGCAGGTCGCTCTCCAGTTCGCGGAGGGTGTAGGAGCCGTCCGCACGGGCACGCCATTCCACCGCGGCTGCCTGGGGCTGCCGTGCCGATTTCGTCAGCACCGTGATCTCGTCGCTGACCACAAAGCAGGACAATATCCCGATGCCGAACTGACCTAGAAAATCGCTGGGCCGTTCCCCTGCAACTGCCGTTTTGGAGCTCCGGCCAATCGTGGCCAGGAAAGTGTGCACTTCCTCCGCCGTCAAGCCGATACCGTTGTCCCGGATGCTCACCGTTGGCGGCCGACTGCCATTGGACGTATGGCACTCAATCACTACTTCGCCGCGGAAATCCGGCTCCGATTGCCCTCGGGCCGTGAGGGCGTCGACCGCATTCTGCAGCAGTTCGCGGACGTAAACCTCCGGTCCGCTATACAAATGCTCGGACAACAGATCGATGATTCCGCGGAGATGGACTTGGAACTTATGGGTCACTGTTACAACTCCCGCCACGCACTATTAAAGCCTGTCCATCCCCCAAGCGGCCTGGGGGTCTATAATCGCCTCACCTTGCAACTCCGCAGGTAATTGGCAAGTCGACAGACACTTACAATACCCGGCTGGATAAAACGATAAAACTTCATCTAACAACACGCTGGTGACCACGTTTCAGCGTCACTCTCACCTCCTAGCTTAGCCAAGCGCCCGGAATTGTATAGCTGCGTTGTATAGCCCGCCGACGCCAGCAGCCGTCGTAGGGGGAAGACAGTTCACGACAAGCGTCATCCATACGGTTGATAGGCAACTCCATCATCATAGTGGATTTTGTATAGTTTAAGCCACCATCAGGATCGATTTTTTAGGTATACATCAAGAATGAATTGATATTTTATCGTTGAGTTATTCTTTTTAATCGATAGTTTGAGAATAGTTAATTGCGGCATAAATAACCACTATTCAATCTGATTGTATTTTTTTCCTCTAATTTCTGGACAAAATTTGTCTATTAAATCATAGAATTATTATGATGAAAATTTTCTAATTAGAAAGCAGTAATTTTTGCACATTGGGGTAATGTCCGGATGTCCTTAACGGTGTGGAACGGCCAGACTTTCTCTGCACGGGTAGGCAGCATGATTTCAGAATTTTGGTACATCCAGGCCTCCCTTGACGTTTTATCTAGTGAAAGAGATGCACACGTACGAGCAACACCAGCGTCAGTTTCAGAGGAGGAGCAACCTATGGCATTGTTGGGATTAGGTGAACTGAAGTGGCGTATGTTACGCCGCGTACTACGCAAGAAGCGGTTTCGTTACGAAGACGCTCGTAACATGAGCCGCAATGACAAACGCCATTTTCAATGGCTCCTGGAAAATGGCTTTATCCAGGAATTAGGTGAGGGGTGGTATCGCGTCACTGAAAAAGGACGGGCCGCTGCGGAATTGGGTCAGTACGAAGTGCCCTGATGGCGATTCCACAACGCAGGAAACCAATGCCTCTGTGTGTTTTTGGATACCAAGAGCGCGAAATCAGCAGGGACAGCCTCTCTATAACACGAATTCATAATCTTTATATTGTCTGGATGATCGTTGAACTATCAACGCCTTCAGACACGGACCGCACCTCATCCTCCGTTCACAGGACAGGCATGTTAGACGATTCTCCGTAGTATATCAGAAACAGGCCTACCAGGGATTCAACAGACTTGCACATCCAATCTGCTTGCCAAGGCGGGACCAGAAACTGGTCGTTGGGGAGGCGGAGAGGCTACCTCCCCTTCGTCCTACGAAACAATCACGGATTTTGAGGGAGCCGGAGGACGTATACGCGACGCTGAGTATTTGATACTGTTGAAGCAGACGAGTGTGTAGAGGACGGTTACACCCCGTTTGCCACCTGGATGAGCAGACAGCCTACTTGATGAACAGCATTTCGCGGTAGGTGGGCAGTGGCCAAAGGTCGTCAGCCACCATGGTTTCCAGCTTGTCACCCCATTTGCGTAGTTCGTTCATCTTGGGCAGGATCGCGTCACGAGCGTAGCGAGCGTGGGCGTAGGCATCGCCTTCGGCATGATGCTGCACCGCTTTTTCCAGTGCGGCAATGGCGGCCTGGAAATGGGCTATCACATCGGTCAGCTCTCGCAGGTGCTCCAGTTGGGCAGCCGGATCAACCCCCGCGGTCTTGACAGACGCCACCGTCTGAGCCACGCGGCCCTGATATTCCAAAGCGGCCGGCAAAATCATTGTGCGGGCCATCATCAACATCATGTTGGCTTCAATCGTGATCTCTTTTACGTACTTTTCACTGAAAATCACGTATCGGCTCTGCAGTTCCCGTTCATTGAACACCTTATACCTGGTGAACAGCTCGACGGTATCTTTGCGGATGATAACCGGAATGGCGTCGACCGTGTTGCGAAGGTTGGGCAATCCTCGCCGTTCCGCTTCGCGGTGCCATTCTTCGGAGTAGTTATCACCGTTGAAGATAACTTTCTTGGACTCCTTAATGATGCCAGGGAGCAGTTCCTGGATGGCCTTGTTGAGTGGTTTGCCAGCCTTGACAGCAGCTTCCAGATTGGTGGCGATGTAATCGAGGGATTCTGCGACGATCGTGTTGAGGACGGTATTAGGTCCAGCGATGCTGAAGGAGCTGCCCACAGCCCGGAATTCGAATTTATTGCCCGTAAAGGCAAACGGAGAGGTACGGTTGCGGTCCCCCGCGTCGCGGGGCAGTTTGGGCAGCACGCTGACGCCGATTTCCATGAAGCCTCCCTGACGAGTTGCTTTCAGGTCGGCCCGTTCGAGCTGATCCATGACGTCCTGGAGCTGTTCGCCCAAAAACACAGAGATGATCGCAGGGGGGGCTTCGTTAGCGCCGAGACGATGGTCGTTGCCGGCACTAGCCACCGAGACCCGAAGCAACTCCGGATAACGGGACACAGCACGGATAACGGCCACACAAAAGACAAGGAATTGGGCATTTTCATGCGGGCTATCACCCGGATTGAGGAGGTTTTCGCCCGTATCGGTGGCCATCGACCAGTTATTGTGCTTGCCGGAACCGTTGATGCCAGCAAAGGGCTTTTCGTGTAACAGGCAAACCAGGCCGTAGCGATCGGCCGTCTGCCGGAGAATGTCCATTACCAGTTGGTTGTGATCGCATGCCAGGTTGGCATCCTCATAAGTAACAGCAATTTCGTACTGGCTGGGCGCTACTTCGTTGTGCCGGGTCTTGACAGGCACGCCGAGACGGAACAACTGAGCTTCGCAGTCGGCCATGCAGGCCAAGACCCGCTCGGGGATAGCCCCGAAGTACTGGTCTTCCAGCTCTTGTCCCTTAGGCGGTTTGGCCCCGAAGAGTGTCCGGCCACAGTTGACCAGGTCGGGGCGAGCATAGAAAAAGTGCTTGTCGATCAGGAAGTATTCCTGTTCAGGACCAACGGTGCTGAAGACTTTTTGGGCTTCGGTATTGCCGAAAAGTCTTAGGATCCGCAGCGCATGGGTCGACAAAGCTTCCATTGAGCGGAGCAATGGGGTCTTTTTGTCGAGGGCTTCGCCAGTGTAGGAGACGAAAACGGTAGGGATAACCAACGTAGCCCCATTGGGTGCTTCCCGGATGTAGGCGGGGGAGGTGGGATCCCACGCGGTGTAACCGCGGGCTTCGAAGGTGGCACGCAAACCGCCACTGGGGAAACTGGAGGCATCCGGCTCGCCCTTGACCAATTCTTTGCCGCTAAACTCGGCAATAGCCCGGCCCGTGCCCGTGGGCACCAGAAAGCTATCGTGTTTCTCAGCCGTCAGGCCGGTCATCGGCTGGAACAAGTGAGTGAAGTGAGTGGCCCCATGCTCAATGGCCCAATCCTTCATAGCCGCAGCGATGATGTCGGCCATTGAGGGGTCCAAGGGTACGCCTTGCCGGATAGTCCGCTGTAGGGCTTTGAACACCGCTTTGGGTAAGCGGGCCCGTTGTTCCTCCTCGCTGAAGACCAGTTCACCAAACAATTCCTTCAGATGCGTGGTCCGAAAGTCAATGCGGTTGAGCTGGTACTTGGCGTTGGCGATGGCCGTGATCGCCTGGTGTCGCAGATAAGCCATGGACAAATTACTCCTGGGGTGGTGCGAGAGCAGCGGACTGCACCGAACAGGCGGAATACCAATAGCCACTGCCACAGGGTTATACTCGGGGCAGTTGCTCTGGTAGTGGAGAGGCTGTTGTGGTTATAAGGATGCCCGCGTTTGTGGCAAGGGTGTCGAGTTTCCTGGCAGTCCCAGCAGACAGGGACAAGCTTACGTAACGCAAAGAAAAAGCTACGGAACGCCGGCAGGTAGAGTCGAGCGTGAAGCCAGCCGGGAAAGCCCTCAAGGCGGAGACGACCATGCGACGGATCGCCATCATTAATCAAAAAGGCGGAGTCGGTAAGACGACGACCACCGTGAACCTAGGGGCAGCTCTGGCGCGACGCGGCCGACGGGTCTGCCTGATTGATCTTGACCCTCAGGCCCACGCAACCACTCACCTGGGGCTGGAGCCGGATGGCCAGCTTCCGTCGCTGTACCACGTTTTGTTGGGTCAGAAAAGCCTCGCGGCCGTTCGGCGGCCAGTATCCGACAACCTCTGGCTAGTACCAGCCGATATCGACCTGGCCGCTGCCGAAGTGGAACTGGCAGGCGTCGTCGGCCGGGAGGTCATCCTTCGTGAAGCCGTCCAGCAGGATGCCACGCCCTTCGACTACCTGATCATGGATTGTGGACCATCTCTGGGAGTGCTGACCCTCAACGCCCTAGCCAGCGCCGACGAGGTACTGATTCCCCTGCAACCGCACTTTCTGGCCCTGCATGGCCTGTCCAAACTTTTGGAAACGACAGCTTTGGTAGCCCGCCGCATCCATCCACCCCTGCGGGTTTCTGGTATCGTCGTGTGTCTGTACGACGCCACTACCCGCCTGGCGCAGGAAGTCGTCGCGGACCTGCAGGCGTTTCTGGAGCGAAGCCGCCACCAGGCCGTCCCCTGGAATCAAGCCCGCTTGTTCGCTACGCGTATTCGCCGTAACGTCAAACTGGCCGAATGCCCAAGCTTCGGGCAAACCATCTTTAGCTACGCCCCCCGAAGTCCGGGAGCGGCCGACTACGCTGCCTTGGCTGAGGAAATCGACACCGGTTCAGTATCCCCAGCCGTTGTCCACCACACACCCGTAAGCACCCCCTTGGATAACCCCCGCGACACGCTCCCCACGTCCAAGCATGACCCCGGCACTGCATGGGGACCGTTACCCCTGCCAGCCCTCAGCTCCGTTGAAATTCCCGCCAGCACTTGAAAGCTTTCACAAAGCTCAAAGGTTTGGCAGCCACTATAATAAAAACATGATCCGCATCCGTATTGCCAACCCGTATGGTTTTTCCGTGGATTACGCCTCACTCAAGCAAGCGGCACGGACCCTTCTCGAAGAAGAAGGGATCAAATCCGCAAAAATTACAATTGCTATAGTGACGGATGAGCACATTCATCGCCTGAATCGGCAGTTTCTCCAGCATGACGAACCTACCGACGTCCTGACGTTCCCCTATTCGAAAGGCACGACTCCGCACTTGGAAGGTGAAATAGTCATCAGCTACGAAACCGCCCAGCACGAGGCGGCCGAGCGGGGCCACGCCACCGCAACTGAGGTAATTTTGTACGTCATCCATGGCTGTCTGCATCTTTGCGGCTACGACGATACCTCCCCCGAAGCAGCCACGGCCATGCGACAGCGAGAACGTCACTACCTGCTTCGTTTGGGCTACCCGGACATCACTCATCCCACGGCGAACGCAATTGAACAAGCTTCCCCCTCGACTTCCTGACTGCCCCCGTTGCGAGGGCCTGATCTGATAACATTTCTTGAGGAACTGATCAGAGAACATTCTGCAGTCCCACTTACTGAAGCTGGCTATGGTAGCTCAGATTCAACCCCAGGAATTGAAGCGGCTTCTCGATCATGGCGCCCCCGTGGTTCTACTGGACGTTCGGGAGCCCCAGGAGCATGCTTATTGTCACCTGCCTGGAAGCATTCTGATACCCTTGGGAGAACTGCCCGCCCGCCTGCACGAACTGGACGTGGGTGACGAGCTGGTGGTCGTGTATTGTCATCATGGCATTCGTAGCCTTAGTGGGGCAGCCATCCTGCAGCAGGCCGGTTTCCCCAACGTGGCCTCCTTAGCCGGCGGTATCGACCGTTGGTCCGTGCAAATCGATCCTTCTATGCCCCGTTATTGATCCTTTGGCCTAGTCAGCGGTTTACCCGCCGCTCAGACGTGGTGCAAGAAAGAGGATACGGCACTACTCGCTGACTATACCTAAATGGCCATGTCCTGCAGAAAGCCTTCTTAACGCACGCCATGCATCCATCGCCGGATCACTGGTGAAATAGCCAGCAAGATCCCCGCGGCCGCCAAGGCACACATGCCCACCCCATTAAAGACCAGCAGCGATTGATGCAAGCTTTCCTCACGACTGGCTTCTTCCGACACCACTGTCCAACGGGAAATCCATTTCCCTGCCTGATGGGCTATGGCCGAGGAGAGAAACCAGAATCCCATGCACAAGCCGGCAATTCGTATCGGAGCAAGCTTGGTCACCAGCGACAACCCAACAGGGGACAGAGCAAGTTCTCCCAGGGTATGAAGTAAGTACATCACTACCAGAAACAGGGCTGGCACCATTGCATCGACGGCCGCCAGACGCCCCAGATTCAGGACCAGAAAGCCGCTGCCTAATAGGGCCAGGCCTATGGCAAACTTGATCGGGGCACTCGGCTCCCAGCCCCGTCGGGCTAACCACACCCACATCACCGAAAATAACGGGGCAAACAGCATAATGAACAGTGGATTGACCGCCTGGAAATTACTGGTGGTCAACTCCAGGCCAAACAGATTTTTGTTTACGTTCTGTAACGTGAAAACATTAATCGCACTACCCGCCAACTCGAAAAAGCTCCAGAAAATCGTGGTAAACAACAACAGGATAATGATAACCCAGATGCGTTGCCTTTCCGCTAGTTCGTACTCAAACGATAGATATGCCATATACACGATGCTGAGGACGCCCAAAACCAATAGGAGGACATCCATCACTTCATTGTAATAGATCAGGAGCATAGCGATAGGAACGGCCAGAAAGGTGCCGAGGTAAACGGCCGTGGCCGTGCGGCACCATCGAAGGAGCTGACTGAACACACCCCCCTGGGAAAATTCCAGTTCCGTATCTTTTTTCAAGGCCGGAGTATCCTGGTTTGTCAACGCAGCCACCTCCGCTGGACGGGAAAGCGTCGGGTTAGTAGGCAAGCTAGTTGGCGGGGGTGGCTCCGCTTGCGGACCAAGATAACCTCGCCAAGCCGTGTAAAGAAAGATGCACAAGCCAAGGATCATCCCCGTTCCAGCGGTCAGGAAACCGTAGCTCCACCCTTCAATCTCCCCGATGGTGCCACAGGTCAAAGGGGTCAGAAAGGCACCAATATTGATGCCCATGTAAAAGATGGTGAAGGCACCGTCACGGCGTGAATCGCCGGGGGCATAATACCGACCGATCAAGCTGGAAATGTTGGGTTTGAAAAAGCCATTGCCCAGCACAAGCAAAGCTAATCCCAGAAACATCAACACGGGCTGCCCCCGGCCGTCGCCATCAGCCACCAAAGGGGCTGCACCTGTAACGGCCGGCAATACCTGCACGCCCACTTGCGGTATCTTCTGCTGCCCGGCGCTCAGGGCCAAAGTGAATTGGCCTGCCGCCATCAGTAACGCCCCCCAAAATATCGCCCGGCGAAACCCCAAAATGCGATCAGCCAGCAAACCACCGGCCAGTGGCGTCAAGTACACCAAAGCGCCATACGCTGCATAAATCCCATACGCCTGTTCCTTCGGCAAGTTAAAACCACCGGTAATGGTCAGCGACATCAGATACAAGATCAACAATGCCCGCATCCCGTAGTAAGAGAAGCGTTCCCACAATTCCACCATAAACAGCAGGAACAATACTTTCGGATGCGTCTTACGGTTGGCCAGAATAACCAGCGTTACCCACACCCCTACCACCAGCCAGGCAACCAGCATAACCAGGTATTGATGACGCATAGGCCAATCCTCGCGGTGTCAGTTTTTTGTTTTTTACGAGCTGGTCAACGGAAAAAATCCTATCCGACCAAGAGAGCACTGAATAGCAGAAATTGCCACTTTTACCCATCAGGCTCCTCTAACCAACTCACCTTTTACACCCAAGGCAAGCCGTTTATGAACAGAGGTAAGAGTCAATACGCTCAGCAGGCAGGGGTAATAGACAATCTTGCCACCGAGCAGTTGTCCGGCGCGGCCACTGTGGTAGGATCTAAAGCCAGAGGTGACTGTTAGTCAAAGGGGCGGCATCTATGCAACGATATCCAGGAAATCGAGCGATAGAACATCGGCCTCATCGACGGGAGTTCCTGGCCCGTGCTCTCGGAGGGCTGACCGTGGTCACCTCCGCGTTCGCCTCCACCCAACCATCCGGGCAACAAGGCAGAGCCGCCCAACACAAGGAGAAACCCATGATTCCTGTGGTCGACACCCACCAACACCTGTGGGACCTAAGCCGTTTCAAGTTAGCCTGGCTCCAGCCGGACACGCCAGCCGGTAAGATCCTGGGGCACAACTTCACCCCTAAAGAATACGAAGAGGCCACCCGTGGCCTGAACGTGGTCAAAGCCGTTTACATGGAGGTCGACGTCATCCCCGAACAGCAGCAGGCCGAAGTGGATTACATCGTGGAATTGTGTGCCAGCGGCAAAACGCCGACGTGTGCCGCGGTGGTTTCCGGCCGGCCCGCCTCGGAACGATTTTCGGATTATGTCCGGCAGTTCAAAGATCATAAATACGTCAAAGGCCTCCGGCAGGTGTTGCATGTGCCAAGCACGCCCGCCGGCTATTGCCTGCAGCCAGCGTTCATCCGCGGCATCCGCCTGCTTGGGGAATTGGGTTTGAGCTTCGATCTATGCGTCCGGCCCGCCGAATTACCGGACTTTGTCAAACTGATCGACGAATGTCCTGGAACCCGCTTCATACTTGACCACTGCGGCAACGCGGACCTCAAACACACCCGCCCCCAGCGGGAACAGTGGAAAAAGGACATGGCGGAAATCGCCAAACGCAAACACATTGTCTGCAAGATCAGCGGCTTCCTGGCCTCCGCTCCCAAACGCGGCCAGTGGAAACTGGAGGACGTAGCCGAAATTGTCAATCATACCCTCGAGGTCTTTGGACCGGATCGGGTCATGTACGGCGGTGACTGGCCGGTTTGCCTGCTAGGCGTGGAAAAGTATGCTGACTGGCTAAATGCCCTCAAGGAAGTAGTCCGCGACCGACCTCTGGAAGTCCAGAAAAAACTATTCCATGATAACGCTATCAAGTTCTACGGCTTGTCGTAATTGGATCGCAATTGAAACGTTAGACACGAGTGGCTTGGTCTGAAGGGAACGGCGGACTGATCTGCCATCAGGAAATCAACGCCCATGGGTGCACTGTGACAGAGAGTGTATCGTCAAGGCGTCAGTGTGGGACAGGAGAGTATTTGCCCTTTTATGATGAGGGCAGTTTCTCACGAACGTTATACTCGAGCTTCCAGCGATGGGCGCCATCGCGGGAATAGAGCCACAGTTCGAGTTGTCCAACAGGGGTAACTTTGCTGTGGAGGTGCACAGGCACGATCTGGCCTGCCGCGGCTGCTCCCTGAGGGTCAAGCGTGGCCCGAATGGGTGTCAGTTCTTCGATTTCTCCCTCCTGCCATTGCTCGACCAAGGTACCGGCCGTATCGTCCCGGCGGAGTGTAGAGCCAAGGAAGCGGAAATCAGCCTCCGTGCCGACACGTAGTCCTAATTCATAGCCGGGAATGTCCGTTTCGCTTCCTTCCTCCATACCGAAGGGGGCAACGCATAGTGCTTTGATAGGCGGCGGAAAGCCCGGCACAGCCGGAACGTTGGCGGCCACGCCGATGTAATAAGCCCGTGCCGTTCCTCCACGGATCCGCACCCCTTTCCCCCGCCGGACCAAACCGTAGTAGGCCGCCCCTCGGGCGACCGCCAGGTCAAAGTCCGCACCGGGGAGTTCACGGGGGGCTGTCCCGCCGCTATCGGCCAACCAATGCCCCAGCACCGTGCTGAGCCGCTCGCGTAACAGACGTGCCTTGAACACACCCCCATTGAATAACAAGGCAGTTGGTAGTCGTCGCCCTGAAGAGGAGGTTACGGTGCGGGCCAGTACCTCGCCATGACGATGCAAAAATGCCGCCAGATGACGAGTTATGGCCGGATCGGCGGCATAGGGCAAGCCTAATTCCTCCAGTCCCACCGTCGTACGGCTTTGGGGAACAGCATCGGGATCACAGACAGGGAAAAACCCTTCCAGAATGATTTGTTCCACGGCTTCCCTCGGCAGTTCATAAGTGATAGTGCCGCTCACAACGGCGCGTCCTTTGCCCAAGATCGTCACTGGTGCACTGGGGTGTTGGGGCTGGTCCAACAGAAGTTCCTTGGCAACGCGGCAGGCATGCGTCAACTGATTCATCTGGATGGGATCGAGCTTGAGTTGGCGTTGCTTTTGCAGGTTGTGGGCGACGTGGTAGGCCAAGGCCAGGTCCATGTTATCGCCCCCCAACAACAGGTGCTCACCGACAGCTAGGCGGGTCAGGCTGAGGGCGCCGTTCTCTTCTCCGACTTCGATGAGGGTAAAGTCGGTGGTGCCGCCGCCGACGTCAGCTACCAGAATCAGGTCGCCTACCTGCACCTGGTGACGCCAGTTTTCGCCGAAGTGGTCGATCCAAGCGTAGAAGGCGGCCTGCGGTTCTTCCAACAAGGTAAGGTTTTCCAAGCCAGCGGCGCGGGCGGCCTCCACCGTCAGGTCACGGGCCACGGCATCGAAGGAAGCCGGCACGGTCAGAACTATCTCTTGTGCCTCCAGGCGGTGGGCGGGCACGTCCCGGGCCATGGTGTAATTCCACGCCTCGGCCAGATGCCGAAGGTAACGAACGCTGGCCTCGACCGGAGACACTTTGCGTACGGTCTCCGGTGCGCGCAATGGTAGAAAAGGAGCCCGCCGGTCCACCTGCGGATGGCACAGCCAGGATTTGGCCGATGCCACCAACCGCGTCGGTACCTGAGCACCAAACGCACGGGCAAATTCGCCCACACAGTAATCCCGTTGTTTATCCCAGGGCAACTGCAGGGCACCAGCCGGCTGCTCCCCCGGGGCGGGCAGATACAGAAACGACGGCAGCAGGGGCCGTTCGGCCACTTCCCCTGCTGCAACCACTTGCGGAATAGGCAAAATGGCCACGCGGGCCTCAGCTGCCCCTGTATCCACATAAGCCAAGGCACAATTGGTCGTTCCCAGATCAATGCCGATAACGTACCGGGAGGCCATCGTCTGCTCCTCGGCTAGCTGCCAGGTCTGATCCGCCCACCGGCTGCAGCCGTAAGATCGCAACCCGCCACAGAGCCGAACCAGCCTTAGCAGCCTTACCGGTAATAGGATTCCTTGTTGCAGGACAAAACGGCCGTAGCACCATCGCCTGATGAGAATTGTACGTCTGCGGCCTTGGCCGATGGCCAAGAAGGGCAAAATCGGATAACTTGGTGCACAAGTACCTAACTTGATAGTGAAAAGCTGATAGACCCCTATGAGCACAGCCGTTAGTCATACCATGGTAACCGCGATTCCCTGGGCGCGTCTGGCCGGTGTTGGCTTGATCGTTTTTGTCGCCAACGCTGCCCTTTTAGTCCTTCAACTAACCGCCAGCCGGTTGCTGGCACCGTTTATCGGCTCAAGTCTGGAGACCTGGACCTCCATTATCGGCGTGTTCCTGGCTGGAATTGCCCTGGGCAATGGCTGGGGCGGACGGCTGGCCGATCGCTTCCCCCACCCACGCACGCTGGTGTTGGTGCTGATGATAAGTGCGGCAGCAGCTGCCTGGATGGCCGCCCTTCCCCCCTTGTTGCACGCCACCGCACTCTACAAGTCTCTGCCGTTGGGACCGCGCATTCCGGTGCTAGCTCTGATCCTGTGCTTGCCCGCTGGCCTGACTCTCAGTCTGCTCACCCCCTTGGCCATCAAACTGGGGTTGCCAGACGTGTCCAAAACCGGCCGCGTCGCCGGCTTGATCTTTGCCCTGAGCACCCTTGGATGCTTGCTGGGAAACTATCTGACCGGTTTCTACCTGATGCGTTGGTTCACAATCACCACGCTGGTGCTGATGTCCACCGCCGCCTTGGTTGTTCTGGCCGCTTGGGCAGCTTTAGCCTTGCAAGGAAACAAACAACATAACACCAGCAGAAATTCCGACCCGCACAATCAGCCGGATGTACAGGCCCAAGTGTTTCCTTCACCTCAGACCAACCAATTCAATCCCGTAGATTCGCTTTCATTGCACGCGATTCGGGACATACGCCTGGCTTATCTGATTGTATTTCTGGCCAGCTTTTGCGGTATGACCTTGGAACTGACGGCCTCCCGCGTTCTTGCCTTGGAACTAGGGGTGTCGCTGTTCACTTGGACCGGCATCATCGGAGTGATGCTCGCCGGCACCGCTTTTGGCAACCTGACCGGCGGTCTGCTGGCCGACTTCATGAACAAGCCGGGTCGTTCCCGCAATCCGCGTGTCGCCTTGGCAGCGACACTGATCGCCGGCGGAGCAGGGACTGTCTTAATGTTTGTCACCCGTTTCCTGGTCAACGAATTTGCGCCTTTCGCCGAATGGGAACCGATGTATCAGGTTCTCGGCTGGACCTTCAGTTTGTTTTTCCTGCCGATGTTTGTGCTGGGAATGGTCTCGCCGCAGGTGATCCGCCTGGCGATGCCCGATGTGGCCCAGGCGGGGCGTGTGGCCGGGCGCATCTACGCCTGGAGCACCGGCGGTGCCATCGCCGGTACCTTTGCCACAGGCTATCTGCTGCTGTCCCAGCTAGGTGCCAATGCCACCTTGCTTGCCGTGGCCGCTGTCCTGGCTTTGACCAGCCTACTGGTCATGCGGGTCTGGGAACATAGCGTGCTTTTGTACTTTGCCAGTGTGGTTATCGGTGGCGTCACCGGAGGGTTCATCCTCAACTATCGCGGCGACCGCGACCCGTTCCTGGTCGTTAAAACCGAATCGAATTACTACACCATTCGCGTGACCGTTGATCGTACCTACTACGTCGACGAAGAAGGGAACCGCTACTACCGGCCTACCGGGTTCCTGAATTTGTCGCTGGACATGCTGCTCCATTCCAGTGTCGACCCCGAGCATCCGGAGATCCTTCACTATACACACGAATACGTACAGATGGAATTCGTGCAGGCAGCACGGCGGCATACTCCGCATCCGCAGGTACTGGTAATAGGTGGCGGTGGCTATACCTTCCCACGATATGTGATGGAGGTGATGCCCGAGGCCCACATGGATGTGGTCGAAATCGACCCGGCGGTCACCAAAGTCGCCCGGGAATACTTGGGCCTGAAAGATTATCCCAATATGCACGTCTACCACATGGACGGCCGACAGTACGTCACCGAGATCGCATCGCCCGGCCGCTACGACGTCATTGTTCAGGACGCGGTTAATGATCTATCCGTTCCCGCCCACCTCCTGACCAAAGAATACAACGACGCCGTACGGAAAGCACTCAAACCAGACGGTGTCTACCTGCTGACGGTCATCGACGCGATAGAATACGGCCAGCTATGGCGTGCGGCCATGCACACCCTGCGTCAGACCTTCGCCTACGTAGAGCTACTGGGTGCAGACGACATCAATGTGCACGATCGCCAGGTTTTCGTCATTTACGCAGCGAACCAGCCGGTCAATCTGGAAGCGTTGCGTGAAGGGGTGGCCGCCCAGCAACGGCGGCAGTTGCTGCCTATGTTAGAGCAGGCCTATCCTAGTCTGCTCGTCGCCTCCTTTGGCGGTGGAGTCATCACGCCGATGAGTCTGTGGACCTCACTCGCTTTGGCCGCCTGCAGCCCCGACCAATTGCTGCAAAACCGGCCGGTTACCGTCCGTACAGTACGGGCCGAGCCCGAACTCATCCGCCCCTTCCTGGAAGCGGAACCTCGCATCATCCTGACCGACCAATACGCCCCGGTCGATAACTTGATGGCGGACGTCTATCGCTATCGCACACGCCGCCGCCCGTGATCCCACGATCTGGCGCAATGTTGATTACACACACTAGCAGCCAACGACCCTTCAACTGTTTGACATCTCTCATCCGACTACGACGCCATTTGCTTGTCCAAGTGGTAGGAGACCGGCCAAGCCATCTTTGTTCTACCGCTGCTCTTCCCCCTTGAACTAAGCAAACACGGGCAACGCGTGCCAGCGGAGCAATGACGACAGGCCGTATATGAAATCCGAATCGGAGTCTGATAACATCAACTTACCGGCCAAGTGCCCAAAACGCTTCCCGTCCGCTTGCAACATTGCATTACTTGTAACATAGCAGAGTGAAGCATAGCTAAGGCCTCAAGGGTCATTCGTGAAGGCGCAAAGGCAGAACCTAACAACCATCTGAATGTTTTGAGGAAAGCCGATGGCCAATGCCTCCGGAAACCCTACGGCGACAGATTACGTGGTAACAGCCCTCAGCCCCTTGCTGATCATGTCCATGGTCGGCAGCTTCGTTTTTTTCTTGGTGGAAGTGTTGTACGAAGGGGCCTACACAGAACGGCTGCTCTATACCGTGTTTTTCTTCGTTGTTGCCGCCGTATTGATCGCTCGAATTGCTATCGAATTGGGTAGCGGACGGGCAGGCGTGTATGCCTTGGCCTTGGGACTGGTCACCTATTTCGCGTTACAGGCGTATGTTTCCTATCCTGCGGAGAGTCGGTTGGCACCCGTTCGGGGACTAGTACATCTTGGACTGCTGCTGTTGATCTGGTGGTGCGCCCACAAGCTCACTTGGGACTGTACCTATATCGATGAGCGTCGTCAAAGCGATGGACGTGGCCTGCTTGCTGCTGCAGGCCTGACGAGCGATGGTATACCAGCCTTGGCTGCTTCGTCCACTACCGCAGAACGGGCAGCAGCAGACTACTCACGGATAACGTCTAACGATCCAACGTCTCCCGCAGCAAGTACAAGGGGTGATGCTCTTTCCCACAAGGGTGGCAAGCGTCGTCAGAAACGTCGGCGTAAAACCGTTGGGGACTCACGTCTGTGGAGTTGGATCGAGGCCTATCAGAGGCATCGGGAACAACAACGGCGACGCCCCCATACACCTGGCGTGTGGGTGCTCTACTGCACCCTGGTGGCCTTGCCCATCTTTGCCCTAGGGCAATCGCTTATTGACCCCGCTGACACGTCACGGCGGCAAGCGACCTTCTGGCACGTGGTTGTTTTCATCGGCAGTGCTCTTGGTTTACTAGCCACGACCAGTTTACTTGGACTACGCCGCTACTTGCGTCAAAAACGAACTCGGATCCCAGCCACATTCACCGGTGGCTGGCTCCTGCTAGCGACCGGACTGATCATCGTGTTTATAGTAATCGGTGCATTGCTCCCCCGGCCTCATTCTGAAACCCCTTGGTTCGGCTGGTCGCGGGCCGGCAGCTCCACGCGCGATGCCTCGCGTTATGCAACACTCAAAGACAACAGCAGCGGCCAAGGCGAAGGAGCACCCGGACCAACAGACCGCAACCGCAAAGTGAAAACCGGATCTGAACCATCAACCAGCGATCCTTCCACAGGTCCCCCTTCAAGCTCCACCGGCAAAGGGAAGCAGCCTACTGCTAGCAAAAGCAACGGTAACCCGTCGCATGATTTGCTCGACAAGTCTTCGCCGAGAGATTCTGGTCGTAATCAGGATGTGAGCAACAAGAGCAATTCGCCCCCAGAAAATGCCACTGGCAAGTCCAGTGCGAGCAATCCCGATGAGCCACGACCAGGTCTTTACAGGCCCACGCCGCAGGACAACAGCGGCACAGCAAGCGGTGGTCGTCAGGCAGACTCCCGGCATGATGGAACCGGACGCAATGTTGCTAACCCATCGGCTATACCGCCGGGGCAACCACAAGTGACCCCCGGCTTGTCACGTTTGGCCACGATCCTGAAATGGCTTGTCTTCGTGCTGGTAGCCCTGCTGGTGGCTATAGCGGTAATTGTGGCTGTATTGCGAGGTTTAGCTCCATTTACCCGTTGGGCACAACGACTACTGGATGCCTGGCAGCGTTGGTGGCAGCAATTATGGCATCGCACCACGGCCAAACGCCCCGTAACCAAATCGGAATTGCCGGACTCCACTACACTTATGCGACCGCCTTCATGGTCAAGTTTCAGCAATCCGTATACCGATGGCTCGGCCATGCGGCGACCACCGCAGGAAGTACTGGACTACACCTTGCTGGCCTGGGAAGCCTGGGCTTATGAACTTGGGTGTCCCCGTGCGGCTAACGAAACGGTCTGGGAGTTCCTCAACCGGTTGGCGACCGTCCAGCCCGAGGCCACCGCGCCTTTGCAGCAACTAGCCTGGCTCCACGCCCAGGTAGCTTACGGAGCCGCACCCATCCCTGTGCAGCAATTACACTCCACTTTGCGTCTGGTTTGGACATGTCTGCCGCTTCCTTAAATCCCCTTGCCTGCTCCCGGCAGCCAGCTGTGGGATAATTGATACTTCCTAATTTCGTAATGATAAAATTCACAGACTGCTGCCGCTGCAGCGGTCAAATATTGGCAAATATCACCATTTTTAACAAAAAACTTGTCCACTTGATCATAATTATTGAAATGGTCAATCTAATAGCCCTGTAGAAACAACGACGTCCCGGCCGATAGAAACACGCAGTGTTTGCATTGTACGATTTGCGTGGATTGATTATCAAACTCTGGTCGCAAGCCTCAGAACGGCCCTCGGACAACAGCTCAGCCGGACTGATGCACAGTGGCTTGCCAGTCCAGCCTTACTGACCTGCCGCCTACTGTTATAACGGCTCCTCCAGCAACCCATTATCCCACCATCCACCCCTAACCTCCGATAGCACAGTATGACCCATTTGTGCTTGCCTTGCTCCGCGTCGTGATCTGGACTGTATGACTCCACTTACGCATCTAAGACCCAACATTCCGATTAGTCCTAAACCCTCGTCCCCGAACTGATGCCACTTCTGGCACAGTGTCAGTTGTGGCTGCTCCATAGCAACGCTCGGGATAGTCAACTCCGACCATGCCTTTGTCATGCCTGTGGGCACCGCTGACAGCAATCCCCAGCACTACACTGACGCTATCGGCCAGCTACGACCGTTTGGTCTTGCACTAGGTTTGGATCGCTAGAAGTGGAGGCGGTTTTCACCCACAGCGGGCCGTCGCCATCGTCCCATCGATCCTTCGCCATGGCCCCTGAATTCCCCTTCACTTGATCGCCTCGCGGTCAATCTACAAAAGTCGGGCGAAGATCCCGGCCTTCAGCCATTGCTAGGAGAAGCCACGTTAGCTGCTTGCTGAGTCGAAATGACACCGGTCTGCTCTCCATTGGCCACCGGTCCGCAACACAAAGAAGATGCTGCCGAGCACCATTCGTCAAGAGAAAGTTTGTGTCAAGGTTTTTCGCTGCCGCGAGCAAAAGTGGCACAATGGCTGGAGGTGTGGCCAAAGTTAATCGAGGATACGCTACTTGTTGTCACAGTGGGGGCATTTCTGGCCAGCATACCCGGCTGGAATCGGGCTAGCTAGATTACCGGGTCTTCCTGTTTGCGGACCACATCATTTTGGGATAAACTCTTAGTCAGACCATATCGCACATCAAAGTAGCAATCCGATAGAAAGGATTATCCTGACTAAGGATTGATAGAAAAATGTAATTTCACTATTTTTTCGTCAATGTAGTAATCAACAGCATATCTTTCGCATAGTTCATCGTGCTTGCCCATCCTTAATTATTAAAAGTGCGACAACTCCGAATATGTTGCAATCTTCATCCAATCTTATACACCCGTCTTTGTATTGCATGATGTAGTCAAGAAAAAATCGCGATTGTGGAGCGCCGAAACTGCCGGGTTCGAGCATTTCTTGCTAACCGATGTGCTGTCTCGCCTGTTCGCAAATACCTATCAGCTCCCCAAGCGGAAGAATATCTGTAGCAATTCTCATCCAAGTCGTCAGGAAAGTATCAAGCGAATACTAAAAATGGCTGTGCTTCGCAGGACTTGTACGCCTTGACGCCTTGTAGATCTGAACTAGCCCAATTCGGAATCGTATTCTTCTCCAGTCTCAAGATCACGTCTAGCGAACATGTTTGTAATAGGTCGCTACCGCTCAGGGTTTGGCCACTCTCCAACTTAGTGACCAAAATGAGCGGTTTATTCGAGCAGAGCACGCCCAGCCGACCCAAAATCTGTCGAGACAGTTCTTCGGCCTGCTAAACCTGCTGCTTGTCCAGGGTAGAATCGGGTCGGTACACAGCAGATCCAAGTCGCTCCAGCCCCTTGATCCCCTCCAGTATTAGGTCGGTTCGGGAAAGTCTATCACCGCGAATGTGGTGAAGCCCGCTCTAATGGGTAGATAGATAAATTCGTCCGCCGTCAGAGCGAACTGTCACTAAAGTTCCAGTCCTTCGTGATACCGATCGTCTCGTCGAGCAGCCTCACTTTCTCCAAGAGTTCTCACCGATAGGCAATTCCGACAGGACAGGCAAATTTTAGGTGCAATAGAATCGACCGCACCATCGTAGGGTCCCAGGTGCGGATTTCTCCTGGTCCAAAAACACCCCCTCATCGTCGATGACTCATAAGCGAAGACGATGATATCGACCTTCGAGCAGCAGTGGACCATTACCAGGAAAACCCGGACAGTACTCGTCGTCGTAGTCAAGGTAGGTAATCATGCTACCTGGATATGATCTAGCAAGAGATTGCGAGTGGCAGATTGGCCTTGGGTTCTCCAGCTGGCAGAAAAGATAATACTACTGGTCCGTCACAGGATTGCGGCACAATAGGTTGTAGCTGTCGTCAGTCGAACCATCATTGACAGCTAGCACCAACAGTATGAGGAAGGATCGGGTCAGGATAGAGGCGACTGATCGCCCATGACACTGCGATCCGTTGAACGCAGACAACTACGGACATTTTTACCCAAGTAAGATGGGTGCATTTGATTCGCTAATTTTGGATGGGGCCACACCGCTGTAAGCACCCTATGTTTAGCGTCGAGTACTACACTAACCTTGCGGGAAGTGTTCGCTTGTTAGCCGCAATCTAACGGCTTTTGCCCTTGCAAGGAGAATCTTTACGTCACTCATCAAGGCCTTCTCAGTTGTTGAGCGGAAAATATTTCACTTGTAATCTAAAGCTAAATAATTCGTTGTATCGTGTGGGGTTGGCATTGTAGGTGGCCCGCTAAGCAATCAGACTTGCGTCCTTTTCTCGCCGGAGTAAGCCATTTTGGAATCGAAATCTCCCTTGTGGACAAGAGTTAGGAGTGACAGGAAAAGACGGCAAAAGTTCGACAGTTGCCCCCCTTGGGGTCAATATCGTCCACCAAGATTGAATAAATTCGTCATTCAGCCCCACCCAAATCGTTACTACAACCGAACCGCCCCTAGCACAATTCCGTGTCAGATGGAATTAAGATCTTTATCAAGTTTCCTAGTAATAATATGTTTAAATATATTGTTATCTCTGCTCATCAAGATTGAATGTGGTTCCAGTTTCCTTCTAGATCCTAGTATACAAAGATACATAGTATATCTTCACCATTTATACAATTTATCTATATGTATTAGTTAGTGTTTGGTCGATTTCACCTTCGTACGGTTGTCCGTCAAACATCTTACGAATAGTAGGCTCGAATGCTTTTTTGAACCGTGTGTATCGTATAGCCTGTTCGCGAAACTAGCTCCCACCAGATGGGCGCCAGTCCCGCGGGAACCCAGAGTAGTGCTGAAGGTCTGCAGTCATAGCAGGATGCTTTTAACGATACTACAAGTCATAGATGAAAAGTTTACCACAAGGCGCTATACACTAGGCTCACTTCACTAGACAAGATTTGTTGTAGCCCCAGATCATATTGATACTTTAGCGTTGGTTTGCTGGGTCTAGGAAATATGTAGAGTTTAGGTGAGGTAGTGGGGCACAGATAAGTAATTACCACGTCCCCACGCCGTGAATGTTACTGTTATGCAGCTGACCGTGCCTTACTTCACCGACCAGTGTAAGGTTTAGGACCTGGAACTTTCTGTGCATGTATGCTTTGTCCTACAGATCAACACAAGTCTTTTGCTCACTAGAAATCGGCACCGAGTACCTTCATTCTCTCTAACCGAGTCCCTCGGGCCTCGTAGTATGTGCCTCCTGCCTTCCAGAAGATGTGGAAGTACTTTCCTTCCGAAATCACTACCTTTTTCACAGTCCTCGGACGGGAGAACACTCTCCTCCAGCCACCTCGGCCCAAGCCACAGAAGACGGAATGGAGAAGTAAGAGATTGGTAGTGGCCATCACAGAGTATACTTGTACTGCCCTTCCCTACTCGCCACGGGATTGGTGATGTTTGATTTGGTTGATGGCACCGTAGAACGGGATCAGGTTGACAACAAAGCTTGGTGGCTGCGACCTAACAGACGGCCCCGCCCATGAATTAGTCGTGGCGTTTCCGCCTAGGCTCAGTTGCTTTACGGCCAAGTCAGCTAGCAGCTTGTACCGCATTTCTGCTCGACGGTCGAACCAACAACCCGCGGCATTCAAACCACTTGGGTCCTTGTACATCATCGGGGGATTGAAGATATACCGATAAAATTCGCATCGCCTGCTTCGTAGCGGATTGGGTCAAGAGTGGTCCAGCGGTCGAGGGTAGGGGAATACTTCGCCATAGCGGAAATGATATAGGCCGTTGGTGACATCGAACCGGCCACCTTGGTGTAGGTAGAGCCAAGCGATGTCGCTACTGGACGGTGCATTCCCACCGCTGTCGAGTATCGTCACACTGCCGAACGGGTCGTAGACAAGATACGCTCAACCACGTTGCCCGCGTTGTCAAAGACGCACACATTGGTAGTTGGCGTCCTGCACAATGTAAGCCGCTCGTGCAAATCATGAGGAAAAACATTCGGCTTGCACTCTCAGCAACGGCGTTGGACCCAAGTGGAAAAACCAAAACTATTCGCCGTGGTAACGATCGATGTTTTTTCGCAAGCACAGCCGGTATGCATAAGGTTTTACATCGTCACTCCACCGGTCTACTTCCTCCAAGGCTCTGGAAACGCGTTCCTCGACGGTCCCCTTCCAGGGGACGAATTTGAGATGATCCGGGCTCAATTCCGTCACTCCAATTTCTACCTCCCCAGACTTTAACAGTTCTTGCAGCACCTTACGAACATATAGTGACACAGGCGTCCCTTTGCCAACCCGTTGCTTTACGCATTGCTCGAGCCATCCGTGATATATCAGATCCTCTTTCAAATCGTCAATGGTATCCTGAGCGAGACCTTTAACAATGTCTCTATCAATCGAATTCATGGCTATTTGATGTGTACTTTTACATTGGTGCTATCAGGCATCACAATGTCAAGATTAGCACCGCCGCTGTTCATGTCGCGTTCGCGGAACAACAACGCATCGACGTAGACCGGGCTTCATACGTATTGGACCCTGGTTTGGCCGCCAATACGCTCCTCCGACGCTTGCTAAGCATCCGAGTGGTACAGATCGGTCGTAGTGTCGCCGGCCATTTTACTGATCCACCAATCCAGACCGTCTTAGACGTAGCTTTTCAGCAAGTTAGCGCTGCCGTCTTGAACCGCCCCATCTAGTCCTAGGCATCTCTAGACCAACTGCCGACCCGCCTCGTCGATTGTCAGGTTGCTGTTGGCGTCATAGCTTGGTGTCACCGCCCTGCTGATTCCCATGATCTCGTTCTGATAATTGTGCGTGCGTGCCTGCGTGCTGACGTCGGTCGCCACGCTCTGCCAATTTCATTATGCTATTTTGTGTCATAGCCCAATGGAAGATTGGTTTTGCAGACATGTAGACACGACGGGTAGCGGTATCCGCTGAAAATTTGACCGGCACCCGAGGAAGCATCTTCGTCGAAGGTCAAGCAGTCGCTCTGATGGGTCATCCCCACGCAGCGGCTACCGAGGGGTTGGTCCCTTGGACTTGCTTTGAGACGGTTGGTCGGTTGCAGACACCTTGCGGGCGGCTCATAGCCGCCCTAACTCTCGCTGGCAGCTAGGCGCAGTCACGGCATCAGGGTTGCGGTCGCTGTTAGCACAAACATGGTCAGCCTGTATGTGCCTCCCTTTCCGATAGAGCTTTGGTATCCTCAAAACAACCCGCAAGGAGAATACTATAGGTCTAATCACCCCGTGACTGCTCGAACAGTGTCGCACGGACGTGCTAGAACTTGGGCTTGGATATCGTCGTTGTGTTAAACTATCCGTGCAGCGTACCACAGTACAGCATATTTTCAGATCGTTCTAGACAGCCATGGCGAGTACGGTCCCGCAGCTCCATGCCAGTTTCACTTCTCGTATGGACGGCCCAAGCAACATGAGCCGAGCGTAGGACCTCTACCCCCTTATAGTGTGTGGGCGAATTGTCGGATGTTACGTCGCCTGGTTTGAAAAGAAGTATTTACTTTCCAGTAAAAACACGCTTTCAATAGTTAGGCCTCGACGTCCTCGGGTAGTTCCTTGATAGATTTATAAATCTGCCGGATTTTTTTCAGGCCGATCAAGACCTCATGGAAACTTTGGGGCCGGTCTTGCGGTTTTTTGGCTAGCATGCTCAGAACCAACTGGGAGAATTCTTCCGTCAGATCAGGGTTGAAAGCGGAAGGAGGAGCCGGCTTCTCCTTGAAGTGACGCATCAGCAAATCGTTGACACTGCTTCCCCGAAAAGGAGGACGCCCTGTAGTCAATTCATACAGGGTACAACCGAAGCTGTAGATATCTTGCCGCGGATCGGGCAACTGATCCAGTATTTGCTCCGGGCTCATATAGCTGGGCGTGCCCTGGGGCTTTCCGCGACGATGGAACCACCGGGCCAAACCGGTGGGAATCTTGCGGGCGATGGCAAAATCGATGATTTTGGTCTCGCCCACGGCGTTCACCAGAATGTTGTCCGGCTTGACGTCACGGTGCACGTAGCCCATGGCATTCATATATGCCAGGCCGGTCGCTGCCTGCTTGAAAATCTTACGGCTGTGTTGCTTGATGAAGTCGAAGTCCTTGGCCTGCAGACGTAGACGCAGCGAGCCGGAAGGGAAAAACTCCATGATGAAAAACGGATTGTCCTTGCCCCGATGCACCTTAAAGATGCGTACTACGTTAGGGTGAGACAAGGCGATGCCAATTTCTGCTTCGTGGAACAGGATGCGTCGTTGTTCTGGGTCTGCGGCGGCCTCCGGCAACAACAGTTTCATCGCGAAGTGGCGTTGACTGGTCGGTTCAACCACTTCGAACACCTGCGAATTTTGACCCGGATGCAACAGGCTGCGAATCCGGTAACCGCCGATCACCTCACCGATGTCGGGCATGTTTCCGTCTCGTTACGCAAGGTACCGTACGACTAGTGCTCGCACTCCATGCCGCAGGGCTTTCCTCAACATTATCACACAAAACACGGTTGCAAGGGTATCCCATGATTGATTGATATGGGGGGCTCAACAGAGGGCTCCTCCCTGTCATGCTTTAACATTTAGCGGCCCAGGATTGGGGCAGATGATAGAGAGAAGATGATAGATAGCAAAGGCTTGGCGGACTACCAATATTCCTCAAAGTGAATGTTTCCTTTGTATTTCAGGGAGGGAATGTCGGCCTGGAAACCGCGTTTTTCCAGGATTTCGATAGCACCGGCGGGTTGGGGGTAGGTGACAGCTCCGGTGGTTTTGTCCCGCTGAGGTACACCGATCATGCGGGGATTGCCACAAAGATAAACGTGGGTACGGGCGGGATCCAAGGGCTGGCCCATGCGTTCCTCCAGTTCACCGCTACTTATCAGATCCTGGATGTACACCTTGCGGGTCTGGCCGGGCTCCCGCGTGGTCAGTGGCAGATACAAATAGTGCGGGTAGCGCTCCATCAGCTTCTGATGGGTCTGCAGGTAACCCAAATCCTGTTTGTAACGGACACAGCACACAGAGACGATCCGGCCGGTATGTCCCCGACGCAGCAACTCCCAGATCATAGTGTTGTGGGGGGCCTCGCCAGTCCCAGTAGCCAGAAAAACAACGGTATCGCCCGGTCGGACAGGATCAAGCGTATAGTGACCGGCAATCTTCTCACCCATCTGAATGCGATCCCCTACTTGACGGGTAAACAGACGGGGTGTGAAAGCGGGTACTCGACCATCGGGGTTGGAACGCACCAATACAATGTAAAATTCCAGCCAGTCTGAACGATCCAGATCGTACAACTGTTCGGGATTTTCGTCGTCCAGGATTGGGCAGCTGATCGAGTAGGAGCGTCGGACAACACGGGCTTCGGCTCCCGGCTCCAAGTGTTCCTCCTGACACCCCTCTACCCGCGGTTCCCAGTACCCTAGACCCAAGGTGCAGTATTGCCCGGCTTGGAAGGACGGACGTGGAAAATCCGGACGAACCCGCAATATCATCAGATCAGAATGAACTTTCTTAAGGTAAACAATCGTGGCGTTATACCGTTGGGCGCGGGCTTGCTCGATCTGCTCGGGTGTCATCGAAATCTAGGCCTTTCTTACTTGCTAACAACGACGGAGAACAATCCGCTATGTCCCTGGTGATTAATGACCATCCAACTATTTACACCCACCATGTCGTGAGCTAGCTCATACACAGGTTACGAGTTATAGTCATTATAGAAATCAGGCTGCAACATAGGCTTTTCTGAATTCGAAAGGCGACAAAATTGCAAAGCAGACTTCTGTCGGGCGTTATGGCCCAGTGCGAATTATCCATCGAAATGGTTCTGTAGAGTGCACGACTAGCTAATCTTCCTAGTCATCAACAACTGAAGGGACAAGGCGGTCTGAGTTAGTTGTGTGTATGGCGAGCGCGGCAGGGGATGATGGCTGGCTTCCCGTACACAGTAGGGGTTGACTTATGCGAGCCGCGATTGCGACGCTTACATCCGGCCCCGCAGCATACCATGCCAATACATCCACGGGAGAAAGTACTTTTTCAGCAGCCACATACTCCAGCGTTCTTTGGCCTGATTGAAGGGGAAGGTTTCCGCCGGCTTGTGGTCATAGTCGAATTCGGCCAGAATCAATTTGCCAAAACCGGTGACGAGAGGACAAGAGGTGTAGCCATTGTATCGAGCAGGAAGGGGTTGACCGTTCATAGCAGCTAGAAGATTAGCCACGACCACTGGTGCTTGTTTGCGGATGGCTGCCCCGGTTTTGGAAGTGGGCAGGTTACTGGCATCCCCTAGACCAAAAACGTTACGGTAGCGTACATGCTGGAGCGTGTACTTGTCCACATCAACCCAACCATTGGCGTCGGCCAGGGGACTGTGTTGCACGACTTCCGGCGGTCCCATCGGTGGAGTCACGTGCACAATGGTGTAAGGAATGACGACCGTTTCATGAGTATCCAAGTGTTCAAAAACCGCTTCATGTTTTTCGGGCCGGAGTTCCATCAGATTGTGTCGGTAACGCACATCGATCCCCTTACGCTGAATAACTTTCTGAAGGGCTTCCGCGTACTTGGGCACGGAAAAGATCCGGGAGGAGGCAGTGGCAAAGACGATTTGGCTTTTATCCCGCACTCCGTTGCGGCGGAAAATGTCGTCGGCTAGGTACATGATCTTTTGGGGAGCACCCCCACATTTGACCGCTGTGTTAGGCATGGTAAACAGGGCCGTCCCCCCTTGGAAGGTTCGCAGGCATTCCCAAGTATAGTCGACGTGTTCGTAACTGTAGTTACTGCAGATGCCATTTGTGCCGATGGCTTCCTTCAAGCCGGGTATTTTATCCCACAAGATACGAATGCCCGGGGCAACAATCAGGTAGTCATAACTGAGTTGTCGGCCGGTATGGGTAACGATCCGGTTGTGGTCCGGATCGATGCTGGTGGCCGTCTCCTGGATCCAGGCCACCTGCGGTGGAATGTAGTCAGCTTCGTTACGCTCGCTTTTTTCTTTGGGAAACACCCCAGCGCCCACCAGTGTCCACAGTGGCTGGTAGTAGTGCTTACTGGAGGGTTCGATGATGGCGATGTCCAACTGAGGGTCTTTACGCCGGAGTTGGGCAGCTACCGTGATACCTGCGGTACCTCCCCCAATGATCAACACACGATGATGCTCGGCCATGACCACACCCTCACGTCACAGGAAACAGAGTGCAGGTAAGATTTCTCAACGACAGGTTCCGGTAGGATCACAACTAGGTTCAGTGCTAATGGGCAGTCCAGCGGCCTTCCAGGCTGTCATACCACCGATAACGTTGGAGACATTTGTGAACCCTTCGCGCTTCAGGAAAGAAGAGGCGATTGAGGCACGATAACCGGAGCCACAGATGACCGTAATCGGCCGCTCCTTGGGCAGTTCATGCAGACGTTGTTGCAACAACCCGCCATGGATGTGCACAGCGTTGGCGATGTGACCGGCTTGCCACTCTGCATCGGTCCGAACATCGAGGACCAGCGGTGCAGATCCGTGCCGCAACTGCTCAGCCAATTCGTGGACCGACAACGTTTGCACCCGCTGTAGGGGGTAACCAGCCGCCTCCCAAGCATCGATCCCGCCATCCAGATAGCCGTGGATGTCCTCCAAGCCAACCCGCAACAGATGCGTGACGACGCTCGCCAGATCCGCCGGCTGATCTACAACCAAGATAATCGGGGTATCATAGGGCAAAACCCATCCTGCCCACGTGGGCAGATTGGCACCCAGCGGTATGTTGATCGAGCCCGGAATGTGCGCAGCAGCGAATGCTTCTTTGGATCGCACATCCAGGATCAGGCAGCGGTCACAGGTACGCTGGTAAATGTCCTGGGCACTCAAACGACGCTGGCCGGGCCATTCCGGACCAATGATCTTGGGACCGCGAGCGTTCACCTGTTTCATCCGACGGAAGTAACTGGGCGCAATCGGCATACCAGCGAGCAAATTGCGGATCCAGTCGCTTTCGGCCTGATGCTGCAAGGCGGGACTGAAGCGGCGCTCGTATCCCAAGGTGGTGGAGTGACGAGCGCCCAACGCTTTGCCGCAGAGCGAACCGGCACCGTGTCCGGGATAAATTTCCGTAAAGTCCGGAAAAGCCGGCAACACCTGGAATACACTCTGATAAAGTTGATGGGCGAGGATTTTTTGCATTTCCACGCCGAGCAGATCGGGTCGACCCACGTCGCCAACGAACAGGAAATCACCCGTGAGCATCAAAGCGGGCACCTCCCGGCTACGAGGGGCATCGTAGACCGCCCAGCAGACATGCTCCAGCGTGTGCCCGGGCGTGTGTATAGCTTGCAGACGGATGTTACCCAGGACGATATCATCCTTGTCTTTAACAATGCGGTCGGCGTAGGGGGGAGTCCAGTCAGCACCACCATGGCCAGAAACGTGGACAGTTGCCCCCGTGCGGGCCTTCAGCTCAGCCGAGCCGCTGACAAAGTCGGCATGAACGTGCGTTTCCAGAACGTGGGTGATGCGCAACCCCTCAGCCTTGGCGATCCGTAAAAAATCATCGATGTCCCGTGTGGGATCGACAACCGCACACTCCTTCGTCTTCAGATCGCCAATCATGTAGGAATAGATGGCCAGCCCCGGAATAAACCGCTGGTGAAAAAACATCGGCTTGTCCTCCTTTTAAGCCTTGGGGTGATTCCAGCGTTACCCTCGTTGATCCCCTGTCTGCGTCTGCATAAGTCTCACACGCAAGTCTGTCGTCGGATCGCTTTTCAATGTTCTGATACCGGAGCGGATAGAAAGGTTACTGCACCACTAAAGAACTGGGGGACGGTCTCCACCAGGATAACTGTGGCCACGACTACCAACATTACGGCGAACAACCGTTGCAAGGTGGGACCGGCCAGCAACCGCGACAACTTTACTCCAAAGGCCATACCAGTAAGGCCGCCGCTAGCAAACAGGAGGGTAATCGCCGGTGCCGGGAAATGACCGGCAAGCAGAAAACTCGTTGTGCCTGATAGACCAATCAAAGCAATAACCAGAAGCGAGGTCGCCGCGGCCCGATGCATCTCCAAACGAGCCACCAGAACCAGGGCGGGTACTATCAGGAATCCACCACCGATGCCGAACAATCCGGCCAAGGTCCCCGTGGCCAGACCTGTCATGACGAACAAAACAACGCTTCGGATGGCAGAACGGTAGCACAATGACTTTCTTGGATCAGAAGATGCCACATCTTGTTGTGTTAGTGATGATGACGGCTCCGATCCTTGTCCTTCAGACGCATGAGCCGGATGCAGAGTCGTCATGGCAGGGGTGGTCGGGGCGTCAAGCCCCCTGGTGTGATCAGAAAATGAACGAGAGTATGCATCGACTTTCAGCGGGGCTATCCGCCCCTGCCGAACCAGAGACGCGGTGACAGGTGCTGAGTTTTTTTTAGCCCTGCTCCACATCCGCTGGGCGACCAGCCCAGTCAAGCCGGCATATCCCAGCATCAGCACCGGCTCGCTAAGGTGCTTGCCCACGAATGCGCCCAACGGGACTCCAGCCATACAAGGGAGAGCAAACAACAAGCCAGCGGCCACATCGACTTCGCGACGGAACCACCGGCCCACGGCCCCAACCAACGCCGTCAGACCGACTACTAGCAACGACACGCCGATCGCTTCCCGTGCAGGAAGACCGACGCCGTAAATCAGGAGGGGGACGGCAAGGATCGAGCCGCCCCCACCGGTCAAGCCCAGGGCAAACCCCACCAAGGCCCCAAATAGAAAAGTTACCGCGACGTGCATGTTGAGACGACCGTTGCAGAGCCAGTTTGCGTCGAGCGATCCGAAGAAGCCGGCGGAGGAGTGGCAGCACAACCTCCCATCCGCCGGTTCCAGGGCATCCGGGCCAGGAGCAGGGCCAATACGCAATTGTTGGTCAAACCGACGTAAATCTGCCCCAACCCGAAAAAGGCGGCACCAAAGACGTACAGCGGATCCACAAAATAACCTAATAGCGAAAAGATAAGGACCCCCAGACCGATCACGATCCGGGCCTGCTGTTCAATTGACAGCAGCATCCGCTGACCCCGTACGACGGGCACCCCTGCCTGTTCACAGGCCAAAGTGCCCCCCTCCACCAACACCACGTTGAGGCAACCGGCCTTGATCAGTTTGTCACACGCTGTCCGCGCCCGGTTGCCCGACCGGCAGATCATATACACTGGCTCATCCGGCCGACCGTTCAACTCCGTCAGTATCTTCTGCGGATCAAACTGATCCAACGGTATAAGCCGGGCTCCCTGAACATGAATCTCGGCAAATTCAGCCGGCGTTCGTACGTCGATCAGATTCACCTTCTGCCCTGAAGCGATCAGTTCCTTTAACTGCTCAGGCGTAATGGTCTTCAGGCTCATCATCGTACTCCTGATTGCCAAGCGTTTTGGTCATCACCTGAAACTGTCGGCTAATAACCGACTAATACCGATCGACCCAGTCAGACTATTCTCGGTTATTTGGGTCGATACTCCAGCAGGCGGAAAGTTACATCTCAACCGGGCTGAAAGTTCTATGTGTCGTGTTGGAGTGTGCAATTTTTGAGCAGACGACAAAAAACTAGTTGACATGAGGAAAAATGTACAATACTATACATAGTAAATGTATCCAAAAGTTTAGTTACCCTATGCGTAGTAGCTTTGCGAGAGGGAGGAAAAACTATGGCAGGGGAATATGTGAGCTAATCTGTTACGGTCTGGGTGGCACGGACGAGAGATTTTTCTTGGCTGGAGAAGACGGAGTGTGGGTGGACGGAGCGGGCGTGTAGATGGCCCCCCCCAGGCTACCTTCAACGGTGAATTGTTGAGTAGCACGGTCGTAAATGATGCGTTGGGCAGTTTGTTCATCTCCGCGGAAGCGGCGACGGATCATAGCGGGCACGGCACCGGACCCTTCGAACGTCACCAGCTTGCCATCGTTTTTAATTACCTCGCCGGAACCCGCATATTCGTCGCTTTGCAGATAGGCATTACCGTAGGCATGCATGTGCTGGCGGGGTGGTTCGTCGCCGCGGCGGTAGGTCCAGACCACTAATTTGGATTGACAGGTCAACAGAACGGCCCGTGGCGGTAGATCAGGCCGCTTGATTTCCAGGTGGGGATCGTCCGTGGGAACATGGATCACCTGAACGTTGTCGTAGAACGTGGCCTCCTTGTAACTGCGTCCTTTGTCTTTAGCGATCATGCGTTTAGAGAAGTGGACGATAGTCAGTTGCATTTCTGCAGCAGAAGTCGTTCCAGATCCTGAGGCGGCGCCGGTCGAGGGAAGGTCGCTGGTCCCCACGCCCCAGATGCGAACGACCCCCGGTCCATGGGCCTCCAGGAAGCGGTAGGGTGTCCCGGTGTCTCCATCGCGGGCTTGAGCTAGGAGCGTAAGTTCCTGGGCCTCTAGTTGTTGTTGCCGGATGAGCCGGCCGGTGGCCGCCTCCCGCTCAACCTGATGGAAATAAACCAAGGTTTCCCGGAAATGCTCGGCACTGTCCGCCGGGCAAGGATAACAATGCACCGATTCGATACGCGGCGAGTCCTCGCTGGGGTGTCCCGGAGGAGGAGTCGGCGACACAGCAGGCGAACGCGGGGGACCAGATGGTGGCGGAGCACTGGTGGTCGGTACTGCTCCAGGGGAACGAGTGGCACGTTCACGAGCGTTACGCAAGGAAGTAAAGTAGACGGGCCGGTCGAAAATGACACGCATGGTATGGCAGGTTAGACCGGCGTCCCCTTGCGCGACACTGACGCGACCAAAAAATTCGGCTGTTTTCAAGGCACCACGGAACGTCATACCGTCACGGAAGTGAATGACAACCGGTTCCGTTTTTGTCAGGGGGTTTCCGGCCAGATCCGTAGCGGCCGGCAGGGCCATGGAACCGCGACCTTCAATGACCGCCAGGTTGTGCACCTGGTCGATTTTGATCCAAGGTCCGATCAGGGACGTTCCTTCGTGATGGATTTCGGCCGGTCGGTTGTCCCAGCCATGAACCGTAAGGATGCTGCCCTCAGCGGAATGGTCGATCAGCAGCAAACTGGCGCGGATGTCCGTCCCGCGTTCTTTGGCCGGTTGTTCCGGTTCCTGGTGCACGTACACGTTTCCTTCGCAGCGGGCCCGTTCCAGGGCGTATTTATAAGCTGGCTGGTTTGCCGGCGTGGGGGGTTGAGGCGAGCCAGGGTGAGCGGGGCCGGAAACCGGTGCTGGTTGTGGTTTCAACGGCGGTACGTTGCGTTCCGGCGGGCCGCTTGGTGGCTCCGGACCACGTACCAGCCAGGTGTCGATAGTGCGGGCCCGTAGTTTCATCGGGGGCTTTTTGTCACTGCGGCCTGTGGTAGCCCCATTCGAGCCGCGGTCAGGTACCCTGGGCGAAGCCGCTGCCGGTTGGCTGGCGACACTTCCCGCATGAGGAGCGTGGTGCCCGGACACGGTTGACTCGCTTGGCCTTGTCGCCGCCTGTGCCTGAGCCGGAACGGCAGCAACCGCTGATGGTGACCCTGGCTGGAGACGATTATTGCCAGCGGATACCGTTCCGTTGTTACCAGACGAGGTTTCCAGTAGTGGTACGTCGCGGATCAGAACGTTCAACTGTTCGGCTTCCTCGATGACCAGTTCGGCTGAGTGGGCTTGGACGCGATTCAACGCCTGAATACGGGTAGGGAGGTTGCGGTTGGGCGTAGGCCCCGGAGAGGGAGACGAGCGCAACTCCGAGCGTGGGGTCGTTGCTGCGGTGGATTTGACCCACAGACGGAGCGTCTCCGCCTGCAGGCGGTATTCGGCCGCGGGATCTTCATAGCGGGCCGAGCCGGTCAGGGTGATCATGTCCAAGGGCGGCTGCGTGGCCAGATCCGCTACGTGAACCAGCGATTCTTGCCAGGAGGCCGAAACGACGCCCTCACGTTCTGGATCATGCATCTCGACCCGACCAGGACCACGGATGATAAGACGGTTGCGACGGGTAGAAGACGAAGACTGTGCCGATTGCGAGGTACGACGGTCTGACGAGACAGCGGGGGCTGGTGCCAACGTAGGGTCGGGCTCCCAGATGAACTCCGCCGGTTTATTCGCGGTCCCCGCCGTCAGAACGTGGCGCTGCTGCAGAGCGATTAACGGTGTACCGGTTAACCGGGTGCGCTGCTGCGCCGCCTCGTATACCAGATCGATGCCTGTGGCATGCAACTGGTCAACTTCCGACGAAATAGTCAGTACCCGACCAGGGGTATAGGTCCAGGCGTGCAAGCGACGCAACCGCTGGGCAGGGGCTGGGGTGGATACGGTCGTGGTAGTGCTCGGTAATCTGTCCGAGGTAACCGGCGTAGTGCGGACGCCAGAGGGCGACGACGCAGGTCCACCCTCGGCCTTAGCGTTTTCCAGTTCCAATTCCAGTACTTGGGTGAACAGACTTTGTGTTCCCTGCCCTGGTACGATCCGGGTTACCTGAACGTCGTTAGGCAGGTGGGGATCGACTTGCGGTAAAGCCTCGAAACGTGCGGTATTTTTTTCGGCGTCGTAGAGGAACGGGCCTCGGGTTTCCACTTGCAATAGCTCCCGGCTATGCATCCAGACATGATGGTGAGCGGCGAACAATCCACCGAGGGTGGCTTGCCCGGCTGGTCCGATTTCGGAGGGGAACTGCGGAGAGAGACGGCTGCCTAGTAACGCGGCCCCACCTGCTTCCATCCACAAGTGCAGTTTGACTTGTTCGAGCAGTTCGACGCGTCGCAGCCCGGCAAACGGTGCGGAACGTTCGGAAGAACGATTGACGGCGGGGCCCGGCGATGGGGCAGCAGCCGCTGGACGCGGCTGGAGGTAAACGCGTAGTCCGATGGCCGTCACCGTGGGTGGCGGAAGGCGTTGACCGGTCAGAACGGCTACGACGGCGGCAGATTGACGTAATTCCGCGGCGGGGGTGGTGACCCAAGCGGCGGGACGGCCCGGTAAGCGGGGAAGATTGGCGCAGTCGACGATTTCCACGGCCGCATCAGTCCAGATGTCGGGCCCGGGTACCGGGCCGCCTCCCGTCGCGCGGATGTCCCGATAGAAGACCGGTCCGGGAGTTCGCAGCAGCAGCCACCGTTGCGGATCCCGTGACCGCTGATTGTGCGTGATGTGGACCTGCCCCACGCGGGGATCGTTGGGACTGACGGCCGCTTCCGGATCGCTGATCAGCTCCAGACGCACCAGCCGGGCCTCATTCATGTCGTTGGGCGTACGGATGATCCGGTCAAATTCCAAAACGGCTTTGTCCGCATGGAAGGTGGCGATTTCCACCACTTCGTCCGGCTGACGCAGATGAGGGGGTTTGGGCTTGCCGAAAACGGCAGCACTGAATGGGGCAACGGTGACCCGGTGCGAATCAGGTTGCGACGGTGGCCGGCCACAGGCCACGACCAGCGCGGTCTCGCCCCGTCGGAACGCCAGGCGGGTCGGATAACCTAATGACTCGACCTCCGGGCTGTGCTCACCGAACGCCTGTTTAAGCAGTTCCAGAGTAGGGGTGATGGGTTGTTCCGGCGGACGGAATTCACCACTAGCTCGGTCGAGATAACGGGCTGGAAGTACGGGCAGACCGTCCAACCAGCCCAGGAAGTGCGCATACAAAGCGTAAGCAAGGCCGAAAACGGCCAGGGCTGCCAGTAGCAGAAGTAACCGCCGTGTGGTCACGGGTCCTCCCGTTCTGGCTTCGTGGGCGGCACTACCGCCCAGCAACTCCATCTTCGATACATCGGCTGCCTGGATGAGGGAGCTTTAACCATTTGCTTGTGGTAGTGTGGGGGGAGCGTGTGGCCAGGCGAGCAAGCTCCAGGCCGTTTCCCAGCGTCCTTGCAGACGCAACAGCCACTCGACCACCTGGTGGACCACTCCTTGACCCCCCGGTGCCTCCGTTACGTAATCGACTCGTTGGCGGACTTCCGCCACGGCATCCGCGGGGGCTGCAGCCAAACCGGTCCGGCTCAGCAAGGGGAGGTCCAACCAGTCATCCCCCACCGCGCACCAGGCGGCGGCTTCTAATCCCAATTGCCCACAGACTGTTTCTAGTGTGGCCCCCTTATCGGTCACGCCTTGGATGACAAGGTCTACCTGCAATTCCCGGGCTCGCCGCACTACCGCTTCACTGCTGCGACCGGAAACGATGGCTACCCGACCGCCAAGTGCTTTCCACAACCGCAGGGCGGAACCGTCCCGCACGTGGAAAACCTTCATTCCTTCACCTTGCGCTGTGTAGTAAAGCCGACCGTCGGTTAACACTCCATCGACGTCCAGGATCAAGCCACGGATTGGACCGGCCCGATCCGACAACGACGCCGACTCCCGCGTCCCTGGTCCGCTAGCCCGTTGGGAATTACCTGACACGGTCCGGTTTGCTTCCATGGTTCGGTTCCGGTTCACCTGCTGGCAAGCCCCGTAAGCAACGCGTGTCTAGAACCGCCTCGTGGTCATTAGACCGTTTATCCAGCGTGGCTCAGTCGGGACCCCAAAAGACACAGACCAGATAGCCGAACTAGCCGGCTGGCGTGCGAGCTTGCTCCAGTTTACGCACTTTTACGTTGGACCCGCACCGGGTCGGACTGTGACTCCGGGGCGTACAGTTCCTGTTCTCTACCGATCAGATCGGTAATGTCGAGCATACCGAGGGGGCGTCCTTGGGGATCGACTACGGGCAATTCGCTGATTTTATGGTCCCGCAGCAGGGCAATGGCCTCGCTGAGACGGGCCTCCGGACCGATGACAATCGGCTGACGCGTCATGACCTCGGCGATGGGTCGGTCTAACGCTTCGTCGCGACGGGCCTCGAACAACCGTGCCAGATCACTGTCGGTGAACAAGCCCGCCAATCTTCCTTCGGCATCCACTAGCAGAATGGCTCCGGTTCGGCGTCCCTCATGGCGGACCTGGGTAAACACCTGACGCACCGTGGCCGTGGCAGAAGCCAGGCGGAGCTCGCTCCCCGTCCGCATATAGTCGGTCACGCGGGCCAGGCGTCGCCCCAGGCTCCCTGCTGGATGATTGCGGGCAAAATCGTCGGCCGTGAACCGTCGTTGTTCCATTAACACGAAGGCCAAGGCATCGCCCAGCGCAAGCATAACAGTGGTGCTGCTGCTAGGAGCCAGACCCAACGGACAAGCCTCCTGGAGGGGGCCATATACCACGGCAGCGTCTACCATCTGCGCCAGACGTCCGTGCGCATTCCCGGTGATGGCATACAGTCCGGCTGCCCGTTTACGTAAGGCCGGCAGCAGACGCAATAGTTCCTCGGATTCCCCGCTGTGGGACAGTAGCAAGGCGACATCGTCCTCGGCGACCATGCCCAGATCGCCGTGTACGGCTCGGATCGGATCCAACAGATAGCTTTTGGTACCGGTCGAATTGAAGGTGCCGACGATTTTCTGTCCCACGTCCGCAGACTTGCCCACGCCCAGTACAGCCACGCGTCCACGGCAGCGCCACAATCCTGCCGCCACGCGGACAAAACCGCTATCCAGCCGCTGGGCTACCGCGGCCAACGCCCGGCTTTCTGCCTCAACAATCCGCCGGCCCGAATCCAGCCACCGTTGATGTTGAACCTCCTGCAGCATCAACGACTGACGCATGGCTTGCGGCCCTTGAGGGTGTTGGGTCCCCGCGTCCTTGCTCAACTGCTCTACCGAGAGCTATGCCTCTATCGCATACTCCCGAATGGCATTCGCTGCAAGGCGAACCTACCAGGCCCCTCAGCCCGCTACTATCCCGCCCGTGGACGACATGCGCCGGTATAGCCGATGATCAGACCATCGGTCCATCAGATAGGGACCAATGCTGACACACTACCAGTCAGGAAGTGACAAGAGCCGGAAATGACGCGAACGGGGTCATCGCCCCCGGGCAGCATAGTCTGGCCCCAACAAGCGTTCAGACGCCATAGTCGAAGGCGGCACCGCAAGACGCCTCGGCATTTGAGCAACAGGACTATTCGAGTAGATAGCTGCCAAGGTAGGTCAATTTATTATACAAGAGTGCGGGTGGCTCACCTCGTCCCTGGAGACCTTGAAACCACATTCAGGGCGAAGGTGACTGCCCCATCACCCAACTGAGAATGGACTCATGCAAAAGGGCAAATGCGATCCGATCATGAACCTGGCAGCGTAAGCGCAGGGTGTTACCCCCATCGGCAGCTAGCCGGGCACCGATGACTAACCGATCCGTCTCGCCCAGATAACGACGGATTTGTTCGCCCACTTCCTCATCACCGGTCAACCGTACCATTAAATCTGCCAAATGCTTCGGCTTGTAATGCCACTCACAGGCACCGCCGGCACCTGGTGACAATTGGTTTACCACCTGGATCATCGTCCAGGCTTCTGGTCCAGCGGCCAGATAAAGGGCGTCTTTGCCACAAGCAACGTACAGCAACGGGTTTTCACCTAGAACTTGTTCGCCGCGGTCCCGAACCTCCGCGGGTAACAACGGCCAAACTTTTAACTGATAGACACTCAGATCACGACCTTTGCCGCCCTCTGATTGGATGAACTGGTCGAATGGCTTGGTCTGAGTCAAATTACGCAGGGCCTTGTCGACACCGTCGGTCTGGCCGCACCCCCAAGCCAGTACCAGGCTGTAATGCCCCTGAGCATTCGGTTCGCGGATCAAAAGGGCCAGTTCCGAGTTGGCCGCCTGAATGTCCCGTTGCCAGCGACGCAGCAGTTCCTGAATCAGCGTTGCTAGCGGCGGAGGCAGGTCCTTCTCTTTTTCGATGGATTGTTCGGCCCCCTGTACCATCAAGCCCATGATCTTGCGTATCTCAGGTGCGAATTGGGGCAACTGCAACGTCAGAGCCATTGCCGTCTTTTCGATTTGGGCCAGGCGGGCAAAGCGTTGCCGGCTCTCGCCTCGCTGATGGATAGCTGTCGCCAGCTCTGTGCCGGCCTTGGGATGCACGATTGTATCCAGCACCAAACTGCTAGTCTCGCTTCTATCCCAGCGCAGTACGGTCTCCATCTGCTGCCCTTGTTGGTGCAAACTCTGCAGGGTACGCACCAACCAGCGGGATCCTTCAGTGAACACGGTTTGTACCAACTGAGGTTGTGCAACCGATCCGCCGAACAACTCCCGCATTTCCGCAGCCGCATCCTCTATCTGACGGCTTAAATCCTTAACCAGTTTGGCCGGAACGCGGCTGGGGTACACGCGGAGACTGGCAATCGCCTCGGGACGCTCCTGCCAGAGTTGCTCAGCAGAGGGGAGCACCGTCTCTTGCCACGGCTGGGCTATGTTGAACATGACGTATGCCCACTGGTCCGCAACGCAACGAATGTAGCTTTTCGCTGGGTCGGAACTGCTAACAGCGTCCAACAAGCGATACAATTGCTTGTCACCAGCTACGGGTTCCACCTTGATATTGAGGCGGCCCAGCAGGTCCACGAAGTCTTTTTCGTTGCTGATAGGCACAACCAATGCCCATGGAGTTCCATTGAGCTGATCACGCAAGTGGACCAGGCCCCCCCAGGGACGGTTGAGGTCAATACCGGTAAACCCTTTATCGCCCAGCTTCTTTTTGAGCAGCTCGTCGAAGTCTTCTAGCAGTCGGGCGGCATCCTCCTTGTTGCCCGTCTGACGGAGCATTTCCCGAAGTGTGCCTAGCATCTGCCCCAGGGGCTGGAACTGGAGCACTATGACCGGCTCCAAACGTTGCGGGTTAGCCGCTGGTTGTTGCTGGGTTCCTGCAGGCTGACCCGCCCAGCCCCGTGAACCCACCACCGGGCCTAGCCCCGCAGACAGAACTGCCAAGGCGGTTGTCAAGCCGCTCCATGCTGCAAACCGTGCTACGGTCATAGCCGCTCCTTTTGCCGATGGCAAAGTCAAGGATCCGCCATCCCCACGGCGACCGTCACCATTCTAACCCAGCCATGCTATGTGGCCAATTATGCTTTTAATACTTTTTCGAGTTTCCAAAGATGGCCTGCTATGGTTAATGGTGACAAGTTGATTGTTGCGCGATAAGGCAGGGACGCTTTGTCACGTCGCAGTTCTAAAAGCGTGTCGAAGCGAGCGGGTTGGGGCAAAGGTCGTACCTTCAGCGTCGAACCGCTAAGCAGACCAGGACGGCTTGGGGTCATGGAGCGGTGCTTGCCTGCAGCAAGCGGAGACGATATATCGCGTGAAGGAAACAATTGCGCGGATACCAAACCACAGGAGACGGAATTGTTATGGTGGGGATTGATCTGAGTGGACGGGTGGCTTTAGTGACTGGGGTGGGTGATAACCACAGCTTTGCCTGGTTTATCGCTAAAAGACTGCAACAGGCGGGAGCGACCATTGTGCTGGCCTGTCATCCGCGGGTGGTTAACATTGTCGAGGGGTTGTTACGGAGCACACACGCTGATGACGTAGAGTCGCGTAAACAACCGGATGGCAGCGAATTTCAACCGGCTCGCATCTACCCCTGTGATGTCAGCTACGACACAATGGATGACGTACCGCCGGAAGTAAAAAATGATCGTCGCTACGCCCGATTTGCCGAGTATTCCATCCAGGGGACCGTGGAGGCAATCGGCAAGGAGTTCGGCGGCATCGACATTCTCATCCATTCGATTGCCTTCAGCCGGGAAGTGACCAAACCGCTAATTGAGACCAGTCGCAAAGCCTACCACGAAGCGCTGGGCATATCGGCCTATTCGTTAACCAGTCTGGTACGCGCAGCCGTCCCTTACATGAGTAACCGCCCGGCGGGGGGAAGCGTCGTCGGGCTGACTTACGTGGCAGCGGAACGTGTGGTCCCGCATTACGGGGGCGGGATGGCTACTTGCAAGGCCGCCTTGCAGATCGATGCCAAACAGCTAGCCTGGTTCGTCGGCGACCGGAACATCCGGGTGAATTTAATCTCCGCAGGACCGTATGGCTCCCGAGCTGCACGGGCCATCAACAAAGACTTCGATAAACTGATCCAGCATGCAGCTGAGCACTCGCCATTGCGACGACCCATCAAACCCGAAGAGGTCGCTGATGGAGTGCTCTTTCTGTGCAGCCCTCTGGCCAGTGCCATCACAGGCCAGATCCTCTACGTCGACTGCGGCTACAACATCATGGCCACCTGAGCCAGACCAGGTGCCAACCCTCACGAGGCAGCAACAGAAGATTTGTAACACGCTGTCCTATGTTTTCCAAATGGCTACCATAGGAAAGCAATTTTGTTTATATTGAATTCACCCTGGCTCTCCACCATTGCTCCATGGAGCCACCTGTCATGGCCATCCCGATTGTTTGTCCGCAGTGTGCTGCCCGTTTAAATGCGCCGGATGTAGCAAGTGGCAAAAAGGTCAAATGCCCTAAGTGTCAGAGTCTGGTCGACGTACCCGCGGTTCCACCAACTGCACCCAATACGGGCGGTTTTGTCGTAGTCGATACCCCAACTACCTCGGCCCCCTCTTCAACGCCACCAACTCGCCCGACCCCCGGAGGTTCAGCCCGTCCGCGAGTACAAGCAGCCGCCAACGACGACGATGATGACTACGACACTGACGAGCCGACCGGGCGAAAGAAAAAGAAAAAAACGACCGACAGCGATAGTAACCTCATGTTGATTCGCCACATTGTTGGTGGTGTGGTGCTGGTGATCCTGCTGGGTGTGGCGGGCTACATTTATTACACGAAGTTCTTCGCCCCACGGGATGAGGCCGCTGCTAAAAATCAGAGTGATGATTCCAAGCCGAACGATGGCGTCCCCCAAAAGCTCATTCCAATTATCCCCGGTGGACCAGTGCCTGGTGGTGTTTCGCTCCCCAAAGGGGGTGGCAAAACCGTCACTCCTGACGGCAAATCGCCCCAGCAGGGAACCAAAGGAGCCACCCCCCTTGCCACCCCTGCTGGCATTACTATCACCTTTCCGGGACCGGTCCGGCCCTCCCTGGCGTTGACCCGTCAATTGTTGGAGAACCGGAAACTATCTGGACAAATCCATCGCTGGTCCAAGGAGGAAAATGCCTGCCTGGTGGCCGTGGTTGACCTGCCCCCGGGTATGCCCACGGATCAAGTTAAGCAACTGCAGGAATCACTTGTCCGTCCCCTGGCCAACCTCGATACGGGCTACCAAGTGGTCCAGACAGATCAGAAAAGTCAGGCGGGCCACTTATTCGATCGGTACGTGTGCAGAAGACAATCGGACGAGTCCGGTAGAACCATCGAAGTGTGGGTGACGACCAAAGAACAGCACATTGTAATTGCCCTGGCCGAATACCGGGACGAACAAGGAGCCCAGATCGCCCAACAATTCTTTGCTAGTATTCGTTGAACCATCTCCGATCGTTAACGGTTCTTGACCTGGGCCGTACGAGCAGTAATTAAACAAGCCGCCTTTTCGGTTTTCGATCCTCCACAAGGGGGATATCTCCGGAAGGTATCACAATCCCGAGCACGGCTTGCCGGTGAAACCACCCCTAAGCTGGACAGGACGCCTTTCCTCTTAGGAACCCTGTTCGGCGAGTTGGGCAGCGGCTCTGTGTTCGTCAGGTTTAGCCAGAGTTGGCGAACCCGCCGTGGACAGGAGCCATAACCAGATCTGGCCTGCGGCGTCGTTTTCGACCGCCACGACTTGACGCCGGATCAACTCGAGCAAAGCCAGAAACAACCCAATTAGACGCAAACGGACATAAGGGGGCGTAAAGACGGCGGCAAACGCTACCTTAGCACCGCTAGCCAGTGATTGCACAATCTCGTTTTCGTAGACCTGTTGCGGGACATCGTCGGCTTGTACAGTCAGACACTCGGTAGGCTGGATCTCGCGTAAAATACGGGCGAACGCTGCTACCAGGTCCCATAGTTCGACCGGCCGGATGTGCGTTAGCGGTGTCACCTGTGCGGGCCCCGCGGGTTCCTCCCCCAACCGCGGATAACGGGCCAGTTGGGCCTCGACGCGTCGCTCGAGTAGTTCGGCCGCTTCCTTGATTTTTCGGTACTCCAGCAGCTGATCGACGAGTTGCTTATGCCCCTCGGCCAGCGAAGCCACGGGCTCCTCCTGCGCGTCGGCTGTATCAGGTTGCGGTGCGACCAGCAGCCGGCTTTTGATTTCCATGAGGCGGGCGGCCATGACCAGAAACTCGCCGGCCACTTCCAGTTTTAGCAGGTGCAACTCCTGGAGGGTGTTCAGGAACTCCCGGAACTGTTCGGCAATGCGGGCCAGGGATATTTCCTGAATGTCTAGCTCGTGGTGACGTAACAGGTATAACAACAAGTCTAAAGGGCCGTAATAAATGTCAAGGGCGACCTTGAAAATGGGGCAGGCGGACGGACGCACCGCAGGTTCCAATTCCTCTAGTCCTCCGCTTTGTACGGCCACAGCATGCAGTATTCAAAAGCTTGTTCCATTACCACAGTCCGTCGAATCTACGTTCAGGATGGCCTCAGGTGTCAGGGTGCGTCACAGAACCGTGCCGTCCGGGATGATCGAGCCGCGGGGGATGCAGATGATTCCGTCGCGGATGTAGTACAGCCCGTTGGGGCTGTCGTAGTGCTGACGGCCCTCGCGGTTGATCAACTGGACGTAACGACCGATACGGCTGTCCTTGTCCAGAATGGCGCGTTCTATGATCGAGCCGTCCCCGATGTTCAGATTGGGGCGCTGTAAACGGGCATTTTCCTGCTTCTGGGCTTCCGATTCGTAGGCATCCGAGCCGAGCATCACCGTCTCTCGCAAGACACAATTGCGGCCGATGATGCTACGCACCCCAACCAGGCTGCGCTCGATCCGTGTTCCCTCACCGATGACGCAACCATCAGCCACCAGACTGTGTTCGAGGACGGCACCATTGATCCGGCTGGCCGGCAGATTACGCATCCGCGTATAAATCGGACCATCCGGACTGAAAAAGTCAAATGGCGGGTTCGGCTGAGCCAGGGCAATGCTGGCTTCGTGATAGCTTTTAATCGTCCCCAGGTCCTCCCAATAGCCGTCGAAAAAGTGGGCCATCATCCGCTTGCTTTTGTAATGGCGGGGGAATACCTCCTTGCCAAAGTCCGTGGCCAGGGGTCGCGAGGTGAGCACTTCGTATAACACGTCCTTACGGAACAGGTAGATCCCCATGTTGGCCAGATAGTGACGCCGGTTGCAGGGGATGCCGCGGCGTTCCAGCCAGTCGGCGGGAACATAGTAAGGGGCGCGTTCCTCAGGCGTCTTCGGTTTTTCGACAAAACCGGTAATGCGGTTTTCCGCATCGACGCTGAGCAGTCCGAAGCCGCTGGTTTGCTCCTCGGTGACAGGAATGGCCGCAAGCGTGACATCGGCATGCGTACTGTTGTGCGTGTCAATCAGATGACGAAAGTCCATACGGTAGAGCTGGTCGCCAGAGAGGATCAACACGTCGTCCGGATTTTCCCGTTCGATGTATGGAATGTTTTGTCGGACCGCATCCGCGGTGCCTTGGTACCAATCGGTGCTCTCGTTGGTCTGCTGAGCAGCCAGAATTTCCACGAATCCCTGACTGAACATGTCAAATTTGTACGTGTTGGCGATGTGCCGGTGCAAACTGACAGACAGAAATTGAGTCAGCACATAGATCGATTTCAGACCACTATTAATGCAGTTGGAAATGGGGATATCGATCAGACGGTATTTGCCACCTACAGGCACCGCCGGTTTGGAACGGGACCGGGTCAGCGGATATAAACGGGTTCCTCGACCGCCACCAAGAATCAAGGCCAAAACTTTGCGCATGGTCCGCAACTCGTCGCCATATACAGGAAGGGCCACCCACCCGAATGATACGGATATTTCTAGCAGCTTCCTTGGCCAATGCTACGCCTCACCCCTAGCGGATGCAAGCATATCGGCTCAGCTAGAGTCTTTTTCAGTCCGGCAATTCGCCCAGGATCAGACCGGCATCTTACAATCCACACACTCGAGCACAAGCAGGCAAACCACACCGTGGCACTCCAGGCACATGGGCACAACCTTAAGCTACCAAAAAATGGACGGCCAGAAGACCCCTGTGTTGATTTCTTAGAAACCCGCCTTATGTTATCGACAAGTGACAGGGGGCTGGCGGATAAAGGGAACCGTGGCTGTCCCCCCGTCTAGCTCCGAAGACCATTTTTTACAAAAAGGAAATGTCCTATGGTTCGTCTGCCCCTTTGTATCGCGGCTTGGCTTGCCCTAGTTGGCGCGACTGTTGTTAGAGCAGATGATCATCCCTATGCCAAGGTCCGGGTCGGAGACTATGCAACCTACGCCGTGCAGATGAAGGTGGGGGAACTGACGCTGCAAGGCACGACGACACAGACGGTAACGGCACGGACGGATAAGGAAGTGACCGTCAAGATTACAGGTAAAATCCAGTTCATGGGTAACGAGCAACCCATTCCACCCCAGGAGCAGAAGATCGATTTGACGCAGCCGTACGATCCGACTCGTTTCAGCGGTCCGTTGCCCATGGGGGCCCAGGTTCAAGTGGATAAGGGGAAAGAGGGCAAGGAGAAAGTCAGTCTCGCTGGCAAAAGCTACAACTGCACCTGGACCGAGTACAAGGTCAATACTAAGGCAGCGGGGGTCGCCTTTGAGGCAAACGTCAAGGTATGGATGTCACCCGAGGTCCCCCTGGGTATGGTGAAAATGTCCATGACCAGCAATCAGGGCCCCCAGAAGATGCAGATGACCATGGAATTGAAAGAAACAGGTCAGAACAAATAGTTGTTCACAGGGCCCGGACAAATCCATGGACGGTCCAAATCCCGCCATAGCATGTAATTCTGCTCAGCAACAACACTTTAACCTTTAGTAGCCTTGTCCAGTGGCAAGTGGACCGGCAGCATCAGGGGCGGGAGTATCCACACCGGTTTTCACCTTAGGCGGGACAGCACTGGAAGCAGGGGTGGAAGGATACGGGTTAGTCAAAGGGGGCATGGCGTAATCGCCTGGGTGGTAACCGCAATCGTGTTTACCGCCAATGTGGTGGCAGCCAAAACCCGGAAACAAACCACTCAGGCCGCAGATGATAATCGCTAGCCAAGATCGGTTCATGACTATCCCATCCCTGGGTTGTACGGGTTCATCCTTCCTGAGGGGAAGGGGGAATGCCGCGTTCAAAAGCCGGGCTTGGCCGCCGGAGATTCCCGTCGATCAACTGCGACAGCAACCACCGACGGCGGCCCGAGAGGGTGAGACGCAGTAGCCGCCGGACCGGCGGACCACTACGGAGGACCGGGATGGCTTCCGCTTTCCTACTTCCACCAACCCGGTATTGCTTTCTATCGGTCAGCGGTTTGCCTCGCTTCACCCTTTTTCCCATTTGGCACTTTAACCAACCCCACTCTGGAGGGACGACTGATGGGGCCTCGCAGGGAGCCATACCCACTACTCATTCATATATCGACACGATTAATACCGAGCGTATCAGCTTAGTATGATGACCACGGGAAGACGCGGAACAAACAGCCGTCTATCATCACATACCAAAGAATGTAATTGAGCGGATATCAGGCGTGCTAAGCTAAAGGAGCATGCATGGATGCTATCATCTTGGCGGCGGGTCAGGGCACTCGTCTGCGCCCTCACACACTCACCAAGCCCAAGCCATTGCTTCCCGTCCAAGGACGGCCCATCCTGGACTGGTTGCTCGCCGCTTTACCACCGATCAACCAGCTAGTGGTTGTCGTCCATTACCTGGCCGAGCAGATTGTAGAATATCTACAGCAACAAAGCCACGTCTCCCACTGGACCACGGTGTATCAGGAACAGCCACGAGGTACCGGCCACGCCCTGATGTGTTGCCGGCAAAAGATCGATTCGGAGCGATTCCTGGTTCTGAATGGTGACGATCTGATCGGAGTAGCGGATCTGGCTCGATTGATCGCCGTGCCCCAGGGTCTTCTGGTTCATCCCGTCGACACACCTCAGGCCTATGGTATCGTCTTCCGACGAAGCGACGGTACGTTGGAACGGCTGGTGGAAAAACCGGCAGGTCTGGCTCCTCCGCAATGGGCCAACATCGGAGCCTATCTTTTACCGCGGACGGTTTTTGACCTGACCTTACCCCTTTCGCCGCGGGGAGAATACGAAATTACCGATGCTGTCAGTCAGCTTGCCAAATGCCAACCATTCTATGTCGTGGAAGCCCAGCACTGGCTGCCTATTGGTACACCTGAGCAATGGGAAAAGGCTCAAACGGCTGATCTACGGGCATTTTCCCGTAGTTAATCTGGGCCGGTATCTGGCATTTCACCTCTCTGCACCAGAGGCAAAGCGAGGAAAGTTATCGGGAGGAATTCGTGCGTTTCAGTGCGGGTGAGTAGATGGGACAGAGGGGAGGCGGTCGGTCAAATCGGGTTGCTCGTAAGTGCGTCCATTGGCACCTGGACACTCACGGCGTCGTACGGCCAATTGGTACAGTTGTTGTCCCGAGGGAGTGGGATAATGAGCGGTAACGCACGCCAGGCAGAGTTTGTCCGGGGGGAGCCCGATACAGCGGGCCACGGCCTCGACGGGCAGATAAAGGAGCGAGTCGGCCCCTAATTCTTGGGCCATGGCTTGTTGTTCTTCCCAAGTCGGAGACGGGCCACGCAGAAAACGCGGAGCGAATAACTCGCCCACTGTGCTCATGTCGATGCCGTAAAAACAGGGAGCAATAATGGGCGGACAGGCAACCCGGACGTGGATTTCCCGTGCACCCCCTTGCTGCCGCAAATGATGGAGCAGGCTTTTCAGCGTCGTACTCCGTACGATGGAGTCTTCTACCAGGAGCACCCGTTTGCCGGATAGCACCTCGCGTAAGGGCGTGAACTTGAGACGCACTTTGTCAGCTCGGTTATCGCCCTCAATGAACGTCCGGCCGACGTAGCGATTGCGGATCAAGCCCTCGACCGAGCGTAATCCCAGGGCGAACGCCATGGCATCGGCCGCCGCCTTGCCAGTGTCCGGAACAGGTACCACAATCGTATCGGCTGGATCCAAAGGCACACGCTGCAGGGCCCGTTCTTGACGGGCCAATTCTTCCCCCAACCGGGCCCGGGTCAGATAAACGCTGCGTTCGTCCAGGGTGCTGGCAACATTGGCAAAATAAACCCATTCGAAAAAGCAATGAGCCGATCGACCCGAACTGGCGTACTGATGTAGCGTCAATTCTCCATTGTGAATGAGGATCAGTTCACCTGGCTGCAAGGATTGAATGTGCCGGAAACCCAGGTTCTGCAGGGCAACGCTTTCGCTAGCAGCAGCAAAGACGGGGCCATCCAGAGCATAACACAACGGACGCAGTCCCAACGGATCCCGCAGCACGACCATATCGCCTAGGGCGTTCAGAAAGACAATGTTGTATGCGCCATCGAATTTTTGGGCCAAACGGCTGAAAACCCGAATCAGATCCGGTCGGTCGTCGCCACGTAACTCGTGGGCTATGTAGTGCAAGATGACTTCGGTGTCGTTGTTACGGGTGAGATGATAGTCGTGATTGGCCAATAACTGACGGCGTAACTCTGTGAAGTTGGTCAGTTGTCCGTTAAAAGCGAAGGCGAACCATTTCCATTTACAGCCGTGCCGACGTTCGAAGGGTTGGGCGTAGCGACGGTCGGTGGCACCGCAGGTGGCATAGCGGGTATGACCGATGGCCGCCCGGCCCGCATATTCCTCCATGATGCTGGTATATTTGTGCGGATGATTAAGTCGAAAGGCCTCGATAACTGTCCCTACTTCCTTGTACGTGTCGAGCAACTGGTCCCGCTGCGGGTGGTAGCTGGTCATGCCCGCGGCCAATTGGCCCCGATTCTGCAAATCCAGGAGCATACGAGGCATCAGCCGGGAAAGCTGATCCGGATCACCGGGCCAGACGGACGAACGCTCTGCACGGCCGGGCAGATAATAGAGTGCCGCGATACCACATTCGTGTTGTAACTCTTCCATGCCTCGCCGGCCCACGCTCCTGAGTTTGGCTATTGCCAGCACTACTATCTCATTCTATCGACACCGACTCTCCCTGCCAGCGACCCATCCTGAGAGGGTTTTGCCATTGCTCTCGCCGACTCAAACAGCCGATTCGGACAGTATCGTCCGTAATCCCGCTCCCATGTATAACACTAATCAAAATGTGTCTAATCCTCTTTGTCACGGTGTTCGCTGGATAAACTCCGAGGAAAAGGCTGCAAAGATCACCTTAAAAACTAGTACGCTAGGGATTTTGGTTATGCCGCCGCGTTGCCAACTGCTCAGCCTTTGCAGCCACCAATATCAGCAAAATGCACAGTTTCTTGATCAGACGATCAATTTGCACAATCAAAGGCCGGGCCTATTTCGTCAAATAAAAAGAGGAGTTCTGCTCTGAAACTATGAATATGAAATTATGTGGAGCAATTTTGCCAATGAATGAGCAAAACCTACCACTATCGTTGCAGGTGGGGATTAAGCACTGGCGATAACCTTTGTTCCTCAAGCCACATTCGTACTGTGTCTGACATCGAAAGACGAAACGTCCTGATAAGGAGCTCAACCCATGTCCGAACTGTGTATGGTGGTTGTTCCGCGGCACCGGAAGCCTCAAGCGGGCCCCGTTCTACTACCGCGCCTTGCGATGATGGTCTTCGTGGTCGTCGCCTGTGTTTTCTTCGGCGGAAGACAATCACTGCAAGGGCAGTTACAGGCGGATGAAGGAACTGTCGTAGCAAAATCTTCACAGTCGCAGTTCAAGACGGAGTCCCAAGAGGGTAAAGTCATCGCACCGGCTGATCAGAAGCCAAAACTACCCGTACGTTTACTCCTCAAGGGGAAAACGGAATATACGTTAGATACCGGTACACTTTCTCCGGCGGAGTATCGTAAAAAGTTGGAGGAGGCCGCTCAGGCCGGCCGGCCCCTTGCGACACCGGCCGTCGATCTGACGGTGGAAATTACCAACGTCAGTGACAAAGCCATACAAATCTGGACCAGTGGCGATCCGGTCAGACTCATTTTGAAGCTCGAGGGGTCCGGTGCTCTCAATCTGACACCACCCCTGCTTTTCACGCGAGAGTTCCGGCTGCCCAAGGCAGACACGCTGGAAGCGGGCCGATCGATCTCGTTCCGCATTACCGAGCTGACCAGCGGTTTCCGAGGCCGCTCCCACTTTGCCTACTGGAGCGAACCAGGCGAATACAAATTGATTGCCGAATTCAGTACCGGCATTAAACCCCCTCCGCCGGGCAGCATGGAAGCAATGGATGGCTTCGGTAATGTCCAACTACAGAGTGAACCGTTGAAGATCATCGTCCGTAAAAAATCCGTTCCGTGAAACGACAGAGGTACCAGACTGATCAGTCCCATTGCGGAACAATCACCCCTACCCCTAGTCGAGCTATGAAACACGCCACCGCCGTGGTGACAGCGGTATCACGGCGGTGGAGGTTGATTCGGTAACTAGCCGGCAATTTGGATACGGTGTGCTGCCGAGGTTGTTCGATCAGCCAATCAGCTCTGCCAAAACTTGGGTTGCTGTAGCCAAGGTACGGTCACATTTTCGCGAGCATTGTTATCAGTAATTTCGATCAAGCATTCGGTCGCTGCAAGTCACCATCCCGGTATACTTTCCACACGGGTGAGCCAACCCTGGCATTCCAACTGTCGGGCTACGCTATTCGCTTCCAGGCGAGTGTCATAGCGGCCATAGACCCGCCAAGGGGTTCCCCAGCCAGGACGAACGTATACGACGAAGTCCCGACCGAGACGTGGCGTTCCCGTTACAGGTGGTGGAACTAATGGCGTAGGAACCACCGGACCTACCAACGGCGGGGGTATGACCGGGTTCACGGGTGGTACGGGCGGCACAGGGGGAACAGGGGGGACTCCCCACGGAGCCAACGGTACAGTGGGCGGTAGGGAATAAGAATATACTTGTGGATGAACCACGACGGACGGCGGATGAGCCTTTGCAGGCAAGCTACTCGCAACGGTAACTACACCAACGCTGATCAGAACACCGAGGCGATTCATGGTTGTTCCCTCGAAGAAATCTATGGGTCCGATGCACCTTTCATTCAAGAAACGCCAACACGGTGCCGAACTTGCACAGAATAGGGTGCAAAAAGCGAAGGCACGAATGGAAAAAGCTGACCTTTTACCCCATTAAAAAATAATCGGTTACTAATAAACGGCCGGGTGAAACCACAATAATGAACAGATAGCCATACCCGATCCGGACAGAGAAAAAGAGGGGTTTGGCAAGGCACAGTTCATGCATGGGACCTATGCTGGGGCTAATTGATGCCACCACTTTACCCGTTGCGTTTTGAGCCGATCTTCAAACGGATGTTGTGGGGCGGGACTCGCTTGCCGGGGTTGCTCCGCCGGCCGTGTCCGGAAGGTGGACCGATCGGTGAGGCTTGGCTGGTTAGCGATGTGGATGGCCATTTGAGCGTGGTCAGCAACGGTCCGTGGGCCGGTACCACCCTGAGACAACTCCTGGAGCGGCACGCCCCGGAAATTGTTGGACCATCCCGACAAAACCTGCAGGATCCTTCACGCTTCCCCCTTCTGCTCAAGTTCATCGATGCGCAACAAGAATTGTCCGTGCAGGTGCACCCGGACGATCATTATGCGGCACGATTGGGACCCGGCTACCGAGGCAAGACGGAAGCATGGGTAGTACTGGAACGCGATCCGCAGCAAAGCCGTATTTATGCCGGTTTTCGCCCTGGGGTAACTGCGGACACCTTCCGTCTGGCCCTCCAGCAGGGTCAGGTGGCCGACACATTGCATAGCTTCATCCCCCAACTGGGGGATTGCATCTATTTGGAAGCCGGTACCGTCCATGCCTTAGGTGCTGGACTACTGGTGTTCGAGATTCAACAGAGTAGCGACATTACCTACCGCCTGTACGATTGGGATCGGATCGATAAGGTCACGGGACGTCCCCGTCCTTTGCACATCGATCAAGCATTAGCCTGCATCGATTGGTCCCGGGGACCGTGTTATCCTGTCCGGCCAGCGGTGGTAGTAAGCTCGGGACTGCGTCGTGAGGGGCTGGTCCGGTGCCGTTACTTCACGCTCGAACGACTAACGCTGCATGCGCCCACGGTGGTCGGTCAGGAGGGGCAGTGCCGTCTTTTGGTCCTACTGGAGGGAATAGCTCGTTGCCAGTGGCAGGCACACACCGACGAACTTGTCGCAGGCGACGTCCTTTTACTTCCTGCCGTAGTCGGAGCCATTCTTCTACAGCCCTGTACAGCAACGGTGACACTCTTGGAATGTGGCTTGCCCAGCTAAACAGCATCCTCTTGGTAGATAATAGGAAAAATTCAGATGGTTCACTTGTCCGGTTACTGCTGCTAACAATAACGATCCCGGGGAGGACTGCGATAACAGCAGCAGGTCAGCGTAACTCCGGCGATCGTCGAATCCAACTTCACAGAGGAGCGATGGATACGGTTGAAACGAATCAGGCAGCTATCGGCAGATCAAATTGTTAGCGACATGGTAAAGAAATCATAGATTAATGTGGGGTAGATGTCACCTGTCGAAATAGCGACGCGGCCCTGCACTGAACAGATCAACGTTTTTTATTGTGTTGGGGTTTTAGTGACCCTGCGGGGATTCGAACCCCGGTTTTGGCCTTGAAAGGGCCATGTCCTAGGCCTCTAGACGACAGGGTCAACTCATTTTTTACTTTCATAGGCACATGGTTTGTTCTCTGTGCCCCCAAATACACAAACGGCGTTATGCTCTGCTTGAATGCTTTTAGGCCCTGATAGTCCTTGTATGCTGAAAGCCGGTATTTTTGCGGTCTGTTTGTTTTAGCCTTTGGCTGAAAAGCAAATCAGGGTTATCCCCCTTGCTCATCCAGCAATCAGGCGATCGCTAACATAGCGGCGACACACCATTCTTAGGAGTGATCGGCTCTATCGGCAACCACCTTACACGGGAAAAACCGGAAAAGCATCAACATACTAACACCACACATACAATCCGATGGTACACACCAAGGTACGCAACCAATGCAGCAGCCAAGTGGCTGACTCCCCGCACGCCAACCGCAGGGCGAAATGAACCGTACTGTGCTTTCGTGACACAAATAGTAGAAATTTACTCTAGTCACTTTAACCTAGAAAGCAGCTCACATACGAGGATTAAGTCATGGAACCAATGGTTTTGCGGGCCCAAACGGCAGCAGAATTGATGACCCCTGGTCCGGTGTCGCTCAGTGCACAGACGACCGCGGCCCAAGCGGCCGCGTTTTTTACCGATCACGGCTACGGTGCCGCCGTTGTCATTGATGAAGCCGGCCATCCCTTGGGAGTCGTTAGCAAGACCGACCTGCTCATCCATGCCCGTCAACGTCAAGGGAGCAACGAGCCGGATCATACCCTTGTAACAGAGATCATGACTCCCGCGGTCTTTTCCGTCCGTCCCGACGCTTCCGCCCGCTCCGTCGTCGAAAAATTGCTCAATCTGCACGTCCATCATCTTTTCGTCGTCGATGACAGCGGCGTGATTGTGGGCGTCATCAGCCCCATCGACGTGCTGCGGAAGTTGGAGTAGCAATCAAACGTGCTTTTAAGCGTCCGACCTTTCAACTAGTTAGCAAACAAGAGGTCCAGCCCGATAGCCGACGGGGCTTGCCCAGGTCTAGTGCATCGGGTGGAGCAGCCGCGGTGGTCAGCGTGGATTGCCCTTACGACGGGCAACCAAAACCATCCCACCACATCCCAATCAGCCATCTCCGCGGCATGGACTGTCCAGAATAGCTGAGGATTTATAGGGTTTTGCAGATAATCGCTCCTAACGCTCAGGCTAACTGCATCCACGCTCGATCCCCTTGGCACCGTTACAAGCACCCAGGGGGCTGTTGGTTTCAATCTGAATCGTTTCCTTCCCGAGCTTGTAAATTTACCAAGGAATGTACGCTAGCAGATAGAACAGGAGGGCCAAGCAGATGACTGCCAGAAACATCACTAGCCAAGCCTGAAAAACCCATCCATAGACAGGACGATACGGCGGATACGGGGGCGTGGGGTAGTCCTCGGGACCAGGAGTGTCTACCGCAGGGGCGTCGCCGCTTTTAACTTTTTCAGCCATAAGTAGTTACCCTCCGTCTGGAGCTGCAGCTCCCTGAGCCAGACAACGACACGGGACTATCACCGACTTCCAACGGCTCAGCCATCACTCCACAAAGCGGGCCTCACAGAGCGTCGAGGGGAAGGCAAACCGCCACGGTTTGGGCGATATATCACGGGTACAACACGGTTAGCATTCACCCCATCTTCTACCTTCGCTATCATCGTCACATGCACGTGTCAGGTCCAGATCAACTAGTAAGCACAAGTTTGCAGGGTGCAACTTTTGTTCCAAGTGAGCTGCTGGAATCGCAGGCTAGACTACGGTTCTTGGCAGAATCGTGTCGGATATGGCACAATGAAGCACTTCGATTTTACGGAGCAGCATTGGAGCCACCATCGCTGGAAGCGGAGGAAGCTTGAGTGATCACGCTGCGTTATGACCGCGGTACTGTAGTGGTCGAAGGGGGCGAGGGGGAGACGGTCCCGGAACTACCCGGCGTGCTGTTTGATCCACGGACCAATCAATGGCGTGCCCCGGGACGTTATTACCGTGAGATTGTGGAAGAACTCCGGCGTCTGGGCATGCAGTACGTTGATGCTGCCCGGGGCTGGGGGACGGAACCAGCCGGCTGGCAGCTGCGGGATAGCCGCCAGCCCTGGGATTACCAGCAGCGGGCCGTGGAACAATGGCTGCAGCAGCGGCGTGGCGTAGTGGTTCTGCCCACGGGTACCGGTAAGACCTTTGTAGCCATTCTGTGCATTGCCGCTGTCGATCGACCCACGCTGGTCGTCACACCCAAAATCGACCTGATGGTGCAGTGGGCTCAGGAACTGGAGCGGTGCTTTGGCGTACCGGTGGGGATGGTGGGTGCTGGCGAGTTCAACTATCAACCCTTGACGGTGACCACGTATGATTCGGCTCACATTCATCTGGAACGTTGGGCTAATCGCTACGGCATGGTGGTTTTTGATGAATGCCACCATTTGCCTGGTGCATCGTATCAAGAAGCGGCCCACGCCGCCTTGGCTCCATTTCGCCTGGGCCTGACAGCTACGCCGGAACGCAGCGACGGTGGCGAAGCCTTGTTGCCCGAATTAATCGGTCCGATCGTCTTCCGTTTGGACATTCAGGATGTCGCTGGTGCCTATCTGGCGCCTTATCAGGTGCAACGGTTATATGTGGATTTGACCCCGCAGGAACTGGCTCGCTATCGGCATTGCCGAGAGGTCTACCGCCGCTTCGTCCAGGAACGCAACATAACTCTGAGTAATGCTGAGGGGTTCCGTCGCTTCCTGTTTCTGGCCAGTCGCACACCCGAAGGTTTGGCCGCTTTGCGGGCTTATCGCGAACAGAAACGCATCGCCCAGGGAGCGCATGCCAAACTGCAACTGCTCGGTGAATTGTTACAACGTCATGCCGGAGAACGAACCCTCATCTTCACCGCAGATAACGCCACGGTTTATACCATTGCACGCCAGTTCCTGGTGCCGGCCATCACCAATCAGACCAAAGCACGCGAACGCAAAGAGATTCTGGATCGCTTGCACCGCGGGGAATACACCGCCGTCGTCACCTGCCAGGTTCTCAATGAAGGTGTGGACGTACCGGCTGCGTCGGTGGGGATTATCCTGGGAGGCACCGGCAGCACCACGGAAAACGTTCAGCGTCTCGGTCGGATCCTGCGTAAACATGGCGACAAACAAGCCATTCTTTACGAGATTGTCGCTCGCGATACCGCCGAAGAATACATCAGCGAGCGACGGCGTCAGCATCGGGCTTTCCAATAAATTTTTTTGCGGTCTGGGCTTCGACAAACTCACAAGGCGAGATGACGAACCACCACTTCCATCCGGAATCAGGTCCATGCTTACAGGTAAACTGGTACGTGTACGCCATCGCAAAAATCAGGTGATCCCCCTGTATGTTTCGCCGCATGATACTGCCGTGCGGCTTGTGGCCGAACAATTGATCACACTGTACCGGCAAAGCGTGGGGCGACGACGAGGGCAGTTGGAAGAAGAATTAGCTGACCTGATCCCTGAAGGTCCCCAGGGGCTGCTACCTGCCGGTCTGGCCCATTTGTTGGAAGAACGGTGTACCTTCGAGACCACTGCTCCCCTGCCACCCGAGGAAGTACGGGCTGTTGTTTTTGCTCTCGCTGCCCAAAAACGACAACAGTGGGCCGCTGCCGGTTTGCCCTTCGACCGCCGGACGATACTGGCCGAAGCGGCCAGCCACTTCGGACCGCTAGGGACCGCCGAAAAGCTCGATCAGGCCCTATTTGCCGATCTCAAATGCGAACAACGCATCACGTCCTTCGAGGACATCAGTGTCGACCGGTTGCTGGACCGTTACAACGTGGCCTTGGCCCAAGCGGTCTTGTTACGCGCCGTGCGATTGGACGTGGACATTGAAGGGGAAACGCCCGCCCGCTTCCGCCAACTCTTTCGGGCCCTCAAGTTCCACCGCCTGATTGCCTCTATCCAAGCCGCCGGACCGGACCGCTACCACCTGCAAGTCGATGGCCCCTTGTCTCTGTTTTCTGCTACGCAAAAATACGGACTGCAACTGGCTTTGTTCCTCCCTTCGCTCCTTCATTGTCGTCGTTTCTCATTGTGTGCCCAACTTCGCTGGAGTTACGGCAATCGCGCCGCTCGCGACAAAACGTTTACGCTTTCGTCGGCCGACGGTCTACGTTCTCACCTCCCGGACTTCGGCACCTATACCCCGCCTGAGCTGGAAGCCTTCATCCAGTCGTTTGCCAACAAAAACTACGGTTGGAGTTTGCAAGCGGAGCCTTTGCCCCTACGCCTGGGCGAGGTATTATGGGTACCCGATGCTCGCCTGGTGCATCGGACCACCGGCCGCGAAGTGTACCTGGAATTTTTCGGCTTCTGGCGCAAAACCGATATTGTGACTCATCATGCCCGCTTGCAGCAGCACCTGCCAGGACGTTTCCTTTTGTGCCTGGGCGAGGGCCTGCGCCTGGAAGCCGAAACACTTAATACCGACGACCCCGCTATTTATCGCTACAAACGCTTTCCCCTGGTGGAAGAGGTGATTCGTCGTGCCAGCCGTTTGGCGGGACTGACCGACCAGGCCCCCGACTTGCTCGAGTGAGTCTTTTCCATCACGATTCCGGTTCACCAGCCATGGCTCCCCGCCCTCTTGCGTTGGTCTCTCCCCCCACCCTTAACAACACCTCCTTAACATTATTTATTGCGTGATGGATGAGCATTCGGCGATTATCGAGCAAGTATGACAATTGTAGGCCCTCTGGAGCCGGTCTTCGACCAGCTCATCTTCTTCTGGCCTCCAGTTCGTAAAATGGAACGAGTGTGTAGTAGCGGTTAACCGCTACCGGGGCCGTATGCTCCGGGTAGCTGCCGTTTTTGAATGTTAATCCTATTTTCCGAGTGGGTGCGACGAATCTTGACAGCGGTGACGCATGCACAATGGCCTGACAATCACGCAGTACCGGCAGTGGCTAGATCCCTTTTATCAGGCGGTAGAGAGGGTGCTGGTGGGGCAGCGTCACCTGATCGACGGCGTTCTGATCGCTCTGCTGATGGACGGCCACGCCCTGCTGGAAGGGGTACCAGGACTAGCTAAGACCCTGACAGTGCGCACCGTTGCCCGGGCATTGGATCTGAGTTTTCAGAGGATTCAATTTACGCCGGACCTTTTGCCCGCCGACGTGCTCGGCACGCAAATTTATCAACCGCAACGCGGGGAGTTCACCCTTAAGAAGGGTCCGATCTTTGCCCACGTTGTGTTAGCCGATGAAATCAATCGGGCACCGGCCAAAGTGCAAAGCGCCTTGCTCGAAGCAATGGCGGAACGGCAAGTAACCATCGGCGAAACGACCTTACCCCTGCCAGAGCCGTTTCTGGTGCTGGCCACCCAAAACCCTATCGAACAGGAGGGAACATATCCGTTGCCCGAAGCGCAGGTCGACCGCTTTTTACTGAAACTGCAAGTGGACTATTTGTCCCGCGAGGAAGAGCTACGGGTGCTGGAACGCATGGGGTCACCGGCGGCCAGTATCGACGTACAACCGGTTCTGTCCCGCGATATGGTATTGCAGCTGCGCCGGGCTGCCGACGCCGTTTATGTAGATCAGCGCCTCCAAGAGTATCTGGTGGACATCGTGCGGGCAACACGCCGACCTGCGGACTATGGCCTGCCTTTGCAGCAATACATTCAGTTAGGCGGCAGTACCCGGGCGACATTGGCCTTGTTACGGGCGGCCAAGGCCCGGGCGTTTCTGTGTGGTCGGGACTATGTCCTTCCCGAGGACGTCAAGGCAATGGCCCCCGATGTGCTGCGTCACCGTTTAATTGTCTCCTTCGAGGCGGAGGCGGAAGAATTGGGCCCGGATCAGTTGATCCGCCGCATACTGGATCACCTGCCCGTGCCCTGAAACCAGAAGAAACAAATGGTACGGACGCTGCTTAAGCTTGTTGACGGGGTCACGGTCCTCTACGACCGGGCTGGATTGTACGCGGTAGGTAAGTTGCTCTAAGGAAGCGCAAACGCTATGCAGCAGATACTGTTCACTATCCCGATATTGCAAGAGCGGTTCGGACCGGAAGGCATTCCGGTGCCCGGTTTTGGGGCGATGTTATTCGTGGCCTTCATTGTCGTGACGCTGTGGGGAATGCGTCGGGCACGGAGTATCGGGCTGCCGCCGGAGCGTTTTCAGGATTTCGTTTTGTGGATTTTCGTCTGCGGTTTGATCGGGGCCCGCATTCTCTACATGATCCAGTATGCCCATCATTTCCCGGACCGTACCGTCTGGGGCTGGCTGACCGCCTTCATCCGCATTTGGGAGGGCGGAATTGTTTTTTATGGATCGGTGTTAGGGGGAGTGTTGGGCTATGGCCTGTTTTACTGGTTCGTACTCCGACGCCTGGGCATTTCGACTGCGCAGCTGGCGGACGTAGTGGCGCCGTTGATCGCTGCGGGCCTGGCGATTGGACGGCTGGGCTGCTGGCTCAACGGCTGCTGCTGGGGTCAGGTAGCGTGTGCCGCTACCGCGTCCGTTCCGTTGGGTGCGGCCCACTTCCCTTTACTACCGGCTCATGCCCGTCCCCAGTTGGTAGCCGATCTGGGATTACAGACAACAACGGGCTTCGCCCTGGCACGGACTGAGCGGCGTTTGCCCCTGACCGATCCCCGCTCGGTCGTTTTGGCCGTCGAGCCGGGCTCAGCAGCCGAAAAGGCGGGCCTGCAACCCGGCGACCGAATCGTTGCCATCAACGGCCAGCCCAATGCCATTCTGCTGGAACCCGCCGGTACGACCGACACGGTTCTGGCTATCTGGCAGGACTGGAAAACGGCTGGACTTGGCCAGGAACTGGTCACAACCACAGGACGGCATGTTCTGAAGTGCGATCGCCTGGAAGAGTATCTGCAACTGCGGCAACGACTGATCGACAAAGGGGTCGACCGCTTCGTTTATGTTGACGACCTTTTTAACGAACGGGTGCGGGACTGGCCGCGGGGGCACAACCGCCTACACCTGACGGTGGACCGCGACGGTCAGACAATCGACTTGCCTCCCTTCGTGCCACGCACTCTCGGACTGTACCCTACGCAACTGTATGAAACCGTCAGCATGGTACTATTGTTGTTGGTGCTTCTGCTATATTATCCCTACCGCCGCCATGATGGCCAACTGATGGTGCTACTGATGCTGGGTTATGCCCTGCATCGATTCATTAACGAATCCTTGCGGATCGAACCCGCCTATACCTTTGGTCTGACCCTCTCCCAGTGGGGGAGCATTATTGTCGCCGGCGCTGCTGTGCTGATGGAAGCCTGGCTGTGGTGGACCCAGCCATCGCGATGGCGTCGCCAGGATCAGCGGCGACCAACCCCCTCTGCCCCCGTCGCTACGTCGTCCCTCTAAAGCGTTCCCCGTTTTGAGGTGCCTCCCCCTCTATTTCGAGCTCTCCATCCCGTCGGTAACGCGACAAGATTGGACAATTCATAACGAGTGGCAACGTAACCGTTCACCTCATCAAACCTTAGGCGATTTTCATGCCAGGGATAGTAATTAGAGTGTCCCTAGTCACCAACACAGGATCCCATCAGTCCTGGGCGGGGCTCCATACTAACAAAAAAACCGATCCCCTCTGTCTATGGGGGATCGGTCCGACCACACCGGTCGGAAGATTCATTCCTTAGGGTTTCAGTACGGTTGATAAATGTCCGTTCAGATTAAAGCCGGACAGTTAAGTCCTATGTAGTCATTTTCATGAAGAGATTGCATGTAAAAAAGGTCAGCGTGGTCCCCCTGCTGTGACCGAAACCGTACTAACCGCTTGGCTGGGGCAACAATCCCCCTGTGGGCAACAGTCCCCGGTCGGGCAGCAGGCCGGGCAGCAGATCCAGCCCGGACAGCAAGGACCATCGGGGCAACATACCAAGCAGCACAATCCATTCGGGCAGCAGACTCCGCTGGGACAGCAACTGTCAGCGGGGCAGCAGACTCCGTGAGGGCAGCATCCGGTAGGCTCGCTACAGCAAGCACTTGGTCCGCAGTCACAGGGGCAACACCCAGGCGAGCATGCAGCAACGTCACGACAATCACAGTCACAGCACGCCCTTAACGGCGAGCCTGAGACACTTACGCCCCACCAACCTGTCAGGGCAGCAGCGGTCAACAAGGCCAAACCCATCATATTAAGCCAAATAAACTTTGTACGCATCGTGTTTTCTCCTTGTAGCTTATGTCAATCTGAAATAAATACAGATCCTGGTCGTAGTCCGTGTGTGTGATAGTTACACACACCGAAGACTGCGCAAAAAGTTCACAGCCATCTACACATACCGTGCGTTACTGACCGTACCACAGCCAGTTGGTGTTTCACGTCAGTAAGAAGGATTGTGAATCAACAGAGCCAGACACAATGAAGTACGTGAAGCGGTGGAGCGGACCGCAGCGGGACAACTACGGGGGAAACACCATGAGTCGTTTGAGGACTTGGTTTCTCAGTGGGTAGTGGCAAAATCAGGAAGGCCGTGAGGTCGGATAGCAAGGAGGAGCGGCCTATGGCCGAGGGCAGTGTCGCATCTTTGGGACTACAGCAGCAGTAATCCGTTGGTTGGGACGCTGGTCGCTGCGAGGGAACAGTAGAGAAGGTAGCGTCTTCCAATGGGCGTGATTCCGAAGCGCAGCAGCAACAGCAACGGTTCAGCTGAGCATTCAGTGTCCACGGAGCAATCGCTGCTGTCCTGCCAGCATTGGAGCTGTTGCAGCAGCTTGTTGGCATCAAAATGCAACACCACCCCGGCGGCATGGCCAGGGTCAGGCTGCAAGCCAGCGATAGTAGATGCAGGAC
>JANWVV010000070.1 GCA_025055795.1 Gemmataceae bacterium
TTACTCAGGTGTGGACCGATGCACAATTCGATGTACCACCGACGCACAATCCAACGTTGCAGGAGGTGCGTCCGAGTAACATGCAGTTGCCTGGAGTGCCACAACACGTTAGCATTACAGCGGATAAGTACGAAAACGCCTGATAAACGAGCGGTTTGGTAGGATCACAGGATCTGTCGAAGTCCGATTGGTCAGCCATAGGATCGACTTTTGCGGTTGGCTAGCGAGCATCTGATCGCAATAAGCCTGTCCCCCTTTAGGGACAGAGCATTAGTAGCGGTTGTCGAAGGAAATTGAGGACCAAGAATGCCCGCAGCACTGCCCGAACCGTTACCTTTCGAGCAGGACATTCACGAGCTGGAAGAACGTCTGGCCCAGTTGGAGGCGACGGCTGCTGGCCCTGATGGAGTCGAGGCTATCCGCCGCATGAAGCGGGAGTTGTTAGCCCTGAAGCGGGAGCGCTACGCCCAGCTCAAGCCCTGGGACACTGTGCTTATCGCCCGGCATCGGCAACGCCCGCAGTTTCTTGATTACGTGGAAATGATCTTTGACGAGTTTGTCGAGCTGCACGGCGACCGGGCTTTCGGTGACGATCGGGCCATTCGCACGGGCTTTGCCCGCCTCGATGGCCAAAAGGTAATGCTCATCGGCCATCAGAAAGGCAAGACCCTGGCAGAGCGTCAGCAGTGCTACTACGGCTGCGCCCATCCAGAGGGGTATCGCAAGGCCCTCAACAAGATGAAACTGGCGGCCAAGTTCCGCTTGCCGATCATCTGCCTGATTGATACTCCGGGTGCCTTCCCCGGCATCGGAGCCGAGGAACGGGGCCAGGCCCAATGGATCGCTACAAGCATTCTGGAAATGACCCGCCTGCCCACGCCCATTGTGTGTGTGATTATCGGGGAAGGTGGCTCGGGTGGAGCCCTGGGCATCGGCGTGGGCGACCGTGTCGCCATGATGCAATACGCCTACTACTCCGTGATCAGCCCCGAAGGATGCGCTGGCATCCTCTGGCGGGTCGCTAACGAGGAAACCAAAGCCCGCGCCGCGGAGGCCCTGAAACTGACTGCCCAAGACCTGCTGCAGTTGCAAGTCATCGATCACATCATTCCCGAACCCCTAGGCGGGGCGCACCGTGACCCCCGCGAAGCCGCTAACGCCCTCAAAGCTACCCTCAAACGCTATCTGCGTGAACTGCTCCCCCTGCCCAGCACGTTGTTATTACAACAACGCTACGAAAAGTTCCGGCGCATGGGCGTATTCCTGGATGGTCCGGCGGCCACAACTGGCCTCACCCCCGCCACTGCCAACGGAAACGGGTAGCTTTCTCTAAAAACTCTGAAAAACAATCACCGGCACAAACAGACAATAGGAGTGGCCCTGGGGTAAATGCTCGCCGCAGGCCTGTGACTTGCTTACTTCCTTCCGGCCACGACAGAACGTCGTTTTCTACTTCTTTGGTTCAACGGGATTAGCTTTGGAGGCAGGGTAGACCTCCAGGCGCAGATCGCGAAAGCGGATTTCCATAGGACCCCCACTATGGATTTGCAGACCGATAACACCCCGACGAGCCAATTTCTCGTCGGTGTAGTCGGTACATAACTGACCGTTGATCCAGATACGGACGCGCGGACCGATGGCCTCGATGACATAGTCGTTCCAGTCATCGGGTTTGACGTATTTTTCACCACCTTCTTTGGCTAACAAGCCGCGGCCGCTTTCCTCGTACAGTTTGCCCCACCAGCCGGCACCGATGTCGGCTTGTGGCCCCCGCATCTCTCCGTCCGGCAATAGCACGCTGCGGAACTGGATGCCGCTATTCTCCTTGTTGGGCACTAACTTAACCTTCAGCGACAGTTTGAAGTCTTCTACCGCTAATTGCGATACTAGAAAGTTGTTGCGTTTCAGACCGGTGATAGTTTTTCCGACGATCTCACCGTTTTCCACCTTCCAGAGGGTCTTGTCACCGTCCCATCCGGTGAGGTCCTTGCCATTGAAGAAGTCTTTGGCGTTTTCCGGAGTGGCCAGCATGGGTACCTGCTGGGTGGTTTGTAGATAGGCAATCAGGCAACGGAACTCCCACTCACTGAGTTGCTTGACGATGTCTTCAGGCATCATGGACAACTCCGAGGGCTGGCGTTGCGCCACCTCGGCCACCGGCAAGGTAAGCAATTCCCGTTCCGTCTGGATGGTAAGCAGACCGTTGTTTTCGGATTTGATAATCCCGATGAGGGTACGGTCATCGTGGGTAACAATCCGGGTAGCGGCGTATTCCTTGGGGATAACGGCGCTGGGGTCAATGATGTTTTCCAGCAGGTAGTCGAGATTGCCGCGGTTGGCGCCGGTGATTTCTGGTCCGACCTGTCCGCCCACGCCGTAAAGCACATGGCACTGCTGACAGACCCGGGCAAATACGGCCCGGCCCAGGACCGGATCGCCAGGCGGGGCGGCTGTCAGGCGAGTTCGCCACTGAGCGATCAAAGCTTTGCGTTCCGCCGGTGAATCACGGACAATTCCCCACAACTCGGCAATCTGTCGATTCAAAGAGGCATCATTGTAGCTGCGAAGCTGGCGGATGATTTCTGCCGGGATATCGGTGGGGGGAATTTTCCGGGCAGCCAGGGCGGCCATCAGTTCCTTGGCAAACGACAGGCGGGCTGCCAGCGTGGCGATCACTTCGCGCTTTTCTGGTTGAGACAGCTGCGGGTAGTGCAGAAGCAAAACGGGCGGAGTCTGGGGATGATCGAAGGCAGCCAGGGCCCGGATAGCGGAGATACGCAAGGCTGGTTCGGCGACCGCCGCGTGCAGCAGGGGTACCGCTTCGGCGTCGCGGGCTTCCGTCAGAACCGTCAAGGCTGCTAGGCGGGCGGAGGTATCCGTGTGAGCATCGGCCAGAACCTTGCGGAGGGTAGCCAGAGCGTTTTTGTCTCCGAAGGTGACGGCCAATCCCAATGCCTGCTGACGCACCGCCGCATCCGGAGATTGCATCAAGCGGGTGAAGGCAGCTGTCCAGTCCTTCGGGGTTGGCAGATTTCGCTTACCGCGAGCGCCTTCTTGCAAACCACGGAAGCAGGCCAGGCGTTGCTCCTCCGTGGAGGCGTGGGCCAGAGTGTGCGTCAGAAGGTCGAAAGACTCAGGGGTGGCCAGCGCTCCGATGCGGCGACAGGCGAACTGGAACAGCAGGGGGATTTTACCGGCAGCGGTCATCTGCAGGGCCCGGGCCGGCTCAGTCGCGCATAGCGGTTCCAGCGCATACCAGTACAAATAGGGCAGATTATGATCGGCGGTGTCTTCCCCGTGGGCCAGTAAAGCAGGCAGTACCGACCACCGCACTTCGGCTTCCAGCCGTTGCAACACCGAGGCGATGGCACACCGGACTTTGGGGGAATCGTCCTCTATCGCCCGTTTGGGGAGCAGCTGCCGGATTAATTGCGAATCCGGGAACTGTTCTAGTGCCAAACGCACGGCCCACGACCGCACCGCCGGACTGGGATCCCCGGTTATTCGGCGTGCGTAACCCTCCTCGTCCAGGCCGCCGATCACATGCAGGGTCCAGAACAGTCGCAACCGTATGGTTTCGTCACGGGCTGTTTGCGATTGTTCGATCAGATCGTTGATCCAGCGGGCCTGCCCCTCGGGGCGTTGTTGACCAATCGTGCCTAGTCCGTTGGGATAGCGTTCGTGCAGGAGTCGGCGTGCCATACGGGCGTACCAGTCGTTGGCGTGCATCTGGTACTGAACCAGCTCGGCATCGCTGCACTTTTTCAGGTCAAGGCCAACAACAGGCTTGGTTCCCTGGTAGCTGATCTTGTAGATACGTCCGTTGGTGCGGTCCCAGACCTTGGGATCGGTATGGTGACAGATCTGCTTGTCGTACCAGTCCAGGAGGAAGACGTTGCCGTCGGGGCCGCTTTTGATGGCAACCGGAATAAACCAGCGATCGTTGCTGAGCAGAAAGTCCGGATTGCGCTCCGCGACGTAGCCGCTGCCTTTAGGTGTGATGACGTCGACATTCAAGCGGTGGCCATGGAGATTGCCCATGAAGAGTTTTCCCCAGTATTGTTTGGGCCAGGCACCGCCCTGATAGCACATCAGGCCGCAATGGGCATGGCCACCGCCGGCGCTGTCGGAGCGGTTGTTGCCCGCATGGGGATTGGGGCCGACATAATGACGATGGACCGCGATGGTTTGAATGTCGGCATAGGTGTAGGGGTTGAAGTGGCTGCCCGCCTGGCGGTGGTAGCGGCCGCCGGGGATGATATGCCACATGTGCGGGATCACGCAGGCTTCGCAGAAGAAGTCGCCCCAGGCGTTGTAATCCAGACCCCAGGGGTTGCTGGTCCCATGGGCTACCACCTCGAAGAGGTGACGTGTCGGGTGATACCGCCAAATACCGGCATTAATCCGTTGCCGCTTTTCTTCGGGCTCTCCGGGCTTGCCGACGTTGGAGTGGGTGAACACACCATGGCAGCCGTATAACCAGCCGTCCGGACCCCAAACGAAACTGTTGAGCGTTTCGTGAGTATCCTGCCAACCCCAGCCATCCAGTAGGATCCGCGGCTCCCCTGCTGGTGTGTCGGTTTTTTCATCATGGGGGATGAATAGGAGATAGGGGGCGGCCCCCACCCAGACCCCGCCAAAGCCTACCTCAATGCCACTAGCCAGATTCAGCCCTTCGAAAAAGACGGTCCGCTTGTCATGTTTGCCATCGCCATCCGTGTCTTCGAAGATTACGATTTTGTCACCTAGTCGTTTGTCGGGAATGACGGGCTCGGGGTGGGGATGACGCTGCGGATAAGTGTAGGCTTCGATCACCCATAAGCGACCGCGGTGGTCCAGGCAACAAGCGACGGGCTGATGCACCTCCGGCTCGGCGGCAAATACAGTAATGGAAAAGCCCGGTGGCACCGTCATCACCCGGGCCGCCTCTTCGGCTTTCAGCCCCGCGTATTTGTAAACGTCCGGAGGTGGTAACGGCTCTTTTTTCGGACGTTCCGGAAAGTTGGGCCTCCGCACATGAAAACGAAAATCATCGAAATTAACGTGCCCCCAATGACCGCTATGACGGTCTACCAGGCGGATGCAGATTTCCTTGCCCAGGTAAGGAGTTAAATCCACAACGACACGTCGCATGTCTTCTTCTTCCAGCCCGCTGGCGCGAAAAATGACCTTTTTGTCAGGCAGAAGGAGCAGTTCGACGCATGTTTCGGGCCAGGCACCACCGCCGATCAGGAAACTAGCCCAGGGATGAGTTACTTTAAACGGCACACTGGTCAGGGTACCGGTGGGACGGTCTCCCAAGCGTTCGTATCCACCAATCCAGTAGTTCCCCTGATGTCGACTTTGCATGTCGCCCCGACGGGGCTTGACCGTATCTCCCTTGATTGGTTGGTCACGAAAGGCATCTCCCTCTGCAGTCCAATCCCGCAGATCGCCCGTCTCAAAGTCGAAATTGAGGAAGCGTCCATCGGCTGCCCGGGGAAGCTCCCCAACGTCAGAGTCGTTAACGGCCACTGGAACGGCTGCAGAAGGAAGTATTGTCATCGCTAGGTACACGAGCAACGCCGTCATATCCGGGTTCCTCCTGGACTCTGCCATTGTAACAAAAATGGTTGCTTGATCCGGTGGTTTTGAGTTTGCCTTCAGCTTACCGGGCGAAACGGTGAGAAAAACAAATGTATCAACATGTTGACTGTTGAAGGATGATTACTTGTTCAGAATCAGTACATGTTCGGCTTTCCATGTATCGGGTCTGGGGCGTTAGCTATGTCCATGTTACGGCCACGGGAAGGAAACGGCGTGCCCTTTGGTTTAATCAGGGGCCGTCTCAACGGGATATTGATTACACAGGGAGTCAATTTGGCGTTTCGTCAGGTTGATTGTTAAGTTTAACGCTTTTCAGTTAAGATGGGGAGGTACCTTCGGTTGCTTTATGGTGCATACGGCTTTTCTGGGCTGATCTTACGATCGTGGACGGGTGTGGGTAAGCCGGAGCAGGTCTGATCCCGGTCGAGGGTGCAACCGACGAATCCTCGCGGGGACGGGGAACTCTCTAAAACAATAAAAAAAGAACAAACTCTTTTATTGGGGGCTGTTGGTTCGGCAGTGTCCGGACTAGTAGATCGGCTGTGACTAGCCGCTTCGAGGTTTCCTTCCCATGTCCAGCCCGGATGAAGTGTTGCGGATACTGATAATTGACGACGATGCCGCCCTGGCTGATACACTGGCGGAAAGCCTGGAGCGTCGGGGACACGATTGCACGGTTACCACAAGTGGCCGTGCCGGCCTGGCGCGTCTGGAACAGGAAGCATTTGACGTCGTTTTGACCGACTTGAAAATGGCAGAGGTGGACGGCCTGGAAGTGGTGCGGCGTTGCAAACAGTGGCATAACGAAACCGAGGTATTCGTCATCACGGGCTATGGAGACGTCAAAACCGCTGTGGAGGCGATGAAACTTGGGGCCGCCCATTACCTGCAAAAGCCAATCGATCTGGCCGAACTGCGAGCGGTGGTCGACCATGCCGCTGAGCGCATCCGTACTGTTCGGGAACTTCGCCGCCAACTCGATGAAAAGTTTGGCTTCGAAGGAGTTGTCGGTAATAGTCCCAAAATGCAAAAGGTGTTGCAATATCTGAAGGCATACGCTCCCACCTCGGCCTCGGTTCTTATTTTGGGTGAAAATGGTACCGGCAAGGAATTAGTCGCCCGGGCCTTGCATGCCAATAGCCCTCGGCGGAACAAACCTTTCGTGGCGATGAATTGCGCCGCCCTCAACGAGAACCTTCTGGACGACGAGATGTTCGGGCATGAAGACGGGGCCTTCACGGGTGCCAAAGGGGCCCGCAAGGGGCGGTTTGAATATGCCCACACGGGCACGTTGTTTCTGGACGAAATCGGCGACATGCCTTTGTCGTTGCAGGCGAAGCTGTTGCGGGTGTTGGAAAACGGCGAGGTGGTCCGCATTGGGGCTAACACGCCGATCCGGGTCGACGTCCGCATCATTGCAGCCACCAACAAAGATTTACAGCAAGAAGTGGAAGCGGGTCGTTTCCGGCGGGATTTGTTTTTCCGCTTGCGGGTCGGGACTATCCGCTTGCCCCCCCTGCGGGAACGTAAAGAAGACATTCCGTTGCTCGGAGCCCATTTCCTCAAAGAACTCAGCAAGCGACATGGTAAGCCGCTCCCTCGCGTTGCCCCGGCTGTGTGGAAGGCATTCGAAAGTCATGATTGGCCCGGAAACGTTCGTGAACTGAAAAATGTGCTGGAAAACATGTTGCTATTGGACCTGGACGGTGAACTGACGCTGGACGACCTCCCCGACGACTGCGGCATCAAACCAGCAGGCATACCTCGTCATACCCTATCTGTACCGGCTACCGACCCGCTTGTCGGCCGGCCCCTGGAAGAGGTGGAACGCTACTACATCCTGAAAGCTCTCGAATTGACCCGCGGTAACCGTGAAGAGGCTGCACGCCTGCTCGGCATCGGCGAACGCACTCTCTACCGTAAACTGCAACAATGGAAGATAGCCGAGAAAAAGGAAATCCCTGCCACCGAATCTTGAAACGATAGACGTGGAAACACATTCAAACGTAAACGAAAGATGTTCATCCACTCGCCGCAACCATGCAAGTTGGCATAACCCGTTGATTGGACATTTCTCTTTTCCTCATTCTGTTGAAAACTGCTTGTGCAAGCGTGCGCTCGCAACTACACTAAGTGATAACAGTAAATGACAGTAAAAGACCAGCGATTAATGTCCCGTTGCGTCGTAGCCGAGACATGGCCACTACAACCAGCGTGACCGAATGGCCCCAAGTGTTGCGGATCGCCCGCCTGGCCCTCGCCGTGGCTGCCGATGAATTACCGGCCTATTCCAATCCGAAAAGCCAAAAACGTTTCACTCAACCGCAACTGCTAGCCTGCCTGGTGGTGCGGGCTTATCTCCAGCTCACCTATCGCGGTATGGTTGAACTGCTGCGAAAGTCCGAGAAACTCCGGCAGGCGTTGGGTCTGACACAGGTGCCCAACTATTCCACCCTTCAGCGCTTCGCTGAACGCGTGGTGACTCCGGAAATGCTCGAACGGCTGTTGGCCCGCCTACTGGAACGCGTGGGCAATGTCTTCGAACAGTTACCGGCTCCCCGTCCCTCTGCCGCGTCGGCGGTTTCCAATGCTACAGCTGCAACGCCAGTGACTCCGAGTGCTTCAGCTGCAACGTCAGCGCCTTCGACTGCTTCAGCCGCTGTACCCAAGCGTTCTGTGCCAACCGCTCCTGAAGCAAAAACACCTGCCACTGCTGCAAAGGCTCCTGCCGCTACTGCCACTAACGCAGTTAAGACCACTAGCGGTGGCGTAGCTGCCAAACCTCAACTCGCAAAAGGCAAGCGATCATAGCCAGGCAATTCTGTACAACTGTGCTACCAATAGGTCTCTCTTTTTGGTTATAGTTTTTGGTTATAGTAAAGCTGACTTAAATACGATCACGAACGTGAGCCACATAACTATGGCTAAGGGCTCGTGTTAAAATCTGGAACCGTTCCGCAGAAGAATTACTGTAGTGTTTTGTTAAGGGACAGGTGGTACGCAGGTGGGTCAATTACTTGCAATCGATGTAGGTTAGATGGGTCGCATTCAGATATTACCGCCGGAAGTCGTAACGCAGATTGCCGCGGGTGAGGTGATCGAGCGGCCCGCCTCTGTCGTTAAGGAGCTGCTGGAAAATGCCGTCGATGCCGGGGCCGGAAGGATCGACGTGGAGGTGGAAGCAGGGGGCATTGAGCTGATTCGCGTTGTAGACAATGGCTGCGGTATGGCTGCGGACGATCTGCCCTTGGCGTTCGCACCCCACGCCACTAGCAAGTTACGCACGGCAGCGGATCTGTATGCCATACGGACCCTTGGGTTCCGTGGTGAAGCATTGGCTTCGATCGGAGGTGTGGCCCACGTCCTGCTCCAGTCGCGAGCCCGCGACGCAAACGAAGGGGCGGAAATTCGGTGCGTCGGCGGGCAGTTATCCGACCTGCGTCCCTGGAACGGCGCCATCGGCACTCGTGTGGAAGTACGCCATCTGTTCTACAACGTACCGGTACGCAAAAAATTCCTCAAAAGTGTGGCCACGGAGCTCGGGCACATCGCCGAGGCCGTTACCCGCTTGTCTCTGGCTCAACCCCATCTGCACCTGACCCTGCGGCACAACGGCAAACTGGTCTACGACGTGCCAACTACGGCTGGCCTGCGCGAACGACTGACGCTGTTTTTTGGTGCCGAAGTGGGAGAGGCCCTCTACGAAATCGATTCCGGTCCGGGACCGGTACGTCTGTGGGGCTATGTGGCTGATCCTCGCTGTGATCGCGGTCATGCCCGTCTGCAGTATCTGTTCATTAATGGCCGTTGGTGCCGTGACCGGACTGTCGCCCACGCCCTGCAAGAGGCCTACCGCGGATTGTTGCTAACGGGTCGCTTCCCCATCGCTTTTCTTTACCTGTCGCTACCTCCCGACCAGGTAGACGTCAATGTACATCCCACCAAAGCGGAAGTTCGGTTCCGCGATAACTCTATCGTCTTTTCTCTGGTTCGCAGTACCATTCGAAGGCGATTGCAGCAGGCCCATTTGGTTCCCACTTGGGAGTGGTCAAATTCCTCTTGTCAGCACACCCGGCAGCCGTCGTCCACCGGCCATCGTGTTCAAACTCCCCCGGCTCCCTTACCGGCGGCGAGTGCTTGTGCTCTCGAGCCGGGCCGGACGGGGAACACCACTTCGTCACCGACTGTTACTGCTACTGCTTCCGCAGCCATAGCTGATCACTCTCCACTTTGCCCAGTAGAGGTAATCCCTCGACGGGACGGTTCTGTTAGGCGTGAACAGGAACAGACACAACATCAGGAAGCTGCAGCGTTAGAGCAAGGCACTGTTGCCGTACTGCGGGCTGAACGGCCGACATCACCTGGTCCGGTCGTTACGCCTACTTCGAGGTCCCCGTTGACTGGGCCATCCTCTTTACCCTCCTACGGTTCCTCAAGTCAACAGGACACGCACGACGCTGCGACGCCGAACGTCATTACTGCGCCGGCCTGTGTTTCGGCGTGCTCTTCAGGAGGTTCCCTCCAGCCTTCTACCGCCTCAGGGAGTGACGCCTCCGAGCCGGTCCCTTCAGCGGCGGGTCTGGATACCGTAACCGAATCGTCACCCGCTCCTGCCTTGCAGATTCAAGACACCTATATTGTTCTCGAAACGCCCCAGGGTATGTTGGTCATCGATCAACATGCCCTTCACGAAAGGATTCTATTTGAACAACTGCGGCAACGTTGGTTAAAGGGCGCCTTGGAAGTTCAAGCACTATTGGTTCCGGAGCCCTTGGAGCTGACGGCCGAGGAGGCCGCCTTGCTGTTGGACGTTGCAGACGTCTTAAAAGCGTTAGGCGTGGAGATTAGTGACTTCGGCGGAAATACCATTCTGATTCAAAGTTATCCGGCTCTGTTCGGCCGGCGACCTTGCCGGGACGTGATCCGCGGCGTGCTCGACTATCTGCTGACGCACGAACGTCCCCCCAGCCGCGAGCATTTGCTGTACGACTTGATGGCCACCATGTCCTGTAAAGCAGCGATCAAGGCAGGTGATCGGTTGACAGCCGAGGAAATTGCCGAGCTACTCCGCCTGCGTTCCTTGGCGGACAATTCACACCATTGTCCTCATGGTCGTCCGACGGCGGTACTGATCAGCCGGGCTGATCTGGATCGTCAGTTCCGCCGTACCTGACCCCCCTCGGTCTGGCTGAGAGGTTGTTTTGGAATCTAATTCGGTTTGCCGGACCGTCGACTATCGATAGCCGCGTGTGCAACTTTGGTTATGGAAAGGCAGGGAGCACATTCTGAAAAAATAGTGTGAGCGGGCCATCAGTGAGATGACCCGCCTGCAAGGCGAAGGTGTTTTGGTTCATCTTCAGGTCAGCCGGGCGTTTTTTCAGTAGCGGATCTGCATGCCGAAGTTGACACCGTGGATCCATAGTTCATCCTGGACAAACAGCTGGCGGGGAGCCGGCGGGCGTCCTAGTTGACCGTAGTTGGGATGGAAGGGCACGGTCGAGGAATCCACTACCGGGCTGACTTGCAGACCCGGTCGGGCGACCCGACTGATCCAGATGAAGTTGTAACCGGCAAACAACTGGATAGAGCGAGTCACATGGATGCCTAAGTTGGCTGTCAACTCGGGAATGACAGCGAATTCATCATTGTTGTAGCGTCCGATATTGCTGGCGTTGGCCAGCAGGCCGCCATAGCTTCCCCCTGTTTGCCCAGTGGCGATATTAGCAAACGCCGTGTGCCCATAGATGTCTAACGTCTGATGCATGTTGCCGATGCCTACCTTGCCGATGGTCATCAGGTCCCACATGCCGTAACGCAGTTCATAGCGTAGGCCGAACACCCCACCGTTGAAGCGGTTGGTCGCGGTAATGCGGTCCAGGACCTGAACAGTGGCCGGATAACCGGTCGTGGTACCACCGACAGGCACAGGGATCGGAATCACCTGAATTCCTTGATAGATGAGCGTACCAAACGGTCCGGGCGCGTAAATGGGTACGAAGATAGCATTGTTGAGAGCAGTAAAACTATCGATGATC
>JANWVV010000071.1 GCA_025055795.1 Gemmataceae bacterium
CTCTACCATTGAGCTACCGCGGAATTCCCAATGTGCTCAGTGGGTCGGCCAACACCCTACCATGCTCCTTGCGTATTCTATTAGGTCAATAGCAGCCTTTTGGCAAGAGGAAAAGCTACACTTTGTCCCCATCTTGATGTTGTTATGATAAAAACCATCGCCGGATTGCTAACATAATGTAATACCAACTGGTGGGTGAAACATACAGCTGTCAAACAAAAGGTCGTCAGGTTTGGCCTTTTTGTCGATTCTGTTCGCACTCGGTTGCGTCAAAGGCCGTCCTAGGTCGGCAGAATTGCTAACGCATGTTATAAGCATGGCCGTCTAGATACTTTGATCAAAAAAGCGAAAACTCAGATAGTTAGACATTTTATCTGAACGGCTAAGCCAATCTGTCCGAATGGAGGTTTTTGCTTTCACTCACCTTGCTGGCAAGCATTGTAAGGAGCAGTATCGATCATACTATCAATTCACCGGTTGCTAGCTTTGGCCGAGTTGATACAATAGCTGTAATGATTATTGATTGACTCCCGCCTCAAGGTCCGAAAGAGTGTTCGGACACGCCTCGGATGGTAACTTTCAGTGCTTTTGAGACAACGTGCCCAGTTGTAAGAACATTTAAAAGATAAGAAAAAGATTTTCTATGCCATTGCTGGGCACAGACCTTTTTCGGCACAGAGTGATCAAAGAAGGCAAAAGACGCCCCGAATTCTAAAGAGACTTGCAATTACTTGCTTAAGTTATTTCAAGATAAAGTTGGATTCGAGCCTAGCGGGAATAATAACAATCGGATTGCAATTAGGACAGTGTCCTGATCGGAAGCTCTAGCTGCCAAAGACACTTAGAACATTTGACTCAAAAGCCGAGGTTTAATTAATGATCAGAGATAGCAGCCGAAGACGCATAACGATGTTAGCAACGGTTCAAAAGGGTCGAAGATGGAGCCGGTACGCGAGCGTAGCAGGGGTGATCGCTGCAATAGTAACGCTCGTTTACTACGGCGAGCACACTTGTTCAAATACTTCATGGGCAGCGGAGCCTGATACTCATGGAGTGCCTGCACGCTCGGCCCCCATAGCGACTACCGCCCGCAAGTTGGAGTATAACAGAGACATTCGCCCGATTCTGGCTGAGAACTGCTTCGCCTGCCATGGCCCTGATAGCGCCGCCCGCAAAGCTGACCTGCGACTTGATCAACGGGAAGCCGCCTTGGCGGCAGGTGCTATCGTGCCGGGTAAGCCGGAACAGAGCGAATTAATCCATCGCATCTACGCCGCGGATGGTGAAGGGTTAATGCCCCCTGCCTCATCCAAGAAGCGGCTGACCGAAGAACAAAAGGCTCTACTCAAGCGTTGGGTAGCCGAAGGTGCCGAATATCAACCTCACTGGTCTTTCATTCCACCCCAACGGCCTGCCTTGCCATCGGTCAAGGATAAAAGCTGGCCCCGTAACCCCATCGATTACTTTATCTTGGCTGAGCTGGAAAAACGGGGATTAAAACCAGCCCCTGAGGCAGACCGCTGGACCTTGGCCCGGCGCCTGGCCTTGGACTTGACGGGCTTACCCCCAGATCCCGCTGATCTAGAAGCATTTGTGAACGATAAGGATCCAAATTACTACGAAAAATATGTGGATAAATTGTTGGCCTCCCCCCATTGGGGCGAGCATCGTGCCCGCTACTGGTTGGACTACGCCCGCTATGCGGACACCCATGGCATCCACTTCGACAACTACCGCGAAGTCTGGGCTTACCGGGATTGGGTGATCGATGCCTTCAATGCCAACATGCCGTTCAATCAGTTCACCATCGAACAGTTGGCCGGTGACCTGTTACCTAATCCGACACTGGATCAGCTGATCGCCACCGGCTTCCAGCGCAACAACATTACTACCAACGAAGGAGGCGTCATTCCCGAAGAATACATCGTTTTGTACGCTCGGGACCGTACGGAAACCCTCGCCGCCGTGTGGATGGGCCTGACGGCTAACTGTGCCGTTTGCCATGATCATAAGTATGATCCGCTTACGATGCGCGATTTCTACTCCCTGTCAGCGTTTTTTAACAATACGACTCAGGGTGCCATGGACGGCAACGTTCCGGATACTCCTCCGGTGGTCCCCGTCCCGCGCAAAGAGGATCGTCCCCGCTACTTCCAGCTCAAAAAGGAAATTGCCGCTGTTCAGCAACAGCTGGAACAGCGTAAACGGACAGTACAACCCCAGTTTGAGCAATGGTGGCGGACGGCTGATCCAGTGGCAGCGTACAACCAAAATCCGCTGGTTGGTCTGGTACTGCATGCCCCCTTGAATGAGGGCGAAGGGAACCGGGTGGCCGCAGCCGTGAATGGTCAGGTGCGTCACTTGTCCTTGGGCGATGGTTACGGTTGGACTGCCGGTCCACGCGGAGGTAAAGCTCTGCTAGTCCGCGGAAAGGGCTCCACAATCAGCTTTCCTGAAGTGGGCGATTGGACCCGTCAGCAGGCTTTTTCGGTCTCAGTGTGGGTGAGGGTCTCCCGTCGTAATGCCAGCGGTGCGCTGCTTGCACGCATGGATCCGGCCAGCAAATACCGCGGCTGGGATATCTGGCTGGAAGGCGAAAAACCAGGAATGCACCTGATCGCTGCCTGGCCTGATGACGCTATCAAGGTGGTTGCTAACCAGCCCCTCCCCTACAACCAGTGGACACACTTGGCCATCACTTACGATGGGTCGGGAAAGGCAGAGGGAGTGGCCATATACGTAAATGGCAACCCAGCACCGGCCACCATTCAACAAAAATCTGTTCACGGTGATACACGCACGCCTGTCGCGTTCCAGGTGAACGGCCGCCATGGCGGTGAGCAACGCTTGGATAACGTCGCGCTGGAAGACCTACGACTATACAGCCGACGGCTTGATCCGCTGGAAATCGCCCAATTGTCCCGCACTGCAGCCGTGGCGGAATCCCTCGGCAAACCGGTCGACAAACGGACGCCTCAGGAAACCCAAGCGGCGTTTGATTGGTGGTTGAGCACCTTCGATACACTTACGCGACAACTCCGGGAGCAATTGGCGGGCTTGCAGAAGGAAGAAGCCGACATCCGTAGCCGAGGAACGGTCGCGCACATCATGCAGGAACGGCCCAACAGCGAACCGATGGCATACATCCTATTCCGGGGAGAATACGACAAGCGACGGGATCCTGTCAAAGCCGACGTGCCCCGTATTCTGCCGCCCATGCCACCCGAACTACCTCGCAATCGCCTTGGACTAGCCCAGTGGTTGGTCAGCAAGGAGCATCCGCTGACGGCACGAGTGACCGTCAATCGCTTCTGGCAGGAGGTGTTTGGTACGGGTCTGGTCAAAACGGCTGGGGACTTTGGCGTGTCTGGCGAACTGCCCAGCCACCCGGAACTGTTGGACTGGTTAGCCGTCGAGTTCCGTGAGAGCGGGTGGGACGTGAAAAAACTCTTCAAACTGATGGTTACCAGTGCCACCTACCGGCAGGCGGCCGTGGTTACACCAGAGAAACTGGAAAAAGATCGCGACAACCGACTGCTTTCCCGTGGCCCACGCTTCCGCATGGATGCTGAAATGATCCGGGACTACGCTTTGGCTGCAAGTGGCCTGCTGGTCCGCAAAATCGGGGGTCCTAGCGTTAAGCCCTACCAGCCGGATGGCGTCTGGGAAGCGGTCGCAATGATAGGTTCTAATACTCGTCACTACAAGCGTGATAGCGGCGAGAATCTGTATCGCCGTAGCCTGTACACTTTCTGGAAGCGCTCCGCTCCCCCGGCTGCGATGGAAATATTCAATGCCCCTAACCGGGAAACCTGCTGTGTCCGACGTGAACGCACCAACACCCCATTGCAGGCCCTGGTTACCCTCAATGACGTCCAATTCGTAGAGGCCGCCCGCTTCCTGGCTGAAAAAGCCCTACGCGAAAGCGCCGCCGACGATAAGCGGCTCGATTTCCTGGCACGTCGCGTCCTGTGTCGCCCGTTGGAAAGCCGCGAAATTGAGGTACTCCGCGCTAGCTTGCACGAACTGCGGTCCTACTACGCCCAACACCCCAATGAGGCCCGTCAACTAATTAACTACGGTGAGCATAAATCGGATCCACACAGCGATGCCGCTGAACTCGCCGCTTGGACATTGATCGCCAGCCAGCTATTCAACTTGGACGAAGTTTTAAACAAATAATTGCTTGCTTGAGCTCCCCATGTAGTTGGGATTAGCGTCTGGTGATTCCTGCCGTCCCTGACCGCTTCCCGTGCAGAGCGAAAGCCTTCAACTAAACAAACAAGTATTGTTGAAATAAACGGAAAAGCAGAGGTAAAACTATGAATCCGTTGTTTAACCATCCTCATGCTCTGGCGATAACCCGGCGTTATTTTTTCCAGTCGACCAGTTTTACGCTGGGGACCGCGGCCCTGGCTACTCTGCTAGCCGAGGAAGGCCGCGGCGATAGTCAGCAGGGCAGCCCCACAGGCTTTGGCGCCGCTTTGAAGCATACTCATCACCCCGCCAGGGCCAGACACGTCATCTATCTGCACATGGTCGGCGGTCCCTCGCAGATGGATCTGTTCGACTACAAGCCCAAAATGCAGGACTACTTTGACAAGGACCTGCCTGATAGTGTTCGCATGGGTCAGCGGTTGACGACAATGACCAGCGGCCAGGCCCGCTTTCCAATTGCTCCCAGCAAGTTCAAGTTCCGGCAACACGGCCAGTGCGGTATGTGGGTCTGTGAACTGTTGCCCTACACCGCCCGCATGGTAGATGATCTGGCCTTCATCCGCTCCATGCACACAGAAGCCATCAACCACGAACCAGCGATTACATACATTCAGACGGGCAACCAGGTGACGGGTCGTCCCTGCTTGGGAGCTTGGACCAGCTACGGTTTGGGCAGTCTCAACCGTAATCTGCCGACGTTCGTGGTCATGGTGGCCACCCCGAGTAATCAGGAACAAGTACAGGCCATTTCCGCCCGCCTATGGCAAGCCGGCTATCTGCCGGGCGAACATGCTGCCGTATCCTTCCGCAGTAGCGGTGACCCGATTTTGTTCATCAACAACCCCCCGGGCGTCTCTGCAGAAGTCCGCCGCAAAACCCTGGACAGCATCAAACGCCTCAATGAATTCGCCTTCGAACGCTGGGGCGATCCCGAAACCCAAACCCGCATTGCCCAATACGAAATGGCTTACCGGATGCAAACGAGTGTGCCGGAACTGACGGATCTATCCAAAGAGCCGCAGAAAGTGCTCGATATGTATGGCCCCGACGTGCACAAGCCCGGCACCTTCGCCTATACCGCCTTAATGGCCCGACGGCTGGTGGAGCGGGGCGTCCGCTTTGTCCAGATTTATCACAACAACTGGGATCATCACAGCAACATCGCCGGTCGAATGCCGGACCAGTGCCGCGACGTCGATCAACCTTGTTGGGCCCTTATCCAAGATCTGAAACGCAAAGGACTATTTGATTCGACGCTGGTAATTTGGGGTGGCGAATTTGGCCGGACCATTTATAGCCAAGGCGGCCTGTCTAAGACCAACTACGGTCGGGACCACCACCCCCGCTGCTTTACGATGTGGATGGCCGGTGGTGGTGTCAAAGGAGGCACTATCTACGGCGAAACTGATGACTTCAGCTACAACATCGTCAAGGATCCGGTGCACATCCGCGACTTCCACGCCACTGTGCTCTACCTGCTGGGTATCGACCATGAACGCCTGACCTATCGCTACCAGGGGTTGGACCAGCGTCTGACCGGAGTCGACGCCAAAGCCCACGTCATCAAGGATCTGATCGCCTGATTCCGCCGACCAAAGTGGCCATAAAGCCAAACGATTGACCTGCTGGGCCCTACTAAATCACTAATCGGTCACGACGGAGACCTTGGCCTTCCCCATTAACCCTTACTGCTCGGATGGGGTGCCATTATGAGGTGCCGGGTTAAGGCGCGTAGGGTGTTGGCAGATCGTTTTTCGCAATTCGGCTAGTTGCTTAAGTTCATCGGCGTTCAGAGCCCGGTCGAATACGGCAACTCCTCCGATCCAACCGGTAAAACCGACTCCGCGGGAGCTGTGGATGACCCGACCGATAGTAAATGGCCCGCCTGTTCTATCATCCGGTGGCGAATATATGGCATGTGGGTACCACCATGGGTTGAGCCGTAAACCCACCAGGTCCCGATTTACTTCCACCCATTGATCGCCTTTATCCCGGCGGAGGATCACCCGTACTTTGGTGTAGCGGTACTCGCGGAGTTCTTCGCGTTCGTTGTCGCTGTTCCGCAACGGGATCACCGACAGGGCTTTATCCTCGGGCGGATTGTAGTATTGATCCGGCGGAAACGATGGATCCTCACCCGGCTGCAGACCCGGGATACGCGCCAAGTGCCCTTGCATATAGGCCTGATAAGCTGAAGAAATAAGCCGGTCGGCTTTGGGATTATCCAGCCAGACGTCACCGGCTTCGCCATTGAGCCAACCAGTAATTTCCTGTCGCCTGTGATCAAAGGTCATGGCGAAACACTGCCACGAACGATCAAGTACCTCGACAGGAGAATCAGCGGGAACCGCTGGTGATGTCGCCAGGGAATTACACTTGTGCAAAGCGTATCGGTTTCCGAACGAACCGCCACCATTCTCAGAAACGTGACCGCAGGCACTCCCTTCCCGGTTCAACCCAGCAAACAAGGCGTATTGCCGTTGCCCAGGCACGACCTTCTGAACCCCGGACTCGATTGCTTGCTTTAGGTCTGTTCCCTCGTGCCAAATACCGGCTAGAGCATGGTTACCACTTTCCCTAATGGCCCACACCACAACACTCACTGACCTTCCTGGACCTTTGATGTCCAGCGGCGAACCATGCAGCCGGGCGCGTGGCACGTACAGATAGGGACGGAAGGTCGGATCGCTTTCCTTAACAATGCGGATGGCATTGCCAAATGGACCGCGGCCTGATTGCGGAAAGTCGGCGTAGCTGGCAGTGCGGCCCACTCCCCAATATTCGCGGACGTAATTTCCGGCCTCTAACGGGTAACTATTAGTGGTTCCTGGCGGTACATGAGCAATGAAGCGGTGGGGCTCATCTCCTTCCCGCTCGACAAAATCCCAGAAAGCTACCAGCCCCGGCATCGTTTTGACCACTTGGAGCTGGACGGTACGTCGCTGATCCATGCCTTGGGACGCTGCCAAATCGCCATCATTACGATCCGGTCGCACGCGAGAGCATGCTACCGGCAGTAATGCCAACACACTGGACATCAAAGTCAAGACAATTCGCGTCATGGCGAAGGCCACTTCCTCGTGTTCATTTCCCAGAGATTTTCCCCCGGCTTACTGCTCGTAAGCTAACACAATTGTAGTTGTAACGGTTCGCAGGCTGAGCCTAGTCGAACGGAGGGATATGCCATGGACTACGACAGGCTTCTGGCCGAACGTAGCTGGCGGGTGGAAGCTTCTGGCATACGCCGCATTTTTGAGCTAGCCAAGTCGCTCCCTGATCCGATTGATTTGAGCATTGGGCAACCGGATTTCGACGTACCCGAGCCCATCAAGGCAGCGGCCCAGGCAGCAATCGCCGCGGGCTATAACGGCTATACGCTTACCCAAGGCATTCCGGAATTGCGAGAGCGTCTGCTAGCAGACGTCCAACGACGCTTTCCCCACCAGCAGCGGCAAGTGCTGATTACAAGCGGCACCAGTGGAGGAATATTCCTGGCTTTTCTCGCCTTGGTTAACCCTGGGGATGAGGTGATCACCACCGATCCATACTTTGTGGCCTACCCCAATCACGTGGCGCTGGTAGGCGGCCGGTTGGTACTGGTGGACACTTACCCCGATTTCCAACTGGATCCGGACCGGCTGGCAGCCGCGATCAGTCCACGGACCAAAGCTATAGTCCTGAGCACTCCAGCTAACCCAACAGGCGTGGCTTTGGATGCCCAACGGGCTCGCGGCCTGGTAGAAGTCGCTCAGCGACACAATCTGGTGGTTATCAGCGACGAGATTTATCGCGGATTTTACTACGAGGGTGAACCGGTCAGCCCAGCTCAGTTCGGGGACAACGTTCTGGTCGTTGAGGGCTTCGGTAAAACATACGGAATGACCGGCTGGCGCCTAGGCTGGGTCCACGGTCCCGCCCGACTCATCGAGGAAATGGCCAAGCTTCAGCAGTTTACTTACGTTTGTGCCCCAAGTATTGCCCAATGGGCCGCTCTGACTGCCCTGGAAACCGATACCTCCGCCATCCGGGACACTTATCGTCGCAAACGCGACCTGATGCTCGCGGGGTTGCGGGACTGCTACGAGCTGGTTGTCCCCCAAGGGGCTTTTTACCTTTTCCCCAAAGCTCCTGGCGGCGACGCTACCGCCTTTGTCTCCAGGGCCATCCAGAACAGACTGCTAATCATTCCCGGCAAAGTGTTCAGCAGCCGGGACACCCATTTCCGCCTCTCATATGCCGCCCCGGATGCCCTACTGCAGCGCGGAATAGACGTCCTGCGTCGTCTGGCGGGTCAACAAGCTTAAAAGTGAAATCCCAGCCGGACTTTCAAGATTAACAGCAATACAGTCCGCAGAACTGTATTACCTTGGGTGACGTCTCGCTCGCTCACTTCTTTAAGCATGGGAAGGTTGGGCTTGACTTTTGCGTGAAATTGCCCAACCCTATTCTGGCTACTACCCAGCCATAATGCGGTGGGCAGGAATAGCAAAGGAGTGCGACCGTGACGGGATTGGTGCTGCCGAAAAGGACGGACCATCATATCAGCACCGGCCGACGGTATTGGAACATAGCAGATTTGCACGTGGCCTCGGACGGCCTGAGTGTCTGTCAGCAACCAAGGATGTGGGAAGTGACGGCTAGTCGGGTCCGGTGGACAACGCCAGGGCCCTTGGAACCGGCTTGGTACCGCGTGCAGTTATCCATTCGCTCGCACAGCCGTTTTACCGTTCAGAAGCGATGCGAACTGATATTCGAAACCAGCGACCAGTCCTCCATGCCTGCTGCTCGCGAGACTTTCCACTGGAATCAGCACTTTGCGGAGGATTTGGTCGTCCGACTTACTCGTCCGGCACGCGGCATCCGTCTGGAATTGTTTCATGCAGAGGGCACGCTGACCCTAGAGGCTTTCGAAGTAACCCGATTGTCATCACTACAAGTAGCCGCATTGGCGGTACGAGAAAAAGTACGATTGATCCGAGCCTATCGCTGTACTGGTCCGGTGTTGTGGCGGGGTGCCCAGTTATTGTTGCGTGGTCAATGGCGGCAGTTTGGTGCAAAGATCCTTAAAGGGCTGATTGATAGTCGCCAGATCCGCTTGGGGCACCATCGAACCGATGAGGTGGATGCAGCCTGGTGGCGTCGGCATACCCTTACCAAGGACGAAGCAGAGCAGATAGCGCGAGAATGCGACTCGTGGACCGAAGTATTACCGGTAGCTGTGATTATTCCCGTTGATCCGGGTAAGTTGGAACCGGCACGCTGGGCCGCCCACTCGGTTCGCCGGCAGATTTATCCTCATTGGGAGCTCTACCTGGTGACAGCAGGTCCCAGAGGGGTAGTGCCCCATCTTGAGCATCTGCTACCGCCCGACCCCCGGATTCGGGTTGTCCGTGTCCCCCGCTGGGCGGGTCTGAGCATGGGCATTGGCAAGGCTCTGGCCGCTACAGAATGCCGTTGGACCATATTGTTGCCCCCGGGCCTGGAATTGGCCGAGCACGCCTTGTACCACTGGGTCAAACGTTTACGTACCGAGCCTACCCTAGAGGTGGTGGGGGCAATTGTGGCACGGAGTGAACACGTTGCACAATCCATTAAAGGTACAACGGACAATGCCAGCTCATCTTCTTCGTCGCAACTCCGAAATGTGCCGGAGACCAACAGGAACTTCACACACCAGTGCAGCAATACCAACTCCACCTCTACGTCCCCAACGATAGCAGATCCCCGCTTTTACTTAGCAGAGCATAATAATTCCTGGCAACAAATTAGCGGAGTTGCTGCCTCTGCTGATCACAACATCAATCGCTCCCCAGAGAGCACATCTGCGAACAAACACGAGGTCGCCGTCCGGGACTCAGATGGATTTCCGATCCCGCAGCGTGTGTGGGCCGTAGCGACACCCCGTTTGGCACGGCTTATTCCCGCGCGGCTAGCACTCCATACCGTTGCCCCATGGACGGAGACCTTGAGCAACCATGGCGATGGGTTGCTGGATCAGGCGCTAGCGTACCCTATAGAAGAGCGTCCCTTGATGGAACAGGCCCGTGTCGGCCGCAAGCCCCACCAGCGCTGCACTCCCTTGTTCCTCTCCACTGACCTGAAGGGGATTAGCGGCTATGATCATTTGGCCTACGCCATCCTGAAAGGGTTGCCCTGTCTAGGAGTGGAGCTGCGGTGGCATCAGGTGAGCGCAGTGCTGCCGGAGTTAATGCCTCGCGGTATCCGCCCCGCAGCCGGCGGCTGGAAAGCGGGGGATAAACAACTGATTATTTCTCCTCCCTTTCTGGCCGAGCGTTTCCAGCCCGACGAGGCCTCGGCCCTGTTCACTATGTGGGAAACCGATCACCTGGAGCCCCGCTGGGTTGCCATGATGAACCGCTGTCGGGTAGTCATCGTTCCCAGCCATTGGGGAGCCGAGTGTTTGCGACGCTGCGGAGTCGAAGTCCCTGTCGAGGTGGTACCACTAGGATACGATCCTGTGGTGTATCACCCTGGTACCTGGTCGTGGCCATTGATATGCACATTCGGCACGGCTGGTGCCTTAGCCGCCGGCGGCATCCGGAAGAATGCTCAACGAGTGATCGATTTGTTCCGCCGGGCTTTTCCGCACGAAAGCGACGTACGTTTGCGGGTTAAAATCACCCCCCAGTCTCCTGCAGTAGAGACCTACGACGATCCTCGCATCGAGGTCATTCGTGCAATTCTGCCCGTAGCCCAGGTCGCCGAGTGGTACCGTTCACTGACTGTCTACGTCAATGCCTCGGCCGGGGAGGGATTTGGGCTTCATCTGCTGGAAGCGATGGCCTGTGGCCGGCCCTTGATTTCCGCCGCTTATAGCGGTTTAACTATGTTTTTCGACGAAAAGGTAGGATACTCAGTGCCGTATCGCCTGGTGCCTGTACGCAATGCCATATACTCTGGTCAGTGGGCCGAACCTGATGAGGAAGCCCTGATAGCCCAGATGCGACATGTCTATGCCCACAGCGAGGAAGCACGTGAGTACGGCATGCGTGCCGCGTGCCGAGCTCGCTGCTTCACTTGGCGGGATAGCGGACGTCTGCTCCGAGACGTCCTGATCAAACACGGCTTTATCCAATAACAGGCACCCCCACAGGCAACAAGCCAACCAGCCGGGTAACCCGGTTAATTGGATTAACTAGCAATCAGCGGTCATCCAACATACCGTCAACCAAACCGAGGAGAAATTCAACAGCACGGACGTATTTACAAGCAAGTGTGAAACGAGTTCTTGGCTTGCATTTGTCCATCATCGGATTGAGGAAAATGCCATGCGTGTCGGCATAGCCT
>JANWVV010000072.1 GCA_025055795.1 Gemmataceae bacterium
AGTGATACCATGTGCCGGAATATCTGCTGCCACGCTATGTGGAGGGCTGGTGTTTCAATGGTTTGGTGGACCTGATCGAGTCTTGATCGATTTACTGATTCATATTTACATTTTTTGATCTATAATCGTCCGCATGATTACAGCAGGTGCCTTATTAGATCAACACCCGCAGTCCAGTCCTCCATTTTACGCGGTTTCTCAGGCGAGCACGTCTACCAGTGCAATTTCCCAGAAAAAAGTTGTGGTCCTCTTCCTTGACCCCTCGCTTCAGTTATAGTCAAGCCTGCTAAATTATGAGGTTAGTGAGGTAAGGAAGGTGATCCGCTTCCTTGCGATCGCTTCAGTCGTACTGAAGGTCGCTAAATCAGAGGGGTAACGTGGGGTAAGTTCGATGGATACGATTGATACAAAACACGAATTTTGATAGTATGTCGAGTCGATATCCGCAGCAGGATTGAGAGATGGCATCTTGTTGATGCCTGACCACTCGCCGCATGGGATGAGTTGGCTTTGGATTGCGTCTTCTTGACTCGAGTGGGGAGAGTTGACCTGGGTCGGATCTGAACCGAACTATTGATTCAAGCTCGCCACACACAATAGGGGCTATGGTTCTCCTGTGCGTGGAAGGGAGGAACGTGGACTGTGGCGATTTTGCAAAAAAGATTTGCAATAGATAAAAAGGCTTGTATATAATTCAAAGAGATCAGAACGCTCCCACCCGTTTGTTCAGCCCACCCGTGGACCCTCTGTCGGCTTGGTTCTAGAGGTTGCTGCGACAGAGCGTGCCTGACTATACCTTGCCTGGAACGCCTGGAACTTGAGGGAGTGACGGCCATGCTGGTAATTCCTGGTGCAGCGGCAAAAAGTGACTGCGACGGCATCACGCGGCGCGATCTGTTACGGATCGGCGGCTCGGGAATTCTCGGCATCAGCCTGCCGCAGATTTTCGCCCTTCAGAAAGCTACTGCTGCTAGCACGACGACCAATCCGGCCTTGGCCGGGGGTGGCCGGGGGTTTGGCAAAGCCCAGTCGGTCATCTTCATTTATCTGCAAGGCGGTCCTAGCCACCTGGATCTGTGGGACCCCAAAGACAACGTCCCTGAAAAGGTCAAAAGCGTATTCAAGCATCAACAGACGGTCCTGCCCGGTGTCTATGTGACGGAACTACTCCCCCGTATCGCCAAGATTCTGGACAAAACCACGCTGATCCGGACGATGAGCTACACGCCAGTGGGTTTGTTCAACCACACGGCGGCCATCTACCAGATGCACACCGGGTATACCACTGATAAGGTCAGTCCGTCGGGGCAACTGGAGCCACCCAGTCCCAAGGATTTTCCGACGCTGGGGTCAAACATTATCAAGTTCAAGCCGCCGACCGTTCCAATGCTGCCGTTTGTCATGATGCCACGCCCCCTGCAGGAGTCCAACGTGGTGGGCAAAGGGGGAACGGCCGGCTTTTTGGGCAAGGCATACGATCCATACCTGCTGTACCCGCCGGGAGACGACCTGGACATGAACAAGATGGACCGTATCCGGGTCGACGACCTGAAACTGCGGGAAGAGTTGACCCCCCTGCGCATGCAGCGGCGCGCCACCCTGCGGGAAACCATCCTCAAGGGGATGCCTCACCTGGAAGAAGCGGTGGCCAAGTACGATCTGGACGAATACTACGGCAAGGCGTTAAGTCTGATTGTGAGTGGACGGGCCAAAAAAGCGTTCGATCTGGCGACAGAACCGCCGGCGGTCCGGGAACGCTATGGCAAGAACACCTTCGGTCAATGCTGCCTGCTGGCACGCCGGTTGGTGGAAGCGGGCACCCGCTTCGTCGAGGTTATCTGGCCCAAGGTGGCCAACAGCGACCGGCATTCGTGGGATGTCCACGTCGATTTGTCCAAGCGGATGAAAAACGAAGCGGCACCCATGCTCGATGCCGGTGTCTCCGCTCTCATTGAAGACTTGGATCAGCGTGGCCTGCTGAGCGAAACCCTGGTGGTCGTCGTCGGCGAATTCGGACGCAGTCCGCAACGGGGCGTCAGTACCTCGGGGAACCAGAATTCGGACGATGGACGCGACCACTGGCCCTATTGCTACACCGCTCTGATTGCCGGTGCCGGTGTCAAACGCGGTTATGTCCATGGTAAAAGCGACAAAACCGCCAGTGCACCCCTGGAAAACCCCGTTCATCCCACCGAACTACTGGCCACCATCTACCATTCGGTCGGGATCCGACCCGACACCATTGTGTACAACCACCTCAACCAACCCCGCGAACTGGTCAAAGGGGAAGTGGTCACGGGCGTGCTTGCCTGATACCTTCGCCTGTCGTCCAGCCGTGACGGGTGCCGACAGGAGCCGACCCGTTCCTCTCCTCACCACCTGGCCAACTGCCGGGATTCCGATCTGGGAGTCGTCCCAGAGACCGGACGTTTTTTCCCTGTAGCCGTGCTGGCCTTATGTCAACTCCAAACAACCGAAGTTTATGAAGCAGGCAATACGCCCTTCGATAACGTGATTGGGGCGTTGCGATGACCATCGGGGAGAATAAAGTGATGCAGCACCGCTGGCGTTGCAGCGGGTTGATGGGAAGCATTTAATCAACCTAGCGGTGCCAGCTGCTGGGGTGTCGCTTGGCAACAGCAGTGAAGGGGAACCGCCGGTCCGGCCCGAAGTTCCCCGCGTCCTGGACCCGCGGCTGGGAGTACGCCTGGTAGCTTCAGCACCGGACATTGTTCATCCGAATATTATGCCAAGGCGCGTCTCAGATATGCTCATGCTGATCTAACAGGTTGCTTCATAAATCTAGTAGTGACGAGTTTGTCGAGAACATGAGTTGGAGGGCGGTAGGGGAGTATGCGGGGGCTTAGCCTTCTTCTTCCTCACGCAGGCGGGCTAAGACGCTGTAGTCTTCCAGGGTGGTGATGTCGCCCGTCGACTGTCGTCCGGCGGCCACGTCCCGCAGCAGGCGACGCATAATTTTACCGCTGCGTGTTTTGGGCAAGGCATCGGTGAAACGCACGTCATCGGGTCGGGCCAAGGCCCCGATTTCGCGGACCACATGCTGTTTGAGTTCCTCCTTAAGTTCCAGACTGGGAGAAACTCCCTGCCGGAGGGTAACGAAGGCGACGATCCCCTCGCCCTTGATGTCGTCGGGCCGTCCCACCACTGCTGCTTCTGCTACCTGAGGATGGTGTACTAAAGCGCTTTCAATTTCCATGGTACTGAGGCGATGGCCGGAAACGTTGAGGACATCGTCGACCCGTCCCATGATCCAGAAGTAACCATCTTCGTCCACTCGGGCCCCGTCGGCGGTAAAGTAGACGCCCCCCGGGATGTGACTCCAGTAGGCCTGGCGGTAGCGGGCATCGTCGCCGTAGATGGTGCGCATCATGCTGGGCCAAGGCCGCTGGATGACCAAGTAGCCCCCCGTGTTGGCTGGTACCGGGTGGCCAGCTTTGTCGACCACAGCTGCCCGGATCCCTGGTAACGGCCGGGTGGCACTGCCCGGTTTGGTCGGCACTGCCCCCGGAACGGGAGCGATCAGAATGGCCCCGGTTTCCGTCTGCCACCACGTATCAACAATAGGGCAACGACCACCGCCAATGACCGTGTGATACCAGATCCAGGCCTCCGGATTGATCGGTTCACCCACCGTGCCCAGTAGCCGCAACGAACTGAGATTGTGGGCCTTGGGGTGATGATCCCCCCAGCGGACGAACGAACGGATCGCTGTTGGCGCAGTGTAGAAAATGGTCACTTTGTACTTTTCGATGATCTGCCAGAAGCGATCTTCCTTGGGGTAATTGGGCGCCCCTTCGTAGATGACGACGGTGCTGCCGTTGGCCAGAGGGCCGTAGACAACGTAACTGTGGCCGGTGATCCAGCCGATGTCGGCAGTACACCAGTAAACGTCGTCGTCGCGGATGTCGAAGACCCACTGGTGGGTGAGGGCCACACCAAGGAGGTAGCCGCCAGTGGTGTGTAGCACGCCTTTAGGTTTACCGGTAGAGCCGGAGGTATAGAGGATAAAAAGGGGGTGTTCGCTGTCGAGGGGTTCAGGGGGGCAGTCGGGGGCTGCCTGTTCCATTAGTTCGTGCCACCAGAAATCCCGTCCCGGCACCATGGTGACCGGCTGCCCGGTGCGTCGCAACACCAGACAGGCCTGGACGGTGGGGCAGTGGATCAGAGCGCGGTCGACGTTTTCTTTCAGGGGCACGATTTTGCCCCGACGCCAGCCGCCATCAGCCGTGATAATCAAGCGGGCGCCGGCGTCATTGGTGCGGTCGGCCACGGCCTCAGCCGAAAAACCGCCGAAGACCACGGAATGGGTTGCGCCGATGCGGGCACAAGCCAGCATAGCCACAATGGCCTCCGGCACTAGCGGCATGTAGATGGTCACTCGGTCGCCGGGGCGTATCCCGAGCTTTTTCAGAACGTTGGCCAGCCGGCAGACATGCTCCAACAGCTGGCGATAGGTCCAGGCCTGGCTGTCGCCTGGTTCCCCTTCCCACAGCAGGGCGATTTTGTCGCCCCGAGTAGCCAGGTGACGGTCCAGGCAATTGTAGGCGGCGTTAAGCCTGGCCCCTACAAACCAGCGGGCATGCGGTGCTTGCGACCAGTCGAGCACCTGCGACCAAGGGGTGAACCAATCCAGGATTTTAGCTTGTTCAGCCCAGAAGCCTTCCGGGTCCCGCTCAGCCCACTCATGCAGACGGGCATACTCGGACGGCCCCAAGCGGGCCTTGCGGACAAATTCCTCCGAAGGATGAAACAGACGTGTTTCCTTGAGAACGCTTTCAATTGTAGCATCGGGAGAGGCCATGGCACCGATCCTCCGTAGCAGCCGCGGGGTCCTGCACGTCCCCGCAATTGTATGACCGCTTTGTATGACCGTTTCGCTTTACCATAGTCAGCTTTAGGCCTACAACAAGCGTGGCCGCCAACCTGCTGCGTCCACCTGGTGGACTGACAATAACGAAGAAAACGTCAGGCTGCGTCGTACCCAGGTCGATGCGCCCAATGCGGAGCCATCGATGGAGCATCGTTGGACTATTGCCGCTATCCAGATGCGGGTGTCACCTCACAAAGAGGAGAACCTGATCCAGGCGGAAGCGGCTATTGCCGAGGCTGCCCGCCAGGGTGCCGACATCGTCTGTCTGCCCGAATTGTTCCTGGGCCCGTACTTCTGTCAAGTAGAAGACCATGCCTGGTTCGACCTGGCCGAGCCGATCCCCGGTCCCTCGGAGGCCCGCCTGGCCCAAGCCGCCCGGAACCATCGCGTTGTCGTGATCGGCTCGCTGTTCGAAAAACGCCTGCCCGGCATCTACCACAATACGGTGACGGTCCACGACCGCGACGGCCGCTTGCTGGGCATTTACCGCAAGATGCACATTCCCGACGATCCGCTGTATCTGGAGAAATTTTACTTTACCCCGGGGGACACGGGCTTTCGCGTCTTCCGGACCGGTCCTGCCGTGGTCGGTCCGCTGATCTGCTGGGACCAATGGTTCCCCGAGGCCGCCCGCCTGACTGCCCTGCAGGGGGCCGAAATCCTGTTTTACCCCACGGCCATCGGCTGGCATCCCAAGGAAAAGGCCCTCTGGGGGACCGCCCAACACGACGCCTGGGAAACCGTCATGCGTGGTCATGCGATCACCAATGGGGTGTATCTGTGTGCCGTCAACCGGGTCGGTATCGAAGTTCTGAGCGGCGACGGCCTGGAATTTTGGGGCGGCTCTTTCATTTGTGACCCGTTTGGCCGCATCCTACGCAAAGCTAGTCATGAGCGGGAAGAAATCCTGCTGGCCGAGTGCGACCGCCGACTGCTGGAAGAGGTCCGACGACACTGGCCCTTCCTCCGCGATCGCCGCATCGATGCCTACGCCGATCTGACCCGCCGGGCGATCGATCCGTCCCCTTCCGCCAATCATGGTTGTTCCCCCAGCTGAACCCGGCGATTGGTTCGGGGATTTTGACTATTTTTACCGCCACGGACGGTTTGCACCAGCCAGGCCTAATCGCAAAGTGTGAGATACCGACCCCTCAGCCATCAAGGAGAATCAAGGTCATGACCCGAACGCTAATGGCTATAGTTTTGAGCAGTTGTGGAGCGGTAGGAACCCTACTGACGGGCTCTGCGCTGTCGGGCGCGGCCGCCTGGCAACCGGCGGCGGCCCCGTTGATGACCAAATGGGGCAGGAAAGTTACTCCCGAGACGGCCTGGCCGGAGTATCCCCGGCCGCAGTGGGTACGTTCCCAGTGGTTGAATCTCAATGGCCTGTGGGATTATGCGATTACTCCGCGGCAGGCTGAGCGTCCCCAGCAGTGGCAGGGGCAGATCCTGGTTCCTTATCCGGTCGAGTCGGCCCTTTCGGGCGTGGGCCAGAGCGTTTCCCCCGAGCAGGTAGTGTGGTATCACCGCCGCTTTGACGTGCCGGCAGCCTGGCAAGGCCAGCGGATCTGGCTCCGTTTCCAGGCAGTCGATTGGGAAGCGACCGTCTGGGTGAATGGGCAGCAAGTAGGAAGCCACCGGGGGATGTCCGATCCGTTCAGCTTCGACATTACTGAACTGGTACGAGCGAAGGACAACGAAGTGGTTGTGCGGGTATGGGACCCCACCGATAGCGGCGCCCAGCCCCGCGGCAAACAGGTCCGGCAGCCCCACGGGATCTGGTACACATCCGTGACCGGCATCTGGCAGACCGTGTGGCTGGAACCGGTTCCTGCCGGCGGGGTGCAACGCCTGGAATTCGCACCGGACCTCGACAGCGGCCAAGTGACCATCATGCCGCATGGACTGCGACCAGGCGACCGTTACCGGGTGACCATTCGTCTCAACGGTCGGTCCGTAGCCCAGGCGAGTGCGAATGATGCCGGTCCACTGACGGTCCGCTTGGAACAACCCCAATGGTGGACCCCCGACACGCCGACCCTCTACGAGGTGACCCTGGAAGTGCTACGCGAGGGACAGGTTGTGGACCGGGTGGACAGCTATTTTGCCTTTCGTCAGGTGCGCGTGGCCAAGGACGAACAGGGAATCCCTCGCATTTTCCTCAACGGCCGCCCCTTGTTTCAACTGGGCACCCTCGATCAGGGCTGGTGGCCCGATGGCCTCCTCACCCCTCCTTCCGATGCTGCCATGCGTTACGACCTGGAAGTGCTCAAGCAACTGGGCTTCAACATGCTCCGCAAGCACGTCAAGGTAGAACCGGCTCGCTATTACTATCACTGTGACCGCCTGGGCCTGCTGGTCTGGCAGGACATGCCCAGCGGCGGCATTCCCTCGCAAGGCCACTTCATCGCCCCCCAGGCTGCGGAAGACGCTCCCCTCCGCCCGCAAGACAAACAGCAGTTCCGCACCGAACTGCAGGCCATGATCGATCATTTGCGTTTCTTCCCTTGCATCATCGTGTGGGTACCCTTCAACGAAGGCTGGGGGCAGCACGATACCAATGAGATACTGCAATGGGTGAAAAAGTACGATCCAAGCCGGCTGGTGGATGGTCCTAGCGGCTGGACCGACCGGGGTTTCGGCGACCTGAAGGACCTGCACAGCTACCCGGGCCCGGCAATGTTCCCGGTCATGCCCGACCGTGTCAGCGTCCTGGGGGAGTTTGGTGGCCTGGGTCTGCCTGTACCCGGCCACCTCTGGAAGCAGAAAGACAACTGGGGTTACCGCACCTTCCGCACCATGGATGAGCTGCGCCAGAATTACGCCCTGTTAATCCGACGTCTGCAGCCGTTGATAGCCAAGGGGCTGGCTGCTGCCGTTTATACCCAGACCACGGACGTCGAAAGTGAGGTCAACGGCCTGCTCACCTACGACCGCGAGGTGCTCAAACTAGATCCCGCAGAGACCCGCCGCTGGCATCAGATGCTGTTTGGTCCGCCGCCGCGGTATCGCGAGCTGATACCGACGTCGGAGAAAGCGGGCCGTCCTTGGCGGTATACCCTGCGGGCACCGGCCAACGGCTGGGAAAAACCCGCTTTCGACGACCGCAACTGGACGGAAGCAGTCGGCGGCTTCGGGACCGCTGGCACACCGGGGGCCATCGTCCGTACAGAGTGGAAAACGCCCGACATCTGGTTGCGGACGGTCTGGGAATTGGCCGAACTACCCCAAGGAGAACTCTGGCTGCGAATCCACCACGACGAGGATGCCGAAGTCTACATCAATGGCGTGCTGGCCGCACGCACCGTCGGCTACACGACCGATTATGTAGAAATCCCTCTGAGTGCCGCTGCTCGTCAGGCTCTTCGGCCGGGTAAAAACATCGTCGCTGTTCACTGCCGCCAAACCGGCGGTGGCCAGTACATCGACCTGGGACTGGGTGAGTTGCTACCCGCAGCCTCAAAAGACCGGAAGTGAGTGACTTTTCCTGTCGTGACGGCGGCCCACGGCATCTTTGTGTCCCAGGTTACAGCCACGAGCCCACGTTGGGCGTAGGCTCATTGCTGCTCCCTGGAGCAACAGAGGGGAGGTAACGGAGGAACCAGTCGCGGGCCAGTTCGGCCACCTGTTCCAACGCGCCGGGCTCTTCAAACAGATGGGTGGCCCCGGGAATGACCACCAAGTCCTTCGGGCAGGTTAACTGTTCGTAGGCCTGCTGATTCCAGGTAAGCACTGGTTCATCCTGACCGCCGACGATTAACAGGGTCGGGGCCTGCACCAGGGGAAGGTCATTCCAGGCCAGATCGGGCCGACCCCCACGGGAAACCACAGCAGCGATCAGCGAAGGATGACTCGCTGCCGCTAGCAACGCCGCGGCACTCCCCGTACTGGCGCCAAACAGCCCCACCCGCAGACCGGTCACCTCCGGCTGCTGCACGACCCAAGTGGCCGCCTGAACCACCCGGTCGGCAAGCAACTCAATGTCGAACACCTTAGAGCGATCCGTCGACTCCCACTCGGACAACAGATCGAATAGCAGTGTAGCCAGTCCCGCTTCAACCAGCACAGAAGAGACATACTGATTACGCGGGCTGTGGCGACTGCTGCCGCTGCCATGGGCAAATACGACCACGCCCCGCGGCTTGCCCGACCAACGTAGCGTACCAGGCAGAACAAGGCCCGGCCGTAACGGAATCTCTACTTCCCGCTCCGGGTCGGCTCCAGCAAGGGTAGGTCTTGCTTGTTTTACCTCGGACCATTCGTCAGAACCGCTCATAAGCCCCCCTCCTGTCCGAGGCCTCGTTGTGCATCTTCAAGCTGGTCTAACTCCACTATTACCCCACTACGCTTAATGGGCCCCCCTGCCGTCCCGCGTTAACCGTGGCAAGCCTACCAGAGACAAAAAAACCGCACCCACCCGAGGCGGGATTGGCTGTGCTCCGCCAACAAAGCCAGTCTTTTCAGAAGCATTGTTTCAGTGGCTCACCAGCTGGTGAGCCACTGAAACTCCGCCCTGTACAATACACGGTTCCGCATCACCGGCAACGCCCGCTCGCACAGATGGCAGGGGCACCATCAACCACTAGACGACAAGGCAGTCCTCGCCTGACAGGCTTTCCGTAGTCAGCAGCCAAGTCGTGAACAACTAATTTGGGCGACTTCGGAAAAGGGTACTGGTTAATGATGAGGAATCAATGAAGAGATTCCCGGGCATCTCGGACCTAGTTATTATCTTCGAGTCCGGCGGACTGGGTTGCTATCTCCACTTCAGGCACTGCCTCAACTTGTTCCACCAATAGGGCCTATGTGGTGACGGGGTAATTATTTTGGGGTGACCACAATCCGCTTGGGTTGGGCCTCGGGCTTTTTGGGAATAGAAATGGTCACGACGCCGTTGGAGCTAGTAGCCGAGACCTTTTCCGGATCGACACCCGGCGGCAATGGAATGGCCCGATAGAAGGTGCCCATGAAGCGCTCGACACGGTGATAGTTCTTTTTCTTTTCCTCGCGTTCCTCTTTGCGTTCGCCGCGGACCGTCAGGACGCCGTTTTCAATGGCAATTTCGATATGCTTGG
>JANWVV010000073.1 GCA_025055795.1 Gemmataceae bacterium
GGCAAAAAATCATACGTTTCTGTCTCCAATCGATCAAGAAGCAAAATGCTCTAAAATTTTTTAATTTTTTATACTAATGTTAAAAAATATTCGCAGACATGAATCGACTTAGGTCAGACCGATGTATTAATATTTCCGCAAAAAGGAGACATTGTTACGTCTACCAGAGTGCTCGTCGGGCGAAGGTCTATTTGTTCGACCACTAATCCTCTGTGATGCCTGATGAGGGAGACTACCGGGCATTTGTCGTCGCTTGTTGGGGCAAGCGGTGTTCGCCTTCGTCGGCTCCTGCCGAGGAGTGGGACGAGTGATGTTGGTGGACAATCCATTGGCAAGCCATCAGCAGTAATTGGGTAAGCTCATGGAAGCCGGCCTCGCCGCGATGGGCAAATTCGCCCCGCTGGATGGCTAGGATAATGTCCTGCGGATGGAGCTGCCGTGGCGGATGAGTCACCTCCGTACCCGGCAAAGTAAACAGCGGCAACGACACATGCGGCCGATGCCGCAACTTGCGTAAACGCAATTCCTCAACGAAAGCACTTCCGATCAAGCTGACAAAGGTACCAAACAGTCCCAGACCGCCCAGCATCAGAATGGCTGCAGTCACTCGTCCGGCTGGGGTGATCGGTACCTTGTCGCCGTAGCCCACCGTGGTAATGGTGACGATCACATACCAGGCGGCATCCGTGAAATGCGCTATTACTTCGGGCTGGGCCGGATGTTCAAATTCGTAAATCAGTATCGCGCAGATCCAACTGAGGGTGAATAGAGCAAATCCCACCACGCCAAATTCGTAGCGGACGCGTTCGAAAGCGTTGCGGATACTCTCCAGGGCGGTGGTGTAGCGGTACAACTTAAGCAGTCGGGCCAAGCGCAGCAAGCGGACCAGCCGGATGGCACGCAGGTCGGCCACCATCGTCAGGTAGAAAGGCAGTAGCGCCAGCAGGTCGACTATGGCCAACGGACGCAGCGGATACCGCCAACTGCGGGCCAGCCACCAGCGGATGAAATATTCAACCGTGAAGTAGACGGTAATAAACAGTTCGGCATACCAGAAAAACGGCGGTAGCTCGCCGAGCTGCTCCTGCCATTCCAATTCGATGGGAAAAACCACCACGCTAAACAGGATCACAGCCAGGGAGAGCCACTCGAAGATGCGATGCGTCAGCGACATGGGCCGTTCCATCCCGCCTGCCAGAGGGTTGCCGTTATTCCTTCCATCATATCCATCGGCAATCGCCTCTGCAGAAGCTGGGGACTGGTCCCCACTCGTTGCGCAGCTGGTGGTGTCCTTTTACGGCTGGCTCTTCACTTCGAGTTTCAGTTCGTTGGTACCGGGGGTAATTTTGACGCGTAGCGGCGAGCGGAGCGGTGCGCCATATGCGGCCGGGATGGGCGATTTTTCCGGCTCACCCCCCAGCTCGATCAGGCGGGGAGCCAGCCGGATGGTCACCACGTATTCTCCTTCCGGAGCGCCATCGAACCGGCTGTAGGTGGAAAGCTGGAAGCGACCGCTTTCATCGGTCCAGCCATCAGCCACCGCACGCAGTCCTTTGCCGCCGGGCTGCAAGCGGTGCAAAGTCACCTCGGCCCGTGGTAGAGGCTGACCGTCCAAGGTAACCACCCCTGCCGCCGGGTACGTCGTCACTTTCTTGACCGGTACCCCTTTCTCGTCGCTATCGGGCACCCGTAGATCGGGCGGTAAAATCCCCTCCAGCAGTATTTGGGCCACGACCGGGCGATCTTTTTTCATCGTCACCCAAGCAATGTGGTCGAACTCGCCGTACTCCACTCCCCGCAAGCGGCTGACGCCACCGGTCGTAGCCAGTTGATAGTACTCCATGCCATGACGGCGGAATAACTGATAACGGTGCACGTGACCGCAAAAGACCGTATACTTGCGACCGGCCAGGGCTTGTTCCACGGCTGCCCAGCCGTTTTTCTGCAGATCCGGAGCGGTCCATATCGGCTTGTGGAGAAAGACAAACGTCCAGCGCACCTGCGGATGCGCCGCACACACCTGGGCAACCCACTTCTGCTGCTCCGGATCGATGGTCCCCATCCCATCGGGCGGCGTTTCCGAATTCAGACATAAAAACAGCACGTTCTTGTACACAAACGAGTAATAGCGGCGGCCGTAACGCTCCTCCCAAACACGCACCTGCATCTTATTTGTCAGATCGTGGTTGCCCGGCACATAAAAAAACGGCATGGCGAAATGTTTGACATAGCCATCGAATTCGTTCCATTCCTGGTTCACCACGTCTTCCTTGAGGGTGTACCCCTCGATCAGGTCCCCCACGGAGATGACAAAGTGGGGCTGCAACAAGTTGATCCGCTGGACCGCTTGCGAGAAGATCTTGGGACGATGCCCTCCGGTGCGATCGGCCACAATCGCGAAATGGAACTGCTCCGGATCGGCGTTGACCTGCAAGTGCGTCCAGGGATTTTTGACCCCCTTTTCCACCTGTATCGGATCACGCTCCGCCGAACCAACGGCCTGCTCTGTAGAGCCTGTCTCCTTCTGAGACAGCCAAACGGCCCCACCTAGCAACGTCGTGGTGGTCAGTAGAACCAGCAGCGTACGCATGGCAGCGTCCCACCCTTGTTATGTGCCGATGCTTCCGTCGCCTACGCCTCCGGACAGCGGTCCTACCATTGCTGAGGTTTAACCTGAACGCGGCACGGAAACATCATGCCCTCTCCGCACACATCCTTCAGCACGATCACACCAGGCCACGGTGCCAGTTTAAGTCCTACTGGTAGCCAGCCGCAAGAGAGGCAACCGGTTTTCAAACATCCTTCACGCGATCCCACAACCGTTTTTCACGGCAACTTCACGCTCGTCTGATGTCGCCCGGGCGGGTAATGGAGCGGGCAGGATCCGAAGTGACCGTCGGAAGACGCTATCGAATCTGGTCAGGGAGCCCACTTTTTTGTCAGCGACACATCCTGAGTGAAATCCGCGGGCCAGCCGAGACGCATTTTGATAGTGTCATGAGCCAGTTGGCAGCGGCTCCGTGTGGTCGCGACCGGGTCGCAAGCTCAGTCACGGGCAGCCGGGGCGTGCAGGGGAGCGTAGGTGGCGATAATGGCACGGGCGGTGCGCAGGCCATCCACCGCCGCGGATACGATGCCGCCGGCATACCCGGCTCCCTCCCCGATGGGATACAAACCCGGGACCGTGACAGACTGCCGGGTTTGCGGATCGCGCTCGATACGGATGGGCGAACTGCCACGCGCTTCTGGACCAACCAGCACGGCTTGGTCCAGAAAGCGGCCCTGCCAGCGGCGATCCATCAACGGCAGGCCATGCTCCAGAGCGCGAATGACCAGCGGAGGCAGCACTTCACGCAGTTCGACGCTGACCAGTCCCCGGGGATAACTGCTGGCGGGCAGGCGGGCGGAGCGTCGCTGGGCCAGAAAATCGCGGGCCCACTGCGCCGGACACCGATAGGCGTCCCGGCCACCCCGCTCGAACGCCCGCGCCTCGTAATACTCCTGCAACTGCACTCCGGCCAACGCTCCCGAGCCTCCAAAGGCCGATGGCGGCACCGTCGTCACCAGGCCGCTATTGGCAAACGGAGAATCCCGCCGGCTCAAACTCATGCCGTTGGTACAAAAGTAGCCCGCCGCCGACACGCTTGGAATGATGTGCCCGCCGGCACACATGCAAAACGTAAACAACGGATGCGTGCCGTGATGAATGACTAACGCATAGTCGGCATTACCCAGCCGCTGACGGTAGTACGCATGCCGCGGACCATACTGGACGGCGTTGACCAGTTCCTGCGGATGCTCAATGCGGACGCCGAACTGGAATGGTTTGGGGGTCAGGGCCACGCCACGGGCGGCCAGCATCCGGAAGGTATCGCGGGCGCTGTGACCGATGGCCAGCACTACCACCTGAGCTGGTATGAACCCGGCCGAGGTTGCCACTCCTTGCAGCCCCTGACTGTCGAAGACCAGGTCCTCCACGCGGGTGTAAAAGCGGACTTGGCCACCGAGCCGCTCGATCCGTTGCCGCAAGGCTTTGACCACCGCCGGCAGACGGTTGCTGCCCAGATGCGGCCGGTGATAGTACAGAATGCTCGGTTTGCCCGGTTGTTGCCCTTTGCATTCGGCCAGCAGTTCCAGGACGCGTTGTGCGTCGGGCCCGCTGCACCGGCAAGTCAGCTTGCCGTCGGAAAACGTTCCCGCACCTCCTTCACCGAACAGGTAGTTACTTTCCGGGTGCAGCGGTCCTCCTGTGTCGAAGCAACGGACGTGCCGGATGCGTTCCTGGACGGGCGCCCCCCGTTCCAGCACCACCGGGGCGTAACCATGCAGGGCCAGAAAATAGGCACACACCAGCCCCGCAGGACCGGATCCGACCACCACCGGAGGGTATCGCAACGGCCGCTCCCCAGCGACAGGCATGACAAACGGCGGATCGCTCCGCTGCTCCACCTTTAGCGGTCCGCCGGACAACTCACTCCGCTGACAGGCCCGGCGGGCCGCCGCTGCCGTCGTGGCTACCTCCAGCGTGTACACAAAACGCAACTGCCGCTTGTCCCGCACGTCCAGCGCCTTACGGAGCACCCGCCAATGCACCACCTCCGCCGAGGTCAACCCCAAAGCCGCCGCCAGGTGGTCTGGCAGCCCTTCTTCCGGCTCCTCGATCGGCAAACTGAACTGACGGACACGCAACGGCACCAGATCGGTCATATTTCTCATTTTAAGAACAATTCACAGCCCTACCATCCATCGGGACGGACCATTTGCCTCGTCTGCCGCCGCTGTCCGATCAGAAACCGGTCGCACGGTGGGGCGAGAAGCCGTCGCTGAGGGTACCGGGGGTACAGAAATGACGCGATGACCGCGATTGTCGAACAGGTAATAAACAGGCTGACTGTAGCGGCTCTGGCGGCGACACAAGACGCTGAGGGGACGTCGACGGGCATACGCCACCGACGGATCACTGCCGGGGCCAGGCCGCGTGGTGCCCAGGCGGACGAACCCCGCTTTAACAAAAAACGGCTCCAGGGCATGACCTAGTGCCGAGAGGGTCTCGATCCAGTCCACCGGACACAACTGGCAAGCACGCCGGACAAACGCCGCGGCGATACCCGCTCCCCGATACGACGGATGCAGCACGATCCGTTGCAACAACCACAATTGTTCATTGACCGCTTGCAGCCTCAGATGGGAATGCTGCGGATGCAAGCCGAAGAAGCGATTGCGCCAGCGTAACGAGGCAGCAGGCGCACTGAATATGCAAATGCCCACTGGTCGAGCCCCGTGCCACAGCAGAATTACTCGGCGGACACAGCCGAGTCGATGACTCCGGTAATGCCACCGAGCGAAGTACGCCCAATCGCGCAGGGTACCGTCGGACAGCCACAACTGGTCGACAAACGAGACGGTGGGGCGCCTTTGCTCCCTCCGGCGTTGGCCGCGCACCAGGCCCCCCTCCTCGCACCGGACCAACAGGTCGGGCTGCAGCTCCTCGATCACGTCCTCGTGGGTGGTGGCCAGCAACAGGCCCACGTGCAGGCGTCGGGCCAGGCGGGCCAGGTTGAAGGCAGTCACCCGGGCTGTCAGCCGGTCCAACGTCGCCGTGAACTCGTCCACCAGCAACCAGGCCCCACCAGGCCGATCGGCCCCCAGGTGCAAGGCCTGACGCAATCCCTCCGCCAGCCGGAAGCGGCTCCGCTGCCCCTCTGATAATTCGGCCGGACACCGCAATAGCCAACGGGGCTCCGATAAACCGCACCCGGCCAGCCAGGCTAGTCGATCCTGGATCGTCGTACCGGGGACCGCATCAATCAGCGGCACCTCGGGCAGAACTACCGTTCCGGCATCCACCGCCCCCAACTGCTGTCCCACCGCCCGCAGCAGCGAGGATTTGCCCGAACCACTCGGACCACACAACAACACCACGTCCCCCACCTGAACGTCCAGGGTCACTTCCCGGGCAACCACATAGTCCCCGCTCTGCTCCTCCAGACCAAACAAGTCCATCAACTGGTTCGTCCACAGCGACCGTCGCACGGGCCGCCATGAATATTGAATCGTCAATGGGCCGATCATCACCGCCTCCTTTTTCTTGCTCACATTTGTTCCACCCTCAGTCCCCCATTAACACCCCTCTTCCCTCACATGCTGTTCCATCACAAGTTACGTTGGTCTTCCAGGCAACGCACCACACAGCTCCTCCCCTCACTTGCCGCTTCGGGTTGCCGAGCCGCTGTTTGTGTTAACTGCTGTGGAGCGACGAAGCAAATCAGTGTAACTTGCTGCGGGACGGTGCGTCATTACCCGCTCATCACCTGGCGGAGTCGATCTGCTTATTACCAGCAACGGGGTTCCCGACGCTCGAGCAAGTAGGCACAGCCCATGGCAGCGGCGTCGAGCAAGTCGTCGTGTTCGCCACAGGGAAATATGGTCATCTCATCATACAGTTCGCGTTGGGCAGGATGGGGTTGCCCCTGTCCGTCGCCCTGCAAGCGGAAGACGCCGTTTTCTACCATGACGCTGAAGGCAGCCAGGCGGGAGTATTTGTCAGCGGTCTGAACCACGCTTTTCAGACGGCTCCCAAAGAGGGTATGGCGAGCTAGCAGATCGCGTAGCCCGGCAAACGCCGCATTCGATTCGAACAAGACGACGGCGGGCTGCCATTGCTGATACCAGCTTTGTAACAGCAAAACCAGTTGTGGGGTATCGACACGCCGGGCGGTACAGGCCAGCACCCGGATTTCGACCCCTTCGCTCCAGGGCAGACAGGGATCGCCACAATCGACCCGAGCCAGGACCACTAAAGCGGAGCGATCGGCACTGCTCGCCGTGCTGACTGCCGGATCTACTGCCAGGATCACTTGTTGGGGAGTGGCCGGTTGGTGCCAGAAGCGCACCCATTCTGGACGGATGAGGGTCTCTCCCTCGGCGATGGGTACCAGGCGGTAACCGCGTGCAAAGGCAGTCGTGCCGATCTCCAGGCGGCGGGCCTGCAGGCGAGACGTTCCCCAGCGTTGCGGCCAGACCGGCTCCAGGGTCCGGGTAACCGCCCGCCGCAGCAGGCCGTACATCACGTTCTTCTGCAGCCGCGCCCCTAAATCGTCCCGGTGCCAGGGGGTGAACAGCAGCCAGCACCGCCCCTCCGGCTCCAACAGATTGAGCAGATTTTCGTGAAAATAACTGATTACCCATTCGCGTATGCGGCGGCTGTGCAGGGCACGGACATCAACGATGTCGTCACAGATCAGCAGGTCGGCTCGCGTGCCTGTGCTGCCGCTGCCCAGACCGACGACCGATACGCTCGGTCCAAGGACTTCTTCCGACCGCGCTACGCTGAAGGCCCAGGCTTGCCACGGTTGGCCCGGCCGCAGCTGCGGAAAGATCGACTCCAGGGCCGGCCGCTCTCTTTCCAGCCAGTCACGGATCAGACGCCCGCGCTCCATCGCAATCGCTTGCGTCGCACATACCACTTTGACCCGCAAGTGCTGCTGACGGCCCAGTTCCCATACCAGCCGACCACATACCTGCGTTGTTTTGCCATGGTCACGCGGTAGAGCTACCAAGGCATGGGTATAGCAGCTTAAAAACTCGTGGATTTCTTCGTGCACCCGCCCCCAGGTGTCAGTTCCCCGCAACTGTCTGCCGAGCAACTGCTTGTGCACAAAGTAGGCGGGATCGACCCAAGCCTGCCATCTCTCCCAGCACCACGGATGGGTTAGCCGCTGTGCCGATACCGCTTGGGCCGCGGTGCCCTGCACCTTCGTTTTCACCTTCTGCCCCTGCATTCACTTGCTCCTCCCAAACCCTCCCTGCCCTCGCTCTGGAAACAGCGACCTGAGCATAGCCAGGTTTTCTATTCATTTATACACTACTGTATATATTATCTAATATGGCGGTGCAAAAGTCAAGTCAGGGCCCCGAGGCCGTTGACACACAATGGAATCACCTTGTCGGAAGACCGCTGCGACCGTTACACTGGAAAAGGCAATAACTGTGTGTGCCAGGAGCCAGTTATGGCCGGGCAGCGTGCTGTAGGGACCTTTCGTTCTACCCCCGAAACCGATCCGTTTTTCTACGGATGGCGTTACGTCACTCGCGAAACTCCGCAAGGACCGGTGATCGAGCAAGTTCCCCTCACCGAAGAGGACATTCTTCATCCACAGGAGGGGGACTTCATTGTGCACAATGCCGCCCATGACCGCGACGTTCGCTATTTGCAAGCGGTGATCGAAGACCGCATCGCGGACCAGCCGGACAAGTTGTTGCTTTGCGACCACCGTGTGTTGTGGGACGCGCCCGATCTAGGGGCCTATGGGTCGGACCTGATCTTGTTCGAGAATGTACAGCAACCCTGGAACCCGCACCGTGGCACCTTGTCCGTCTGGGACGTCGGCGCCCAGCCGGTGCTGGCCATCGAGGTTACCTCCCCGAGCACACGCAACACCGACTTGACCAAAAAGGTGGACCATTACTATCGGGCCGGGATCCCGCTGTACGTTATTGTGGACCACGCGGGGGATGAAGATCATCCGTGGGTCCGTCTCCTGGCCTACCAGGCGGGTCCCGACGGGTACGTCCCTGTGCCAGAGCAACCCCAGGGGATCTGGATCGCACCGCTTCGCTTGTGGTTACAGGCAGACCCCGACCGCGTCTGGTGTGCCGACGAACACGGCCAGCGCATCCCTCCCCTCCGTGAACAGCGGGATCAGGAACGCCTTCGGGCCGAACAAGCCCAACAACTGGCACTCCAAGAACGCCTCCGGGCCGAACAAGAACACCGTCACAGCCTGGAGGCCCAACAGCGAGCCGAGGCTGAACGGCAAGCCCGCCTGGCCCTGGAAGAAAAACTCCGCCAACTGGAGCAGGAACTACTCCGCCTTCGCTCAAAGCCCTCCGAAGGAGCTTAGTAACCAGACCTGATCGGACGCTCTTTGCCTGGAGCAGATCGCCCTGATAGCAGCCAATTCGGTACTCTGGTCTTAGCAGCGGCTCTGCTCCAATGGAAATACTCAGGGAGTTGATGAATGCCTCAGGAGCAAGAATCCGGTATCAGTTACGATCTGGACACCTCCCGTGGACGGGATTGGCCGAGTGTCCGGCAATTTAACATCTTCCTGGCCAACCGCCTGGGAGCTTTGCTGGATCTGGTCCGCCGCTTCGAAAAAACCGACATCCGCGTCGTGTCTTTGACGGTAGTGGAAACCGCCGACTGTGCCATCATCCGCCTGGTTCCCAGCGACTATGAACGCGGGTACGAAATTCTCAAATCGGCCAAAATCCCCTTCACAGAAAGTGATCTACTGGTAGTGCAGTTGCCGGAAGACAAGCATCCATTGCTAGCGATTACCAAAGCGCTGGTCAATGCGGAAATCAACATCTGTTACATGTATCCGTTGCTTTCGGGGGTTGGACCGCAGAAAGCCGGGGCAGTGGCCGTGTACGTTGATGACTTTGAAGGGGGTGTGGCCGCTTTACGCGCTCAGGGGTTCACCCTGTTTACGGAAAACGACCTGAAAGACTGACGGTGATCAATTGCATGCCTTGCTTCTAGCGACGGTTTGACGCAACTAAGGCTCCATATTCTGGCAGGGTATCCAGCAGGATCTCGTAAATCGCCCGGCGTTCCTCGGTAGACAAGTGAGCAAAGACAGGCGTGTGATCCCAGCCACTGAGGTCGTCATTGGAGCAACAGGGT
>JANWVV010000074.1 GCA_025055795.1 Gemmataceae bacterium
AAGTCCACCAATCATTTCACGAAGGCGAAGAGGGAGACGGTGGTGATACTGACCTAGGAGTAGGACCACTATCTAATACCTGTTCCAAAGGAATAAAACGGGATTCTTCTAAGCCATCAGTATTAAAAGCAGCCGGAGTATCAGGGGTTTGATGGGAATGATTGGGGGTAGATCCAATTGGGGTAACAATCTCCGGTGTAGGTCTACAAAAACCCGGCGGTATCATCACCTCGGCCGATGAGCTAGGCAGATGGAGCGGATCCGGATTGCACTGGCTGGCCCATTTGAGCAAGCGGCGGGTCAGCTCGGCAGCGGCTTTACTGCTCGGAGCCGGTGGAGTCTGTGGATCCAGACCGAAATCCAGACCCAGGTAAGTTTGCAAAATCAATGCCACCTGCACCGCCAATTCCCGGTTACTCTGCCGAGCCAGACCTCGCAGCACGTCGATGCCATCCGGATCATGCGGATTGATTCGCAACAGCATCTCCGCGGCAAACAGACGTATCGGCGCGGGCTGGTCGACGTTACTCAAGCGGTCTAGCAGTTCGGGCGACAACAGATCGAAGTCGCGAAGTAGAGCCGCCAATTCGACCCGCAATGCCGGTGGAGTATCCGGATGTACCATCCATTCGACCAGCTCAGCTGTCAACTCGGGTTGCAGACCGGCTTGCAACTCAGCACGGAAATAAGTTATGAGCGTAACGATCGCCCGTGGAGCCAAGGGAGGTGGCTCGGCGGCCCAAGTGATCAGGTCAGCAATGGCCGCCCCGGGCAACCGCAGACCAGCCGCTGGGTCAAAAGTGGTGAACAGCGAACCATCGAGAGGATATAACGGATCTGCCAAAATGTCCCGGATGGCTTCACGGATCAAGGGCCATCGCTCCTCGGCTCTCCACAGCAAGACCGCTGCCACTTGCTGCCGCACCTCGGCGGCTGGATCCCGTAAAAAGCCTGTCAACGCGGCGAGCAATTCGGCCCCCTTCACCCCTGCCAGCGTCTGAACCAATGCCAAACGAATAGCCACATGGGGACTGTGAGCTGTTGCTTGCAGCACATGTTCTGCTTCCCCGGCATACCAGCAGGTGCGGAAGGCCAAGGCGTGTAATGCCGCTAGCTGAAGGGGGGGACGAGGCGAGGTTACCAACAGCAACACAGGCCGGATTTCTCCATACCTCTGCACCACTTGGCGCAGTCGCTGTACTTCGGGAACCTGAACGCACTCCTCCAAGTGAGCTGGCCACTGACCCCGCCGCTGCACCGCTTTTGCCGCCGTCCAGACTTGCCGTAGCGACTCTGCACCGCTGGAAAACAACTCCTGGATCGACCACCACGCTACGCCGGCAACCAGCAACAACCCCCGCGCTAGCGATACGCCCACATCGGGGGTTGGCACCCACCATGTCACAGCCACTGCCGCCAGGTAAAGCAAAGCAATCAGCCCCGGATGGAACGGCCGCCCTGCTCCTTTCATCGTCAATCCGGCCGCCATTCCGCCCAGCACAGCCAGCAGGACAGCGGCAGCCCCTAACCACCACAATCCAGTCCAACCGCCCAGCGCACCCAGAATTACAGCCGGAACCAATGCGCCGGCTGTCCAGCCCCATGGCGGCCGCCTTCTACCCACACGATAATTATTCATGCCTGCCATGATCCGTGCACGTCTTGGCCCCTACGGTCGCCTGGGTCGGGCGCACCGCCTGCATGTCCTACGCAACCCTAGCGGATGTTTCCCCTTCAGTCAAATTGCCCGGACCGGCAGAGTTTGCTCATCACCAGTGTCTTTTACTACTTCATTCTGCACACGGACCAAGGGTTTCCCCCGCACGGCTAGCAGGAGGTCTGCGGACAAACAATGAAGAACACCAGTCTGGATCACATTATTCCAGCCGAGATACCCTTGGGACTCGATTAATCACGATGGACGCCTCAACAGTCGTAGTTTTAGCCCAGGAACCTCAGCAAGTAGACATGAAAATAAAGGATGTAAATCGAGGCGGTCTGTCGTATAATTTTCTTCCCCATTTCCCCCGGAACGGAGAGGCATACGTATGCATGAACGGATCGCTTATCTGGGCATCACATTTGACGATGTGCTGCTGGAACCTGCCTACAGCGAGGTTGTTCCTCGTGAGGTCGACGTGCGTACCTGGGTCAGCCGCAACGTCCGGCTGAACATCCCGATTGTCTCAAGTCCCATGGATACCGTGACCGAAAGCGAGCTGGCCATCGCTCTGGCCCAGGAAGGGGGCATCGGCATCATTCATAAAAACCTCAGCATCGCTCGTCAAACCCGAGAGGTCGATAAAGTCAAACGCAGTGAAAACGGAATCATCACCGACCCGATTACCTTGTCACCGGACGAAACCGTCGGTCAAGCCCGACGGATCATGGAAGAACACAACATTTCCGGAGTGCCCATTACCGTTAATGGTTATCTAAAAGGTATTCTCACCCGACGAGATCTGAAATTCCTAGTCGACAACAATCAGCGGATTAGTGAGGTAATGACCAAGGAGAATCTGGTAACGGCACCTGAAAACACTACTCTGGAAGAAGCCGAGCGAATCTTGACTCAAAACAAAGTGGAGAAGCTCTTGCTGGTTGATAAAGAATTCCGCTTAAAGGGATTAATCACAATAAAGGACATAGACAAGACGCAGAAATTTCCCCATGCATGCAAGGATGAGCGGGGCCGACTGCGGGTGGGCGCAGCGATTGGTGTTTACGAGTTCGAGCGGGCCGAGTCGCTGATTCAGGCCGGAGTGGACGTACTTGTCGTAGATGCCGCGCATGGGCACAGCAAAAACGTCATCGAGACGGTCCGAGAGTTGAAGCGGCAGTTTTCCATCGACGTAATAGCCGGGAACGTAGCTACTGCGGAGGGGGCCCGGGCTCTTGTGGAGGCCGGAGCCGACGGGGTCAAGGTGGGAATCGGCCCGGGCTCCATCTGCACCACGCGGGTGGTAACGGGCGTGGGTGTTCCGCAAATCTCAGCGATTGCCAATGCTGCTAAGGGACTGGCCGGCACTGGCGTTCCTCTGATTGCTGATGGGGGGATTCGCTATTCGGGCGACATCACCAAGGCCCTGGCCGCGGGCGCTTATTGCACCATGATCGGCGGCTTGTTCGCCGGACTAGCCGAAAGCCCCGGTCAGTTGATCCTGTATCGCGGCCGCTCCTTCAAACAATATCGGGGGATGGGCTCACTTGGAGCAATGATGGCGGGCAGCGCTGACCGATACCAACAAGCAGACACGCGCGAGGGATCGCCGCGCCCCGACAACGGCAAGCTGGTACCGGAAGGGGTTGAAGGTCGGGTGCCCTACAAAGGCCACCTGGCCCCTTTCGTTTACCAGTTGGTCGGTGGGCTGAAAGCTGGCATGGGCTACTGCGGTTGCCGCAACCTGGAGGAATTACGCACGAAAACGCGGTTCATCCAAGTGACAGCGGCCGCAGTTCAGGAGAGCCACCCCCATGACATCACCATTACGCAGGAGGCGCCAAACTACAGTGTGGCCCACGCAGTGGTGGATGACGGTCCTTAACCTGGCACTCGGGACCACGACTCTATTCAGTGGTGCGAGTCGGGGACAGTCACCGCCAGTGCCCGCTGCTCCACCCCCTCCTGGGGAAATGCCACCGATCATGTACTACCACAAGCCATCGGAAAGTACCCCTCCGCTGCCCGCATCCCCCCCCCAGCCGCGCACACCCATGCAGGCAATCCCACGGTTGCCGGAAGGCTCAACATCCCACCCAGGAACCGCGATAGTCTCGCCGAGTCAGCAATCGCCCCGTTCGGCCCCTCCGGTCACGGTACCTGCTTTGACAACGCCCATAGGCACTCCTGCAGCGGCTCCACAGCCACTCGACAAACAACCCGAACAGCCCCCCTCCTTCGACAAACGCAGTTACGACGAAAAGGAACGGGAAGACCGCCAGCGACTGGTTTACAACCCCCGACCGGAAGATGTGTTCTCGATCCCTGACGATGCTGCCTTGGAACAACGGACTATCGAACTGTTACGCGAAGAAGAACGCAAGGCCGGACGCGATCCTTTCGCCAAATATCCCAAGGGGATCAGCTTTCCTAAAGCTGTTCCTGCTGGTTTAGGCCAGAAATACGTAGCCAAAACAACGGACTATCCCCCCCAAAGGGTCGAGTACGTTTCCAATTATGTTGTGCATCGTCGCCTCCACTTTGAAGAGAAAAATGCTGAACGCTACGGGTGGGACTTGGGGATCATTCAGCCTCTGGTATCGGCAGCCTATTTTTACAAAGACGTCTTGCTCTGGCCCAACAGCTTGGCCTCTGGTGTGGCCCACGGCTTTTGGGACACCAACATGGGCAAGTGTCTGCCGGGCAGTCCGGTCCCCTACTACCTCTACCCCCCCGGCCTGACGATCACAGGCAGTGTCGTCGAGGGCCTGGTGATTACCGGCACCGCATTTGCCCTTCCATGAACACCTCGGAAAGTCTGGAGACTCCGGTCGCGCTATCGAACTTTCAAAACCACCGCCTGCTCGCCCTGTATATCAAAAGACCCACAAACGGGATGTGCAAACCGAGCTGATCAGCTAATCTCCCCTCTTTGTTCCCCGAATACAACATACGTAACGAAACTCTTTTTCTAGTCGCCTATTCCGGCCATACAGGAAATTTTGGTCCCATGCGTCGCAATTCAGTAAAGGAACGGTTACGGGCAGGTCAACCAGTGGTGGGCACCTGGTTGTCGCTTGGGAGCATTGTGGCCGCCCGTTTTCTGGCCCGTGCCGGCTTTGACTATCTGACCATCGACGTGGAGCATACTTTGGTGGGGATGGAAACAACCACCCATATGATAGCCGCCATCGCCGACGCCGGGTGTGTTCCTTTGGTCCGCGTCCCCGCCGGGCGGCACGACCACATCAAGCGGGCACTCGATAACGGAGCCTTTGGCGTCGTAGTGCCGATGGTCAACACCCCCGACCAGGCACGCGAGGCCACGCAGGCCTGTCGTTACCCGCCTCGCGGCAACCGCAGCGTTGGGGGCAGTGTCCATGCCCTGAACTTCGCCACGACTCCTGCCGAGTATTACGCTGCCGCCGATGACCAGATCTTGTGCGTGCTCCAGTGCGAACACATTCAGGCCGTACAGCAGTTCGACCAGATTTTCGGTCAGCCCGAAGTCGACGCCGTTTTCGTCGGACCTAATGATCTGGCCGCCAGCCTACGCGATAAAGTGGGCCAGCCCCCCAGTCCCGAACAACTCCAGCAAGCACTCCATGACATCCTACAGGGGTGCAAGCGACTCGGACTGCCAGCCGGTATCCACACCTTCAGTATCGAGGAGGCCCGCCAGCGAATCGCCGAAGGGTGGCAATTGATCGCCATCAATAGCGAACTCCGTTTCATGATGGACGGCGCCCGCCAGGCAGCATCCGCCCTCGGCCGCTTACCCACTGCAGAGTCGGCTCGTTATTAGCAGCCTTTCTCCGCTCCCATGGAGTGTATCATCATGATTGGCACATGGATGAGTTTTGCGGATCAGATTCTTGTACAGTGGTTCACAAGTCGCACCGCAAGGTGCATAACACCCTCCTGACCTTTGGCCAACTCAACCGAGCTGATAACTGTCAATTTGAATTTTGCTAACCCACTATCACTAAACCAACTGCGGACGGATCTCGCCCTGGCCCTGATCTCACTTCTGGCATTTTCGGGGCACTTAGGACACCGACGGTTGTTCAAAGTTTGATCCGCCGCGGAAATTAATACTTTGACCCTGAGAAAAATAATTTGGCGATATGGAAAATAAGTCAGTTCAGCGATCCGAGCGGGATAAAGCAAGCGATAAGCACGACCCCGCCGGGACGCCACAGGCAGTCGCCCAACCTGCCGTATGACGCCACCGGTCGGGGCATAGGGAATTTAGCACGTAATCCGAACTTTGTCCAGTAAAAATCACATAACGCACAAAAAGGCAAAATGTCATCAAAACGTCGTCATCAGAGGGATCTACCCCAAAAGGACGGTGCACCGAAGGCTGATTTGCCGGTGGCGGACAAAGCGGCTTACCCTGAGCGTTGTCTGAAGGTGTTACGCACTGCTGAGCTAACCAAACTCGCCTGGCTGATGTCAGTTTCGCATGGGAAAACGAAGGCGTGAGGATGGAGGAGGAGTCATACCCGGCGGAGATGGAACGCTACTGTCCGGGGTTTCCTCGACAGGTCGTTGGGTTGTACCGGAGTGTCCAAGCATTTGCTGTACTGCCTTAACAAGAGCCGCGGGAGTATAGGGCTTGTGAATAAAAGCGGTATGGGGCTGATCAGTAGGTAGTTCGGTCCCGAAATGTCCACTGGCAAAGAGAATGGGTACGGTCGGATGAATTTGACGGAGCTGACGATAAGCATCCCGACCGCACAAGCGAGGCATACTGGCATCCAGCACGATTAGATCGATCCGGTCAGCCGCTTGCTGGAACAGTTCGACGGCCTGCTGACCATCCTCAGCAGCCAGGACGCAATACCCGGCCTGTTGCAAAGCTGCCACGGCTACGGCTCGAACAAATGGCTCGTCGTCGACAACCAGGATCGACTCGTAGCGTTCGAGGGCCTCGGGCATACCGACTGTCTCTGCGGCAACCGGTGGGACACCAGTCATTTCAGCCTGGCTATCTAGACAAGGCAGGTAGACATCAAAGCGAGTTCCTTTACCGGGGGCGCTCTGACAATCGATCCAGCCTTCGTGGGCCCGGACGACACCATAGACCACGGCCAGTCCCAAGCCCGTCCCTTTGCCGATTTCCTTGGTGGTAAAAAACGGGTCGAAAATGCGACTTTTCACCTCTTCGGTCATACCACATCCAGTATCAATGACGCTCAGACGCACATAAGAGCGTGTGCTAACCGAAGGATTGAATGGAGCCGGCAGGGCGGCCGGAGGGACGAGCGCGGTAGCAATAGTCAGCGTTCCACCTTCCGGCATGGCATCGCGTGCATTCAGACACAGGTTCATCAGCACTTGCTGGATCTGGACGGGGTCGCCGCGGATGAACACCGCTTCCTCCGCAGGCTGGAAATGGATGCCAATCCGCGGATCGATGCTGTGACGGAGCAACTGAATTTCTTCATGGATCAAAGCGTTCAGATCGATACGGATCGACTGTAACGGCTGACGCCGGGCAAAACCGAGCATCTGACGGGTCAGATTGGCAGCTTGTCGCGCGGCGTGGGCAGCCGCCTCCAGACAACTCCGCTGGCTCAACCCTTCCGAGCCCTGGCTGAGGACTAGTTCAAGATTGCCAAGAATCACCGTCAGCAAGTTGTTGAAGTCATGAGCAATCCCGCCGGCCAATTGGCCCAGTGCCTCCAGTTTTTGTGATTGCCGAAGCTGTTCCTCCAGCCGGGCTTGCTCGGTGACATCGCGTGCCACCATCAGAACACCAGCCGGTGGCATCTCAGGATCGGAGCGTAATGGCGCTACCACAATGTCCAGCAATAGTGGTGGCTCACCCGCCTTCCACGGCACGGCTTCACGTGAACGGATCGTCTCTCCCGTTTCCAATACTCGTTGCTCGATCCGGCGACGACGCTCCAACAGATCGGCCGGTAGCTGGAAAACGTCTTCACATCGTAACCCACGAATCTGGTCGATGGGTCGTCCGGCGAATTGTGCAAAGCTGGTATTGCCGCCCAAGTAGCGCAACTCCCTGTCCTTGTAGCAGATAAGGTCCGGAGCCGAGGCCAGCAGACTGCTCAGCAGGCTATGCTGCTGGGCTAGTTCAGCAGTGGCCTGCTGCAGTTCGGTAATATCAGTCAGGCAGCCGTCCAAGCGAATGGCCCTGCCAGTCTCGTCACGGACAATTTGCAGTCGGTCGCGTACCCAGCGAACCTCTCCTTGAGGGGTGCAAATGCGGTATTGGTGTTCGCCCGCGGTTGCCGTGCTTGAAAATAACTGTTTCAGCCAGTTGTCGCAGGCGGATCGATCGTCGGGATGAACCGCTTCCAGCCACTGGAAAAGTTGGCGAAAACTCTCCACGGGCCGGCCAATCAGTCGCCCCAAAGCTGGCGAAATGTAGCGGAAGCGCCAATGACTCTTTCCTTGCTCTCGTACTCGTTCAGCACTCCAGAGCGCGGCCGGTGAGTGGGCCAGTACCGACCGCAATTCAGCCTCTACCTGACGCAGTTGTCGCAGTGTTTCCCGCCGTTCCCTGTCGTCCCGGGCAACCAACAGGCCCAAGGTACGCTCGGCCAGATGCAACCGCGAGACCGTGAGAGTCACGGGAATCCATCCCTGCTTGCTGCGTAACAGGTAACCATCTTGTCCGTGAAACACCACGGTTTCCGTGAAGGCCCCCCGCAGCCGCTTGTGACCTTGTACCTGGTTGGCCTCGTACTCGTAACGGAACAATACCCCACTACTGATCCCCACTAGCTCGTCGGCATGAAAACCGGTCAGTTGCACAGCTACAGGGTTGACTTCGAGTACGCGATCAGTTTCAGGATCCAGCAAAAAGAGAGCGTCACCGCTTTCTTCAAACAGGACACGGGCAAGTTCTGTGGAGGTGAACAAAGACGACTGCTGCTTCATGGGCGTGGGCGGACTCGTAGGAGGAACAATTGTTTGGATCCCGATAAGGTACCATGGCTGTGACGCTTGTTTTTGACCCCATCGTGACAAATTTAGCATGAGTTTTTGGAGTAGTGGACCAATCTGTCGGAAAATGAGGCAGAAATTGACACTTGGCTGAAAGGTTTTCGCTGAAATCTTACTTCGATCCCAAGCCTGAATGATTTCCAATCTACACTATCCTTATGATCATACTTGTATCATCAATGGTATTCATGTGTCGTCTAAATCAACGCTCTACGCGAATGGGTCAGATTGACTTAGCGGCGGCTCCTCAAAATCACTGGAATTATAGGCACTTCCGCGCGTATCTTCTCTGCCGCCAACCTCTTGTGTCACTTTTGACAACTCATCGTCACTCCTTGCAGCCCCCTGCAACGTCGGATTTTGCGTCGCTTGTGCGTCGGATTTTACGTCGGTCCACTCCCGGGTTGCACGCACGAAATGTTCATCGGTCACCTGCCGATAACACCGGTCGGCCACCTGTTCCGTATGCCCCAGCCAGGCGGCACACACATGCGAGGGGAACCGATCCGCCAGCTCGGTCGCCCGCGATACCCGCAGATTGTGGTACAGCCGCGGCCACGGCTTGACCCCTGCCGCCAAGCACCATCGCTGCAGGCCACAACGCAACTCATACGCATGGCGGTAGCGGGTGATGACCTGGTCGGGTGCCCCTTCCGGTAAGCTGTCCCATAACTGTTCCAGATACGGCCGCAGCTCGGGAAAGAT
>JANWVV010000075.1 GCA_025055795.1 Gemmataceae bacterium
TGCAGCGAATTTCGCAAGCACGAAATCCCGTGCCACAGTAGTTCAGAAAATACCAAAACCCGCCTTGCTTGCTCTCCACTGTCGTGGAATACGACACTCATTCAAGACCGGTACACTTCGAACCAAAGGGGAGGGGCGTTCCAATCAGGTCTGTGGGAGATGCGTCAAAACAAGTGATCACCGACCCACCATCCGCTTTTATACCTTGAAGATTGACAACCTGGAGCCAGCAGGCTCAGGTTGAGGTGATCCAGTTTGCCCTGAAAGCATCCATGGAAACGATGTTTAGGGTGGCCCTACACTGGCGTCATGCTGAAGGCGGATCAGCGGGGGTGACCTCGGGGACAGAGGAAGAGGCGGTCGAGCGGCGGAGGCGGGCCAAAACAAACGAACGGACGCACAAAGCCACAAAAACGGCACAAATAAGGATCATCAGTTCGCCCGCAATCGCCGAGCGTTTGAACGGATCAAAACTCCCTGTGTTGTTGAGCTGACGAATGATGGGCATGAAGCCACCCAGGACGCCTAGCAGTCCGACAATGGCGGCCAGGTGCATGGCATGTTTGCGGAGTTTGTCAGAGTAAGCCAACGCCCCGAGCGCCACCAGTACCAGGCCAAACGCTGCAGGGATCAAGGCTGTCGGGCTGACTTTGCCCGTTTCCGGGTGGGGCTCAGCACCGAAATAACCAGCCAGACCAACCAGAATCAGCAGGACGCCGGTAATTACCGTCGGTGTAGCCATCATGTGCGTGTCTCCTGCAGTCCGTTGAGCTGTGCCGGGCCATTGGCATAGGTGAGTATCGGCCCGGCGAAGCACCATTTAGCAGCGGTCGGGCTCGCGGACCGGTTGTCGTCAACCAGTCCGCTGTGACTGTCCGATCGCCTGTCGGGTGCATGGTCAGATTCTGGCCATGGCCATCTGCACGCGTTGGACCAGATCGTCAGGTCCTTCCAGGTCGACTCCCCAGGCGTCGGCAAACACAGTGAGGACCCCATCAGGCGCAATGAAGCGGTGCAATCCCTGTCCTAGCGGCAAATCCAGGATGGCTCCCTGATCGGGAATGGCTCCGACATCGGCCAAGGCCTGCAGGAGCACCGCTTGAGTTTCCATGTCTTCTCGCGAGCAGATGTCCACGCGCATGCCCGGATCTCCCCCTCCCCCCTTGGGCCGCCGATGTGGCAGTTCACTCCCACTCGATAGTGGCCGGCGGCTTGCTGCTGATATCATAGACGACGCGATTGATCCCTTTCACCTTGTTGATGATGGCCGTGGCTACCCGTGCCAGCAGATCCTCGGGAAGCCGGGACCAATCGGCCGTCATGAAATCGTCCGTTTGCACGCACCGCAAGCATATGACATGGTCGTAGGTACGGCCATCCCCCATGACGCCCACCGAGCGGATAGGTAGCAGCACGGCAAAGGCCTGTGCGGTGCGTCGGTACCAGCCGCTTTTGTGCAGTTCCTCCAGGAAAATGGCGTCGGCCTGACGCAAAATGGCTAGTTTTTCAGCCGTGACCTCCCCCAGGCAGCGGACCGCCAGGCCCGGACCCGGAAACGGATGCCGCCAGACCACCTCTTCCGGCAGCCCCAGTTCCATGCCGAGTTTACGCACTTCGTCCTTGAAAAGATCCCGTAGCGGTTCAATCAGCTCAAAGCCTAGTTCTGCCGGCAAGCCGCCGACGTTGTGATGCAACTTGATGGTGGCCGCTGGACCATCGGCACTGCCGCCACTTTCGATCACGTCGGGATAAAGAGTACCTTGCGCCAGGAAGCGGGCATCGGGGATCTGCCGGGACTCCTCCCGAAACACCTCGATGAACAGGTTGCCGATGATACGGCGTTTTTCCTGGGGATCTTCCACGCCACGCAACGCAGCCAGAAAGCGTGCTCCAGCGTCCACCACGTGCAGATCAGCCCGGAACCAATCGCGGAACGTGTGTCGTACCAGTTCGGTTTCCCCTTCACGCATCAAACCGGTGTCGACGTAGATGCACGCCACTTGCGGACCCACGGCCTTGAGCAATAATGCGGCACACACACTGGAGTCGACACCGCCCGACAGGCCGCAAATCACCCGGCTGCTGCCAATCTGTTCCCGCAGGCGTGCCACTGTCTGCTCAATAAATGCCTGCATTCTCCAAGTGCCAGTGCAACCACAGACATCCCGCAGGAAATTGGCCAGAATCTGACCACCGTGGGGCGTATGGCTCACCTCCGGGTGGAATTGCAAACCGAAAATGGGCAGACGCCGGTGCTTGACTGCGGCCCACGCACAATTATCCGTACTAGCCAGCACCTCAAATTCGCCAGCGGCATCACTGACGCTATCACCATGGCTCATCCAGACGGTAGACTCACGCGGGTACCCTTGGAACAGCGTATTGCGGTTGTGAACCGTCAGCGTGGCACGGCCGTACTCGCGACTGATACCGGGGATGACCCGCCCGCCAAAGGCCGCTACTGCCAGTTGCATGCCGTAGCAAATCCCTAGGATGGGAATACCGAGTTGCCACAGGCGGGGATCGCACCGCGGCGCCTCGGGAGCATAGACACTGGCGGGACCGCCTGACAGGATCAGGCCCCGCGGCCGCAGCTCCAGGATACGCTCTGCCGGCAGATCGTGGCGTACCAGTTGACAGTAAACGTTCTGTTCCCGGACCCGCCGGGCGATCAGTTGAGCAAATTGCGAGCCGAAATCCAGAATCAGAATCAGTTCATCTTTCATACGTGTGCGTATAGGTAAAGTAAATCCTGGTCGGGGGATCTCAGTCAGGTTTGGTGCCGGTCATCTCTATCCGCCGGGTATTCCGGCTTGCTGCAGGAGACGTGCCACCAGTCTCTGACAGCTTGGCGTTGGTTTGTGCCATGGAATCGTTTTCAGGTTGTCGCGGGCCGGTGGGCGCTGGGGCTATCACCGGCCAGTTCACGAGCGCGTCGGGTGGCAGCCCACACCGCTTCCTGCAGCGCACCACGGACGCCGGCCTTTTCCAGCACGTGTAAGCCGGCAATGGTCGTACCACCTGGACTGGCTACAGCATCTTTGACCTGGGCCGGATGCTTGGACCCTTCCAGGACCAGGCGAGCCGTACCGATCAGCGTGTGAGCGGCCAGTTCCAAGGCCAGATGCCGGGGCAGACCACACAGCACACCAGCGTCGGCCAGGGCCTCCAGTACCAGAGCGACAAAAGCCGGGCCGCTGCCGCTGAGTCCCGTAACAGCATCCAGCAACTCTTCGGGCACCCGACAGACGTAGCCGACGGCACGAAACAGCGCTTCTACTGTGTCAGCTTCGGCCGGTGTTACGTCTGTACTGACGCTCAGGGCCGAGGCACCGCCGCCCACCAGACAAGCGGTGTTGGGCATGACCCGTACCAAACGGTTGTGGCCTCCCAGTCCCTGGCGCAAGGTCTGCAACCGTACCCCTGCCGCTACCGACACTACCAGATGATCCTGACGCAACACCGGGCGGATTTCCTCCAGCACCGCGGCCACGTCGCTCGGTTTGACCGCTATCACCAGCATCCGGCACTGTGCCGCTACCTCCTGGTTGGATCCTACGGTCCGCAGGCCGGTCCGCAGGCAGAAACGCTCACGAGCCGCCGCTTGCACGTCCCAAGCGCAGCTGCAGTGCCGATCCACGCAGCCGGTCCGGCACCAGGCCTCCGCCAAGGCCGTGGCCATCTGCCCCGCTCCCAGAAAACCTACCGCCCAGCTCTCCGCACTCATAACTGCTGCCTAGGACCCCTCAATGTGTGCTTTCTTCCCCTAGCGTTATACCGCTTCTCCGCCCTCGCTTTGCCTGCCTCCACTTGCTTGCATTGTCTGCCTGTGTCGACCTTTTTCAGCGTACAAGTCCCCAACACCAACAGGGGGAAAGAAGTGTTATTATACCAGCTTTCGTCCTCGACGAGGCGATGTCGCTGCGGATTTGACCTGTCGGTCTAGCACCGCTAGGCGGGCCGGGCTTTGCTTTGAACGGCAAGCGAGTATAATCGGCTACCGTTCGATAACTGGAACGTCAGATTTTTGGTCCCCCAGGCTTGGAACAGTGATTTTGTCCAAGTTTGATGCATGGCTCGCACAAACAAACCAAATTTTTAGTCGCTTATGCAGGCTCACCTCTGGCGGTATCGCATCCTTCGTGACATTGTTTGCGTCGCACAGAACCGGCGTCAGCGGGTTTGTACAGGCCGTTCCGCTTCTTTGGGATGGCATTTGCTGGTGACAACTTAGTTTTCCGAATCGGGTAATTGAGCAGGGGTGGTTTCAGGGGCTGGAGGTGGGGGTGTGGGATTTAGAGGGGCGGGATCAGAGGGGAAGGGGTCGGGCAGATCGGCAGGACGGAGCAGGCCGGCGGGAAGCTCGGTCGGATCGGTGCTATCGAGGTCCGGGAATTGCACGGAGCGGACTCGTAAATCCGCTGGGGTGAGGCGGGCAGGCTCCTGTAGTTTTTGAGGGGAGGCATTCCAGGTTACCGTGCCGAGCGGTCGTTGTGGCAGAGGGGGCTCGGCGGCAAAAGCCAGCCATTGTTCCCAGTCCCATTCGCGGGGCATGGCGGTCTCGGCTGCCGGACGGTACAGCAAGGTAACGGCACTGGGGTCGAAGTTGGCGTAGCGATTCCCCTGACGGGTTTGCCAGGTCAACAGGTTTTTGACCTCGCCTTCGAGGTGGTGGAGTTCGACCAAGGGGCGGGCAGCGTTTGGCGCTGCAACGAACAGACACCCCTCCGTTTCGACCGTCAGGCGGGGCAAACCGGTAGTCCGCATTTCGCCAGCGGGGTAACCCTGCAGTTCGATGAGTGGTCCTGCTAGCAAGGCGGTGCAGCGATTCCAGCGGAGGGTAGCTTCGCCGCTGACGGGCCGGCTGGTCCCTTCGGCAAAGTACACCGGCCCTTGAATGGCCAGTAGCGTATTGCTCCATTCGCATTGGAGGGCCCGGCCGCCGGTCAGCCATACGCCCCGACCTTTGCCGCGGATCAGGCAGTTGACGAAGCGCACCGTGGGGGTAGGACGAGGCATGCCGTCCATGGCCATGATCTTTTCCGGGTCACCCGCATGCACGACGGTTGCCCGAGCTTCTCCCTCTTCCAACAGGGTGAAAACGCAACGATCGAAGGAGCAGCCACGGCCGTGGAGCAGGGACAGCGCGGCGGCCGTCTGTAAACCGTTTTGCGGCAGGGAAGGCCGGAGCAGAAATTGCAGCTCGACGAACTCGACTTCGCCCCCGCGTAACTGGAACAGGAACTGGTCCAAGGAGCGGTTAGCCGGGTCTATCGTTAGCACGGGACGCGATTTGGGATATGGCTTGAAGGTGAGTTTGAATTCGCTGCCGCCGTTGTTGCGGGCGCGTAAATCGAGCAGTTCGGTATGATCGAACAGCAGCAGGCCGTCGTGGCGGATGAGGATGGTATCGTCGGGTCGGGCCTGACGGATCAAGGTAGTCAGGTCGGTAGCCGTTCCTGGGGGTAGGGGTTCCCCTGGAGGCGGGTGTGGTTGCCAGATCAGGGTACGGGGACCGGTGGAGGCAGGGGCTCCTTCCGGCGGCGGTGAGGGAAATGCCACCAGCTGCGGATAAGCGCGGTATCCGCGGACTTCGTCCCGGAACTGGGCTCCGATGACCTTGATGCGATCGCGTACCAGCAGGGCCGGTTCCTGGTCGATGCGTAGGCGGAAGGCCGGCCAGGGTTCAGCCGTTTCCAGCCGCTGCAGCGGTCGGCTCTCGCTCCAGGGCGGACGGCTCAGGCGGACCGCGTGGGCATCTTGACAGGGTAGGCCGGCCGCCCGGCACTCCTCCCAGCTCCAAAGACGCTGCATCCCGTCTGGCCCCACGGCCAGCGGCTGGACTGCAAAGTATGCATTCCGGGCACTACCGGCGTAGCTGATACCGCTCAGAGCTGGAGCAGCTAGGAGCACGCCCGCCTGTTCTGAACGTGCCGGTACACCAGGCAAGGCAAATACGCAATAACCAGCTTCCACTCGGCAGGGGCTGGCGGCCTGCACGACCACCGAACGTCGATCGATCAGAAACGAACTGCGAGAAAGCTGCACAAAAGCCGCGGGGGGCGACTCAGCGTCACCCTCGGCTTGCTCCGCCAGCGGCAGGAGGCGGAAAAGGGCCAGATGGGGGCCAAAACCACTATCCTCCACCTGAACCCGGCTACCGGCGGGCAGTAACAGACCGGTGCCGCCGCGGGGCTGGCCGGCTGTGGCCACAAGGCAACGTTCCAGGTACACCCGAGGGGGGCCTGCATCGCCCGCCAGCAGGGCTATCGTGGCCACTTGCAGGTCCATCGGCAGCCGACTGCGGCACAGGCAGTCCTGAAGGTGGACCTCCGCTACCTCTTTCAGCAACAGGCCGACGGCTGCAGCCGAGCTGTCTTTGGCTTCATCCGCTGCTGGCTCAACAAATTCCCAGAGTAAGCGTCGGGCGGTAAAACTTTCCGCTACGATGGTCCAACTGCCGGGGGGGGCTGTCCGAGTGGAACTTACAGGCCAAGGGAGGGCCCGTACCCGCAGTCGGGTCTGGGTAGGGTCGACGCCGATGATTTCCAGGCGACTGGTACGGGTGACGAGAGCCTCCCGCACCCGGCTCAGATCATATTCTCCGGCTGCCAGTACAATCTGGCGGACGCGGGGCTGCCGCAGGGCTTGCAGCAGTTCTTCGACGGTGTGCACCTGGACGGTTTCGCTTTCGGCGATAGGTGGCCGGAGGGGGCCGACGGTTGGGCGGTCTGGTCCGCGTGGGGGTACAGGGGGCGGTCCCCCCTCGGGTACGGCCCACGTCGGCAGTTGCACCGCGGGGCTTGGCAGAGCCGCTTGCCAGACGGTCACGGCTAGCAGCAACACCGCTGCGGTGAGCAGACCAAACCATAAAGGGTGCACCGGCCAGGAGCGTGGCAGCAACTCGGCCGTCCCCGGTGTCACCTGCACGGCGGTGTCGGTGGTATCGACTCTCAGTTGCAGCCGCTCGGCCAGACCCTTCAGATCAGCGATCAGTTCCAGGGGAGTCTGGTAACGTCGGGCGGGATCCTTAGCCATCATCCGGGCCAGGATCAGAGCTAGTTCATCGGGGATGGACGGGTTGAGCACCCGAGGGTCGATCGGTTCCACATGTTGATGAGCATACAGCTTACTGGCTGCGGTCCCTTCGGCAACGGGGGGACGCCCTGTCAGAGCGTGATAGAACGTGCACCCTAGCGAATAAATGTCGCTCCGCACATCTGTGCGCCGGGGATCCAGGGCCTGTTCGGGGGAAATGTAGTCGAAGGTGCCCAGTGTCACGCCCGACTGGGTCATGCCACCATCGAAGGACGCGTCGTAAAGACGGGCCAGTCCCATGTCAACGATTTTGGCCCGTCCATCCGGAGTGATGATGATGTTGGACGGCTTGATGTCGCGGTGCACCACGCCGCGTTCCCAGGCATGGTGTAGGCCCGCTGCCACCTGCAACAGGTAATGAACGCACTCGGCGGCGGGCAATGGTCCCCGACGTTCGATCAATGTCCGCAGGTTGTCCCCTTCGACAAATTCAAAAGCGATGAAATGCAGGCCTTGATCTTCGCCGCAAAAGTAGACCCGGGCGATGTTTTCGTGATCCAGCAGCGCGGCCGCACGGGCCTCCTGTTTGAAGCGGGCAATGCTTTCGGTATCCTGAGCAGCCTCGGGAGGCAGGATTTTCAGAGCCACCATGCGTCCCAGTTCCAGATCGCGGGCCTTGATGACTGCGGCCATCCCTCCCGAACCGATGGCCTCTAGTAATTCGAAGTGTCCCAGCCGTCGGCCAGCCAGAGGAGGGCGACCGCTTGCCGCTCCTTGTCCTGCCCCAGCGGGACGGGTGATTACCGTGGGCGCGTCATCGGTGTTAGCGAGTTCGCCTGCCGGCAGAGCGGGATCGACTCGTCCGCCCTCCGCACCGACCAGAATCGACACCACGGCGGAACCTGACGACGACCCCTGGCTAGTGGTCCCCTGAGCCTCTTGGGCTCGCTCCGGTACAAGCCGATTTTCGCCGTGGCTACCGAGGGCGGGATGATGCGTTTGTGTGGAAGGCAGAGGCTCACGCGCAATATCTGCCGAGCCTTGGGACGCTGAATCCTCAGCAGAGGGACCGGCGGAAACAAGTGGCCCGCTAGGGGCGTTATCCGTTGCCGGTATAACGCCTTTATCCGATGTGGGCATGCGGCCCGAGCCGTTTGCTGTGCGTGGCAGAGACGGAGACCCCGACTGGCCGGCGGCATCCGTGACCAGAGCCGGTCCGTGCGGTACATTGCCCGATGATGCTGGGCCTACTTCCTCTTTCACGCCTCTCCCCTTCGTCATGGCCTTCACTATATCTTACTTCGTGCTAGTTTGTCAATTTTAGCCATCTTCGCGCCTTTTCTGAGGCAACAGCGGGGCCTGTCCGCCAGTAGCCTGCCCCTGCCTGGCACGACAGGTCCCCCTGGGCTCTGCGGATGGTCCCCCGAAATGCCTTCCAAACCTCCGAACGCAATTTGTACCGCGAATTGCTTAGGTTCTGGCTTTTTCTTCCTACGAGCGGCTCCACTTATTGATTTGCTTCCGTCAAGGATAGAGACCTAGCCGCTGCTTCACTAAATCCTTTGTTTTCCGAGCACTTTTGCACGTATCCACTGTGCTGACAGCCTCATGTGTCACTCCAGACAACATCCTTGCCTCTCCATGTCCAATTCTGCAACGTCGGATTTTGCGTCGGTCCGCTCTTTAATCGCTCGCACAAATGTTCATCGGTCACCTGCCGATAATAATACTTTAATCATTGGATAATACTGATCGGCCACCCGCTCCGTGTGCCCTAGCCAGAACGGCGATCACGCTGCGGCTTCCGCAGGAGGTCGGGGAGCCACACTATGGGAGGGAGGAGCCACGCCGTCGTGGCCTACGGTCACGGCATGACCTCTGCTGCCAAACACCCTCGCTGTAAGCCTATTCACAACTCGTACTGACGGCTGTAGTGGGTAATCACAAGACGGTCCCTGAAATTGTTTCAGCATCCAGAAAATCATCAGTCCCATTATTTGCTGTGATTATTGGGGCGATTTTCAGCTCATCCGTGCTGACTTCGGAAATTATTGCACAAATTTGAGGTTACCCCAGTGATGGATTG
>JANWVV010000076.1 GCA_025055795.1 Gemmataceae bacterium
AAGGAAGCCACTGGTTTATCCAGTTCCCACATCATGGCTGAGGCATTCCTGCCCTCAGCTGAGAGTGAGATTTCGCAATCGATCCTGATTGCTCAGTCAGGCAGTTTGACACCTCCCCCTCTGGCCCGACCGGCCTCCTCCCAGGCGTCGCCTGTCGAATCACTGGCGGCGGCCGCGAGCACCCCGACGGGTGACACCCTGCGGGAAAACCGCCTAGTCACCCTGTTGCGGGAAATGAGCGAGTTGCACCATCGCATGGCAACTCTTTTGCAACAGTCGTGCGAGGCTCTACTGCACCTGACCATCCAACTGCATCCCGAACGGCAGGAAGAGTGGCAGGTAAGTCTGAATGCTCTGCGTCAGATCAGCAGTATTCTAGAGGGGCTGCAGGCTGATCTGTCACGTTTGAGCAGCGAAACGCCGCGGGAAATCCGTCGTCCTCCACCACGTTCACGGCCGGCGAGCAGCTCTTCGCCTTCCTCCGAGTTTGCTGCCTCGGGGGATCCACCGGATGATCCTCCTCCGCCCACCCTGGAGGATGCTGTTCTGTCTACCCGTTTGCATGTGCGTGTAGAGCCCCATCATCAGGCACGTCATCCCCGCAACGCCCCCTGAGGGGCACCCGCGGCGGCCGGCTCTAAATTGGGCCCGTCCAGAACGGACTTGCCATACCCCTGTTGAAACACCTTACGCCCAGGGCTGTCCGGTCAGACGCTGCCATGCTTGCCGATAGCGGGCAGCGGTGCCAGCTATCACCTCCGGTGGCAGCTTCGGCGGCGGACTGTGCTTGTCCCAGCCACTGCTTTCCAACCAGTCACGCACATATTGCTTATCGAAGGACGGGGGGGACTGCCCAGGCGCGTAGGTTTCCTTGGCCCAGAAGCGGGAACTATCAGGGGTTAGCACCTCGTCGATCAGCAGCAGGCGGCCATCAGGGAGGCAACCGAACTCCAGTTTGGTATCAGCCAGGATCAGGCCGCGGGCCTCGGCGTAGGCGGCGGCTCGCCGGTAGATCTGCAACGTAAGCTGGCGTAATTCTTCCGCCCGTTCCGATCCGATTCGCCGCTGCATCTCCGCGAAACTGATGTTCTGGTCGTGGCGTCCCTCTTGTTCCTTGGTCGCCGGGGTAAAGATCGGTTCGGGTAGGCGGTCTGCCTCTTGCAGACCTGCCGGGAGGGCCACCCCGCAGACCATGCCCGTTTGCTGATACTCTTTCCAGCCACTGCCGGCCAGGTAGCCCCGAGCAACGCATTCGATCGGGATCACTGAGGTTTTGACCACCAGCATCATGCGGCCTTCCAGTTCCGGACGCTGGAAGGCCGCAGGCAGAGCACACAAATCGACGCTAAGCAGATGATGAGGCACCTGGAGCCACTCCAGCCAGAAGCGGGTTAGCGCGGTCAGAAGGCGTCCCTTCCCTGGAATACCATCGGGTAGTACCCAATCAAACGCACTAATCCGGTCCGTGGCAATGATGACCAGCCGATCGCCCAGATCGTAAATGTCCCGCACCTTGCCGCGCCGACAGGGATAACCGTCAATCTCGCTGTAGAGCAATACCTGCTCGTTCGTCCCTTGTTGTTGCGTCATGGCAACCGTCCTATATCCGCCGATAGTTCCGCCGCTGGCAGAGGCATTGTAAAAAGCAGCGGCTTTCTTCAGCAGGGTAAAAGCCTTGAGGGTGCGGAAATGAAAGCAAAAGGTCGAAGTGGGGTAGCGATGCATCCGGTCCTGTTTGCCGTCCCGCGAGGCGATACCCAAGATGGTGTGTTATCGAAGGGCTGGGGAAAATAACAGACATGTCGGGACAGGCAAGGCAAAACGGCGTGATCAGCGGATTCGAGCTTTGAAGCGGATGGAGCCCCCCTGCCCGGGGAGCAAATCACCCGGGAAGTCCCAGCGCAACAGAACCGTGCCATCGTCTTGGGGCGTCAGGGAGAAATTAGCCGCCCGGCTGGTCTGAGCTGATTCGGCTACGTATTCCAGGCGGGGGCTCAGATGGTCCGTAACGGCAAGCTGACCGAGGGGTTGGTTGCCACTGTTGAAGAAACGGATGGTGATGGTGATTGTGTCACCGGGCTGTCGGGCGCCCGGGGGATCGATCTGTTTACTGACAGTCAGCGGGGCCACCGTCGGGTAGGCAGTCAGTTGCTCAGGAGTGACGAGTACGCCGACAACTTTCAGGCCGCTGACCTGCGCCACGGCTTGTACTTGTTCGGCAGCAGCAAACAGAGAGACGCCCACCTGATTGAAATAGAGAGAGGGCCGCTGCTGACTTTGTACCGCGCTGAGGCGTTGATAGTGGAAGCCCGCTTGGGGCAGTTCCCGTTGGTGTAGCCCCAGAGGGAAGCGACGTTCTTCGCCTACCGCCAGATGGTGTACTGCCTGCAACGGTCGCGGTGCGTATTCGGCTCGGCGGATGACAAAACGTGGGGCACAGACAGCGACGGGATTGGACGTCGTGACGTGCCGCTGTTGCTGCAGGGTATATTCAACGGCCACCTCGCCAGCTTCGAGACCCCCTAATTGTTGACGGGGCCCGATACCTAGAGGTTCGCCACGGTCCCCGCCGTTGACAAAACACTCCTCCGTTGTCGGCCGGGGGCCCACCAGTGGATCGTACAGAGGTACGACAGCGGGTGGGAAACAGGGTGGCTGAGCTGGAGCCGCCAGACGGTTCATACCCGGTAGCAGGATCGTATGCTCTACCGTCGCTTGGCGCAGTTCGTCGGGTGTGGGGATCCGATTGCCGAGTCGCACAGTTATCAGGAGTCGACCGCGACGCAGGGCCTGCTGACGGGCCGTCGTTTCGTCATCGTCGCGTAGTTCCAAGGGAGAGTCCGGCGTAGTGGCCGCGGGCAATGCTTGGGCTGGATCTTCCAGGTACACATACTTGACGATTACGGCTCCCTGGAGAGCCCGGCCAAGGTCTTCCTTGCTCAGCAAGACCGGTACAGGAAAATCCTGCGGGTTGAGTCCCCGGCGCATATGCAGGCTGCCGTAAACGGTTATTTCGGGGTAGAGTACAGCCTGTGTTTCGGGGGGTGGTAGGATCGCGGCGGGCAAACCGGATAGCTCAAAGCGGTAGGAGTAACCGGGTCGTAAACCCAGGCGGACGTTACCTGGTAGCAAGCGGGCCGCGGGTGTGCCGGGGTAAGCCGTAAGACGTACCCCTTCCGGCAGGAGGAAGCGAACATAGGTCAGCGGTGCTGCCGTGCTGGGGATTGGACCAGAGGCAGGGACGGTCGGTATGGGGTGCTGAGCGGTAGCTCCGCAAAGCATCAGGCTGCCTTCGCATAGTCCTATCCCCACCAGAAAAGCGAGGAACCGGTAGCGTTGGGCAGCAACTGGGTAATCCCTGCGAGGCATGGACGTTAACTCCCCTGATAAACCAATACCGCCGAGGCCATCTCGAGTGCGATTGCTAGCATTTGACGGGTAGCGTGGGACCACTGGTTGTCACCGTGTTAGTGCTGGCAGGGCAAAGCCAGTCGCTGCCAGAGACCGACCTTTATCCCTGACTACGACTGGCTTGCGGAGCATACCGTGCTTTTTCAAGCATAAGCCGACATTACCGGCAGTTATGCTTGCAACTGTCTTAGTACCGTTCGGTTACATACGGGTATAGGGTTTGGTGCTTCCTCAGTTGTTACGAAACTGGTGAGCGGACAGAGGGTTACTTCAAGGGTGGCAGATTTGTGGGTGCTTGGGGTTTAGTCTCGGTTGCTGCCGGAGCTTTCGGGGGTAGCGGCGGGAGTGGCCCCGGTGGTGCTGCGATGGGAGCAGCCGGTGTGGGCAGGTTATCTCCCGGTGTCGGCAAGGCGACCCCCGAAGGGTTAGTACTGGGGCCACTGGCAGTCTTTTTCGGTTCGGTCACCGGGGGCATAGGTGCTAGCGGGGGGGCGGATGGACCTGCCGGCTGCGGACGAGGGGATGTCACCATCGGCGGAGCATTCATTGCCGGCGAATACTTGTTTTCCAGATCGATATTGCCGAGTCGGATGATACATAGGATGGTACCACGACTCTGGGCCTCCACGATGGGATCAGCACCTGGTGGCAGCCGGGTCGATACCAGTTCCTCGGCCCCCGCAATGGCAAACTCCTGGTTCTCCCGATCCGGCAGGTAAATCACCTTGACTACCAGATTACCGGTCTTAGCTTGCTGGAAATCTTCTGCCGTAAAGGTGACAGGAACACTAGCGTGCGCCAGGAAGGTCATGGTCTTGGGGTTGGCCGGAGCTACTTCCAGGGTCGGGTAGAAGATGTCGCCGACAAATTCCGGTCCCAGATTGGTCAGACGTAGACGGTAGACTTGTCCCTGGAGGAAATTGTAGGCTGCCGGAGCTTTCAGTCCTTGTTCGCTGAAGCGTCCATCGGCTAGCTGCCAGGTGATGGTCATGCCGGTCGGACCGGTGAATTTGATGGACGTGCGTCCCATGGCGGCAGGAGGCATACCCATCCAGCCTGGCGGCGTCATTCCCGGGACTAACGCGCCGACGGCGGCCACGGCACCGGGCGGACCCATTCCCGGAGCGGGCAGGATTCCTTTGTGCGGGTCGCTGGCCACCGGCACTACCTCGCTGGCACTGACCTTGCTCCATTTGTCGAAGTGGGGACCGAACAAAGGAGCGTTGGCTCCAGGCACCCGTGCGCAACTGTCGCAGGCGTCAGCAGAACGGAACCAGCCGGCAGGCTTGACTTCACTGGCCTTTGAGTTGCTGCTGCTACCCCCCGCCGGCATGACGCCGCGGGCCGCTATGATCGGTTCTCCACTGGGACCAACGACCCCCGGTACAACTCGCCCATATGTAACGGTGTTATACCCCCCAGCACTGGCTGGTCGCGGGCCTTCCGTGCTGACGCAACCGCTCCCTAAACCTGCCAGAAAGGCCAATGTGGTGGCTGTACGCTTCATACTCCCCCCCAGCGTAGCCCGTGCCGACTCCTTTTTTCCATCAATCCCGATTTCTCGGAAGATTTTTCGGCAACCATACAGCCACAACTTTGCACAAAATGTGACAAACAATCCTAACCTTATAGGGATCAAATGTTTAGTAATAGGTCGAACTTTCCAAATAGGGCCAGAGCCTAGAAGTTCAATTTCACGTCGTAGCCTACAACCCGGCTCGAAAATTATTGGGGGGACCGTTGGGCCGCTACGGGGGTGATCGTCTATCCGGTAGAGTTGTTAGGGGCCGGATATTTCGGGTGACGCCGGGTAGATAGAACCACACCGAGCGGAACAGCTCGCCCAGGGCATGGACGGGGCAGAGCGAGCACTGGTCGATTATTGGCAAACCAGCCAGAGGGTATGGCGGTGGCAGCCTAGGAGAGGATGTAGCCTCAGAGAGTGCAGGTCTGGGAGTGAACTTAGCGGCAGGTGGGCGGAGGATAAGCTAAGCCCAGCCAGGCGGATTCCTACGGGAAGGCACAGGTCATGGCAAGGGTGCTCGTTGTCGCTCCAGAGGGGCCTGGAACGCAACAGTTGCTGCACTGGCTGCGTCAGATGGGCCATCGGGCGCAGAGAGTAGCCCTGCAAGGTCTGGCTGCAGTACGATGGTCCGAGGTCGAGATAGTCATCTGCGACAGGGACTATATACAGGCCGTGGAGGACCGTTATTGGGCCCGATGGCTGACCAACTGCCCGCAGTTGTGGCTAGGCGGCAGCGAACAGTCGGCTGGACAGACCCCACAGGTTGCTGGCCAGGGAGCAGTTAACGCCCGAAGGGTGGTGCTAGCTGCTCCCTGGACGTTTGCCGAACTGGTCACGGCCCTCCGGCGTTTACTGACTTTGCCGGGGGATTATGGCCCGTTACCTGCTACGGCTCGTTGCCGCCACTGCACCGTCGACCTGGAGCAGCGTCGGCTGTGCCGCTCGGATGGCGTGTGTTTGCGACTATCAGAGACGGAGGCTGCTCTGTTGCGGTACCTGTTGGCTCACCGCCAGCGGGTCGTTAGTCGCGAAGAGTTGCTACGAGAGGTGTGGGGAATTCAAACCGAAGGGCTGACTACCCGCACGGTCGACATGCACATCGCACGCTTGCGGGCCAAACTCCGCCCAGCCTCTTCGTTGTCACGTTCGCCGGAGACCATCGTCACGGTACGTTCCCAAGGGTATCAGGCTGGCCCAGATTGGCACATCTTCCCAACTTCCGACCCTTCCCCAAAGCCCAACTCTTCCCCGAACGCACAAGTAGATTGCCATCAACATTAAGACCCCGCTCTGGAACGGAACTTGTTAGCCCATTCCCAGCATTCATTCATGATTCATTCATGTCGACTGCTGATCAAACAAAACAACAAAGGATGGTTGCTTTCCCTGCTGTGGCAGGTGTGCTTCGAAAAAGCATAGACGTTGAGCAATCCCTGACGTAAGGTCGGTTGGTCACCGACGAAGAAGCGAGTTGCTAAAAAACCAAGGCGCCGGCCGGAGTAGCGATAAAAGCAGTAGACTGAGTTTGTGCGGAAGTGACCCAGGCAATAACCGAACCATGGGAGGAATGGAAATAAAGTGTGATGACTGCAGGAAGTGGGTAACCGGGTTGGTTAGCCCCGCTCAATCGACTGGAATAATTCACTCATTTTCATACCTAGAGCCAAGCAGATACGGTAAAGGGTTTCGATGGAGGCGGAGTTTTTGCCCAGCTCGATCTGGCTGAGATAGCCCAGCGAGATATTGGTGCGGTCGCTGACGTTGGCCAGGGTCAGGCCCAGGCTTTTACGGCGTTCGCGGATGGCGTTACCTAGCGATTCCCGCAGGGCCTCTTCGGTCATGCGGAGCAGGCCTTTGTTTTCCAGGCAGCGGAAGACAGTGTCACGGAGTTGATCGACCTGGAAGGGTTTGGTGATGTAGTCATAGGTGCGTGCCCGCAGGCAGCTGAGGGCACTGTCGACCGAGGGGTAACCGGTGACCACAATGACGTTGGCCTGGGGCTGATGATCGCGGACCCAGGCGAAGACTTGTTCGGCATCCAGTCCAGGCAGGACGTAGTCAAGGATGATCAGGTGATATTGGGTGGGTTGGGCCAAGGTAGCTTCCACCAAGGCGGGATCGGAAACAGTGTCGATGATGAAGTTGCGGCTGGACAGAGCCGCTTGAATGACGGAGCAGGTGCCGGGATCGTCGTCGATGATCAGGATGCGGATGTCACCAGCGGATTGCAGGTCACGCATAGTCGGTTGCGGCCGGGTCCGCGTGGCCGGCGTTTTGAACAAGGGTTTAGGAGTTTGTGTCAGACGGTCGTCGATGTCGAACGGCATGGATGCTATCCTCCAAGAAGTTGAGCTGTTGAAGTTTTGGGCATGGCAGCCGAG
>JANWVV010000077.1 GCA_025055795.1 Gemmataceae bacterium
GGGGAATGGGAGGGAGCAGGCGCCGTCCGGTCTGGCTTATGCACGGCGACCAGGTTTACCTCTACGTTGGCGGCGCCGGGCCATTTGATGAAGCGGCGGGCGAAGGTGATGGTGCCTCCCTGCTGAAGGATTGGGGCAAGGCCGCTTTCACGCGTGTCGCCCTGGCCGATGGTATTGGTTGCCACCATGCCGAGCCGGCCGCCGGGTTTGAGCAAACCGAAAGCACGGCGGAAAAACGCAGCACAGAGGTCTGCGGTGCCGCCGAATGGGGCAAACGTGGATTCAAGCCAGTGCCGGTATTTTGTCCCCAGAGCACCGCTAATCTTGAGTCCGCCCATGAAGGGGGGATTACCGAGCACCACGTCGAAGCCGCCTTCGGCGAAGACCTCGGGGAATTCCAGATGCCAGTGGAAAAAGCGTAGCCGACGTGTCAGGGCCTCGAGCAGTTCGCCCAAGGGTGTCTGCAGGGGTTGACCCGCCAGGGCCATCCGCACGGCCACGGTGGTAAGGGCCGGCCTGTCGGGTTTCAGCTCCTGGAAGAAGGCCGCCGTCCATGCGTCGGCGGCAAGCAAAAGCGGCGATTGCGTCTGCCGGATCTCCTGCCAGCGACGGGCTTTGGCAATGACGTTTTCCACGGTGGTGTCTGGAATGGCATCTAACTGGCGCATGGAGTCGGCATTGCGCAGCACGGTTGGTTCCAGGGTATCGAACAGGGTGTATTGACCGGCCCGTTGGTCGGCGTTTTGTTGTCGCAGGGCGCGTGCGGTGGATTTGTTATCATCAGCGACGGGTTCGAAGGCCTGGTCCGGGATGCCGGCATGGAGCTGGTCGAGGTCGGTCAGGCCAACCAGGGCATCGCCGCAGCGGATGTGGTGATCCAGGAAGGTGAGGGGCCGGGTCGGTGTGTGGCTTTCAATCCACAAGGCAACTCGGCACAGTTCAACGGCCAGAGGATTTTTGTCGACGCCGTAGAGGCAATGTGCGATCACGTCGCGGGTGGCTTCGCGTAGTTGTTCGGGGTTGGGTTCCTCTTCGCCGCTGCGGAGGCGGGCCAGTTCTTTGCCCAGTCGCCGGGCGGCTGCCAGCAGGAAGTGTCCGGAACCGGCGGCAGGGTCGATAATTTTCATGCTCAAGATGGCCTGTTCCTTGTGCTCGGGCCTGGCTGCCTGCAGGCGTTGGTGCAGGACGGGCTCCACGGCACTTTTGACCAGTTCCTGCACTAATTCCGGGGGGGTGTAATAGGAGCCGGTCGAGCGGCGTTCGTTGCCCTGGCCAAAGCCGAAGGTGCGACCACCGGCCGGATCGCTGAGGATTTGAGGGTGATGTTCCAGGAGGCTTTCATAGACCGAACCAAGTTCTTCGACATCAAGGGCAGCATAGTTAACACGATGTGGGGTATGAGATTCCTCATCGTAGTAGAAGGCCAGGTAATGAAAAGCCTGGAGCAGGTCACGGTTGCTGATGGAAAGCTGATCCAGGGAGAGTGGTTGGAACAAAGCGCCATCGAGGACCGGTAGTCCGAGCAAGCTAGCCAGGGGTTTGCCGTCCACTTGGGGTGTATGGTCGCGAAGCAGAAGCCAAAGCAGGCGCAGGGAGTGCCACAGATCATCGTGTTCGGTGTAGGCGTGGTGCTGGTCGGCCAGGCGGCGTAGGCGGGAGATGCTGTAGTGGGCACGATACAGTTGGTAGGTGTCCGCAGGGGCGTGGTAGAGGGAGGTGGCGTCGATCAGTTCGCGTTCTTCGGTGACCAGCAGGAACAGGAAGCGATAGACGAGGCGAAGCAGGTCCTGGTAGAGGTTTTGGGGATCCGGCGACCAGGAGGGGTTGGCCCGGAGGAAGCCGGTTCCGAGGAGTTCGAGGCAACGTTCGACGCCGTCGCGGAGGCGGTCGCGGGCGCGGTTGCCCTGCTCCACGGCCTGCTGGTGGTAACGTTCCAGCCAGCAGTGGTGGGCATCGGCCAGGCCGGCGGGAAGCCGACTCCGATGTACCAGGCTGAAAAAGAGGAAAAACTCGTGGAAGCGGTCCGTTTCTTCGTCAGCAAAGAGGGTGGCCAGGTCGAATTCGACGTAGGCCTGACGCCGGAGCAAGGAGGTCTTACGTAACAGGCGCAGGACCAGTCCGTTGGTGACGATGCCCCAGAGGTGTTCGGAACGGTTGAGGAACTCTTGCAGCAGGGCATGGGGGGAGAGACGGGGACGCAGCGAAGGGTCCACTTGCCCCAGAGGCTGGCCTGCACCAACAACGTGGACGGGGGGAGAGTCGTCGGCGTCGCCCGCTCGATAGGAAATAGGATAGGCGACTTCACCCAACTGGTAGGGGCTGGACTGACGATGGAGTTGGTAGCCCAGAAGGTTCAATAGCGGTAAAACCCAGTTTTCGCGTGTCAAGGTGGTGGCGGCGTTGTCGGCGGACAGCCGCTGCAGCCGTTGCTGGAAGTTACGCCACAGATCGCGGGCATCCCGGTACGCTTGGGCAACTTCATCGAGCAGGGAACGGGTGGTCGCGATGCCAAAATCGGCGGGCGACAGACCCGGCAAGCTTTGCCCTTCCAGCTGTTCCAGCAGATCGGGTCCAAACAGCCCCCCTTCCAGGCGTACGGCCGCCGTATGCACGGCAGGGGATGTTGAAACAGGCGTCGGTAGTGCTGCGGTGGTAGTCATGGTGACACCAGGGGTTGTATGACAAGAAGGCCGATCAGATCCGGATTGCCTAGAGGCAGGACGTGCAGGCCACGGATCGCCTGCCCGATGCTTTGCCGCACCCGGCGGTGGGCCTCTTCCAGCTCGGCAGCGCGGCGACGCAGCAACTGGGCAAGCGGGGACGACGGATCTGAAGTTTGCAGGATCGTTTGCACTTTTGTCAGAACAAGCGAGACCAGTTCTCGCTTTTCAGTCAGGGGAATGTTGGCGTCGGATTGGGTCTCCAGAAGCTGGAGGGCCTGGTCAGGGGGCAGCCACTGGTCGGTGGCGAGCCGCCAGCCGACGACGAACACTTCTTCGGCCAGAAGCGGGGGATGACCGGGTTGCTCAAGATGAAAGCGAGGCCGCAACAGCAACACGGCGGTAAGCTGATCAACCGCTCGGCTACGGATGGCTCCACAGCGGGCCGTGGGGCCGGGTGTATGATCGGCAAAAGCACTTTCGAAAAGATAGCGTGCCAGGGCGACCACAAAGGGATGGTTCCGCCCGAGGTAGTCGACCCCCTCCGGGGTAGGACTGGTAAAAGTGATAAGCCAGGATGCGCGACGGTTATTGGGAAGGGCCTGCCGGACGGCCATTGGCACCTCCTGCAGCGCGGCTGTTTCGGTGGTGATCTCCCATCGATCATCCCCTTGCGACGACCGACGTATCGGAATGCCCAGCCTCTGACAAGTGGCCAGGACGAACTGACGCACGGAATTCGGATCGCCGAAGATGCGGTCGGTGGCTTCCAGTTCCCGCTGCACCTCTTGGGGATCGAGGGTATACTGAGCAAAGCGTGTGCGGCTTTGCTTTTCCCGCCGGAGGTCCAACTCCCAGCGTTGATGGATGCCGGAGATCAGATCGTCGTCGCTATAATCGAGGGTGAGTTGTCGGTGTGACACTCCACGTTTGATAAACAAGGCCTGGACGAGCACCTCGACAAGGGCTCGTCCATCGGTGGGCACGGGTACGTGGGTGCCAAGAGCGTGTTGGATCTCTTTAGCCTTATTCAGCAGCACCCACAGTACCGCTCCGTCCACCGGGTTGTCCTGGCCGTAAAAGCGTACCGCTTTCACAACGGGGGATGGTTGTTCAAACCGATCTACCCGACCTTCCCGCTGCTCCAGCCGGTTAGGGTTCCAGGGCAGGTCGTAATGGATGACGGCGTTGAAACCCCGCTGCAGGTTAATGCCTTCGCTTAGGCAGTCGGTAGCGACAAGGACACGCTGGGTAGCCTCGCGCATGAATTCGGCCACCCGAAGGCGACGTTGTTCCTCACCGATCCGACCGGTCAGGCACAGGACCTGCACAGCCGGGCTGGCGCTGTGCAGATGTCGCTCAAGTTTTTCAGCTACGTACTCGGCCGTTTCCACGTAGTGGCACCATATCACCGGGTTGTACCCTTCCTGCAGTAAACTTTGCACAAGCTTAAGACATCGGTTGAGTTTGTTATCCTGGTCTTCAGAGATGTCAGCGGCCATGCGTTCCAGGGCCTGCAGTGTATGCTTTTGCCGATCCGAAATGTCGTCCCTGGTCTGGTCAAGCAAGGTGGTGGGAAGTTCGTCGTCCGGCAGGTGATCGTCGCTTTCGTAGACATCGTTAAGGTAAGGCGAGTCGTCGTCCAGCTCCGCGGTGGGGATGGCCTGGTCTTTGCGACGGTGCTTCAGGGCCACCTTGGCGGCTCGCGGACTGGACATGACGCACCGTAAAAGAACCAAAGCGGACCACCAGCGCACGCGGCGACGGTGGTCCGCCAGGGCCAAGCCGCTTTGCACAATGTCCTGACAGAAAGTGTAAACGGCGTCAAACAGCTGCCGATAAGAAGACGAAAGGGTGTAAGTGGCATCAATCGGTTCGCGTACTGGAAAACACGAGACTTTCTCCCAGCGCTGCTCGATATCCTTGCGGGTTCGTTGCACAAAGTGGCGGGCGAGCTTGATCCGCTGGGAATCGCTCAATTGGCTGAAGTCCCAGGTGGCAAATTCCGGAGAAAGTAACCCCATCAGTCGCTGGAACGACTCCGGGATGCCGCTATGGGGGGTGGCGGTAAGGAGTATGAGATGACGTTGACTGTCATCGGCCAGTTCCTGAACCAGGTTGTAGCGCAAATGCCGCTCCTGCCCGGAGGCGGGAATAGCACCGTGCACTTCGTCTATAATCACCAGCTCGGGGGCATGAAGCAGAAAGGTGTGCTTGTTGCGATCATGTTTGACAAAGTCGATACTAATCACCTGGACACGATGGTGTTGATAGACAGTGCGTCCCGGAGGGGTACGACGTTCCAAAGAGCCGATGGTGGCCGAGTTGATGACTACCGCTTCCAGGTGGAACTTCTCAGTCAGTTCTTTTTGCCACTGGTCGCATAAGTAAGGGGGGCACAAAACGGCCAACCGCTGGACTTGCCGACGTTCCCACAGTTCACGGGCAATAAGCCCCGCCTCGATGGTTTTACCTACCCCAACGTCATCAGCGATTAGAATTCGCACCGGTTGCAACCGCAAAGCCATCATCAACGGCACGAATTGATAACTGCGGGGACGCACCGAGATCCGTCCCAACGACCGGAAGGGAGCAGCCCCCTCACGAAGCAACAACCGTGCTGCTTGTCCCAGCAAGTGCAGACTCTGGGCATCGGCAACAGCGGCAACGGAAGGTAATGGAAACTGCGAGGGCTCGATACGTTCGGAGGGCAGCTGGGCCCCGACCAACTCGACCAGGGGCTTGAGAACCGTGACAGCTTCCTCGCTTGTGCCGGTAAGCGGCCGGAGAACGAGCTGCCCGTTCTGGTCGGTTGATAACAGGATCCAGTCCCGGTTGCGGAACCGAACTACACAACCCGCTTGCATACCCGAGTTCCCTGTTGGTGATCCGCTGTCATGCAGATGCCGTGGTCGACCTTGGTTTTGGTCCAGCAATGCCATTTGAACTCTTCTCTTTAATTATCGACTTTGTCGAATTTGTGCGACCACCTTCGACATTCTAGCCCCATGACCTCGAAACGACCTGTTTTAACTTTATATTCGTTTTATGCACGCAAAGTAATGCTCTTCGGGGGACTATACCGGCACAATCGGCTGGGGGAGACCCGCGACCAAACATGAGTCAAAATAATTGTACTTTTTACAAAAAAGCAATAGTGAGATGATATAATCGTTATAACTGATCATAGTTGGAGATTTGTGTGTCTATGCTACAAGCGTTGTGTGAGGTGTTAGTGACATGTTCGGTCCTTATATCTGAGAAAATACGAGGGAGCAGGCCGGGAGTGATTTCCCTTTGGGTCACGGCGCGGTCATAAATGTAGAAGCACACTGGGACCGACCAGCC
>JANWVV010000078.1 GCA_025055795.1 Gemmataceae bacterium
CAAACGGGCCCGCACAGCCCAACCCCCCTGTCGGCAACCCCCCCCGCCCCGGGCCCGGGGCCGCGGGCCGAGGGGGGGGGGTCGTCGACAAAACGGGGGGTTTCGTCGACAAAGTGTCGACGCAGTTAAATGCTTGTTTTCCAAGGGTTTAGAGCAGGAAAAGGGGGTTTCGTCGACATGTCGACACAACTGGCGGGTGCGGGGCTGCCGGTCGGTTCTGGCAAACGACCCCTCTGAGAATCGGTTGGGAAATGCGACAGTTTACGCCACCCAGCCCCGCAACCCTCTACCACCGCCGCTGGCACCTGGTGGTCGGTTGGGAAATGCGACAGTTTGCGCCACGGCCGCTGGCGACAGCAAGGGGTGGCGATCAGGCCGTTGCAGGCGGTCGGGGACTTTTATCGTTTTTGTCGCGGAAGGGCCTGTAAAAAGTTGCCACGGCAGCGGCGAGGGTGTTCGTGACGTAAGTTATTTTCCGATGAGAATTTATGACTAAACCGCTGCCGGGCGCTAGGGACTTTTATCGTTTTTATCGTTTTTATCGTACCAGGTGCACGGTGTGTTTTGGGGGCCGGGTAAGGTCGGGGGTCGAGGGGTCAGCGGTGTTAGCCGGCGAATTGTCTGGCCAGTTCGAGCAGGTAGGCCTGGAGGCGGGGCGGGATCCGTGGCCACAGTTGCGTCAGCTCTTCCAGCAGCAGGTCGGGTGGGTAGTATTCCCGAGGCCGGGCGGGTTGTTGTGTTGTCGACATTTCCGACACCTGTGCGTCGGATTTTGCGTCGCTTGCAGGTCGAACTTGTAGAATTACCTGGGGATTTGCGGTAGTAGCCGTTCTGCAAGGGAATGGCGGCATCAACAGGGGGAATAACGCACAGTTATGGCCGAATCCACAAGCGGAACCGGACCGACGGAACACCCCCCCTCAGCGGTGACGTCCAATGACGAGCTACCACCGCTGGTCGTCCTGTTGGCCCCACCTGCGACGGGCCCTCGGGCTGGCCGACCGCGCCCCGGCCTGATCGAGGCCGTGCTCTGGTGCCTGCTATTCCTACTGACCCAAATAACGGCGACACTGGCTGTCGGAGCAGCCATAATGTTCGTCTACGCCTGGGGTCGGGAACAACCCTGGACGTTTGTGGAAGAGCAACTAGCCGGTCTGGCCCAGTTAACGCGACAAAGCCCACCAGCGGCCGAAAGTCCACTCGTCAGCAACCCGGATAACAACGAAACTCCAGCGGAAAGGGGTGCCGAGCTTCCCCAGTCGACTTCCGCTCCGCGGGCCATCGTACTAGCTCTGGTCTACGGCATGCTGGCAGCGCAACTGGCGGCGTGGGGGCTGATCCACCGTGTGCTGCCGCGGCTGATGGGACCGGACTGGCGTGTACAGATCGGCTGGCGACGCCCCCGCCTGGCTCAGATGCTCCTGATCGCGATCCTCCTGCCTCCATTCATGCTTCTAGCAGGAGGGCTTCATGAGTCGATCCAGCAGTGGCTCGGGGGGAAGTCTGCCAACGTGGCCGGACTGGTCCGGGCCGTTTTCAGTCAGGCGCCGCTGTTGGTCACCCTGGCGGCCACAGCTATTGGACCTGGGATCGTTGAAGAAGTCTGGTGCCGCGGCTTTCTCGGACGTGGCCTGATCGCCCGCTACGGCTGGGGCGCCGGCATCTTCTGGACCTCCCTGCTGTTCGGTTTTTTACACCTGGACCCCGCCTATGCGCTGGCTGCCGCGGCCATGGGGGCTTATCTCCATTTTGTCTACCTGGCTTGCCGTTCCATTTTTGCCTCTATCCTGTTGCACACCCTCAACAACGCCGTGGCCGTGTTGGCAACGCTGTACCCGTTGGGTCTGGATAATCTAGCGGCCGACGGTGCTAGCCTGAACTGGAGCGGCTATGCCCTGGCAGCCATGACCCTGGTGGGATGCAGTTATGTTTTGTGGCGGATGCGGCCCGCGCCGCCATAATGCGTTAGATGGTGACAGAACATCTCTGCCTGTGTTCAGTGGCCTGGTATCGGACTGCAGGGTTCAATCAAGCAGTCCACGAGCCATCATCGGGCGATAGATAGCCGTAGATCAGAGGGCAGGCTTGTGGGCGATCAGGATAGTTCGGGCAGCTTCGCGGGCAAAGTCCAGGGAATGTCGACGCGGCTGTGCGGCGGATGCTCAGTGGCCAGAAGCTGCTCGTAGGCTTGCTGACCAAGGGGGCCAAGATGGGGCAATGCCCTCAAAGGCAGAACGGTTTCTCGGTACAAACACAGTTGTTCATCGACGTGGAGAACCTGCCAGGAGAGTGTTGGCGAGATTTCGATTAGCTGCTGGGCCAGGCGGTGGCCCGCGTCGGTGGCGGGAAGCAGGACAACAGCCCGGTTATCGGTGGACGCGTGACCGGCGGCGGCAATAGCAGGTGCGGCCTCGTCCACCGCGGTGTGCAACGCCTGGGCTGCCTCGTCAGCTGAGGCGAAGACCTGGAAGAAAGCAGCTGCAGGATCGTGACGGGGCAGATGGGGGTCGAGGAAAGCCCGGCACTGCTCCAGTAGCCATTGGCAGAAATCAGCACCCTTGGCAGCCACTTTCAGGCAGACGTTACCCAGACCGCGGAATTTGCGTTGCAGGGCCTGCTGGAGACGCTGTTCCCACGCCTCCAAGGCATGAGCCTGATGGACACAAAGCTGTTCGATCAAGCTGGCGGCTGCCGCGGCCGGCTCGGTAGCGTTGCCCGGAAGTAAACGGCACCCCGAGCCGATGGTCCCCGACGGCGGTGGACAAAGCTGATCAAGCTGGTTTTCCAACTGCCGCAACGCCTGCCGGCACAAAGCCAAATCACGCAAAAATTCCGGAGCGGCATCGCGTAAATGCCGCAACAACGGCAGTAAACGACCCACCATCTGCAACTGCAATTGCCGCTGGGGGTAGACGCGTAATGCTTCAAGGATCTCCTGCACCAGGGCGGAGCGGCGCAAACCAAACAGCAACGTTCCCCCCTGTTCCAACTGAGCGATCAGCTGCAGCAACCGCTGATAGAGCAAGCGGACCTGACGTTGCAGGTCCTGATGGGTCTGTTCCACAGCAGCAATCTGGGCATCCAGTCGCAGTTCCACCTGCCGCAGTGCCTCTTCGGCCCCTGCGAAGCGGTAACCGGGCATTTCCAGCAGTTGCACCGCCAGGACCGATAACGCGGTGTCACTTTCCCGCAGTAGACGCTCGTAAGCCGAAGCAAAAACCGTTTCACAGATTGGCACGGGAAAGGCGGGATCGGCCTCGGGTTTGCCCACCAGGCGTAGGAACTGATCGAGAACCTGGCAAACAGCAAATCCATCGATTTTACTGGCCGTAGGTGTTTGCGTCCGTAACGTTTGCAACTGGGTATCGCAGTAGTGGTCAGGATCGTCGCGTAGATAATTGGTCAATTCATTGCGGAAAGCGGTCAGGAGTTGTTCAGTGGTCAGGCGATGCTCGTGCCATTGCTGGTCAAGCCAGGTGCTCACCGGTACGCAGACCTGCTCGCGAGTGACCGGATCGTCGGCGTACCAGCGGCGGAGCAACCAGCGAGCCAATTGCGCGGCACTCTGGTCGAGCAATTCGCGGCGTGGCCAGTAGAAATGATACAAACCGACCAGTTGGACACTGGCAGGCTCCGCGGGCGGATGTTGATCCAGGAACCGACCCAGCGGCGTAAGCAGGCGCAGTAGCAGAAAGCGGGCGGCATCGGCCACGACAGTGGCATAACTAGCCGGTTCGGCCATCAGCATATGGATAGAGCCGAAGGGCGGGGCATTCTCCGTCCAGGTCCCTTCCTCCGTGTCGCCGTAGGCCTGATAGACGCCGCGACCGGACTGGAAATACTCCAGTTCCACAAGGGCAGCACAGGTATTGCCCAGGGCCAGCGTAGTGGCGGGAGTGCGTAAGGCCCGCGGATCGACAGGGGGAAGCAACAACAGGGCATGAACAGAAGGGGGACAACCCAGGCGACGCAGCTCATGGCGCAGCCAATAGGCCAGGTCGAGGAACATGCCACTGCCGCTACCCCCACCCAGGTCGGCAATCAGGTAGAAATGGGGACGGTTGGAACGGAGCGTCAGGCGGGTGTGGGCAGCGGCCTGCTGGAGCGGTTCCTCGGTCAGCAGGGCCTGGAGTTCCCGACGCAGACGGGCCAGCAACGGACGAGAGTGGTCAAGCAAGGCCAGTCGGCCAAAAGCCCGGACCCCTTGAGCGGTGCCCGGTTGGCGTCCCAGACGTGCCAGGCTACCCGGAGGTAACCAGCGATCCAGCGATGGCAGATGGGCCTGCTGAAGGTAGTGAGCAGGTCGTTGCAGCCGAGCCCAGAAGAAAGCAGCTTCTCCCGCCGGGGTGACCGGGGAAGTTGGAGTAGTCGCCGGCGACGGCGTGAGGACAGTGGGCGAGCCGACCGTTGCTCCTGCAGCGGAAGCCACCTGCGGATCGGTGTCGATAGTCAGAAAACGCAGGTGCGGCAGGGACCGTACATCACCCCAGTGCTGGCGGAGCAGGTTCTGCAACGCTTCGACAACCCGCTGGCCGCCGTTGCCCAAGCCAATGATACATGTCGGGATTAACACTCCGTCCCCCGTTCGTTCCGGGGGCAGACTCGGAGCACGGGGCATTAGCTGCGAGCGTGGGGGTGCGCCAGTATCACTCCGGCAGCGTAACCCCCCAGCGGGAGAAGAGATCAACGTAGAAGGGGTAACCAGGCGCGGCGTACTCAAAGGGCCACTGGCCCGAGGCGGGGTACCGCCGGCAGGCGGCACAAAGGCGGGGGCCGTCGGATGGGTGCGAGGACCATCGCCGGTGCTGACAGCGGCAGCCGAGACACCCGTCGGCGAAGCGGGTATTGCTGCCAACGGAGCTACCCGTGTTGCCAGGGCCGAGGCAGAACCGATGCCACTGACCGCATGGGTGGGCGGTGGTGTCGGCTGGGTCCGTGTCTCCGGACCTTCAGCAAGCGCGGCTGTTCCCCCGGCCCAGAGCGTCATTTTGCCTTCACCGGCTGCACGCAGCGCCTGGACCATCTCCATGCAATTGGGCCAGCGTTCCTCGGGGGTTTTCTGCAAGGCCCGCAGGATGACAGCCCGGTCCGCTTCCGGCAGTGGAGCCACCTCAGGGGTGCCGGCCAGATGCTGCATCAACAACTGACGGGTATTGGTCCCCTGGAAAGGCCGAGTACCCGTGAGCAACTCCTGGTAAACGATCGCCAAGCTGTACTGATCGCAGAATCGGCTGACGCGTCCCTCGAAGGTCTCTGGAGCGGCATAAACGGGGGTCACTCCACCAGTTACACTAGCCGACACGCCATCAAGCAGTTTGGCCAGTCCGAAGTCGCCCACCTTCACATGATTGGCTACCAGGAACAGATTCTGCGGCTTGATGTCCAGATGCTGGATCTGATATTGGATGTTCATCAGATCGATGGCTTCAGCCGCTTCTTCCATGTAGCGGAGCAATTCGCTGCGAGGAATGCCACTCAGGCCGCGATTACGGCATTCACGGAAGCGGTCCCACAAATTG
>JANWVV010000079.1 GCA_025055795.1 Gemmataceae bacterium
TAGCCGGAACCGGTTCGATCCGAATAAAAACGTTCCGGGCCGGACGACCGAAGGCATCGACCACCCGGCCGCCTATGACGTCTTGAGCAGTTGTCGATGACTCATGCCACTTTCCACCTTTGGGAATGTTCGTTTTGGAACCCGGCATCTGCGAGGAAGGGTCCAACCAGCTGGGTTGGGGCGAACCTCGTGCCGCTGGCGACCCTGTCGTTTCCCGGTTACGGCTTCGCTCGTTAGTCTTACATCCTACTGACGTTAACAGTAGAAATAGAGCTAACAAATAGAACAAGCCGCTGCTCAAGCGGTGCAAAACCACGCCGCGTTGACCGCAACTCCATCGGTCAAACGAATTTAGACAAACCGGCAGCTTGTAAGATCCATGACGAGCTAACTTTGACGCTGCAATGTGCAGAACAAGGACCCTGTCCGATGGTTGAACAGGTCGCAGGGATCGTTGTGCGCTCAGGAGGGGACCGATCCTTCTTTTAATCAAGTCCAACATTCCATGAATCGTGCCGCTATGTTAGCGTGTAACAGCATTCACAAGTTTACAGCTAAGGCATTACTAGTATCATTTTTACAGTGGATTCATTAAGGGTATCATTCCGCTACCTTACGCAACGGTCAAGGTCAACTCTCGTGAACACACCTAGTGTTTGTGGAAGGGTCGTACAGTTATATCAGTTTGTCGGGGACAATAAGATATCGCAAACTCACGGGTTGCTGAAAATGAATTGCTCGGGACGATGACACCGGTTGTGCTGGACAATGGGGTCCAACGTCCCTGAAAATTGGCCGTCTGCACAGATTGCGGCAGGCTGATAAGCATATTGGATGGAATTCGTGCTTATCGACTTGAAAATGTATCGCTTCGGAGCGGATCACTGGAATCCGTAGCCTTAGGCCTTAATAAGAATTTTCACTACTGTCCGTAATTTTGACGTTTTAACTGTTACCTCCTAGTAGCCAGACGGCTGAGGATAATCGAAGGGGGTTTGTCACGATACATGAGCGGCATGCAAATTAGTAGCATCAGTTACAGGCATGTGCGCAGGATGGCTAGGAAGGCCTCGGCGTTCAAGCTGGCCCCGCCTACCAGACATCCGTCGACGTCCGGTTGCTTCAACAGGCCAGCAGCATTTTCGGGCTTGACGCTACCGCCGTACTGAATCAGCACATTCTCCGCCGCATTCGATCCGAACAACTCAGCGATCGTTCGACGCACAAAGGCATGAGCGTGCTCGGCCTGTTCCTCGGTAGCTACCCGGCCCGTACCAATGGCCCATACCGGCTCGTAAGCAATCGTTACTTGCTGCAACTGCTCAGCGGTCAGTCCAGCCAGGCCGCCGAGAAGCTGGCGTTGTAGCACTTGTTCAGTCTGATTGGCCTCCCTTTCGGTGAGTAACTCACCTATGCAAAAGATAACATGTAGACCAGCGCGTAATGCTCCGTGCAACTTTTTGTTCAAAAATTCGTCACTTTCGCCGAGTCCATGACGACGTTCGCTATGACCGATAATAACATATTGGCAGCCGGCTTCCCGGAGCATGTAGGGAGATACTTGTCCGGTGTAAGCCCCCTCGCGTTCGTAATGGCAGTCCTGGGCTCCCAGTGCCACGGCACTTCCCCGCAAGACTTCGGCGACCGGCAATAACCAAGGAAACGGCGGACAAACCGCGACACGAACCTTCTGCGCTAAGACGGAATCGACCCCTTGGGCCACCCGTTGAGCCAACTGACGGGCTTGCTCCAAGGTGGTGTACATTTTCCAGTTGCCAGCAATAAACTTAGCTCGTGGCATCACACCTCTCCAGTTGGTTGTATGCACTAAAAGTCACTCTAATTTATCGCTTTTGTCTGAAAATTGCTCACAAAAACGTTTTCAAATGAATGGTAACAATTAAGTCCATTGCTACTTTTACACAGCGTTCTTGGGGCGCGTCTTTTCTGTTCTAGCAGTCACTAATGTCAATAAACAAGTTGACGAAATTACCAGGCGGGAAGCAGTAACCGTTGATGGATGTTAGGGGACTATTTCCGGTTCGGGGTGAGACCAGAATTCGCGTCCCAAAGCAGCAGCGAGGCGACGGAGGTCGCCCATCAGGTCAAGGAACTGGTGGGGCAACAGGGCCTGTGGGCCATCGGAGAGGGCCTTTTCGGGACAATGGTGTACCTCGACGTGGACACCATCGGCACCGGCCGCAACCGCTGCCCGACACATACTCGGAATCAGATCGGGCCGACCTGTCGCATGACTGGGATCGACGATGATAGGGAGGTGACTTTGGCCTTTGACGTTCGGGACGGCACTCATGTCGAGCATGTTGCGGGTGCTGTCCTCAAAACTGCGCACGCCTCGCTCACAGAGAACTACCTCGTGGTTCCCCTCGGCCAGAATGTATTCAGCTGACATGAGCAGATCCTTGACGGTCGCACTCATGCCACGTTTCAACAGAATCGGTTTGCGGGTACGGCCGCACTCTCGCAAAAGGTCGAAGTTTTGCATGTTACGGGCACCGATCTGAAGCATGTCGGCATAACGGCAGACCAATTCTACCTGGCGGGGATCCATGACCTCGGTAACTACTGGCAGGTCATATTTCTGGCCGATGTCACGCAAGATTTTCAAACCTTCCTCCCCTAGCCCCTGGAAAGCGTAAGGGCTGGTCCGTGGTTTGAAGGCTCCACCGCGTAAGATGTTGGCACCGCCCGCTTTAACGTAGCGAGCTATGGTATCCATCTGCTCATAGCTTTCGACGGCGCATGGCCCGGCAATCATGGCCAGGCTGCCACCGCCGATGCGTACTTTGCCGACGTATACGATGCTATCGGCGGGGTGGAACTCGCGGCTTGCCAACTTGAACGGCTTCATGATCCGCAAAACCTGTTCCACTCCCGGGATGGCAGCCAGGTTTTCGGCTCCGGCACGATTCTCGTCGCCGATAACCCCCACGATGGTCCGAGACTCACCCCGGCTGACGTGCGGAGTGAAACCCAGCTCGCGAACACGCTCAATAATGTGCTCCAGCTGCTCTAACGTAGCGTCAGGACGAATGACTAAAATCATTGCAAATCGTGGTTTGATCAGCTCATGCTCCGCAGGGCGGGGACGGAGCAATAGTTTTGTTAAGGTTCCTTAGTTGGATCAGCGGTACCCCCCCGGTGCAGCACCGCTGCCCCCAAAAGAAAAATATAATTAACCCGCTGTGTGCTTGGCTTAGTGCACCAAACAACGCATTTTTATGTTATAAAGCTTTCCGCGGACGACGACAGAAGACTTCCCAACTATCCTCAACATCAACAGGGAGCAAAAGGACAACAGGACTAGAATTAATCATCATTGGAAGAGTAGTGTATGATACAAGAGGCGAGTAATAGCGATTGGATGAAGATCAGTGATTGGGTGGTGATGAATGTGACACGTTTAGGCTACTCGTCGTCGGCCAAAGCCTGCGGAAAAGATCCAAGGACATGGACAGAATCGCACACTTGTTCCATAGCAGCCAACGCTTTCTTGACTTTAGGATCGTCCCGGTGGCCATCGAAATCGATGAAAAAGACATACTCCCCCTTTGCCTCCCGATAGGGGAATGATTCGATCCAAGTGAGATTGATCTTCTGGGCTTTGAAGATGACGAGCACGTCGGCCAAAGCACCGGGGGTGTGACTGATCTGAAACATCATGGCGGTTTTGTCCCGGCCGGTGCGGGCACTGTCACTCAGGCCGATTACCGCGAAGCGAGTCTCGTTGAAAGGGGAGTCTTCGATGTTGTGGTATAATATGTTGATGCCATAGCGTACAGCAGCTTGCCGGCTGGCCACAGCGGCGACGTTCGGTTCGCTAAGAACTAGACGGGCGGCGTCGGCAGTGCTGGACACCTCATGCAAGGTGGCGTGGGGTAGATTTTTGCTGAGCCAATTACGGCACTGGCTGAGGGCCTGAGCCTTGCTATAGACCCGGCGGATCTCCGTCTGCTGGCAGTTGGCCAACAAATGGTGGTGCACACGTAACCGGATTTCGGCACAAATTTTGATTTGCGGCATGCGGATGAACATGTCCAGGGTATCGGCAATCCGGCCGTCGGTAGAGTTTTCCAGAGGGACGACGCCGTAATCCGCATGTTTGCGTGCTACTTCCTCAAATACGGCGGCAATACTGCCTGTGCGATTATAGGCGACAGCTTCACCAAACCGCTGGAGAGCGGCCAAGTGGCTGTAACTGTATTCCGGGCCGAGAAATGCAATACGCGTTACCTTCTGAACAGCACGCGAGCCCGAAATCAATTCGCGAAATATCGCCTTGATGGTTACCTCAGGCAACGGACCCTTGTGGGCTGCGAGCACGTTGGTTAACACTTCCTCTTCACGAGCGGCTGAAAAAATTTCGCCACCATGCTCGTGTTTTAGTTTTCCGATCTGCAGGGCAATATCTGCACGCTTGTTCAATAATTTCAGGATTTCTAGGTCCAAATCATCGATTTGAGCTCGGAGTGCTTTTAGTTGACGATCCTGCTCCGATAGCGATTCATTTTCAGCTTTTCGGGTCATAAGGTTGTTCGCTTTACGCTCCCTCAGACAGAAAGCAAAGTGACAAATGAAGTTCATCAATACGATCCCAATCTACTGGTGTTTGATAGACCAGTCAACTTGCCTTTGCCTAGCTACATTCCCGGTAATACAGATGCATTTGTTTTGGCAAACTACCATTAAATCTGAAAATCTGT
>JANWVV010000007.1 GCA_025055795.1 Gemmataceae bacterium
TGCTGAACCTCCCCCAACTTGACCGCCCGCAATCCCTCCGCACACCACAAATTCAACACCTCTACCTCCACCGTGGTGTTCCCCGCCGCCACCTTCTGCCGTTCCACCCCCACTATCACCCCGTTGAGCTTGCCCGGCTGATTGACCGCCGTGGGCGTCAACGTCACCTCCACACGCTCCCCACGCAACTGCGTCAAAATGTTGGCAAAAGTCGGATTGCCGTTCAGATTGACCGCAAAACTGGCCAGGGTGCGGGCAATCGGCTCCCGCGAATCGTAACTGACCGCATCAATGCGGCCGTTGCCAAAGTCCTCCAGCGTCATGCTTTTGAGCAGATCGTTGATGTCCTCTTCGCGGAAGGTCAGGTCCACGCGGGCGTCGTCGCTGACCTCGCCGGAGCGGGCAAAGTACCCCACGCCGCTGTTGAACAGGACCACGCGGGTAATGGGCAGTTGCACGGCTGGTTTGACCTCAGGGTTGGCCGCTGGAGCGGCGGTGGCGGTGAGCTGATCGCAGGCGACGCCACAGGCCAGTCCCAGCAGGCTGACCCCCGCTAACCAATACCACTTCTTCCCACGCCTCATAACTAAGGCCCTCCAAGAAAGGGGAAAGGTAGAGATGGAGAAACAATCCCCGCAGGGTCGGGTTGTTTCCGCCAGCACCATTCCGACGAGGAAACGAGGGGGGAGGTTTTGTCGAATGCGGAAAAAGTTACAAATGGGGATGGGCAGGGGGGATGGTGACGGATGTGCGGCGGGGGACGTGGTCGGCGGTGGCTTGCCAGAGGTCGTCCAGGTGTTGGGCCAGGTGGTTCCAAGAGTGGCGGCGAATGATTTTTTGTCGGGCGTTGGCGGCCTGATCCTGCAGTTCCAGCGGCCGGCGGAATGCCTCATGGATGGCACTGATGAACTGCTGGGGGCTGTCGGCGATGAGCAGATCCTGGCCGGGAAGCAGGTCGAGTCCCTCGGCTCCCAGGGTGGTACTGATCACAGGGGTGCCACTGGCGAGGGCCTCGAGGATTTTCAGGCGTGTTCCTCCTCCGACACGTAGGGGCACCACTAGCATGCCGCAGCAGGCTAAGAAGGGACGGACGTCGGCGACGTCAGCCATGAGATGGACGCGGGGGAAGGCCGTACAGCGTAGTCGTAACCATTGCGGGGGACGGCGTCCGACAATCGACAGGCGGGCCCGGGGCTCCGCGGCGGCGACGGCCGGAAAGATCTGCTCGAGCAACAGATTGACAGCGTCCAGATTGGGGCGCCAGTCGAGACTGCCCACAAACAGCAGATGATACGGGTCACGCTCGACGTCTCGTTGGGGCCGGAACGCCTCGACATCCACCCCGTTTTCCACCACGGCCAGACGCGTTGCGCCAAACCGCTGCTGCATCAAGCGGGCATCCGCCTGACTGACCGCTATCGTCAGGGTAGCGGCCGTGTAGGCCCATTGCTCAAAACGCTCATACTTCACCTGCTGAAGCCGCAGATACCACCGCTTGAGGGGATGTGGCTCGATGGCGGCGTAACGCTGCCAGATAAGCGATTCGACATTGTGGGCCATGATCGTCCAGCGGAGCTGCGGCAGCGTCGGACCGAAGGCCGCCCGCAGCACCTGGGCGTAAGGGGTCCATTCGCAATGCCACAACTGTACACGCTGACGCTGGGCAAAATCCCGCACAGCGGCAACATAAGATGCGGCCGCATGAGAGGCTACGGAGTATGGCAGAGCAGACAAAAGGTTGCCGGCCAGACGGGCATAGAAAGTCGCCCCCGACTTCGCCGGCAAAGGACGGTCCAGCACGATGGTACGGATCCCTAAGCGGGCGAAAGCGTCCTGGGCGGCTAGGGCTTCCTCCGGATCAGCGTGCCGATGGGCGAAAAAGGTAAGACGATGCCGCTCGGCCAGGCGGCGAAGCAACTGGTAGGTGCGAATCCGCTTGCCTGAAGTGGGCGGATAAGGCAACTCTTCGTCCAAAATGGCCACGTGCAGCGATGCCATGACAGATGCGGACTCCTTTCCTTATCCGTACTTTGCTGCATCAATAGACCAGTGAGGCCGCTGCGGCTGCGTTGGGTCCTGCTGTCGGGCCGCACCGTTCTGGTGGAATAGCATCTAAATCGATGCCGGCTTTTCCCTCACTCGGTTCGAGCGGGCGTGCTGGGGGGCGCTGCGGCCAGGCCGACCCAGTTCCCCGCCCGCAGGGGCGTTATCTTAGCGAAGACGACTGCGAGCACGCAACGGGATTATGCTCCGGCTATCAGCCGCAGACCAGATGCGTAGTGGACGGGAGAAGGGGCAGCCGAAGTGACAGCCGCCGACGTCGCTCGAGTATCGGCTGCTGGGACGACAGGACGTGTACTCGACCGATTTCAAGCATGGCAAAAGGGATCAGGCCGAGGGTTTTTTGAATAGGTCGAGGAAGCGGTCTTCGTAATCTTTGAATACACCCAGGCGGTCCAGCTCCCGTTTCAGTTCAAAGGCTTTGGACCGATCTACGGCCGCTTCGGTGAAGAGTTGCTCGATGTGTTCGCGATCGGCAGGGGATAGCTTGCCGTTGCGACCACGATGATGACGGCTGGATTCGTCGGTGCGGGGGACGGACGAAGGGGTATCGGCCGATTCGTGTTCGGCTTGGATTTCTTCGCCGCTGTCGCTACCTTCCTCTTCCTCGTCGCCGCTGTCATTACTTTGCAGTTGACGGTATTGCTCCTCGACCCGGGCCAAAAGCTCGCCCAATTGCTGCTCGACGCGTTCGGCTTCCCGCTGCAATTCACTGAGATCCAGGTCCAGGCGGGCAATCGTTGCGAAAACTTCGAGAATGGCCAAGGAAGCTTTAGGAAAGGGAAACTGGGCGAAGATGTGGGGCATTTCGCCCAGCAGGCAGGTGCCGGGCAACTGGGCCTCAGCGGCGGCGGCCAGCAACACGCCATTGAGGCCACCAATGTGCCCTTCGTTGAGCAGATGCAATTCCAGTTGCTTCAATTCGTCGCGATAGGCTGGATCAGTCGTTGCTCCGAACACCCGCGAACGATGCTGGGGATGCATCTGGGTGGCCATGGCTGCGAAAGTGAACACCCGCTCCACATTCAGCTTGCGGGCCAGTTCCATCAGATGACGACAGAAAGCGTACTTCCCCCATTGCGGCTGGGCTTCGCCCACAAAAACCACCAGGTCGTGCCGCTGCTCCGGATCGTGCCATACGTACAGCCGATGCCGCGGCCGACGGATCGGTTGGATGATCCCGTCCTTGACTTCAACCTGGTCGACATCGAACAAATCGGGGGTTTCGAATTCCGCTAGGGCGTTCATCCCTAGTTTGGCCAGCAAATAGATGCCGGCATTGATAGCCACATGGCCCATCCCGGGCCACACAGCTACTAACCACGGATGATGGAGTTGCGGTAGTTCCACGGAACTAACTCCCTATCTGAAATATGCTTCTCGTTTCGCCATTAACTCTGCTCGACCGCGACGTAAGTATGCCCGGAGGCATACCTTCATCATAATGTTAGAGGTGCAGCCACTGCCACCGGATTCTAAACGATCCGCTTCGAACCGGAAGCGACGATCGGGGCGGCTTTTTAATCCGCCCGCTTGTTTCCGTTGTCGTTTTTCGTCCAGATCGAAAAAACTGGTCGAAGGGGTTGTCTACCCTGTCACTTCCTGACCCGATGTTGGCACGAGTACTGACGCCCAGTGGTGCCCACCGGATCCCAAAAAGTGTGTCAGATGGGCAGAGCGTAATGGTGACAGTGGCGGAGATGGGTCAGAAACCGAGCAAACGGTGCCTTTTGCAGTTCAGCCGGCAGAGACAAGCTCACCGCTGGTGGGAGCGGTGGTTGCCCGAGCCGGCTGTGTTACCCGTTCGATCACTACGGCAGCGGGGCTGGACGTTCCGGACCCAACTTCAGGGGATAAAGCGGTTGAAGAGCCTGCTATTTGCCGGCGATGTGGTGCCCGGAATAGGCCATAGGCAATCCCGAACGCTAGCAAGGAGGTCAGGCCCAGTACGAACCAGGCCCACATCAGGGCTGCCATCACCAGTTCCCAATCGCGCCAACCTGTGGGAATGAACATGGCTAGTCCTCCTGCAAGTTAAGGCCTACGCTGAAGTTGTGCTTGGAATGTCGCCTGGCTACGGTATGATCTCCCCTCCTCACCCGGGCGGGGCCGGTAAAACCCGTTAAACCCACCCCTTGATCAGTCAGACGATGATCTTAACAGTGGTTGCCGGGCCATCACTGCGGATTCATACCGGTTCCCAAGTGGTTTGCTCGGCCAGTTGACGGGCCCGCACGGCCAGAGCGGCCAGCTCTGAGGCCACCACACCATACTCGGATGCAACGCCCAGGTGGCCTGTTACTTGCTCCACGCGTTCCACTGTGCGTTCCAGTAACCGGACCTGCTCCTGCAATACGCGAATCAGGTCTTCAAGCAGTAGTCGGAGAGCTTCACAACGGTTCATATCTTGCTTCATCCTTCTAACGAGTCGCTGATTATGTGCCTTGATGGTAGGGGCGGATAGCAACATGGGGGTGTGTCCGGTCCCCACACGCCACCAAGGGCTAATCCAACTGACCGGCTTCGGCTTTACGGGCACAGTCGACGCAGTAAGGGGTATAAGGCATCATGTCGAGGCGTTCCTTGCCGACGGGGTTGCCGCAGTGGACACATACGCCGAAGGTTCCAGCCGGGATGCGAAGCAGGGCCTCTTCGGCCTGGGCGAGAATTTCCCGTTCGTTCTGCCACAGCACACGGGCGAGGTATTCCTCCTCTTCCTGGCTGGGCGGGTCAGTATCGATGCCAGGCATCTCGGCCCCCTCCACCGGTTCCTCACTGCCACGCCATGCCTCGGCTTCCAGATGACGTACCTCCGGCCTCAGACGGGCAATCAATCGTTTCAACCGTCGTCGGTAGTGCTCCACCTGTTGCGGGGTCAGGCCCGAAATTGTCGTTGCCATGGTCGCCTCCCAAACAAGCAGCCATTCTTGACGCTCTGGGCTTCACGGTGGAGGCCGCTGGTGCCCAACACTTCTGCACAGAGCGTACCAATTTTTGCAAAAAGCAGTTATTTGGATGAAAAAGTCCTCAATAAGAGAGATAATAGTTGCGGCCAAATGGTTGCAGCGTTGTTGCGTTGTCAGCCACGCACCGGGCCAGACGGCACTGGGCGAATTGGTACCAGCAGGTGACCAGGAATTGTGCGGATTCGATACACTTGCCCAACGAAAAACATAGCGATGACTGCACAATCGGGTAGTTGGTTCCTCGGAATAAGCAACTGACTAACGGGAGGTCGGGTGACGGTCTTGGCCAGTCGGACGGTACAGAGGCTAAGGTCCGGCGACGACGATGGCGAGTGGGTGGGTGAGCGAATGTCAAGTGGACGATGGCGTCAGGGCACGGACGGTCAGGACGGGGCAAGGGGCCTTGCGGAGAACACTCTCGGCTACACTGCCGACCAGCAAGCGAGCCAGGCCGGTGGTTCCGTGGGTGCCCATGACGATCAGGTCCACATGTTCGCTATTGGCCAGTTCCAGGATTTTTTCGGCCGGATCGCCTTCGACCAGGCGGTGCTCGTAGGAGATGCGGCTATCAGTCGGTTTGATTGCTGCCAACCGATTTTGCAGCGCTAATGGTTCCTCAGCGGGAAAGGGGATGGCGATGCCATCGGGAGCATAGACGGGAGGTGGCGGGTACACGTGCACAATCAACAGGCGAGCCCCATAATCCCTGGCTAACGCACAGGCCAGGTCGAACGCTGCCTGGGAAGGTTCAGAAAAATCGGTTGGATGGAGTATTTTCCGGATTTGTAACATCGCTGCTCTCCTGCGAAGTGGTGATTCGCTCGAGACCCACTGCTTTGTAGTCGCTTCCCCGCAACGACGCGTTTTACCAAACAGGCTTGCCCTTCGCGTAAAGTTTGTGCATGTTCAAAGCTTTCTAGCAAGCTAATTTTTGGCCATCGAGCAAATTCAATAACCCGTCTTTGTGACCCTGGCGGTTATTGCCTGCAAATACCGCACCATTCCCGGCTCAAAGGAATCGCAGACGACCCTGCTCGAAAGCGAGCGGCGGGGAGAGGGTCAGGAAAGATTGATTACTCGCCGCCGCTGGGTTACAAGCGTTACCTGGCGAAGTCAGACTGCTTGCTTGGCCGCAAAAAAGCAGCTAATATGAACTAAACTAACATAGTGAATAATCATCGACGCCTCTGTCCAGCGAGCTAAACGCTGCTGTGGCTGAGAGCCGCGGGGATCAGCAGTACATTGTCCACCGTTCCGCTGGCAAATCAAAGTCGTCTTTCCCCACTCAGGAAACAGACATGAGGATCAACATCGGGGCAGTGCTAATCGGCTTGGGAGGGCTAGCCGGTTTTGGATCGCTCACAGGTGTGGGGGGCGAGGAGGCCGCATCGCCTCGGTCTACCGCCGGCATCTTCCCGTCGGGATCGGCAAAGTCCCTGACGGTTCCGACGGTGGAAGCCTTGGTCCGTCAACTCGGGGCACCGGATTATCGCCTCCGTGAGCAAGCCGCCCAGCAACTGGAGGAAGCAGGCCCGGCCATTTTGCCCCAACTGCGGCAGGCCCGTCGGCAGACCCAGGACCTGGAAATCCAGCGCCGCTTGGAAACCCTCATTGCACGGTTAGAACGAAGCCGCCTGCTGGAACCGACCCGTCTAACCGCTCAACTGGAGAGTGTAACGGCTGAGCAGGCCATTGCCTTCCTGGCTCGACACAGCGGTTATGCCATCACGCTAGTGCAGCCAGAGGAACCCCCCTTCGATTTACGCCGACATCGGCAGCCCCGCTACAACTTCCGCTGGGACAACACCCCCTTCTGGCAGGCCGTTGACCAGGTGACTAACGCCGGCGGGGGCGGCCAGGTCCAAATCGCCCCCCACGGACTTATCCAACTGATTCGTTCCCATCACTATAACCCGTTTTGTGCCTACACAGGTCCGTTCCGCTGCGTCGCTACGAACATCCAGGTCACCCGTAGTCTATTGCTGGAGCCGCTCGATCCGAAAGAAGGGCATCCGGTGTCCCAAGAGCTTACCTTGTCGGTTCAGGTATGTGCCGAGCCCAAGGTCCCACTATTAGGCCTGAAAACCATCCAGGTCGTTCAAGCAATAGACGACGAAGGTCATCAGTTGTCCTCGGATGAGGCTAAAGGGCAAGAGGGCAAATTGAACGACGGTCCTCGGGGGGAATTGCTCACCGACGAATGCCACGAGCTTTCTTTCAGCGTGCTGGGAACGGCATTTCTCCCCCCCGTGAGTCGTACCGCTACCCATCTGAAACGGCTCAAGTTGCGGGTCTGGGTTCGCTACGTTCAGGACACCCTGACCGATATTGTGATCGATGAACCCCACAAGGCTGTGGGGCGCACCTTCCGCGGCCGACGCTATAGCTTGGGTGTGCATAAGTTCGAGAAGGTAGAAGTGCCGGACCCGGTGAACCCCGGCAAACTTCATCAGGGCTATCGTCTGAGCCTTCAGTGGGAAGACCGGCTGCAGCGAAAGGAGAAAGATGAGGACGTCAGAGCGGTGGCGACAATTTCGGCCCCTTGGCAACTGCTGGAACTAAGCGACACCGCCGGACGTTGCTACTACCTGCATGATACTACGCTGCAATCGGACGATGGTCATCTCAAGCGTTTCGAAGTGGTGTTAATGCCTTATCCTGACGATGAGATGAACAAAGCAGGGCAACGCTTGGTCAATCGGCCCGGCCCGCCTGCCCGCCTGGTGCTGTATGATTGGGTCGTTGGCACCCATCCACTAACCTTCGAGTTCAAAAACCTCCCCCTCCCCTGATAAAGACGTTTCTCAACCAGAGGGTACCTCAACCAAAAGGGGGGGATGGATGACCACCGGGATTACTTCAACGGCGTAACGGGTCCGGCGGAGGTGGTGCTGTCGCATCAGGAGAGTTATTAGCCTGGGAGACTGCGAGCTTTGTTCCAGTATGAACGTAGCCGTTGCTTCAGTTCATCGATGATAGCCTCGAAGGGCAGGGTATAGCGCGGCGAGCCTTCCAAGGAGAAGAACAGCTCTATGAGAGTGTCCCAAGGGGTGATCCGGATGGCAAACAATGGATGAGATTGTAAGCGAGGATTGGGACTCAGCCCTGTGGCGACGTCTTGTATATTCCCCAACTGAATCAAAAGGCTGGAATTGTGCCGATTGTGGTTAAAACGTACCGATAACACGTTATCATAAGGTATGTACAACAGGATACGCCCATGTCCGTTGAGCAGCCGTAGGTGAGTACCGCTGAGGATCAAACGTGGACGAAAGATCATCTGATAAATAGTCGCTAACTGATACACCAACCACATCGTAATGCGACCGGCTACTAGTAAAGCGCACAGGGCCATAATAATTAATGACAAAGATGGTGTTTCGTATCCTTGCAATGCAATGTCAGTCAATATAAAAAAAGCAAGTGCGAAGATGATAATCGATAAATACGCACAGCAGCCGACCTCTGGCAGCATTTTGACCAATAAGCGGCGTGCTACGGGGATGACGGTTTCATCGGGTTCCTCAAAAGGTGTCCAGCCCGTACACGGGGTGTGATTGATCTTAGAGAGGTCGAATTTTGCGGGTACTTCCTGGAATAGAGAAGGAGGAAAAAGATTTGCCGCCGGAGTGACAAATGCCTCGTTGCGGGACAGGGTGCCCAGCCGATTGAGGAACAGCGGCCTCGGTCGCCCACCTTTGCGATCAGTCACACATACCCGGTATACCATAGCCTTGGCTATGCTCTGATCGACGATGCATCACTCATCTATCGCTTATAGCACATTGATGATCTTTTTGTTGACGATTGAGACCGAATCGGCCCCGGTAAGCCCCCGATCATCGATCAGTTCAAACTCAAAACGGCACATCGGGCAACGCCATGCCCATTTTAAGGGGAGCACGGAACTCTACCAAAAGAAAGATTACGATGAATTGTGTGTGTTTGGGGGCAAACAGGGCACAAATGAAGTTCCAAGTAACATGTGGTCCCTTTAGATGTAAGTCAAATCACGCCCGGTCTAGACAGCATAGGGAGGGGGGGAGGGGTGGGCGGCGAGACGATACAGCAAACAGTGCACCTGCTCCGCATAGTGCGGCTGGGTTTGATGCCAGTGATCCGCTTCGCAGATGAAGGTCAGGTGCCGCCGGCAAGGAATGCCCCACCGCTGCAGACACCGCCGGAACGGACCCAGACGCTGGGCGTACACGTGCAGAAGTTTGTGTTCGTCGAATTGCACTTCCCGGCGTCGACGGCGGCAAAGCACGGCAATGGCCGTGCAGCCGTCGTGCAACAGCAATTCTTCGAAATCGCATAAATGACTGATCAGAACGGTGCGGTCGATCCCTTGTCGTCGCCACCCTCGGCACTGGCCTGGTGGCAAGCCGTGGCTCGTTTCCACAACCACATCCACCTCATCCCCAAGCGGGACAAGCAGGGACAAAAACACGTCAAAGACCCGCTCCGCAGAAACAGCGGCCGATAGCACCGGCCAGCGTTGCCGCCCGTGTTCATACCTGGTCAGACGATACCCCTGCTGCGGTTGCAGCACCACCTGCGGTGCGGGACGAATGGCTTGCGTTAACTGAAACGGCCCAAACGGCCAGCCGCTGCATCGCAGCAACCAAGGTTTGAGATTCACGGCACCCCCCTGACGCTTCAGGTCCATGCCAAACCGGATTTTGCGGCATCCTGGAAACCTGGTCCGGGGAGAGATGATTGCTCGGTGGGGTGCGATCAGCCGGGCCAGGCAGCCTTCACTCAAACATAATCCCTGCTGAGCCGTCTGGGCGTCCGTGCCGTACTATTTTTCGCCTCCCACGAGTCGGAACAGAGGACGAAAATCGACTGCAACGATCTTGTAAGCGTTGCGTGGGAGACGCCGCTAACCCGCTCGGTCATTTCCTTCGATGTAACTATTCCTTTCCGGCTGCACGAACAGTCGCGCATAACTTCTCAAATAACGGCCATGCTGGAATTTCGGGACCAACGACAGCCATTTGACCTGTTACGATCCGTCGGTCCGTCACGAAAAGGCTCAAGGGGTGGTCCTAGCACGGCCCAGTCCTGCTGATACTGCTGGCGTCCTGGTAGCAAGAGGATGGTCAATAGCCCCCGTGAGGGGTCTTTATGGCGATCAACCTGTGGGGTTATTGCCGTCAATTCCGGTTGAGCAGGTAGCGTTGCGGATCGACTTGCTGGCGGAGCAGTTCCAGTTCATGAGGGGTAGGAGGGGCGGTGGTCTGGAGTTGTTCGTGGATTTCCAGGGGGAAGCCCGTGGCCGCCTGGACCTGTTCGAGCGTGACGCCCGGATGTACGCTGCACAGTCGCATACGCTTGCTGACCGGATGGAAATCGAGTACAGCCAGATCGGTAATGACGCGGTAGGGTCCGGTCTGAGGGGGCAGACCGGCAGCCTCCCGGGCTCCCGGACCAGTCAGGTAGCCGGGAGTGGTCAGAAAGTCCAGTTTAGGGACGAACTTGCGACGATCGTGCTTGATAATGATGAGGGTACGCCAGCAGAAGGAAGCCAGGTCATTGGCCCCGCCGCTTCCAGGCAGGCGGACCTGGGGCTTGAGGTGGCTGCCCCCGATATATGTTGAGTTGAGATTGCCATACGGATCGATCTGGGCGCCGCTGAGAAAAGTATAATCGACCAGGCCCCGCTGGCAAAACTGCATGACGTCGGCCATGGAAGTGGCCATCACCGCCCGGTGAATCGTTGTACTGTCGCCGACACTGACCGGCATGGTGGGCAACAGTGGGGCGACGCCGCCTGCCTCGAACAAAATTACCAGGTTGGGGGCGTGTAATCGCTGAGCCAGCATGGCAGCGGCACAAGGCAGCCCAGTTCCGATGGCCGCCGTTTTGCCATCCTCCAGCTCGCGAGACGCGCAACAGATCATCAATTCAGTGGCTGTATAGTCCATGATCTGGGCTCCACTACTTGCACCAGGTTCAACGACCCGGCCCAGCTGCACCCCTAGCACCTGCTCTCATCCGTCCCCAGGAACGACGGGGCAAGTGATGACGTTTTCCCCCTATCGCCCGTCCGTGTCGTCGCACTACTCGCGGCAAAGAAAAGGGGCGGTTTTCAACCCTCCGATAGTACGGGCGGGCAGTACAGTTCAACGGCTGGTCGCCATCAGTCATCGGTCTGGGTAGTTGTTGGCCGGATTGTTCATCTTCGGGCAGACACAACGGGTGTTACTTGCTATTTTGGCATAGTTTGGTCCGGTGTAGCGGTAGCCGGTTTTCGCTAATTTACCACAACGCAAGGAAAAACCAGCGTGAATCCTGTTTGCAGCAATAAGGGAGAGGCGGCAGCAGTTCCGGGCGTGTCGGCACCCATTGGGCGGCAGTACTTGCCATGGTTTGTGGCCGTTATCGTCTTGATGCACGCGACAGCGGTACTGGCCCTGACGCCGTATTTGTTTGTGTGGTGGGGCATTCCTTTGGTTTGGGTAGGGAACTTTCTGTTCGGGTCGCTCGGGATCAATCTGGGGTATCACCGCATGCTGACGCACCAGGCGGTGCGGTTTCCGCGTCCTCTCGAGCAGCTGTGGGTTATTCTGGGGGTGTGCAGTTTGGAAGGGTCGCCTCTGTGGTGGGCCTGTACCCATCGACTGCATCATCAGCATAGTGATGGGGAAGAGGATCCACACACACCGCAGCGAGGCTTTTTCTGGAGCCATGTCGGCTGGATCTACACCGTCGATCCGCGCCGCTACTCGCTGGAGACGTATGCCCGGTATGTGCCGGATCTGTTAGAGGACCGGTTTTTACGGTGGTTGCATCGCGGACAGCGATGGCTAGTGGTTTGGCTGGTGCATGCGGTCCTGCTGCTGGTCCTTGGTGGTGTCGTAGCGGTTCTGCTGAAAGAGAGCCGACAGGAGCAGATACAACTGGCGTTGCAACTGGGGGTGTGGGGGCTGGCCGTTCGCACAGTGTACGTCTGGCATATCACCTGGCTGGTTAATTCGGCAGCCCATCGGTGGGGATACCGCAACTATGTCACAGCCGACCATAGTCGGAACAACTGGCTGGTAGCTTTGTTGACCAACGGTGAAGGCTGGCACAACAATCATCATGCGGCCCCACGAGCGTGTGCCCAGGGCCATCGCTGGTGGGAAATCGATCTGACATTCAGCTTTGTCCGCTTGTTGGAGCGGCTCGGATTGGCCTGGGATGTCGTGCCGGTCCGCGTGCCGGCTGCTCGTCGTACCACTCCACCCGTGCACTGAACTGAATAACACAAATCCGGGCATGGCCTGCCGCTTAAAACCATGTTGTGATTCGCTACATTTTTCAGTCATGTCCGGCATGAAAGGGGGAGGAATTGCCTAGGCACAGTCACCAACCCAAACCGATCGCTAACTGGAGGGAAGGGCCGACAAGTCTTCAGACTTTTTTAATAAATCGCTTGACCGCTGCTTGAAGCCATGTCTAGATAGATAGCGGGGTTCATCATGTGCGGACTCGCAAGCGGAAGTCAAAGTTCCGATACCTAGGGCGGGTGGGGGAAAGGCGGCAGTGAGGGACCTGACCGTCTGGAGTCAATTCGTTTGAGTTGTGTCTCTCAGAAGGTCCAGGTCAGCACCGTCCGGGTCCTTGCCGAGCGGCAGAGGGTGCCAGCATGGACCGGCGAGCGCGCCGGGGATTGAGCCTGCTGGAAGTGCTGGTGGCCGTGGCCATCGCTGCGGTGCTAGCGGCCTTGTTTTTCCCGGCTGTTCAGAAGGTCCGGGAGGCCTCGGCCCGTTTGCAATGCCGCCATCAGTTACGGCAGATCGGCCTGAGTTTTCATCAACATCACGATGCCCATGGCTACCTGCCCCCGGGGGGCACGCATTTGCCGCCCCATTTCCCCACCACTGCGGATTTCACCGCCACCACGCCTGTTGCTCGCCTGCGTTCCTGGAGCTGGGCCTATGCTATTTTGCCCTTTCTCGACCAGGCTCCACTGTATCAGCAACCCAACAGTCACGTGGTCAAGGGCACAGCGATCGCCGTTTATTACTGTCCTAGTCGGCGCCCGCCGCAGTTGTACGACGGGTCTGGACGCATCGACTATGCCGGCAACGCGGGCGACCACCCGGAGGGACTGACCGGCCTGGTTGTGCGTACCGGGCGTGGAGTCGTGCGGTTCGCCGATATCCTTGATGGCAGCAGCCAGACCGTCCTGGTCGGCGAAAAACAACTCAATCGTTCCATGCTCGGCCTGACCACCGACGACAATGAGCCATATGCCACCCCCGGCTGGAATGACGACTGGGATGTCTACCGCTGGGGCGCCGAACCACCGGCCCCGGATACCACTCGTCCAGGCAGCCTGCAAGGATCACGGGTGTTTGGCTCTTCCCATCCGGGTAATTTCCAGACGGTTTTTGCCGACGGCTCTGTGCGCAGCATCCGCTATACGGTACCGTTGACCATCTGGCGTCGGGCCTGTGTGCGCAATGACTTGGATCCTGTACAGTTAGATAACTGAGCCTGGCGGGCTGGCTACCCGTTTGCTTGTCGCAGCAAGGCTTTCTGATCAGTCCAACCGGACGCTTGCATTGATGGGCCATTGCTCCTCTGGAGCCAGATCCGCAGGGACCGCTTAGTTGGTCCGTTGGTTACACCTATCGATGTGTGTGGTTGTAGGGAAGCAAAGGCGAGTTACTTTTCCGTTCGTGGTTTGCGAGCACGGACTTCCGGCTTGCGTCCCGTGGTGGTGTGCACTCCGGTCGGGCAATCACCCCGCAGCGGACATTGGGGGCACTGGGGGGCGGGCACCGTGCACCATTCGTGAGCGAGCAGACTGATCAGCTCGGTGAATTCCGCCGCACGGGCCTTGGTGACCATGTGTTCTACGGAACCACGGATGGCTTCCAGCCGCTCCGGGTCGATGTTTTCCTCGATCACTCCCAGGCGTTGGAGCACGCGTAGGGCCGCCTCGTCCAGGGGAATGGCATGCCCGTTGAGAAAACGCTGGACCGCCCAGGCCACCGTGAAATCGTTGACGTCATCTTTGTAGCGGCTGAGCTGCTTGGCCGCTTGCTTGAGGCCTTTTTTCTGCAGATCGTCCAACGAAAAGCTATAGCGTTCCTCGAAGACTTTCTGCAGTAGTCCGATGATCCGGCGGGCGCGGACACCGGCTTGCGGCAACGGCTGTAATACTTCTGCCACTTCGGTAACAGTGCTGACGCGGATTTCATTCCAGTCGAAAAATGATTTGACCAGCCGCTCGTAGGCGGCGGTTGCCTCGGCAGGTGTGGTGTTTTCCCGACAAATGGCGTAAATCAGTTCCTCCAGCAGGGGGCGGCTGGCGACCGCGGGTTCACCCGGCAGAGCAAATTTCTTGCGCAACACGTTTTGCACGTGCTGCAGCAGTTGCTGTTTGTTGGTGATCACTGGCATGGCAGTCGTTCTCCCTTCCTGTGGGTCGCGGGCGACGGGTCCGTCAGTGGCCCCGTGGGTATGTTTGGTTCAAGCGGTTTCAGTCAGGCGGGGAATGGAGAGGCGGGACGTCGGCCGGGTCCGTACTTGATGAGGCTGAGGGGGCGTCCGCTCGGGTGGCGGCGGGTGTTTCTGGCATTTCTGCCGAGGGGGACGCAACCGTGTCCGATCCGGCGGGTACGGTTGTGGCTGATTCCTCCGCCTCGCTCTGCTGCTCAGCGGCTGGGTCGGCAGAAGAGGCCCGCTCGGCCCGTAACAGTTGCGCCACGGCGATGCTCTGCTTGACCCCCTGATCCAGCACGAACGTGAGACGGGGTACGTAACGGGTAGTCAACTGCTCCGCCACCCGGCTCTGGATGAAACCCGTGGCACTTTTCAGACCATGCATGGTCAGACGCTGTTCCTTTTCGCTGCCCATGACGGAGACGTAGACTTTAGCATGCTGCAGATCGGCAGAGACCTCGACACGGGTGACGGTAACGTTACGCACGCGCGGGTCTTTCAACTGGAAAAGGATGGCTTTGGCCGCGGTTTCCCGGATGACTTCGGCGACACGCGCCAGGCGGAAGGTTTTCATGGGGGTTCCTCCGGGAAAGGGGTTCAGACGATATCAGTGCCCACGCAGGTTTGTCCGCCCAGATATTCGGCGACAGGGTGGCGGCGGAGAGCTTCGGCGATCTGCTGCAGCACATGCTGAACAGCGGCCGTCTCGAAACCGACGATGGCAAAGGCCAGCGTGGCCACTTTGACGTCGTCGTGGGTATCGACCTCGGCCGCCGAGACGTTGAAGCCGTCCCGCACCCGGTCCAGAATGCTGCGGACCACCCGGCGTTTGTCCTTCAGGGTACGGGATTCCCGCACCAGCAGGCGCACGGTCAGCGAGCCGATGACCATAGGCGTAGCTGAGTCCTCGACAGCAGCGGGTCCGGACATTTCATCGGTTATAGGCTGCGTTGGCGGACCTCCACCTTGTAGGCTTCGATGACATCGTCCACTTTGACGTCGTCATAGCCGCTGATCTTGACGCCGCATTCGAACCCTTCGCGGACTTCGCGGACGTCGTCCTTGAAACGCTTGAGGCTTTCCAGGGTAGCCACCTTGTCGCTGGGGGGATACACGACCACCCCGTTGCGGATAACGCGCACCCGGGCGTTGCGTTCGATCACGCCGCTGGTGACGTAGCATCCGGCCACAGTCCCCACTTTGCCCAGTTTGAAGACCTGGCGGACGACGGCCCGGCCCAGGTGGATCACCTCCTCCACCGGTTTGAGACGACCTTCCAAGGCGGCTTTGACGTCCTCGGTCAGCTTGTAGATGATGTCGTATTCCCGCAGGGGGATGCCCCGTTCCTCGGCCAGCTTGAGGGCGGCATCGTCCGCAGTGACGTTGAAGCCGATGACCAGGGTATCGTGCGGACTGGTCAGTGCCAGTTGCACGTCGCTTTCGTTGATGGCCCCCACGGCAGCATGCAACACCCGCACACGGGCTTCCTCGTGCACCAGCTTTTCCAGTTCCTTGCGGATGGCCTCGATCGAACCGCGGGCATCGGCCTTGAGAATCACCTTCAGTTCGGTGATCTGGGCTTTGCTCTGGGCGGCGGTCAGTTCGCTGAGGTCTTTGGGAGCCACGAAGCGGACCAGGGCGGCTTCGCGTTCCTTCTGTTCGCGGGCCTCGGCGATTTCGCGGGCCTCGGCCAGGTCTTCCGTGACGTAGAAGGGATCGTCAGCGTTGGGCACACGGTTCAGACCGGTAATGCGTACCGGCATACTGGGTCCGGCCTGCTCAATGGGCTGGCCCAGGTCGTTGTACATGGCACGCACCCGGCCGTAAGCACTGCCGCACAAAACAATGTCGCCGCGGTGCAAGGTGCCTTGCTGGATCAGCAGGGTGGCCATCACCCCTTCGTCGGCACTCATGTAAGCTTCCAGGCAGGTGCCGGCGGCGGGCCGGTCGGGAGCCGCTTTCCATTCTTCCACTTCCGCGACCAGGATGATGGCGTCCAGCAGGTCCGCTACGCCCTGGCCGGTGACCGCACTGGTTTCGACAAACAGGACGTCGCCCCCCATGTTGTCGGGGAGCAGGCCTTCCTGGTAGAGTTGACGTCGGGTGCGCTCGACGTTGGCATTGGGCAGATCGATTTTGTTGATGGCCACGATGATTTTGACGTTAGCGGCCCGGGCATGATTGATGGCTTCGATGGTTTGCGGCATAACGCCATCGGTAGCGGCCACCACGATGACAGCGATGTCGGTGACGTTGGCACCGCGGGCCCGCATCTTGGTAAAGGCCTCGTGGCCGGGCGTATCCAGGAAGGTGATATAGCGCTCTTCCTTGACTTCCTGTCCGTTCCTTTCGACCACCACTTCGCGTTTGACCGACCAGGCCCGCAGTACCTGGGTAATCCCCCCCGCTTCGCTGGCGGCCACGTCCGATTGCAGGCCGAACATCTGGCGGATCTTGTCGAGCAGGGTGGTTTTGCCGTGGTCGACGTGCCCCATGATGGTGACAATGGGCGGCCGGGGTCGCAACTGCGAAGGGTCGACGTTTTCCAGCATCTCCCGGTAGCGGCGGAGGAGCTGGTCTTCCTTGGTTTCGGGCTGTTTGGCAATCAGTTCGATGTTTTTTTCCAGGGCGATGAGGGCGGCCGTGTCGAAATCGATGACGGCGTTGGCCGCGTACAGCCGGCCGGTTTCCTTCAGGAGGCGTTGGATCACCTCATTGAGTTTCATGCCGATGGCTTCAGAGAAGGCCCGCACAGTCAGGGGAAGGGTCACCTCGACCGGTCCTTCGATGCGGCGTTGTTCCTGCTCGCGTCGGGCTTTCAGCAGGCGGGCGGCCCGTGGTCCGCGGCGGGAGCCCCATTGCTCCTCGATGATGTCTACCTTGCCGCCGGGGCCCAGAATGATGGCATGCTCGTCGATGTCGCGGGTCCGGTCGCTGCGGCCCTTCTGTCGGGCTTCCCGGCCGATCAGGCCACCGGCCTTGCGCCGACTGCGTTCTTCCTCGTCTTCGTCCAGGACAGGGGCGCCCCCCCGTCCGGACGGACGGGTAGGTAGACGCCCTTCCGGGGCTCGGGGACCGGTCGGAGGAGTCGGCTGTGGCCGGGCCAGTTCCTGCAAATTGACCCGTTGACCCCGGGCGCTGGCTTCGCGTAGACGCCGGATCATTTCCTCGGTCAATTTCATGGGCTGACCCGGTGTGGGCCGGACCGGGGCCGGAGGCCGAGGAGCTGCTGTTCCGCCTCCTTTGCCGCCAGAAGGCGTGCTGGGCGTACGCTGCGGAGCGATAATCTTGGGCGGAGGAGGTTGTGGCGGGCGTTTCAGCACATCGGCACGACGACTAGCCGCCGGAGTTGATCCCTCGGATGCCGGTGGAGTTGCTGAGGGGGGAGTTGTTCCTCCACCGGGCCCTTTACTGCCCGTTGCGGCCGGGGTTGCTGCCGACGGTGAAGGAGGGGACGCTCCTGCTGTGCCTGTTGAGCCGGCCGAGGGTGTGGCGCCGGTGCGTCCGGCTCCAGGGGACGGACTAGCAGCGGGGGGCGTTCGACCCGCGGAGGGACCGGCTGGGGATGCGGCCCGGCCGGTACCACTAGCCGCACGACTGGAGGGAAGAGTGGGCGGTCGGCCGGTAACGTTCAGGTTCCGGATAGTTCCACTGCTGCTGGTGGGGAGCGGAGGGACCACGTTGGTGGGGATAGCACCGGCGACGGGGATGGTCCCCGCGGCGGGTGGAGGTGGCGTAACCGCTGCGGCTGCCTCTTTACTCGTGACCGGCGACGGGGGCTGTGAAGTAGTCTGAGCGGGCGTTGCAGGGGCGGGGGGGCTGACACCGGCGGTTGCCTCCCGAGTTGGGTGGGCAACGGCTTCCGTCGTTTTGCTCACCGCGCTCACAGAAGGGGCCTCGCCCAGGGGCGTCGGCGGGGGCGGTGCCACGGGGGTGGCCGACGCCGGGGCCGAACCGCTCGCAACTGACACTGGCGGGACCGCTGCCAACTCAGAAGAAGCGGGGACAGGCGGGACAGCAGACGGGGCCGGACTAGCGGCAGATGGAGGCGGTTGCGGGCCAGGGGCGGAGGGCGGTTGCGAGCCGGACGGAGCAGTAGGGGACACGACGCCGGCTGCAACGGTCACCGCAGGGGCCGGTGGTGCTTGTTCCAGTGGCGGAGCGGCTGTAGCAGCGGGCGGCGTCGCAGAAACCGTAGCAGACGGTGCGGGCGGCGTCGGAACCGCCGGTGCGGCAGGGACGGCAGGCGCTGGTGTTCCCGAGGTAACCGCACCTCCGACGGTAGTGGCCGCCACAGCCGGGGCTTCGCCACCGCCGGGTGTGGTAGCCGGCGACGCACCACTGGCCGGCGACGCACCACTGGCCGGCGTCGCGGTTGCCGTCTTTGCTTTAGCCCGAGGCAAGGTTTGCACCTTGCCGGTTACCGGCGGTACGGTGGGAGGAATGACAGGCTTGTTGACTGCGGGCGTAACTGCCGCGCCCCGTTGTTTAGGTCCTTTTTTAGCACGCTCGCGTAGTGCCTCGGCCTGATGGGGTTCCAGACTGCTCAACTGGTTGGTGATCTGGGTAAAGCCGAGTTCCTGGCAGTAGTCCACCAGCGTTTTGGACTCCACGCCCAATTCCTTGGCCAGAGCGAAAACACGAATCTTGGTGGCCTTGGTTTCTTTCTCCTTGCCGGCCTCTTTGGTACCCTTGCTGTCTTTCTCTTTGGTAGGCAGATTGGACAAGCGTAGCTCCTCCGGGCAACACGCCCGACGACCCCACTAAGACCTTCCCGACTGTCCGGTGTCCCCAGGAACACCGATATCCCTGCACACGCACACCCAACAGCACCGCAGTGAGTGTGTAATATTGTAATCTACCACCGGTCGCTGAAAAGGCCGGTTTGGTCCGCCCCGCTGCTTTTTGCCCACTCGCCGGGGGTGTTCGGCAGGGCTAGCGTGGGGCGTTCCCGTCACTGAAAAAAATCAGACCTATCGCGGCAGTCAGCCCTACAGCGTTTCCTTGCTATGGCTTCTCGTGGTGGTCCTCCGGTGTGACTTCTGTGGTTGTGGCGGTGGTGACGAGGTCCGAGGATTCGGTCAGTGCGGGCGAGGCGTCCGCCGATGGGCCACCGTCGGCGTCGGTAGAAGTAAGGGTGGCGGTCGGGTGCGCTTCGGTATTTTCCGGGGCTGGGGGTGCACCGTCAGTGGCCGGTGGCGGGGACGCTTGCGCAGTGGTCCTGGCAGCCTCGGGCTCGGCCGTGGACTCCTCCATGAAGCTGGTGGTACTGTCGAAGGTAGCTACAGGTTCCTCGGTCTGGTCGGCCCCTTCTAGCTGTTCCTGCTGTTCGAGTTCGGCTGCTTCCTTGGCGGCGCGTCGCTCCTCGTCAACGCTGCGTTCCATTTCCTCGGCGTATTCCTCGGCGTACATCACCACGTCCTCGGCCTGTTCGGGCGTCAGGCCAGTGAATTCCGCCAGTTCGGCTGCATCGATCAGACTGATGTCGTTGTAAGACAGGAACCCTTCTTCGATCAAAGCGGTGGTCAGTTCCGGACTGGCATGCGGCAACTGACCGAACCAGCGTTCCGCCCGTTCGAGGGTTTCGGCCAGTTCGTCGTGGGTAAGGATCTCGATGTCCCAGCCGACGAGTTTGGAAGCCAGACGGACGTTTTGGCCGCGGCGTCCAATGGCCAGGGACAACTGATCGTCGGTAACTAGCACAATCGCCCGTCCCAGGCGTGGGTAGGTGAACACTTCCGAGATCTTGGCCGGTTGCAGGGCGTTGGGGATGAGGATTTGCAGCGATTCGTTCCAGCGAACGATGTCGATGCGTTCGCCGTTGAGTTCATCGGTGATGTTTTTGATGCGGGCTCCGCGGACGCCCACACAGGCGCCCACGGCATCGACCTTCTGGTCGATGCTCACAACGGCCACTTTGGTCCGGTATCCGGCTTCGCGGGCAATGGCCTTGATGTCGATGATCCGTTCTTCGATTTCGGGGATCTCTTCCTGGAACAACGCCCGTACGAAATCGGGGTGGGTCCGCGACAGCACGATTTTGACCCGCTGGCCCTGCTTGCGTACCTCCAGGATGACCGCTTTGATCCGTTCGCCGAGGTGGTGGGTTTCGCCGGGGATCTGTTCACTGCGGGGTAGCAGGGCTTCCTGCTTGCCTAGGGCTACGATCGCCGTGCCCGGTTCCATCCGGGTGATCTGCCCGACCACGAGTTCCCCTTTTTTCATGGAGAACTCCTGGTAGATGTTGTCCGATTCCGCTTCCCGAATCTTCTGGATGATCATTTGCTTGGCCGACTGGGCAGCGATGCGGCCGAGTGTCTCCGGGTCGATGTCCTGATCCCCTAGACGGGCGATCAATTGACCGGTGGCAGGATCGATCTGCACCAGGACCCCTTCTTCCACTCCGAAATGTCGCTCGGCGGCCACCTGAATCGCGTGACAGATGGCATTGAGAATCGTTTCCCGGGGCACCTTGCGTTCGTCGTGCAGCTTTTCCACCAATTCCAGGATTTCTCGACCTGTGTCGCGTCGCTTGTTTGCTGTCGCCATGGACGAAAGCCCTTTACCTCTGTGTCGGTCCCTTGGGGTAGTCCGTGCCTGAAGGTGGACCGACCCCTGTGCTGCTCGAAATTCGGGTGGTCGGCAAGTTCCTCAGCATGGCCGCGGAGCTGGGCCACTTCTAGCACGAGAAAAACAACCGGCCTGTTAACCCGCCACGCCTCGGCGTCCGGACTGCTGGGCCAATTCCTGACAACCGGAACTGTCAGGATGACGCCCAGCGGCCCCGACGTCCCGACGCGGCGGCACACAGGCCGGAGCATCGTTCGGTCGTGGTGGTGTCTGATCTTATTGTGACTCCCACAGACTCGAAAAGCAAGAGGCCCCTCCAGCAAGGTTACCGGTACTGTCTTCGGTCATACGGGGCCATTCCATTTGTTACGATTACCCTGCCAGGTCAATGCAGCACAGGTATTGTAGATAAAGTGTTTGACTGATAAACGATGATTTGGTTATAGTGGATAGCGTATCATTTGCAAACGATTTCGGTTAAGATATTGAGGGGACTTGCTCGTAGAGTAGGGGCTAGTGTTCCCCATTAACTCGACAACGGACGAACTACTCCCAAGGTTTGTTGCGGTGTCCAAAGAGGGAGAGTTTGACTAGGAAGCCAAGGGGGAGCTCCTTGGGGGGCATCCGCAAGGATGCGGTCGAAACTTAATGGCACAACAAAGGTCACAAAAAATCCGTAGGCGTAGGAAGGGTTGCTGGCAGAGTATATTAACGACATGCAGTTCGGATTGCGGAGTCTGACAAGCAACACTACTTATTTATACATCAACTAAAAATGAGGGTGGTTTGCACAAATCGAACAACGGGTACCGAGGAATTCAGGACGGCGGTTCGCAGCTGATACGACGCAGGGTGTTTCGTACGCACGTTATAGTGTTGCGATGTGATCCCATGTGGTTTGAGCAGTTAAAACTGGTGAAGCAGGGCGGTTTGGTCGGACATGAAGGAGAAAACAATAACATGGTTATTGATGTTTTGGTTGGTAGTGAGGAGTTTTTTGCAATGACGGATGATTATTAAGGTTAAGGGCGGAGGGTTGGCAGAACTGGTGCAAGAATTTTTGGGGAAAATGGCGGAGGGGACTCGCCGGGTCGGGAAACGTGTACTACATTCGGTGACGGTGGGGTAACTTATCCTAGGGGTGGTGTAGCAAGTGCCGAAGGGGGCCGGGGGAAGACATGCCGCCGCCAAGCACTGTGGAGGAAATGCTGGAGCGTGTCCGCCGCAGTGGCATAGTGCCCTCGGAGCAGTTGGAGGCTTTTTTAGCCCGACAAGAGGCAGCGGCCCGCTCACCGGCGGAGCTGCTGGAGCGGCTGCAGGCAGCGGGCTTGATCACGGCCTTTCATGCCGACAAGCTAGCAGCTGGCAAGTATAAAGGTTTCGTTCTGGGCAGTTACCTGATTCTAGACCAGTTGGGCAGTGGGGGGATGGGTCAGGTATTCCTGGCCGAGCACATCCGTATGCACCGCCTGGTGGCCCTGAAGGTGTTGCCCCCACATGCCTACGATGATCCGACGGCCCGGGAACGCTTTTTCCGTGAAGCCCGTGCAGCGGCGCAACTGGACCATCCCAACATCGTGCGGGTATACGACCTGTGCGAAGAGGGACCGCTGCTGTTTCTGGTCCTGGAATACGTGGATGGAACCAGTCTGCAGCAGATTGTGGCCCGTCATGGGCCGTTGCCGATAGCCCAGGCCTGTGATTACGTCCGCCAGGCCGCCTTCGGACTGCTCCATGCCACGGAACTGGGATTTGTCCATCGGGACATCAAACCGGCCAATCTGCTGTTGGACCGGCATGGCGTCATCAAGATTTTGGACTTCGGGTTGGTCCGCTCCTTGCACGACGCCGAGGGCGGACTGACCCGCCGGCTGGACAATGTCGTCCTGGGCACCGCTGACTATGTTGCCCCCGAGCAGGCTATTGACAGTTCGGCGGTGGACGTACGGGCCGATTTGTACTCCCTGGGGGCGACTTTTTACTTCCTGCTGGCAGGGCATCCGTTATTCCCGGAAGGGAAGACAGCGCAGAAGTTGCTGTGGCAGCAGATGCGGGAACCCACACCGATCCATGAGCGGCGTCCGGACGTGCCTGTGGAGTTGTCAGCGGTAGTGCACCGGTTGCTGCGGAAAAAGCCGGAGGAACGGTATCAGCATCCGGCGGAACTGCTGGAAGCGTTGGCACCATTTATACCAGCACAAGTGCCGCTACCCGATCCTGCTTGGTTGCCAGTCCACAGGGGTCGAGTGGCGGCTCGCTTGGTCAATAGTTCGGGATCTGGTAGCTTTATCAGCTCTACCTCCCAAGTGTTGGTAGCAGCGTTACGCGGTGGCACCACTACCCTGACCGGTCCTTCCAGTAGTGGTGTGCGACTATTCCCTTCATCCCAGTCGCTTACCCCAACCTCTACTACCCTGAGCTCTGAAGAGACTAAACCAGACGTACCTCGTACAGCAACGCCGCCCCAATCCACTCCAACGGGAACGACGGCATCAGCCTTCGCTCTGCCCGTTCTCACGAATAATTCTGCCATCGCTTCTCATACGCCTTACTCGCCGAATGTGCCGTCTTACTTCCGTCTTGTTATTTTTATCCTTTCAGCCACGCTCCTACTCGCCCTGGCTATCATTGTGCTGCTGCTAGTACGTTAACAAGTGGCTCTGTCTTGTTGGTTGACCAACTTCAAACAAATTCGTTGGGCCTGCGATCTGGACGACATTGCCGCCCGGCTGCGCGACCACCACCGCATCATGGCCCACTGGCGAGCCGTCCTGCCCGTGCCCCTGCTGGAAGTCAACTACGAAGACGTGGTCCAGGACCTGGAAACGGCTACTCGTCAGCTCCTGGATTTCTGCGGCCTGGACTGGCATCCGGACTGCCTCCGCTTCCACCAGACGCAACGGCCCGTCCGCACCGCCAGCCTGGCCCAGGTCCGCCAACCGGTCTACCGCCATGCCGTGCAACGCTGGCGTCGCTATCTCGACACCCCTTTAGGGCCCTTCCTCCGTCAGCTCGCTGACGAGGCCTCCTACCCCCCAGAACACCAACCGACCAGCACGCCGTCCTCCCTGTCATCAACCCTGCTACCCTCTGACGGAGAGGGGATCGTCTCCGCAAAAACAAATGACCAGCGGTGACCTTACGGGTTGAACCGAGCCACCCTCTACTCAGCCATTCCGGCTCAGGTCCGTGACATTGGCCTGACAATACCGGCAGCCGACCACGTTGAGGTGGAAATGGACGTATTCCATCTGCCGCGGGTCGCCTGCATTCCGCAGGTATATGGCCAGCACCTCCCGAGTGGGACAACTGACGCGGTATCGCCGCCAAATGGCCCCTAACGTGTGCTCGCCGCTGTCCCGCAGCTCCCGGATGTGGATCAGGCGCTGCTGAAACTGCTGCGAATCCCGCAGAGCCTTTTCCACGGCGATCATTTCATTTTCCGGAAGTTGCTCATCAAGGTAGTCCCACAACATCTGCGTCGTAATCGGTATTTCCGTTGCCACGACGCTGCTTTGATGGTGTTGCGTCTGGCTCATGTTCGAGTCTCCGGCGGGAGGGTTGGTACTAGCGCAAGGTCAGTCCACCATCCGAACATTATAACCGCTCTTTTTCTGGACAGGAACCAGTAAATGGACGATATGCTGTTCGGGAATGTTGTGGAGCGAGGGGTACCGCTGGGCGGTCCCTGACCCGAGGGTTCCGTTGGTGGTACCAGAGGGTGGAACGCCTCGCCGCTGCTGAGGAACCAGCAGCCTGAGGGGAGGGGGGCCGACAACTAAAGGATGAATTTGCTGAGATCTTCGCGTTGGAGGATGTCCTGAAGGCGGTGGCGAACGAAGGAAGCATCGATGACAACGCGTTTGTCGGGTAGATCGGGGGCATCGAAACTGATTTCTTCCACCACTTTTTCCAGCACCGTGTGGAGGCGTCGGGCACCAATGTTCTGGTGGGTGCGGTTGACCTGGAAGGCAATGTCGGCCAGGGCCTCAACGCCCTCGGGGGTGAATTCCAGCGTTACGCCCTCAGTGCGGAGCAGTTCGGCGTACTGACGGGTCAGAGCGTGCTTGGGTTCAGTCAGGATGCGGACGAAGTCGTCGCGGCTCAGGTCGCTCAGCTCCACCCGGATGGGGAAGCGGCCCTGCAGTTCGGGCATCAGATCGGAGGGCCGGGCGGTATGGAAGGCCCCCGCAGCGATAAACAGAATGTAATCGGTGCGGATGGGGCCATATTTGCTGTTGACAGTGGTCCCTTCGACGATGGGCAGCAGGTCACGCTGCACGCCCTGACGTGACACGTCCGGACCGTGCGTGGCTTGCGGTCCGCAAATCTTGTCGATTTCGTCGAGAAAGACGATACCGTGGTTTTCGACCAGTTCGACGGTGCGTTCCGCCAGGGTGGTCCGGTCGATGAGGGCCTCGGTTTCCTGTTCCAGCAGCAGCTTGCGGGCCTCGCGGATGGGCATTTCGCGGCTGACGGTGTTGCGGGGCAGTACCTGTTCCAGGATGTTGCGGAAATCCGGGTCAAGCTGGTCCACCCCTACAGCGGCAAAAAAGGGCATGTCGGTCTTTTTGGGGACTTCGACGGTGACCAGGCGATCTTCCAGCAGGCCGGCATCGAGTTGGGCGGCCAGTTTTTCCCGGCTGCGGCTGGTGCGACGTCGGCCTTCTTCTTCATTGTCGGGGGTTTCGTCGCGGCGGCTGCCCGGTAGCAGCAGGTCCAGCAGCTTTTCACGCACGCGGGCCTGGGCTTTTTCGCGGACCTGGGCATGCATCTGCTGACGCACCAGGGCAGCACCCGCCTCGGCCAGGTCGCGGATAATGCTTTCCACGTCCCGGCCTACGTACCCCACTTCCGTAAAGCGGGTCGCCTCCACCTTGACAAACGGTGCACCAACCAATTGCGCCAGCCGGCGAGCGATCTCGGTTTTGCCCACACCGGTCGGGCCGATCAGGATGATATTTTTCGGCGTAACGTCCTTACGCAAGTCGGCAGGCAGTTGCTGGCGCCGCCAGCGGTTGCGGATAGCAATAGCCACGGCACGCTTGGCCGCTTGTTGCCCGACAATGTATTTGTCCAGTTCAGCGACAATCTGCCGTGGTGTCAGGGCGGCCTCGGCAGGGACCGCCCCATTACCGGGCTCCGTACCGCCGTTGCTGGCGGGAACACTGCCTGGGGTGCCGGGGGTATTGCGTGTCCGGGACATAGATCGGTTCCTTGAGGTCGTCGCCTGCGACAAAACGAATCCAGCCTCGGTACTACACCTGGCCGGGGCAATAAAAGGACTGAAAGCGGCCTTCAGGTCAGTTCCGCAATGTCGATCTGGCGATTCGTATAGATACACAGATCGGCGGCAATCTCCAAGGAGCGACGCACGATTTCTGCAGCGGTCAGCGCGGTATGGGCCAACAGGGCGCGGGCCGCCGCCAGGGCATAGGGACCACCCGACCCAATAGCCAGGACGTTGTCCGAAGGTTGAATGACGTCGCCAGTACCACTGAGCAGCAGCAGGTGGTCGCGGTCCATGACGATGAGCATAGCTTCCAACCGTCGCAGGACGCGATCGGTACGCCAGTCGCGGGCCAGTTCGGTAGCTGCTCGCGGCACAGAGCCTTGGTGATCGCGTAGTTTCCCTTCGAAGCGTTCCAGCAGGGCAAAGGCATCGGCGGCGGCGCCTGCGAACCCAGCTAGCACTTTGCCGTCGTACAGCCGGCGGATTTTGTGAGCGTCGGCTTTCATTACCACGTTCCCTAGGGTCACTTGGCCATCCCCGCCGATGGCAGCTCCCTGCGCCGTACGCACCGCCAGAATCGTAGTGCCGTGAAACAACATCTTGCGACGCCGCCCGACCATAATTGCTTGTCCGTAAGGCCTGCGGGGTGTGTCCGGCTGTGGCTTTTCATCCCGCCGACATGACCCGCATGGTTTTATGTTAGCAAAACTGCGTGTAGACGTGCGGCCAGGGCCGCTTCGGCGGTGACGGGTATGCAGCGGGGGGACAGGGCCCCTACTTCAAAGGCCAGGCCGTATTCCTTCCACGACCTTACATCTGCAACCCCCAGGTCCGGTAACTCTCCAGCGTGTTCAGCACCGGTCAGCTCGCTGGTGTCCGTCGGCAACAGGTCCTGACCGGAGTGGCTGGACAGGTCAGTCAGCGAGGGTCGCAAGGGGAAGGGTGCCGTTGTCACTGGTAGCGGGGTGGGTGGCTCAGTGGCGGGGGCCTTTCGTTGGAGGTGTAGTGTCTGCTAAGTAAAACGTGCCGATTGGGACACGGGTGAGGGCGACAACAGCGGGCCGGAACTAAAGATGAACTGGGACGGTGGATGGGAGTGGGGGAGCAAGTACCTGAGGAAGTGCTGGATCCATACAACGATTCCGGTCAGGCACTGTACGAGGAGGAATAATGGGGGCAACGTGGGCGGTCGCCAGCGGTGGTGAAGGAGCGTGGCGTTGGGTTCTGGTGCAACTGGCGGTGATTCTGGTAGCGGCGCGGTTGGGGGGGTGGTTGGCACGGCGGTTGGGTCAACCGGAGGTGATTGGCGAGTTTCTGGCGGGCCTGGCGTTGGGTCCATCGTTATTGGGTTGGTGGCAGCCCGAGTGGTTTGCCGCTGTGTTTCGTCCATCCGGAGGCGAACTGGTTGCGGTGACAGAGCCGATGTTGGCAGGGATTGCCCAGTTGGGGCTATTGTTTTTGATGTTTCTGGTGGGTCTGGAAGCGGACTGGCGTCGTGTGGAACGAGGCTGGCAGACGACAGTGACAATAGCCGGGGCGGGCCTGGTGGTGCCGTTGGTAGTGGGGGTGCCGCTGGGTTGGTGGCTGGCCCAGCGGGAAGGACTGGAGGCCGGAATCAGCGGCCTGCCGCCGGCTGCCTTGTTCGTAGCTGCGGCCCTGGCCATCACGGCCTTACCGGTATTGGCACGCATCCTGCTGGATTTACAGTTGCTCCAGACACGTCTGGCGGCCCTGGCCCTGGCCGCAGCAGCCCTGACGGATCTGAGCATGTGGCCGATCCTAGCGGCCGTCACCGCCCTGGCCCGCAGCGTCTGGGATGCCGGTCGCTTGCTGACCTTGATTGGCAGTGCTGCCCTGGTGCTGGTCGTGCTTCTCGGACCGGTGCGTCTGTTGGCCTATCACTATTTCCACAAGCAGATGGGGGGGGGAGAGCGGCCGTTGTCCCTGACCGGTTGGTCGGTGCTGCTGGTGATGTTGTTTGCTAATGCCGCTGTGGCTAGCGGGATTGGCATGCATGCGTTTTTCGGAGCGTTTCTGACGGGCGTGGCCTTGGCTGGGGTACCCGGATTGCGCGCAGAGGTAGGGGCCCGCTTGCACCGATTGGTGCAAAGCTTCTTTTTGCCGGTCTTTTTCGCTTATGCCGGTCTGCAAACGGATGTGAGCGTCATGCTGGCTGTGTGGAGTTGGCCGCTATGCCTGGCAGTGTTGGTGCTGGCCGTAGCTGTCAAATGGGGACCCTGTACGCTGGCGGCCCGCTGGAGCGGCCTGCCCTGGCGGGAAGCCGCCCTGCTGGGTGTCGTGATGAATACGCGAGGACTGATGGGCCTGGTAGTGGCCAGTATCGGACGGGATGTGGGGGCGTTATCCCCTGGCCTGTATGCCTTGCTAGTTGTGATGGCCGAAATAATGACCCTCCTGACCACTCCCTTGATTTTGCTACTGGCCCGCAAAAGTGAATGGGAAACCCCTTTGGTAGCCGCGGGACGCCTCAGGCCCCGCCCTACACCGGACCACCAGACGAGGCCGGAAACTCCAGCACCGGCTCCAGTTGTGAAAAAATGATGAATCCAATCATTTTTCCCGTTCCCGATCAGTATGTCCTTGGGTTAGATATCACGGCAGGTCAAAAATTGACCAGCGGAGTTGGTCGGTAGGGTGCCGATCAGCTTGTCAAGACGCTCCCGCGGTGTCCGTCCAAGGAGTTCCTGACCATGCGTAAGGTGTTTTTGGCGACGGCTGCCATTTTTCTGATGGCCGGTCTGGCGTATGCGGTGGACGTCATCGTCGTCCGCTACAACCCCGAGACCAAGGAAGTCACAGTCAAGGAAGGGGACAAGGAAGCCACCTACAAGGTCGCGGAAAACGTTAAAGTAACCCTCAAGGACAAAGAGGGCAACACCAAGGAAGGCACCTTCAAAGACTTTGAAGGCCGTTTGAAGTTTGCAGGCAAAGGCAAAGCGGGTGGACCGAAAGTGGACGTTACTGTCAAGGATGGTGTCATCACGGAGGTGACCCTGACCGTCTTTGGTAAAAAGAAGAACTAATCAGCGGTTGCAACAGTCGCTGTCTCCCTGGATGCCGAAGTAAAAAATCTGCAGAATCTTTTCTTCCGGCCGCAAGCCGCGGTGCGATTCCGGGCAGGGTGAAGGGCGGTCGTTACCGCCCTATTGCGGCCCGCCATAATAACCAGTACTGCGAGTCAGCATCCATGCCGGCAGGCCGGTGCATTCACCGGCCTGCTGCCTTTTGTGAGGTTGTGGAGCGTTATCGCAGCGAACATTCCTCAGGCGCCTGTAAAAGTGTGAAAGAGGGATGAGAAATCATCCGCACAGTGGTGTCCAAGCCAGCAATTGGGGGTTAGATTGTTGGGTGACAATAAACCCGTGGCCTGACCTGCACTGAGGACAAAGGTAATAACCACCGTGGTGAGCAGGGAAGGCTAGCTCGACACTCCATTGTTTCCCGTATCAGGAGGTTGCAGCCCTATGCGTAAGCTGTTTCTGGCAACGGCCGCTGTGTTTGCGATGGCCGGTCTGGCTTTGGCCGTGGAAGTCGTAGTGGTCCGGTACAACGCGGACACCAAGGAAGTCACCGTCAAGGAGGGGGATAAGGAGGTCACTTACAAGATCGCCGAAAACATCAAGGTGACCCTCAAGGACAAAGAGGGTAACACCAAGGAAGGCACCTTCGCTGATTGGGAGCGGCGGTTAAAACTAGCTGGCGGCAAAGGCGGTGGTAAGGGGGGCGGCCGCTTCGGTGGCGGCAAGGCGGACATCACCGTCAAGGATGGTGTCATCACGGAAGTGATCATTACTGGTGGCGGCCGCAAAAAGAACTGATCCACCGCTGGCCCGTCTCGTGAGTGTCACCAGCACTTCGACCGTTTCGGTTGCCCGATAATTAGTCCATCTGCTCTTTCCTCCTCGGGCGTATCCGGTCCCACCTGACGGCCGGATTCCGCCCCATTTTTCTGGAACGTCAACATGACAGAAAATGATCTGTTTCTCTCTGAATGATAGATCCAATTATATCATAGCAGGATATAATCAAAAGACTATCATATTTTCTGGCCAGCCCGCGGAACTGCCCATGCCACGCCGACCAACACCAAAAATGCCGGCAGATGATCCGTCCGGCAGATATCACAAGGGATTACACAAGCGGAAACAGGGCGAATGGCAACAACGATCTGCAGTGCACTGGTTAATTTACCGCCCGTTGGGCCAGCGTTCAGTCCGGTTGGAAGCGGAGCAGGGCGACGGGAGTGTGGCGGATGTCACCGCCATGGGCCGGGGCCAAGCCGAGCACGCCGTGAGCGGGAATGATGCGTAGCAGTTGGAAGGCAATTGTCTGGCTAGCCGGGGCGCGGGGCAGCCCCAGTTCCTTCCAGGGGATGGCCCATTCGGCGATCCAGGCCTGGTCGTCCGCCTGGTAGGCGAGGAAGTATTTGGGGTTCCATTGGGGATCGTCGGTGCAGTCTTCGGCCGGGGCCCCGCGGTGGTCCACACAGAAGCGGAAGAAGGTCTGACCGTCGCGGTCCAGGTCCAGAAGTAATTCCAGTCGGTCGCGCCCACGCAGATCGGCGTCACGGGGGCGGGGCTGAAGGGGGGACACCCGCTGATCAGCGGCATGGGCACAACGCACCCCCACGTACAAATACTGCTCATCCCAGCAGAAGCAGGCATGCGTTAACCAGCTTTGACCTGGCGAACTATGGTCTCCGTGCACCGGTTGCAGGCTGATCAGATGGCATTGTTTCCAGCAGGCATCGTCGAGGCGGCCATCGAGAAACGGGCGGCTGTCGGTGGCACGGGCCGCGATGACCGGCAAGGGGGGATGTGCAAAGCGTTGGGGGTCCACCAGCCACAGTTCGGCCGCCAGGGCGGCCCGCTGGCTGTCGGAGGCGAGCCAGGAGCGGATCTGCTCCGGCGAGCGAGGAAGCCAGTGACGAAGGAGTTGCACGGCCTGGTCGCGGCGGCCGATGTGCCGCAAGGCAGTGATGCGACTCAGTTGCACAGCGGGATCGTCCGCATGTAATGGGCCCCACACTTGCCAATGTCCTTCACTGTGGGCATGACGCAGCAGCCGGAACGCCGGCGAGTGCTTGTCCCAGACGGGCAGGGACCCCTCGCTTGCCTTCCGCCCGGCGGTGGGCAGGATGGCGGCATCCGCGGGACGTTCGGTGAGCAGGGCACTGGTCGTCGGCCACAGGCGTTGTCGGGTTTCCACTCCTGTTTCGTAGCGGAGTAGCCAGCGTTGGGCGGCTAGGGCCGCGGGGTGGCCGGGCCATTGTTCCGCGGTCCAACTGAGTAAGGCCTGAGCCTGGTGCCAGCGGCCGGCGGCCTGGCACCGTTCGGCCAGCAGGACGGCCCGGCGGGGGGCTTCCACTTCCGGCAACTGACCCAAAGTCTGCGCGCAGGCCGCTAGCCAGGCGTCCAGACTCTCCGAGCGGTTCAGGGGACGGTCCAGTTGGTCCCAGCGACCCTGTACCGCTTCTGCCTGTTGCCGCCGTTCTGTAATCGCGGTGGGCGGATGGCCCGGCGCAATTAGTGGACGACGGGCAGGGCCTCCGGCAGTCAATTCCACCCCTTCCCACACTTCGGGACTATTGACCGCGGGGCTTGTGGCTGTGGCCGCAGGGGGCGACGCCTTAGACTCCGTCGCAGTGCCAGTTTTATCCCGACGGGCGATCAAAACCCAGCCCATCTGCGTCCAGGGGAAGCGGCCAAGCAGGCGGGCCGGCTCGGCTGCCACCACTGCCGGTGCCTCGTCCAGGACGGGGTGCCAGGCCGTGGCGTCCAGCCGGCTGCAAACACGAGCCGCTTGGAGCTCTGCGGGACTATTCCGGTTCCCAGCGGGTCTATCCTCGGCCGGTGAGGAACAACCCAGGGGCGCCTGGGCATACAACCGGCGGGCCCCCCACGGCTCCAGACCCAACACCTCGATCTGCTCTGCAAACGACGAGGGATCGGCGGCCCGCTTGAAGGCCTCCTGTAAGGCCGTCAGTACCAGGCGGTCTTCACCCGGCGCCTCTGCCGACAGCAGATCACCCGTGACGATTTCCGGACGCCAGTGCCGCAGGGCGAAAACCAGCCGGCGAAGCAGATGGTCCGCAGCGGACCTTCCTTGCCAGCGGTCCCACAGGGTCAGCAGTTGCCGGGGCGCCAGGTCCTGGGCGTGCAGGGGCAGCGGAAAGGCCCATTCGCGATTCAGGGCCACTCCGCCGCTGTCACGCCAGGCCTGACGCCAGCGTTCTTCCTCGGCCAGTGCCTCCCAACCGGCTGTACGACCATCGTTGCGGGTAATCACCAAGGCGGCCCAGCGATACCCGGCGGCACCGCCCCACAGCGTGGCCTGCTCTACCGGCAGTTGCTGGGGCCGGGCCTGCACGGCCAGAGCGGCCGCTCGGCCTGCTCCCACCCGCTGCACCTTCCAGTTGGCCCCTCCGTCCCGGGTGGCGTGGATGACCCCGAGCTCGCCGACTAGCCAACCCTGGCGATCCGTCAGAAAGAACATGCCGTGGATCGTCAGTGGCACCTCCAGACGCTGCCGATGCCAGGTCTGGCCCCGGTCGGGACTGTACAAGACCAGTCGACCGGCCCGTCCCGCAATCCACAGGTGTCGGCCCCAGGCGGCACAGGCCCGAAAGTCGCACATGGCCAACGCGGCCGCGGGCAGCTCGGGTACCAGGTTCTGCCAGCTTACGCCCCCGTCCCGGCTTTGGCGGATCGCACCACCATCCCCGACCAGATAGTAAGTGGCTGGACCGGGCATCTGGCCGTCGTCGGCAGCGGCATACCAGTGACGGCTCCCCTCACCTTCCACCATCTGCCAGCGATCCCGGGAATGGTCCCACAACGCGCAGCGTCCTTCCAGACCCGCCGCCACAGCACAGGAATGATCGGGCCGGAACACCATGGCCCGGCACCCCGGCAGCCGAACCCCTTCCACCGGCCGCCAGCTACGCCCGCCGTCCTCGGTCATGTACACCCCTTCGGGACTAGCTGATCGACCATCACCCCAAACCACGCCGCGACGTTCGTCGAAAAAACGCACCCCCTGCAGCGGCGGTAACTGCCCCCAACTGACCTCTTCCCACTGCCAGCCGCCATCACGGGTCCGAAGCACTACTCCTATCGGGCCCAGACCGAGTTCTTCTCGGCGTCCCACCACCCAACCCGTGTAGGGGGTCAAAAAGTGCACACCCCGCAGACTGGCCCGCGTCCCCGATTTCTGCCGTTCCCAGTGCTCTCCGCCGTCCACCGTGTGCCAGATTACCCCGGCATCGCCGACCGCCCAGCCTTCCTGGGCGTCCACAAAGTACACCCCATACAGGGTCGCATCCTCGTAATACGGCGGAAGAACCTGGGCCGGGGCAGCAGACCCCTGTAGCAACACCTCCGCCACTACCATTACCAGCAGGCCAACCCCCCAACGTCCTCCCTGACCACCACCCCTGCATCTGTGTTGCATCGGATCCTTCCCCTGCGACGGCATCGGCTCCTGTCCTCTGCCCTCTTGACAACCGGACCACCCTTATAGTCAAAAGGGAAGATCCCTTGCCAGAGCAATCAACTCGCTGTTCCGGGCCTGCCACTCTGTAGACCCACTGAACGCTTTGTGGACGCGGAAGCACTCGCCGCTAAATGAGTTGTGTCGCCTATGGGCCTTCCGACGCCTCGCCGACCGGCTATCCCGCTAACGGATCCGACCACTTAGCAATCTGCTCTCACCCCGGGGAGATTAAGAACGTAATTTTACCGGCTGACTATCCTGCCAGTGGTGGACTCTGACGCTTGAGTACATGTTACAAAAAGTAAATAATTCCTCTTGACGGTTCGCAGACTGATGGGGTAGCATGGAAGCTTACAAGGAATACTCGTCAACAGTTTTTGGTTCAACTCCTGTTCGCCCGTCGTATCTGTTCTGGAGGCTGTGCGTTCACCTTACAGGAGGGCATGTTCATGTCAGAGCGAAGCGTGGTCCACGGGGGGGGGAAAGAGAGTAGGTCGTGTCAGTCGGCTGGTGGCGGCCTGTAGTTTGGCCGTTGTCATGTGTTGTTTGCTGGCAGCGGACATCCAATTCGATCAGAACAGCCCCGTCCCCAATCCAAACAACACTCCTAACACTGTTCAAGGTTCCGGGACGTATACACTAAACCAAGGAGAAAATATAATATCCATAAGATTCTATGCTAGAAATACGAAAACTGGACAGGATTTTGTAAACTTTGCAGATACTAATAAGCAAAATAAGACATGGAATAAAGAACTCATGGTCTTTCCGGGAACCTATGAATGTTGGGCTGTGATGCTAGTATCTAAAGGAAACATATGGTGGTTTGAACATACTGACAAGCGGATTGTTCAAGTCAAGTAATGGTATAATCAAGCTATCTGGATTGTAAGGAGGAACATAAAATGTTGCGGCATACTAAAAAATACTGTGCAATCACTTTGATAGAGTTTCTTATAGCGGTCGGTATTGTGGCTTTGCTCCTGGCTCTACTTTTGCCCGCTGTGCAGAAAATCCGGCTAGCCGCGTCTGTCATCCGTGAAAAAAACAAGGTTAGACAGATTTGTCTAGCATTACATACTTTTGAAGACACTCATAGCTATCTTAATCATGGAAATGTATTCTATGATATCTTGCCATATTTAGACAATGGCATTTATTATGATGATTTAAGGGGAAAGAAACTAAATAGCAGTATTTATATAAATATTTATGTAAATGATGACGATCCGTCTAAACCTGTTCACTTGGAGGAAAAAGGAGCCTCTAGTTATGCTTATAATGCCTTAATTCATGGCAACCCAATGTCGAATAGAAATGCGATTGTTAGGGATGGAATGTCGAATACTGTAGAGATAACGAGTAGATATGCTCGTATAGATTTTGAACGCGGAAATTTACATTACAGGTATATGAGATTCTGGGTGCTGAGTGTTGTTGAGGCATTTCTCGACGTTGTCGTTCCTCAACCGGAAGAAAACCGTGTTACGGTGATCAATTTTCTTCCCCCCTCGTTTGCGTGTCGTGAGACTCGGGACGTGCTGCCGGGTTCGCCAGAGGCAGCAGTATTGACGTTTCAGGCCAAACCGCCTGTGGACCAGGCCGACTACCGCATTCCACAGAGTCCTTACTCTCATGGTTTGCTAGTGGGCATGGCGGATGGCAGCGTGCGGATGGTCTCTCCCAATGTCAGTCCCCGCACCTTTTGGGCTGCGGTCAGTCCCAACGGCGGCGACCTCCTCGGCCCCGACTGGTAGACACGATTCAAGACAGGCTATTTTCACGGGAGGGCATGTTCATGTCAGAGCGAAGGGTGGTCCACGGGGGGGGGAAGAGAGTAGGGCGTGTCAGTCGACTGGTGGCGGCCTGTAGTTTGGCTGTTGTCATGTGTTGTTTGCTGGCAGCGGACATCCAATTCGATCAGAACAGCCCCGTCCCCAATCCAAACAACACTCCCTTCACTATTCAAGCTTCAGGTACGTTTACTTTGAATAAGAACGAGAGCGTAGTATTTATCCTGTTAGCCGCACGAAATACAAAGACCAATGGAATTACATTCCAACCAGCCAATTATGATGCTCAAAATTTTAAATGGGATGCGATAACTTATGTAGCACCAGGTAATTATGAATGTTGGGGGGTGTTGGGGTATATGTTGCCAGGTGAGAAGGAGCCAAAAACAGTAGAAACGAAAAAGGTCAACTTAAACGTCAAATAATTTGTCTGGCATTTAACTTTAGGGGATTATCTCATGACAACACCTAGATATTTACGCCCAGGTGTTTCGCTGATGGAAATACTGGTGGCAATAGCCATTGCAGGCCTGTTGCTGGCGTTGCTTTTGCCTGCCATTCAGAAGGTACGGCAAGCCGCCTCGATCATCAGAGAAAAAAACAAGGTCAAACAGATCGAGCTGGCGTTCCACATGCTCGCTGAGCAGACAGGAGGCATGGCAGGAGGAGCGCTTCTTTTTCGAAGTTTGTTGCCCTATCTCGATCATCCCCTTACAGAGGAGCAACTGCAACGCCTTTCGAGTGATTACGCGATACCTGTGTTTGTCAATTATGATGACCCCTCGCTGGCTGTTCGATCTAACGCAGATAAAGGGGCAGCAAGTTATGCTTTTAATTACCAGATCCACGGTAACATGCGAGTCTTAAGGGCCGCTGTGTTGAGAGATGGGGCATCGAATACCATCGAGCTCACGACTCACTATACATTTGGTATGAACAGGGATCCGGACGGCGTTTTGCACGGTTATAGCAGAAGCTGGATGATTCCTGAACCACTACTGATAACGTGCAGCATTGAGCCAGACTACCGGGTAACACCGTTGCCGACGACTTTCGCGAACCCTTACGTGCGTGAGATTTTGCCGAGTTCGCCGGAGGCAGCGGTAGTGACGTTTCAGGCCAAACCGCCTGTGGACCAGATTGATTACCGCATTCCACAAAGTCCTTACTCTCACGGTCTGCTGGTGGGCATGGCCGATGGCAGCGTGCGGATGGTCTCTCCCAATGTCAGTCCCCGCACCTTTTGGGCCGCGGTCAGTCCTAACGGCGGCGACCTCCTCGGCCCTGACTGGTAAAACAACCGACCAAAAACACAACGAACAAAAGTGGGCCATTCACCACATGGGCTCTTCGCTTTCCTGCAGCGTTGCCGACTTTTGCCAGGATGGTCCGCATTGCTTGTAGCATTACCAGCCATTGCCGGCATTTTCCACCTTGTGATCTGTCGTCACAGATTGCGCTTTCCCCTCAAGTCACGGCACGAGCACTATCGACGGATTCACCCGGTTACCGCCACACCGCGGTATAATCACAATCAACAATAGAGGTTTTCCCCTTGTCCCGAACTAGGGCGAGGGGGAACTTTCTTGTGTGTCCGAAGATCGAAAAAGATTGTCAGAGCCGACCAGGCGTGGCGTCCGGGGCAAGGATAAGCGCAAGCAGCGGGTGCTCCGGTCGGTTGGCCGCTAGGGGGTTTTCCCGCCGGGCCGAGGGCGTCGTTCGGGGAGACACAGGCACATGGCAACAAGCGGGCGAAGCGTGGGGGTGGTACTGTTAGCGGGGCTGATGGTGGGGTTGAGTCGGGCGGAGCCGCCCTCCCCCTTGGAGTTGGTACGTGGTCTGCGTCAGAGCGGCCGGGCCGACCTGGCTTTGGAATATCTGCACGAACGCGAAAAACAGTTGACCGCGGCCGAACGGGCCGTGCTGCCCCTGGAGCATGCTTTGTGCCTACTGGCAGAAGCCCGTGAGGAGGCGGAAGAAGGGAAGCGGGAAAGCCTGCTGGGCGAAGCCCGCTTGCGGTTGCACCAATTTGTTGTGCAGAATCAGGGGAAGCATCCGCGGGCGGCGGAGGCCAATCTGGCCTTGGCCGACGTGCTGGCCGTCCAGGCCCAGACGCAGTTGAGCCGGGGGCTGCGCATCGAGGTCCCCCCCTCTCCGCCACCGGGAACCCCCGGCAGCGAGGCCATCCTCCAGGAACGGGAACGGGCCCTGCAGCAACGCCGCAAAGAGGCCGAAAAGGCCGCCCCAATGTTCCTCGACGCCTCCAAGCGTTATGCTGAGGCCGCCCAGCTTCTGGAAGCTCAAGCCGACAACAAAAACCTTAGTCCGCAAGAAAAACAACGCCTGCGGCAGGAGATCTTCGAGGCCAAACTACGGGCGGCGATCAATCAATCCCGATTAGCGGAAACCGTTCTGGGTGACAGCCCGCAAGACACCCAGCTCCGCGGCCAGCATCGGGAAAAAGCATTGAAAATGTTCGAGCAATTGGCACGTGGTGCCGAAAACCAGCGTAGTACCTGGATTGCCCGTGCCTGGCAGGCCGAAACCCTGCGGGAATTGGGGCAAATCAAGGACGCCGAGACCGTTTTTGCCAGCATCGCCAAGGCCAATCTGGCCGAAGCCACCGAAGGCAAACGCCTGGCGGAGTTTTTCCAGCTACGCCAGGAATATCTGCTGGCCATCCGCGAACGGAATGCGGCCCGTCTGGAAGCGATAGCGTCCCGTCTGCGGCAATGGCTGGAACGCTACGGGCAGCGCCGGCGGGTATCCCCCGAAGACGAGCAATGGGCGGTGCGTTACTATCTGGCCTTCAGCTTGCAGGTGCGTGCCGACCTGTTGCTCCCTCCCCCGCCCAAGGGAAGCGGCACCATCACTCTGCCGGAGCGGGCCCGTACCCTCTACCAGGAGGCCGAACGCCACTACCGCCTGCTCAGTCAGCAGCCCAACGACTATCAAAGCCGCGCCGAACGCTACCGGCTGTATGTATTGCGCCGGTTGGTTGGCGAGGGTCTGCGACCACCCCAGCAGTATCGGACGTTCGAAGAGGCCCACGTAGCGGCCCTGGTGCAAATGGCCCGCCTGCGCGAACTGGAAGAGCAGCAGGGCGGCACCCAGGAACGCTGGCGCCAACGTGTGCAGGAACTGAAAAGTCAAGGACGGGCCTGGAACCTGCTGGGGGCCGAATTGCAGCGGCAGGCCACCGCGGTGCTACTACCTGCCCAACGCCGTCGCGTGGTGGCCCTGCTGGAACGGGCCCGCGAGCTGGCCTCGCCTGGCGACCCGCCGGAGGACGTGCTGGATAATCTGCTGCGACTGGTCTTTTTCTACTTGTCCAACGGAGAGCCCCAACGCGCGGCTGTGCTGGGCGAACACATCACTCGCCATCTGCGAGCCCCCGCCCACAAACTGGCCGCCGCGGGACTGCTCGCCGTTAACGGCTACCTGGCGGCCTCCAGCTACCTGAAACCCGATCTGAACGATCCCCAAACAACCCAGCAACGCCTGCAAATGTTCCGTCAGGTCGATCGGGCCTGTGCCCTACGTCTGGCCCACTACCTCGACAAACGCTTCCCCAACGAACCCATTACGGATGCCATCCGTTTACGCCTGGCCATCCTTTTGATCGATGAACGCCAGTGGACGGAGGCCTATGAGTTGATCGAGCGGGTCCGTCCGGGCTTCTCCCAGATCAATCAGGCCCGACTGGTCCAGGCCTTCGTCACGCTGCACCTGCTTACCGCGGAAGATTCGCCCCTGGCCGATAAGGATAAGGTCAAGTATTACCGTGGCACCGTGCGTGATCTCAGTCAGCTTCCGGCCCCTGTCACTGCCGCCAGCGGGGAACAAGTCCGTGAATACTACCAGGTGCAAGCCCGTCTTGGCCAGCTTTACCTGCTGCAAGGGCGTATCCTGCCTGAAGAAGAAAAGAAACGCCCCGGCTACGAACGCGCTTTGGAACTGGCCAACCGCCTGCTCAAGGAACTGCCCACTTACAAGAATCTGACCGAGGTGGCCGTCGATAAAAAGGGTACTCCCGCCCTAACCTTGGACGGCCGCGAAGCCGACCTTTTGGCCCGCGACCTGCAACTGCGCGCCAGCTTCCTCCGTATTGCTCACCTGCTCGACGCAGAACCCCCCAAGCACGAGGAGGCCGAGGCCACCCTCAAGCCGATCGTCGACGACCTGTTGCGGACCGGACCCTACCTGACCGAGCAGCTCAAGCACTGGAGCACCGGCGAAGGCGATTCCGGTGACGACGAACCGGTCAAGCGGCAAAAAGCCCAGATTGCCAACCTGGCGGCCAGCCTGGACCGGACCCGTCGGGAAATCGGCCTGCTGGGTTTCCGCCTGGCTGTCCAGCAGGGTAATGTTGAGGAAGCCCGCCGCCGCCTCGAGGCCCTCAAAAAGATCGGTCTGACTATTGATACCAGTGCCGACATGTACGAGCAACTGGCCCGACAACTGGCCGTACGCCTGGCCCGTCTGCAGGCCCAGAAACGCGACGCCGAAGCCCAGGCCCACGCCCAGGGCGTACAATTGCTCCTGCAGGAGCTCCGCAACGCCCCCAAACTTACCCCCCGCACCACCCTGTTTATCGCTCAGACCCTCACCACCATCGGGGACTATGCCAACGCTCTGCAGGAAGTCGAGAAAATTCCCGTGCCCGCCGTTGCCGATATCCCTGGCGTAACCGAGGGCACAGCTTGGTGGCAGATCAATGCCCCGGAGATTGCCGACAATCAAATCCGCAACCGTTTCCAGGAGGCCAGCCGCGACTACCGCCTGGCTCAACTGATCAAGGCCCGCTGCTTGCGTCAAAGCGGTCAGCTCGACGCCGCCGAAAAATTGCTCCGGGAAGCCATCGGCACCCCCGATAAACGCGGCTGGGCCTTCACCAGTCTGGACATGCGTCGGGAACTGGCCCTCACCTATGAAGCCCGAGCGACGGCCGCTACCAATCCCAAAGACGCTAGCACCGACTGGCGGAACGCCCTTAACGAGTGGACCGTCCTGTTCCAGTATGCTCAGGCGGAAGTCCGTCGCCTCAAAGACGATACCCCGGCCGAACAGGCCCGCCGCATCAAAAGTGCCTTCTTCGATGCCTACTACGAAGTACAACGCACCCTCATTGCTGCGAACAAACACCTGCAGAAGAACAACCCGGACGCTCTCAACCGCAGCCTGCAAACCGTTGGTCGACGCATCGCCGAAATGGAAATCACCAACAAAATCGCCGAGCACGAGGCCAGCGGCACCAGTATCATCCTGCCCGATACCTGGAACCGTTACTACGAACTGCTGGCCAGCGAGCCGATGGTCAAGAAGGCCTATCAGGACCACGGCGGTAAAATCTTCCTGCAACCGCCCCCGCAGTAGAACGTGTTTTGGCGCAGACTTTCCGGATGGTGATCAACCAGGAGTGATGCCCTATGCCCCCCATCGTCCGTCATCTGGTTCGTGGTGTACTCAGTGGTGTGTGTGCAGTGTCGGTGATGTCGGTCCCTGTGCTGCTGGCCCAACCCGCGGCCCTGGACCGCGTCGAAATCCGCGATCGCAAAGACGGTAGCCTCAAGGTGCTCAATGGCAAACTGACCCTCAGCAAACTGGGACTGCAACTGGTCAGCGGCGAGAAAAAGGCCGTGCTGCTCAGTTATGAGGACATCCTGCGGATAGTGCCGGGTGAGCTGCCCGGCATCGATCGAGCGATGTTCAACACGGCCTTCAACGCCGAAGAAAAGAAAACCGTCAAGGACTATGAGGCGGCCCGCGCCCTGTATAGCGAAATGTTGAAAAAGGCCACTGACGCCGCGGCAAAACGCCAGTTGGAGTACCGCCTGGCCATGATCGCCACCCGTTTGGCTGATCTGGAGGGACACGGCGAACGTTGGAAGAGTCTGGTGGAGGCCGCCCTCAAGGAATGGGATAGTTTCCTGATCAACCATACCAGTGGCTGGGAGATCTGGCCGGCAGTCCGGACCGCTGCCCGACTCTACGTCGATGTGGGCCGCTTCGACGCGGCCGCTCGACTCTGGTCGCGTGTCCAGAAACTGAGCGAGCTTCCCCCCGATCTGCTCCTGGAAGCCGCCATTCAGGAAGCCGATGCTCACTTCCGCAACAAGGACTACATAGCCGCTCAACGGGTGGCAGACGCCGCCCTGAAAAATGCCAAACCGGGCCCTTTCCTGGACCGGCTGCAATTGTACCAGACCGCTGCCCAAGAAGCCCGTAACGGTTTGAAAGAGGAGAATCTCAAGAAAATCACAGGCAAGATTGAAGAGCGTCTGGATAAACTCACCGATCCGCTCAGCCGGGCCACCGCCTTCGGCATCCTCGGTGAGCTCTACCGACAGGTGCCCAACCACCTGCGGGAAGCCATGTGGGCCTTTCTGTGGGTCGAAACCGTTTACAACGTGGACAAATACGAAACCCACAAAGCGGCCGTCCGCCTGGTCGAGATCTTCCAAGCGTTTAAAGACGAGGAACGAGCCCAGATCCAACTAGACCGCCTGCGGCAGCTCCGCGAATCGCTCTGAACGCTCTAACCAGTTGGTCCGAACCGGCCGGTGTGACACTTTCCCTGGACCGGCCTTACTCGCATCCGGTTCGCTGGGGCCGTTCGGGTTCCTGGTAATTGCTCCGGCCAGGCGAGCGGCTCGGCGACAAACACTGGTTCACCCGTCCGTCGCTCAGTGTTGACCAGTATGAGCTAATCCCTGAGAGTTACACGTAACAGCTCTGTCCGGCCACATGTGGCAGTCGTTGCGGTGCGCGGCGGCGAAAACTCCGCCACAGCGGCTGCCATTCCGGCCAGGATCGACCGGGTCGGTAGGCCGTTTAGTCACACCCGACAATCATTCCGCTGCTGAGGCAGACCGTCGCCACTCTGGCCTTGCACTACTGGCCCTTGCACGTTCACCCGCGGAAGGGTTTTGCCGCAGCGAAGACATGTTTTCCTCCTGAAGCAGTTCCCTCTAGTCCAAATAGCAGATGGAGGCGACGGGTAAAACGAGAAGCACTGGCCACACTCTGACCGTGGCTGTCCTCCAGCGGCAATGCCCAAGCAATTCCTGACGACACCATTCCTCGCCACTTATTGCGTCAGGAAGTCCTTGAAAGAATGCAACAGAGCATGCAGGGACGGGCAGACATAAACTGGACAGGGCGAAGGGGGTAGCCGGGAGACGTGGGGGTGAACGGGCCAGAGGGAAGGTCAGCGCGTCGATCCGCTAACGGCTAGCACCTCGGCCCCCTCCGTGTCCTCCGGGTGGGTGGGTAACTCCGATGGAGCAGAAGGCTCGCGGACGCTGCGGGTACGCCGCGGTGCCGGGCGACCATACAACCGCACACGCTCTTCCATCTCCTTGCCCGCCTGGAAAACGACTACGTTTTTGGGCGCTACCTCGACCCGCTCGTTGGTCCGGGGATTGCGCGCCAGCCGCGCCCGACGCTGCTTGACCTCAAAAATACCAAACTTCCGCAGCTCGATCCGGCCTTCCTGAACCAGGGCATCAATGATCGCATCCAGCGTCCACTGCACGATCTCTTTGACCGCATGCTGACTCAGCTTCCCCTTGACCAGTTTTTCACGCTGTGCCCGTTCGCATATGAGCCGCACGATCTCTTTCTTTGTCACGAGTGTGACCCTCGCGCCGGGGATGGGCTTGTGACCGCTTTCACAGGAAACCAACGTTTAGTCTAAGTGGGCTATCGGCAGGTGTCAAGAAAATAAACAGCAGCCGTCTCCTCGGCTTTATCCGGCTTGCCAAGGTACTCTGAGCGGATTTTTCCGCCCCGCAACTGTACGTTGTGCCGGTTGCCCCTTTTATTGGTCTGTACGATTTTACCCTCTGACTGGCACACGGCCGCTGTGATGAACTCCCCCTGGGGACGCTAGTCCGAAGGTTGCTTGAACCCCAGCCACGCCTCGAGGCATCCGTTGGGGGGCCCGCCGATAGCCCATCCTCATTTTGGCTTGCGTCTCATGCCTGTCAGCCAGACGATTGGTTCCGCTGGTGCCAACGATAGACGCTCTCTTTATGCGTGTCACCACGCCGTGGTGCCGGTAAACCCCAGGGGGAGGCCCCGCTCCCCAACCATCGGGAACCTTCCGGAGTCCGTTGCAACGGTCAACTAGCAACAACAGGACCAGGAAAATGCCCGCACAGAGTCGAACGACTCGGGCGGCTGGGCCATACCGCTGGTGGTGCCGACCGCGCGGTGTGCTAAGACGGTGAGGCTGTTTCAGCCTGGCAGGTGAACTTGCCGGTGGCCCCTGGCGGTATGCCCCAACGGGTTCCTTGGACCCACTGTGTTCAACAACACCAGCGTCCACCCCGCTTGTTGTATTCAACAGGCATCGGCCAGAGTGGTGCCGGTGCGGTTTGGAGGCCTGGTAGCTGAGGCAGGGCGAGCAGGGCTGCGGCGGGGCCGCCATGATCCGCTGGAGTTGCCTTGGCAAGAACAAGCGGGGGGTGGCTTGTGCGAAGCGGCGTTGGTTGACTAGCGGGTTGGTCAGTGGGGACGGCGGTTGCGAAAATGGGGGGCGTGTGCGGGAGGGCGGCTGTTGTGTTTCAACAGGTGTTATCCGTGCCTGAGGCTACGGAGCAAAGTGATGAGCAGCAGGAGGGACAGGGCCCAGAGGAGCCACGATTCGGGCTGGCGGAGCAGGCAGCGTATCAGGCGGGTCCAGCGTTGGGCCCGTCGACGGGCCTGACGGTGCCGTTGCAGTTGCTGGTGCAGTTGCTGACAGGTTTGGGCCAGGTATTGTTCGCCCCGGTGCCAATCCAACAGCAGTTGCAGCCGCTGGGGCGGACTGAGCCAGCGGAGCAGGGCTACCGGCTGCGGGTGGCGGAGCCAGGCAGCGGTCAGCCAGCCGGGGATCGGATCGGTCGGACCCCAGGGGGCCTCGGCACTGTGCAATAACGGTTGCAACTGCCGATGGAGTTGATAGAAACGGAGCAGGTCTAGGGGGCGTTCCAGCCAGGCGGTGCCACGCAGGATGTGACCGGTTTGTTGCCACAGGTGCCATAGACGCCGCAGGCGGACCAGGCGACGAAAAAACGGCCGGGCCAGGTGACGGTATCGCGCGCGGGCCTGGGGAGACAGAGGGACCCCCGCCGGGTAGTCCGGGAGCAACCCCTGCGACGTGGGCACCGGTCCGGAAAGCAACGGCGGTGCTGACACCAGGGACAGACCGGCAAAAACCGACGGGGCCACCTGGTGAGTCGAGCCGCTATCTTCCAGTGGAGCGGCTCGCGAAACGCTCGGGGAAGAGGCCGGCGGCCCGGCTGACACTGCGGTAAGAGACGGTGCGAGCGGGTCTGCCTCCGGAGCAGCGATGCCGCTGGCTGGCCGTTGTGCTGGCGCGGCGGTGGCTGGCGGCGGTGTAGCTGGCGGCGGTGACCCGCCGAGTGGTGTCGTGGTGGAGGCGGTTAAGGGTGGTTCGCTCGGTGGCTCAGGGGGTGCCTCTGCCGGTGCGGTGGAGGTCGGGGTAGCGGAAGGGGGGGCCGGGGAGGGCTTGGCGGGGGCCAGGGCCTCCAGTAGGGCCTGGGCCAGGCGGTTCATTCCCTCGGTGACCAGCTCGGGGTATTTGAGCTGGTAAGGGCGGAGCCAGTCCATGCGTTCCAGGACGCGGGCTTCCAGCACGGTCCAGCCGAGGGTCTGGGGGGCCGCCGCTTCAGCCGGTGTCAGGCCGAGTAGTTCGGCGGTGGAGGGGGGCCAGGGACCATCCGGCTCCAAGTGCAACCATTGTCGCAACTTGCGATACTCGTCGTGCATGGCAGCGTCCTCGGAGTGTCGCTATTGTACCCCGAGGGGGAGCAACACGGGGAATTTCCGGCGCAAGTTCGGCTAGCGGAAACGTTCCCCCAACGGACCCCGATGGCGTAGGGGATGAGCGGCAGTCCTACACCACCCAGGAGGCATCCCGGCGATGACCCAGCCTCAATCCGTCAGCGGCCCGCCTGATGTAACGGATCTGTTGCTCCGTTATCTGGTCCAGCGCTCAGACGCCGCCATGGCGGCAGTCGAGTGGAGCGGCCCGGAGGTGGAGCCGTATGAAACCGCCACGGGGTTCCGCATTGATCCACGGACGGCCTGGCAAGCGGCCACCGCCGTGCTGCCCGCAGGTGCGACGCCGGCGCCGCCCCCGGAGTGGGCTGGCCTGGTCCAGTTCTCTGCTCCCCAGTGGGCCATTCCCTGTGCCGTGGGGGAATTTCCCCAACGTCTGCGTCATCTGCAGCCGTTGTTGCAACCGGCGCCCTTGACCCGTCTGATTCCCACGCCCGACACTCCCGCCCTGCCCGGTTTCGAACGCCTGCGCCAGTGGATTGGCCAGCAATCGGCACCGCACCTGCTAGGGGCGGCCTTGGCCCGCCTGCTCCACGACTGGTCCGATGCCCAGCGTCTTTTGCCAGCGGACGAAGCCAACGAGCAGGCCACCCTGTTGTGGGCCCGTGGCCAGCCGCACGACGCCCTGCGGCTGTGGGATGCCATCCCGGAGCGGCCCCATGTGCTATTCAACCGCGGCCTGGCCCGCCTGTTCCTCGATCAGCCTCAGGCAGCCCTGCCCTTGTTCCGTCAGGCCGCCGCCCTGTGGGGGGAGCGTCATCCCTGGCAGCCCCTGGCCGCCCTCTACGCCGCCATTGCCGAAATCCGCATGGCCATTCCTTAAACGTTCCCCCTATCCACCGTTGTCTCTCCCTTCTATCCTCTTCTGCAGACCGTCCCCGGGCACGGTTCCGTCCCATTTTACCCCCTCGCCTTCTCTTTCCGGAGTCCAGCTATGCGTTGGTTTGCCCTGATGTGTGCTGCGCCGGTGCTACTGGGTTTGATCCTTCCCCGACTGACCACTCCCCTCCACGCCGAGCCACCTGCCGGTTTTGTCCCTCTGTTCAATGGCAAAGACCTGACCGGCTGGCAAGGACACGTGACCATGGCAGAACGCCACAAAATCACCGACAAAACCCAACTGGAAGAATTGATCCGCAAACGTACCGACACCGCCTTCAAACACTGGACCGTCAAGGATGGAGTCATCTACTGCGACGGCCAGGGGGGCGTCAGCCTGCAAACGGTCAAGGACTACGGCAACTTCGAACTGCTGGTCGACTGGAAAATCGCTCCCAAAGGCGACAGCGGTATCTATCTGCGTGGCCAGCCCCAGGTACAAATCTGGGATTCCGACAATCTGCCCGACAATCTCCAGGCTGATCGCGGCAAAGGTTCTGGCGGTCTGTGGAACAATCCCCCAAACGATCCGGCCAAGCAGCCTCTGGTCAAGGCCGACAAACCCGTCGGCGAGTGGAATACCTTCCACATCATCCTAGTCGGGGACCAGGTGACGGTTAAACTCAACGGCAAAACCGTGGTCGACAAGGGTAAACTTTACAACTACTGGTTCAAAAACCAGCCTGTGCCCGACAAAGGCCCCATCGAGTTGCAGATCCACGGCACGCCTCTTTGGTTCCGCAACATTTACATCAAGGAACTCCCCTAGGCGGTCGGGCCCTGGTGGCAGGCGATGGGGGTTCCCGCGGGTGACCGCTGCAGCGGATGGCTCAAGCGGTGCGACGCGGCCACGGCGACCGTCCCTGCTTAAGGAGGAACCGGCTGGCCCGTCCCTGTCCGTAGCGGCAGCCACGCCTAAGATAACCGCTCCAACGGACTGCGGAGGTGACCCTGGCTTGTTGCGAGGAGCTTCTATGGCTGCTCTGTCGATCACCCGTCTGTACGGCCTTGGCCTGACGCCCGGCAAACTGCGGGGACTGCAACGCATCAGCAATCCCAATGGTACTCTGACCATGGTCGCGACCGACCAGAACTCCTCGATGATCAAAATGATGAAGGAGGCGTTGCAGCGGGAGCCGAGCTATGAGGAAATCGTCGATGCCAAGGTGATGCTGTCGCGGGCATTGGCCCCACATTGCTCGGGCATCCTTGTGGATGCCTACTACGGTTACGCCTCCACCATGGCGGCCTGTGCCATTCCGCCGTCGACCGGGATTCTCATCCGGGTGGAGAAGTCCGGGGCCCCGAAAAATGCTGCCGGGGCCCCCGTCGCCGAAATCGAAGCCGGCTGGAGCGTCAGCAAAATCAAACGCTGCGGCGCCGATGCCGTCAAACTTCTGGCCCAGTTCGAACCGGGCGAATTCGACTCCGCAGAGAAAAACTTTGCCCTGGTTCGACGCATCCACGACGAATGTCAGGAACACGACATTCTCTTCCTGCTCGAGCCCATTCACTTTGCCTATAAGGTGGGCGGCAAGGAAGAAAGCAAAGAGGCTGTCCTGGCACGCAAAGCCCGCACCGTGATCGAAACCGCCAAGTATCTGTCCCGCTATTGCGACGTGTACAAGGCGGAGTTCCCGGGCACCCTCGGCTACGAGTCGGACGCTCAACTGCGGGATAACCTTAAGCGTCTCAACGAGGCCTGCCAGCGGCCCTGGGTGCTTCTGTCGGCCGGGGTCGATTACGACCAGTACAAAAAGCAGGTGGAAATGGCCATCGAAGCCGGTGCTAGCGGCGTGCTCGGTGGACGCGCCTTCTGGAAAGAATTTTTCACCTATGCCTCCATCGCCGAACGCCAGAAGTTTGTCGAAACCGAATGTGTCCGCCGGGTCCAGGAGATCGACGCGATTGTGCGCAACGGGACCCCTTGGTTCAAACGCTACGGCCTGACGCTGGAGGATCTGCACAGCGTACGGGCCACCGAAGGCTGGCATGCGCGCTATGGCGGCGGTCCCGCCACGACCGCTGCCCGGCCCGCCACGGTCGATCCCAACGCCGTTTACTGACATTTTGCAGAGTAAGCACCCCTGCGGCCCCGCCGCGGGGACCACGCCCCATCCCTTCGACCGGCTGATTTCCCCAACGCCCCTCTGCCCAACTCTTGCCCAACTCCGTTTGCGTCCCTCAGTCCGTACGCTGGCCGACGACCCTCCATGTCCGGCAACCCGCCCGGGGTGGCACGGGGTGTGTTCCCGTCGCCGACGGAGTCCCTCACTTCGTGTTGACGTTGCAGCCAACTCCATTGCCACTGTGTCCATTGCTCGGCCACCGCCTGCCGCACCAAGGGGGACAACCCCGCACGGCTACGCCCGTCCGATGGTCACGGTTGTCTCAAGCGTGACGATTCCCAATCTTGCACTGGTCCAGTTGATTCACCTGTGTTCGTGGTCTGCCTTGTCCCGTAACGGGGAGCGACAGAACCAAGGCGTAGGGGCTTGCAAATAGCGTTCTAATCAACGCATGCTCGCTAGTGCCCGAAACAGCTAACGCGGCCGCCCCTGCGTCTCGCGCTACCATTATTATAATTATGAACATGAGGTAAAAAATTTCAATAAATCCTGCCATTTCGATTTGACTTCTGCAATTTTAGTGTTCATAATTTCAAAAATTGTTATCTGAACCTTTTTTCACAATGTTGAAGTCGTAGGGGAGGTGTCGTCATGGCAACGGCTATGCGTAGTGCGAAGCGTCGAAAGGCCCGACGGTGTCTGGCTGGGCGGTCGGCTCTGCCGGCGGCGGTGCCGCGGGGTGTTGACCCGTATCAGGCAGTCCAGGCAGCGATGAACCTGGCGGCATGTCGGGCGGTTATTGACCTACCGCGGACCGCTCAGCCGCCGAACAAGCTCACTGAGTGGACAGATAACCATACTGTAGCGATGCAGACACCTCGGACCGGCAAAATGGAAAGTTCTGCTTCTGCCAGGTTATGCTGTCACGGTGAAGGATCGGTGCCCGGCGACGCGGCACAGTCCAACCCGCCCTGTTCGGCCGAGGAAACGGCGATGGCTGCGGAACAAGGGATTGACGACGCGACTACAGCAACTAGCTCAGAGCGGATTACCAACGAGCCGATAGGTTCTGAGGCTTCGGTTGCAACTCCGGCGACTGCTGCTTCCACGGTCGATTGCTCCTTTGATGGATCTAACGATCAAGCAAATACACCAAATGATTCCTTGTATGATAAAAAATTAAATTTGACAAACAATTGTGATCAATGTGAAAGGTTTGATATGCATTCTAATATCAAGTCGTCCGTAGATGCTGAATCAGGGTCGGGGGCGGTGGCATCGTCGCCGGTGGGGGAAGGTTCTTTGCCCGGGGTGGAGCGGGCCTGGTTGCGTCGGGCGGCCTATTTACGGGCTTGCGGGTTGGATTGGCCGGCGTTGGCCGAGCGATTGCAGGTGACGCTGGAAGTGTTGCTGGAGCGTGTGGAGCAGGATGCGGAGTATTTTCAGCGGCAGTTGAGGTATTACGATCGGGAGAATTACCGTCAGGCGTGTCGGGAGGCCTGTGCGCGGTTGCGGCAGATGCTGCGTCAGGGTTCGGGGCGTCGGGCGGCGTGGGCGGTGGAGTGGCTGGTGCGCTGGGAGATGAATCGTTATCGTTATCGACCGCGGGTATCACGGCAGGCAAGGCAGGGTGCGTCAGTTCGTCTTGCAGCCGCTGGGCGATTTGGTTCCAATGGTCCGGGTGGGGAGGCAGGTTGCGGGCAGGCGGAAGGTAGGGAGGAACGGGAAGGCCGCCATGATGGCGCCGCTGCCGATGGCCGAAGGAAGGGGCGACGCGGTTGCCGGACCGCGCGTGCGGCTGGTAGTGCGTTCGCCTTCGGGCCGGATGCTGAGCTACGAAGTGGGGACAGCGGAATTTCTGCTGGGCTCGGGGGAGGGGTGCGACCTGCGGGTGCCGGCCCTGGACCTGCCCCCGGTGGCAGCCCAGATTGCCCGGCGTCCGGAAGGGGTGGCGGTCCGGCGGCTGAATCCCTCGGCCCGGTTATGGCTCAACGGTCGGGTGTTGCCGGCTCAGGAGTGGCAACCGTTGCACCCGGGGGATCGCCTGCGCGTGGGGGAGCTGGAGATCGACGTGGTATTTGCGTCCCCGGCCCCGGTGCAACCTGTGTTCATTGCCTGGGAGCAGGACGAGAGCCCGCCCGCGACGGCCACGACGGCACCGCCGGTAACCCCGGTCACGCCGCTGCCGGAGGTGCCCAGCGAAGAAGCCTTGATCCGACGCGCGCGGGAACTGGATCGCCAGGCCGAGGAACTGGAAGCGGACCGGGTCCTGTGGTATCGCCGCCGCGAGGAAATCCAGAAAGAACTGGAAGAGCAACGACGTGCCCTGGGACTACTGGGCGTACACCGGGCCGAGCTGGAGCAGCGGGAACGGGAACTGACCCGGCAACGCGAACTACTGCAGCAGGAGCGACAACGCTGGGAACGGGAACGCCAGCAGCAGCACAGCGAGCTGGAACAACGGGAACAGGAGCTGAATCAGCGGGCTGCCCGCCTGGAGCAGGAATGGGCCCAACGCGAGACGACACTGACGGCCTTGCGTCAGGAACGGGAGCGGCTCCGCATCGCCTTCGAGGAACTGGAGCGTCTGCGCCGCCAATACGCCGCGGAGCACCAGGCCTGGCAGACGGAACGGGAGACGATTCAGGCCGAGTTGACGGCCGAGCGGCAGCGTCTGGAACAATGGGAACAACGGCTGCAAAGCCGAGCGGCCGACCTGGATCGGTTGCAGCAGAGCTGGGAGCAGGAACAACGCCACTGGGAGCGTCAACGGCAGCAACTGCACGACGACCTGGTGCTGTACCAGCGACGGGTGTCGGCCCTGGAGAGCCGGGAGCAGCAACTGGCCCAGCGTGAGGCCGAGGTGCACCGCTGGCGGGAGCAACTGGCGGCCGAGGCGGCCCAGTGGTCGGAAACGCTGCGTCTGGCCGCAGCCGAGCAGCAACGATTGCAACAGCAAGAGCAACGGCTGGAGCAGCAGCGTCGGGAGCTGGAGGCGCGTGCCGCCGAGCTGGCCCGCTGGCGGGAGCAATGCGAAAGCCAGCAGGCGGCCGTCACGGCCGCCCAACTGCAACTGGAGCAGGCCCGACGCCAACTGGAACAGGAAGCCGCCTGGCTGGTCAGCCAACAGGCCCGCCAGGCCGAAGCCGCCGCTGAATGGGAAAAACGCTGGCAGGAACTGGAACGGCTACGAGACGAGCTGGCACGACGCCAGGCCGACGCCGCCGAACAGCAACGGCAGGCCGCCGAGCAGGAAGCGCTGCGTAACGCGGCCTGGCAGGAACTGCAGCAGCAACGGGACGAGCTGCAACGCCAGGCCGAACAGCTCCGGCAACGCCAGGCCGAGCTGGACCAGCAGGCGGCTGCCCTGGCCGAACAAGCCGGTGCCCTCAAGGGACGACTACTGCAAGCCCTGGCCCTGCAGGAACGCCTGGAAGCGGACCGCCAGGCCCTGCAAGAACGAGAAGCGGCCCTGGCCGCTGCCGAACAAAGCCGACTGACCCTGCAGGAACAGTTGCGTCGCCGGGCCGAGGAACTCCACCGCCGAGCGCGGGAACTGGACGAACAGGCTGGCCTGCTGGCCGCCCAGCGCCAGGAACTGCTCCGCCAGCAGGCAGACCTGGCTCGGCACCAGCAAGAGCAACAGCAGCAGTGGGAACAGTGGCAGCAGCACCAGGCCCAGGCCCAGCAGCAGTGGGAGCAACGCCAGGCATACTTGCAGGAGCAGGAGCAGCAACTGCAGCGGCACTACGCCCGCCTGCGGGAGGTGGCTACCCGTCTGGCCGAGGCCCGCAAAAACCTGGCCCGGCAACGCTCCGCCTGGGAGGCCGAACAGCAACAGCTCCGGCAACAGTTGCAACAAAGCCGGGAGCAATTGCTGGAATTGCACCAACGGCTGAGCCAGGAATGGAGCAGCCTGGCGGAGCAGGCCCCGCCTCTGGCCGCCCAGTTGCAGTCGGCCCAGCAACGGCTGGACGAGGCCCGGGAAGTGGTCCGGCACCAGTTGGGCGAGCTGCATCATTTTGCGGCCCAGCACCGGCAGGAACTGGAACAGGTCCGCCTCGCCCTGCGGGAGGAAGCCGAACGGCTGCAGCGTCAGCACCAGGAACTACAGCAAGCCCGGGCCGAACACCGCCTGGCAGTAGCAGCCTTCCGGCAACAACTGCTGGACTGGCAGGCGCAACTGGCAGAGATGAAGCGGCTGGTCAGCGGCGACCTCAGCCGGTTGCAGGCGCAGCAGGCCGAGGTGCGCCGGGCCGCCGAAGAACTGGACGCCGCCAGCCGCCGCCTGGCCGAGCAACAGGAGCAACTCCGTCAAGAACAACAGGCGGTCGCCGAACGCCGGGCGGAGCTGGAACGGCACCTCAACGACATGCGTGAATGGTACCGGCGTAAGCTGCGGGAACTGGCCGCCAGCAATGCCCGGACGTCCCACCCGCACGCTCCGGAAGGCGAGCCGTTGCGAGTGGTCGGCGTGGCCGAGCCAGCACCGCTGGTCCACCCGGCACCAGCGACCGCCACGGAACTGGCCCCCGAAGAGATCGATACGGGCGACCGCCAACTCGGCGAACTGCTCCTGCAACACCAACTGGTGGACGCTGAGACGGTGCAGATGCTGTGGCAGCAGGCCGTGCGACAGCGCCGGACACTGCGACAGGTGTTGCTGCACAGCGGTGTACTCACGCTGTACCAACTGGCCCTGATCGAGGCCGGTCAACTGGACGGGTTGATTCTGGGCCGCTTCCGCGTGCTCGATCGCTTGCGGACCACTCCGCGAGAGACCATCTATCGGGTCAGCGACCCACAGTGGGCCGGCCCAGGCGATAACATTTTCCTGTTACGTCACTTGTCGGAAGCGGAGATGCAGGACGCTGTGCATCCGGACGAATTCCGGCAGCGATTCCGGGCGGTGCAGGCCTTGCAGCATCCGCATGTGGCCGCTGTGGTGGATGTGCTCGACATCCAGGGCCGGCCCGCGGCGGTGCTCGAGTGGCCCAAGGGATTGTACGCCCCCGACTGGCCCGCCGCGGCTGCAGAACCAGGATGCTGGCTGCGTCTGCTCACTCAGGCAGCTCACGGACTGGCCGCAGCACACCAGCACGGCCTTATCCATGGTCGGCTTACCGGGGACTCCCTGTTGCTCAGCCCCGAAGGACTTGTCAAAATAGTCGGCTTGGGCGAGCCCCCCTGGCTAAGTCCCCTGCCGCCACCAGAAACGCCAGATAGTCCGACGGCTGATCTGCGAGCCCTCGGACAAATCGCCCTTAGCTGGACCCTCCTGAGCGGTACCGGTAGCGGCAAACGCAACCGGCACAAGGCCTTCCCTGAACAACTGCTGCTGGTGTTGCAACGATTAGAGGCCGACCTGCCCCCCATGGCAGATACCCCCCCGGCCTACGCCCCCTATTCCAGTGCCGCCGAACTGCTGGTCGACTTGCAACGGCTGGCCGAGCAGTTCCCCTGCTCCGAATCCGCATGGAACCGCTTGCTCCGGGCCATTGCTGAACAAACCGACGCCACTACCAGGAAAGCCGAACCTCTACGACGCTCGGCCTAGAGAATAGACAACTTGTTACTCTGATCAGAGAGACAATCGATAAAACACCCCAGTCGGTGGGCATGCTCCCTCCGGTAGACTGGTCGATCAATACCATCGGGGACAACGTCATGACAGCCGCTGATGCCTATGCTGCTCTGCTCCACAGGTCCAAAGAGATAGGCATTATACAATCCTGTGCTGCATTGTTAAGTTGGGATCAACAAACATACATGCCTGTCAAAGGTACGTTATGGCGATCTGAACAAATTTCTTATTTATCAACATTGGCCCACGAAAAGTTGACCGATCCGCAAGTGGGACAATGGCTAGCTCAAGTGGAAAGCTCGGAGCTAATGGCGGACCCCGAAGGCGAAGCGGCGGCCAACGTGCGGGAATGGCGACGCAGTTATAACCGGGCCACCCGTGTGCCCGCCTCCCTGGTCGCCGAGTTGGCCCGGGTCACCACCGCTGCCCAGCAAGCATGGCAAGATGCCAAACTTCGCAATGATTTCCCGGGCTTTCAGCCTCACCTGGAAAAAATCGTTCGCTTGAAAAAAGAAGAAGCTCAGGCGATCGGTTACTCGCAACATCCATATGATGCTTTGTTAGATGAATATGAACCCGGAGCGACTACTAAAGATGTACGTATACTATTCGACAATCTTGCACAACAATTAGTTCCTTTGGTGAAGATATGGTCTGGAAGTCAGCGTCGTCCGGATTGTGGAATTCTGCAACGGGACTATCCCGTGGACCGGCAGCGGATTTTCGCGGAGTCCGCAGCGGCCGCTTTGGGATTCGATTTTGCCGCCGGTCGGTTGGATGTTACGGCCCATCCGTTCTGCAGCGGTATCGGACCCGGCGACTGCCGGATTACCACCCGCTATAATCCACGCTATTTCAGCGAGGCATTCTTCGGAGTGTTGCACGAAACCGGTCACGCCCTCTACGAAATGCATCTGCCCGCGGAGCACGCCGGGACACCCTTAGGAACCGCTTGTTCCCTAGGCATTCACGAGTCGCAATCCCGTTTGTGGGAAAATCAGGTGGGTCGCAGCCGACCGTTCTGGGAACACTTTTTCCCCCGCTTGCAGCAAACCTTCCCGGCGGCTCTGGCAGACGTTTCGTTGGACGATTTTTACCTGGCCATCAACGAGGTTCGTCCTTCCCTGATCCGGGTCGAAGCTGATGAGGTCACTTACAATCTCCACATCATCGTGCGGTTTGAGTTGGAAACAGCGTTACTGACGGGCGATCTGCCGGTGGCGGATCTACCCGCAGCGTGGCGGCAGGCCATGGACAAATATCTGGGTGTGGTCCCGCCTGATGATAGTCGTGGCTGCCTGCAAGACATTCATTGGAGCTTTGGCGGTATCGGTTACTTTCCGACCTATACCTTGGGGAATCTGTACGCGGCTCAGTTCATGGCGGCGGCTCGCCAGCAACTGGGCGCTGAGCAGTTGCAGCAGGATTTCCGCAACGGTCGTTTCGACCGCTTGCGGGAGTGGCTGGTCCACCACATCCACCGCCATGGCCAGCGCTATCGTGCCCAGGAGCTGTGCCGGCGGGTAACGGGGCAGCCGCTATGTCCCGAGCCCTTCCTGCAGTACCTCCGCGACAAATACGAGCCGTTGTACGGTTCTTGATAATCAAGTTCGCCCTTGGCAGGGCAGGATAGTTGTTGCACAGGAAGTGGAGGGTCACTGGTTCCAATAGCGGACCTGCGTAAGCGGGCCGCCCGGCTGCCAACGGAAGGTAATGCATTCTGCCGGTTGTCCCGGCGAGAGTTCCGGCAGGGGCAGACCCAGCAGGCGGCGGGGCTGAGTCGTTGCCAGATCGAGGGCCTGGGCCAGACTGAGTGGGCCATCGCGAGCGACGTTGGCCACGCACGTGTCGATAAACAGGCCGCTACCCGCCAGAAAGGGAGTGCCGGCCAGAGCCACTTTGCCGTCAGCCTGGACTTCGATGTCGGTGTCCCATTCGCGGTAACGACCCGCCGGCAAACCCGCCAGGCTACTGGCATCGCAAGTCAGGAGCAAACGCTCCGGAGTTTTGCAGCGGACGATGCAGCGGACCACGGCGGGGGGCAGGTGGAAACCGTCGCAGATGATACTGGCCCATAGCTGGTCGCAGGCTAGTTGTTCCCATAAGTAGTTGTCGTGGCGTGGTAGCACGGCGTGGCAGCCATTGCCCAAGTGGGTGCTCAGACGGGCACCGGCCGCTACTGCCTGACGAATGCAACCGGGATCGGCAGCGGTATGGCCGATGGCAGCGATAACTCCTGCAGCGGTCAGTTTTTCGATGAACCTGAGGGCGCCGGGGCGTTCCGGAGCCAGGGTCATCAGGCGGATGCGACCGTTGGCCGCCTCTTGCAAACGCTGGAATTCGTCCCAGTCCGGATCCCGGACGTGCTGGCGGGGGTGGGCGCCTCGCGGTCCGTCTTCTGCCGACAGGTACGGGCCCTCCAGATGATAACCCGGACAGATCGGACGCCACCGAGGAGATTGCTCAAACACTTTTTCCCAGGTGCGAAGGGCCTGGTGCAGTGTGTCGAAACTGGCAGTGATCAGCGTCGGTAAAAACAGACCGATGCCATGCGCCTGGCACTGTTGCATGACGATGGCCAGGGCCTGTGCCGGATCCACTGGGACAGTACCATGGGGGGTCAGTCGACGGGTTGGATGCAAAAAGGAAATGCCGCCCGCGCCATTGATCTGGGGATCGCAGAAACTGGGGGCCAGCCAGGGTAGATCAGCTAGCGTCGATGAGGAGAGGCCCTGCACGGGTTGCAGGTCGCAGATTGTTTGCCCCGAGACGGACAACTCCATGGGCTGGCCGGTAACGTAATGACGCACGAGCAATCGATCCATGACCGGGTCCCGATCGCTGAACAGCGGATGGACGGTGGCTTACTCTGCGGAGGGAGGTGGCACTGGCCGGGGACGTACCAGGCGGGCAATGCTGAAGCCGAGGGTCAAACTAGCCACCACCGAGGCGGCCCCGGCTATCAGCATGATCCAGTCGCGGCGGCTCATCATGGTCAAGGGACGATCTTCGCCGCTGGTGGGTGGTGCCAAAGAAGCAGGGTCTACTAGTTCAACGTCCACTTCCAGGTAGGGAGTTGCCGCGGATGCGGCCGTGACGGGATGGGCGGGCGGGTTTACCGCTCCCACGGCAACGGGCACAGCCGCAGGTAGACTGGAGGTGACCGGCAGGGGTGGCGGTTCGGACCCCGCTGGGCTGGCAGGAACAGAAGGAGCCGACGGTGGCAAGGCCGGTTTGGGTCCGGTTCCCGCGGACGTTGTGCGGAGAGGGGGCACGATTCTGGCCGAGCCACCGGCGGGCTTGTCAGGGAGGGCTGGTATGACGGCAGCGGCCTCACTATCCAGCCAGGCTTTGTAGGCGGGCGTCAGACTAGCGGCTGTCGGCCGGGCACCGCGCGGGGCCAACAGAGGCTGCAATGCATCGGCCGCAGCGGCGGGCGTGGTGAATCGCTCTTCCGGACGCTTGGCCAGCATTGTGTCCAGCACCGCCTGCAACAGTGGGGGCACCTCAGGGATGAACTCTCGCAAGGGACGCGGGGGTTCCATGGCGTGACGCACCATTTGGGCCATGATGCTGTTGTCCGGAAACGGCGGTTGACCTGTCAGGCAGTGATACAGTACACACCCCAGGCTGTAAATGTCGGCTCGGATGTCGACGCTGCTGGCATCGCGGGCCTGCTCTGGTGCCATGTAGTCGGGCGTGCCAAGTACCGTGCCCTCTTGGGTGATCTGCGTTTCCTGTTGTCCTTCCGGCACCGATTCGTCGAACAGTTCGCGTCCCAGGCCGATGTCCAGGATTTTCACCGTGGCGTTCCAGGTGGTGTCTTCCGCCTCGGTTCCTGCCTCGCGATCAGGGCGATGGCCGTCCCGGCTTTCTACCAGCATCAGATTGGCCGGTTTCAGGTCACGATGGATCATGTGCCGTTCGTGCAGATGCTGCAGGCCTTGGAGTGCTTGATGGATCAGGCGGATGGCTTCCGGCCAGGGCAGACGACCCCGACGCTGCAGCGTCTCCTGCAGCGTTTCGCCCTCCAGGTACTCCATGACCAGATAGTGCACCCCCTGCACTTCTCCTACCTGAAAAGCGCGGACGATGTTGGGATGGTCCAGTTGTAACAACAGCCGGGCTTCCCGTTGGAAGCGGGACAGGATCGCGGGATCGGACGCCTTCGAAGCGGGCAGGATTTTCAAAGCAACGATCTGCCCCAGATGATGGAGGGCTTTATAGACGCCCCCTACTCCCATGTGCCCTTTGCTGATCCGTTCCAGGATCTTGTAACCGGCGATGAAAAATCCCTCGGCCCGGCCACGTTGAATCATGTGGGCTTGATATTCAGTTAACAAACGTTGTCGGACCAGATAGCGGCGGAACCGCTCCACGTCCGTAGGGGATTTACCCTCTGCCAGGCTGTCTGCCTGGAAACGCCGATAGGCGTTGTCGACCTCCTCCTGAGGTAACAGCCGGCTGCGGGCCAGCAAAACACAGTAATCTTCGACGGTGGCGGGTGGTGTGGGCATGATGCTGATACTCAACCCATATGGTGCACTGCCAGAAACGACCGCTCGGCGCGGCCCCTTCTCTATGGTGTTCAACCCCGTATGTTAGCCGAAGGTGCACCCTTCCTGATTCTGGTATAGCATTTTTCTGCCATTGCTGGCGGTGGTGCTTGGATGTCACTATGACTGACCCACCGCTGTATTTCCAGGAACCTCAAGGCAGGACGTAGCAAGTATAACGATAGTTGGCCGAACAACAATCCGTCCTTTCAGTGGGAGCGGGGAGCGGTTGATCAGTCAGGTTACTGGTGCGGCGGAGGCGGTACGGGTCAGCAGGCCGCTGCTGGGGGAGGAACAAAAAGGGGTACCCAGCAGGGTCACTGGGTGAGGTGCTGGTGAAGAAAGTCCAGGACGGCTGGATCGTGGCGGTAGAGTTCTTCCAGGCCGCGGCGGATGGCTTCGGCTTCCGCAGCGCGATTGTTCTGGCGGAGTTGGTGGACCCGTTCGACAACCGGGTGCAATTGAGGGGGTACCGCTGTGGTTGAAGCGGCCCCGGGGCCTGTGCTGGTGGTAGCGGCCTGACGCTCGAGCAAGGTTAGTCCCAAGCGGGCCAGATCGAGCCAGGTGCGTTCCGATTCCTGGGCTTCGAAGACAACCAGCAGAGCGGACCAGATCCGGCGGGCTTCGGCGATTTCGCCCACTTGCACTTTGCGTAAGCCGCGCCAGTAGGCCCGTTCGGCTTCGGAGCGGGGTTGCCACTGGCTGCCTTGCAGGATGGCCCGTTTTAGCTCGCGGTACTCCTGCAGTTTATGGCGGAAGGCAGCGATTTCCTCGCGGTAACGGTCCGGATAACGGCGGGACAGGGGCTCCAGGTAGTCCTGCCAGGCTTGTTCCCAGTCTTCAGGGCGATCGGATTGCATCAAGGGCAGGGCGGCTTCGTAGAGTTGTTCGGCAGGGGCCTGGGGCCGGACAAAAGCGTACAGCAACAGTCCCACCACCAGCAGGAAAGCGGGTATGACGACCCAGGGCCGTTGCATCAATGGTCGGGGGGAGTGAACGGAGGCCGATTCGTCCCGGTGCTGCTCGGACAGGGCCACCGTTTCGACGGTATCCGGAGTGAGGCGGGCGGGCCAGTCGATCCGCTGGCCCTGACGTTCCAGGCGGGCACGGATGCGTTCCAGTTCTTCCAGGAGCTGCAAGGCGTGGCCGGGACGCCGCGACGGGTTTTTCTCCAGTAGCAGGCAGATGAATTCGTCGATTTCGGCGGGCAGGTCGGGTACCAGCAGGGCGGGTCGTTCCGGCAGGGCGTAGCAGTGCTTATGCGTCAGTTCGACCAGCGTAGCAGCGGTAAAGGGGGGGCGGCCCGTCAGCAAGGCGTACAGGACGCCACCCAGGGCATAAAAGTCGCTTCGCCGGGTGTAGGGTTTACCGTTAGCTAGTTCCGGTGGCAGGAAGGCCTCTGCCCCCAGGGGGGTTGGCTTAAGCGGTGGTGTCGGCGGGAAAATGCGGGCCAGGCCGCAGGACAGCAGCTTGACCGTGCCATCGGGCTGACGCATCAGATGGGCCGGTTTCAATTCCCGATGCAGAACGTTGCGGTTATGAGCATGTTTGAGGGCCCGGGCCGCCTGCACGGCCACCTGCAACACCTCCGGCCAGGGTACCGGTCCCTGACGCAGCCGCTGGGCGTAATCCTCGCCGTCGATCCATTCGCAAGCGACATAGACGGTACCATTGCTGATACCGCTGTCGTAGTAACGGGCCAGGTTGGCGTGTTCCAAACGCTGCAGGGGCAGCATTTCCGCCGCTAGTTTCTGGGCCAACTGTTCCTCGCGGACGTTCGGGCCGTGGAAAATCTTGACCGCGGCCACACGCCCCTCCTCGCGGTAACTGCGGGCCCGATACAAACTACCCTGGGGTCCCTGGTACACCTCCTGTTCCAGGTACCAATTGCCAACGCGGGCTCCCATAGCTCCACCATCGGACCGTCTGCTTTGCCGGTCCGGTTATCACCTGTAATACCTATGCTTTGTCCAACTATTCCAGCAGCAATCGGGTATGATATACCTAAATTTACAAAAACTGCCATCCCGGCGTGCTTGTAAGATCGCCCAGCTTGATCCGGGTTAGCCGAGCAAGCAACCTTAACAATTCTACTGATGCAAGGCGAGCACTTTTCCATGATGAAGCCTTCATCACGTCTGGCGGTGCTGCTGATAGCCCATGGCAGCCGCCGACCGGAAGCGAACGTCGAGGTGGAACACCTGGCCGTGCAGTTGCAGCAGCAGGGCGGGTTCTGGTGCGTGCAGCCCGCGTTTTTGGAACTGGCCGAGCCCACGATCGAGGCCGGGGCCGACCGGTGCGTCGCTCAGCAGGCCACCGCCGTGATACTGCTGCCGTATTTCCTGTCTCCAGGCCGGCATGTCGCCGATGATCTGCGTCGCGCCTGCGATCGATTGCAACAGCGCTATCCGCAGGTTCCCTTCGTACTGGCTCCGCCACTGGGGCAACATCCGGCCATTGCGGACATTCTGCTACAGCACGCCCAGCAGGCGGCCCGATCGCTGGATGTGCCGATCGACTCGCTGTGCACACCAGGATAGTGAATAATTTCCTCGGACAACTGGCCCCCGCCTACCATGAGGACCGTTCAACCAAGCGACTCGCCTTGCCAGTTCAATGCTGATAGACCTTCGTCAAGAGGCGGACCCGCCCATCGGGCTAACCTCTGATCCAGGGCCTGCGCGGTGCTGTCCGAGCCTCGCCATCTCAGCGGCGTTGCCGGCGGAACCAGTCGAGCCAGGCATGGGCAGCGGCAGTACGAGCCCGCTGGTCCGCTCCGGGAGCTGGTCCGAAATCCTGACCTGTAAGGCTCTTCAAGGCCGCGTGCACCGCGCGGACTACCGCCTCGTGCTCGTCTAGCAGAAGGGGGATCAGGTCGGGAATGAGCAGTTTGTCGTCCTTCATAGCAATGGCCAGGGCGGCCGCACGCCGCAGTTCCGGATCGCTAGCCTGCAGGTATTGCCGCAACGTATCGGCCGTCATGCGCGTGAGCCGCTCGGCCAGGGCCTGGCGGGCCAAACCTTTCCGCTCACCCTCCACGCGGTGCACCAGTGTCAGAAGGGCTTGGGTGAAGGCGTTCCCCTTGCCTTGCTTGAGGGCATTCAGCCCGTGCACCCACTGAGGGGGCGGCGTCCGCAACAGTTCCTCAACGATTGCTTCTGGATCGCCAGCGTTGATCTGACCAGCGGGCGGCTCACGTGGGGGATTGACCCGATCAGGGTGCTCTGTACCCCCTGAAGGGGGAGTAAGAGGGGGTAATGGTCGGGATGGATCGGGGCCGGGAGGTGTCGGCTCGCTCCCTGCAATCGTTGTGCCCTTTTCATCAGGCGGTTGGGTGGGTGTGTTCGTACCAGTCCCTGGGGCTGGGGGGTTGGCCGCGATCTTTTGCCAAGGCGAGGCACGGCCATCCGTACGCAGTTCGGCATCGCGCCCAGAGCCCTGGACGACCCGGCTGAGATCCCGTACCACATTGGAGCGGCACAGCACCAGCAAGGCGAAGGCGCTATTCACCAGGTCGCCCCAGCCACCGTCTGCCTGTTGAGCGTTGACCAGAATGTCGGCGGCGTAATCGTACCAGTCGACGTTGCCGATTTTGTCGATGCCGTAAATGACGCCCACTCGTTCCAGCGACCACAGAAAGTAATAAGAGTGGTGACCGGTGGGGAACAGGCCCAAGCGGTTGGCCCCTTTCCCTTTGCCACGGAAAGGCACATCGCCCTGCAGGACCGCTGCCAGGTTGGCAAACCCTTTCTGAATGGCGACGGCACACGGGTCGCCGGCCAAGGGAGGGGCAAGCGGACCGGCTGGCTTTTTGGGTGCGGGTTTGTTGGGTTCTTTGACCGCTGGCGGCGGAGTCGGCGGCGGTCGGAAAAAGGGATCGTCCGTGCCGTTGGTACTTGGCTGACCAGCGGGCGGTGGCCGGAAAAATGGATCATCCGGAGACGGAGAAGTTTTCTTGGCCCCAGCATCGCTGCGGGATTTACCCTGGGGAGTGGGCAGTGCCTGCGGATCGGTACGCAGTAGCCGTTCCTGACGCCGCCCGACCGCGGTAGCTAGTCCCAGCAGACCCACGCAGGTCATCGAAGCACTACCCGGAAAGCCTTTGCCGGAATACGGCCAGCCGCCATCGGGACACTGGGTGGCCAGAAAACGTTTCTCGATCAGGTTGAAAGCGGCTTCAACCGGAACGCCGTGCTTGCGGGCGGCCCATAGACCGAGAATGGCAAACTGCGTATTGGAATTGTCATCGGCGAAATGATGGGCACCACCATTTCGTTGCATGTATTCCGCCTGAAGCTGTCCGGCGTAGCGGGCGACCGCCGGGTGCAGGCGGCGGAAGTCAGTGGCGGGTGGCAGCGAGGGCCTTTGAGCGGTGTCCCTGTCCCGCGCCGGTTGCACTTGTCCGCTACGCAGTTCGGCAGTCAGGAGGGCGTTGCGTAGCATGGTTTCCATCGACTCCGACACGCCGGGACAACCGTAGGTCCATCCCCCCTGCGGATTCTGTCCGGCTAGAAGCCGGACGGCCAGCATCTGAATAATGGGTACGTCGGCGGGGTCGCCCAGACGGTCCAAATACAGGATGTACAGGGCCAGGTGGTACGTCTGGGTCTCGGAAAACGAGGCTTCTCGCACCTGGGCTGTGACGCGTTTGAGGGTGTCATCTTCGGCCGACAGTCCACATTCGAGCAATGCCAGTCCGGCTAAGGCGGCCTCGGCCACGGGCCGTTGTTCTGACCCCTTTGGGAGCTGTTTTGCCCCTTGAGCCTGCAGCCGCTTTTTTGTGTAGGCCATTCCTTTGTCGATGGCGGCGTTAATCTGTTGGGGTGTGGCTGCCGGTGCCGAGTGGGTGTGGGTCAGGGCGATCAGGCCGAACCCCACAGCTAGTCCAGTAGTGGCGAGCAAACGGCGTGGTACCATAGGTTGGTCTCCCGCAAGGCAGGCGGAAGGGACCTGCCGGGGCTGACAAGCGGCGTAACCTACAAAGCAGACTTGAATTCGTTGGGGTAGCCCACGGGACGATCTGTGGAGGAACGGTCGCAGCAACGCGTCAGGCGGTCTTGATGCAGCTCAGCGTTGCAGTTCCCACCATTTTTTCCAGGCGTCGGCAGCCAGGCGTTTGTCGTGGCTGGAGGCGTGGGGGGGCGGACCGAAGTCCTGACCGGTCAGGGCCTTCAGGCTTGCTTTAGCGGCCCGGACCACCAGTTCCTCCTCATCCATTAAGGCGGCGATCAGATCGGGCACGTGGTTTTTATCGTCCTTCATGCCCATAGCCAGGACGGCGGCACGCCGTAGTTCCGGATCGTCCTTAACCTGAGCGTAATACCGCAGCGTTTCCGCCGACATACCCGCCAGGCGTTCCGCTAGAGCATTGCGGACGTCCTGCAGGCGAATACCTTCGAGACGGTGCGCCGCCAAGGCTAACGCCTGGGTGTGGACGCTCCCCTTACTGTCCCGGATTTTGCGTAACGTAAGGGCCCATTGACTTTCGCTGCTGCGTAACAAAGTGGCAGCAAGCGTAGCAGCTTCATTCTGCAAATAGTTATTCTTGCCAGTGGCGTTGCCCCCGGTGGGACGATTGTTGCCACTGCCGGGCGTGGTGCTGTGACTATCCGACGGCCCAGCACGCATTTCTGTCGCCATGTCGTTTTGGACCTTGCCCGACAGATCACGGGCCAGGTTCGATTTGCACAATACCAGTACAGCAAAGGCGGTGTTCACCTCCGGGTCATAACCGCCCACTTCCCAGGAGCCGTCGGCAGCCTGCGTCGCTACCAAAGTGGTGGAGACCGCATCGTACCAGTCGACATTACCGATTTTATCGACGCCGTAGATGAGGCTGACCCGCTCGAGGGACCACAGGAAGTAGAAGTCGTTTTTGCCGTGGCCCTGTCCTTGGGCACCCAGGATAAAGGCACCGCCGCCACGGCCGTCCGGACGGACGGAGTTGTTCATCACGGCTCCCAGAGCGGCAAAAGCAATCTGTGCGGCCTGATCCCGAGCATCCAGTTTCAGTCGAGTGGCCTTGGCATCCTCCTTGGGTTTGGGAGCGGGCTTAGGGGTCGGTTTGGGTGCAGGTTCCATCGGCCGGAAAAAAGGATCATCGGGCATGTCGGCCTTGGGAGCCTCTTTTCCTTTCCCCTCCTCTTTGTTGGAGGCCGAGGGGTTTTCCGCTTTGAGACGTTTTTCCTGCCGGCGGGCAATGCCGGTGGCCAGTCCCAGCAGGCCAGCGCAGATCATGGACGGCGAGCCTTCCGCGACCATGGCTGCCCCGGCGGAGGTGACAGCCGGACCCGTATACGGCCAGCCACCGGTGCGAGTCTGCGTCATCAGGAAGCGGCGTTCGACGAGATCCAGGGCCGAATCCACGGGAACGCCGTGCTTGCGAGCCAGCCACAAAGCCAAAACGGCAAACTGCGTGTTGGAATTGTCGTCGCCCACGCTATCCTGCGGATTTTTCCGAGCAAACAACGCTTGGGCATAACGTTCAATGTCCGGATGCAGCCGCCCCTTCTTCTCCTGGGGCCGAATGGCGCGTAAAAACTGCACCTCTTCGTTGCTGACAGCGGCGATACAGCCGTAACCCCAGCCACCACTTTGTGCCCTCTGTCCGACCAGCAGCCGGACCGCCAGTGCCTGGATCAACGGCTCGTCACTCGGTTCCCCCAGCCGATCCAGATACATCAGGCACAGCGAGATCTGATACGTTTGCACCTGTGTATACGCTGCTTCCCGGACAATCCGGGTAATGTTCTGCACGGCAGGATCGCTGGGGGGTACCCCGGCTTCCAGCAAGGCCAGACCTGCTAGGCAAGTTCCTCCCAAGGCATGGGAAAAAGGAATGTTGATGTTGGGGCCGCTATCCGGTCGCAGATACTTGCGTTTGAGCCACTCGGCCCCCTTTTTGATCGCTGCATCGATCTGTTGCGGATCGGCCGCCTGGGCCGGTGTACCCACCCCGCTGCCCAACAACGCCCCAGCAAACAACAGGCATAAGATCAGGCTGCGTCGCATCGGTTCTACTCCTCCTGCTGTACCCAGGATTACTGGCCGGCACAGGATGAAACAGTGATAATCAAAGATCAATCCGCATTACGCCGGCCTGCATTCGGCCCTCGAATCTTAATTTGGCTATTTCAGTTTACCATGCCTGCTAGTCAATGGGCAATGGTCGATTTCGCATTGACAATACCGCATGGCCTGATGGACTACTGAAGATGGTCCTGAACAGCTCGCGTCACGGGCGGCCCGAGTGCCTCGTCGATAGATCCGTAAGGCATGCTTTCTTGCAGAAAACATTACAGGGACTTCCCCACGTGGTCGACCATGCCCCTGTTTATGAGGCGTTGTGACAGCGGCTTTGTACGTTGCTCAAAGCTTAAGATTTTGGTGAACATGTTGCCCATCTATCTCTAGAGCTGGAGCTATCACCAAACCGAAATACGAGTGGAAAGATTCATGACCAGATTTGTCGTGTTTGGCATTAGAGTATCTTAGCATCAGTGCAAGCGGCTTGGTGTAGGCCCCGCCTTAGTCTGTGCAGTCCTATAGTAGAAGAGTTTAACGGGTACTTGCTCTTGTTGGGCTTGGTAACGCTGATACAATTGTCTTCGAAGCATCAACGGCCAAATGTTTATCGCTCTGGTGCACTTTAACAGAATGCATGGTCAGTGATCTATTCGGGAGTGATATAAAAAAGCAAAAGGCTTTTCTCTTAAGGCGTAGTCATGAATGAATTCTGTAGCGTAAACTTTGGTTATAATGAATGTTGAAGCCTGGTTGTACGAATATTGAACAGGTGGAGCAAAAAAATCAGAAAGCCCCGTCCATCTGCTGGTTTTGCAAGTAAACCTACTAGTGAGACGCATCATAGGGTGTTAGAAGACAGCAACGGGCGGCACCTGGTCCGTAGAAGGCAGGAACGAGGTGGGTAAGCAACCAGGGGAGAAGGCCTTGCTACCGCCCCGAAAGCCCCTGAGCTGATCCAGGCAAAGCCGTTGTCCGTCTACATACCACATGTTTTGTGAAGGAACTACTTACGCCCTCGGGTATCTTGCCTGGGGGAATGGTGGCTGTGAGCAAGGACTGTAGTCGGGCTTTGTTTGGCCCTGACTTGTTGAAGATAAGGGTATTTACGGGTGGCCATGATGCAACGCTACCTGCAGGTGGTTATTGTTGGGCTGATGGTATGGGTCGACGGCTGGGTCCAAGGGGTGGCAGCCGCTGAGGTGGATTACTTACGGGACGTCCGGCCGATCCTGTCGAATGCGTGTTTCAAGTGTCATGGTCCTGGAACGCAGAAGGGCAAGCTGCGGTTGGACGAGCGTGAAGCAGCGGTACGTCGGGGGGCAATTGTACCGGGCCAGCCTGCGGAAAGCGAGTTGTTGCGCCGCATCACAGCCAGCGACGAGGCGGAACGGATGCCTCCGCCGGAGTCCGGCGACCGTCTCAGTCCGCAGCAGGTGGACACTTTACGGCGATGGATAGCAGCGGGTGCTCCTTATGCTCCGCATTGGGCCTTCAGTCCCCCGCGGCGTCCCGCCGTGCCTCAGACCCGCTTTGCGACGGTCAACCCCATCGACAATTTCATCCGCTACCGTCTGGAACAAGAAGGGTTGACTCCGTCCCCCCCGGCAGACAAAGCCACGCTGCTCAGACGGGTGTACTTGGACCTGACCGGCCTGCTCCCTACTCCTGCCGAAGTCGATGCCTTCCTGCGGGATGAGTCGCCCGACGCCTACGAAAAAGTAGTGGACCGGCTGCTGGCCAGTCCCCACTATGGCGAACGGCAGGCCCGCCACTGGCTCGATCTGGCCCGCTACGCCGATTCCAACGGCTATACCATCGATGGACCCCGCTCCATCTGGCCCTATCGCGATTGGGTCATCGCGGCCTTCAATGCCGATATGCCCTTCGACCAGTTCACCCGCGAACAACTGGCCGGTGATCTCCTGCCGCAGGCTACCCAGGCCCAGAAGATCGCTACAGGCTTCCACCGGAATACCCCCTTCAACGAGGAAGGCGGCACCGACCCCGAACAGTTCCGGGTGGAACGCACCGTCGACCGGACCAACACCACTGGCACGGTCTGGCTCGGCCTGACCATCGCTTGTGCCCAGTGCCACGACCATAAATACGATCCCATCACTCAGGTGGATTACTACAGACTGTACGCCTTTTTCAACAGTTGCGACGAACCGACATTAGTAGTCGGGGGTGATCCGCGGCTCGAACGCACCATCGCCCATCTACAGGCAATGAACGCTGATCTGCAACGGGTGGGGGACGTGGAGGGCATGAAAATTGTGCAAGCGCAGATCAAAAAGGTCCAAGGCAAGCTTCCGACCACCCTGGTCATGCGGGAACGACCCACCCCCCGATCTACCCATGTGCTGATCCGAGGTGATTTTCTGCGTCCTGGCAGCCGAGTGACCCCGGGCTTTCCCGCTATCCTCGGCCCGACACCGGCCGACCGTCCCTTGAACCGGCTGGACCTGGCCCACTGGCTGACCGCCCCAGACAATCCTTTGACTGCCCGGGTTACCGTTAATCGGGAATGGCAGAAGTTTTTCGGCCGGGGCCTGGTGGAGACAGAAAACGACTTCGGCTATCAGGGCAGCCTGCCGACACATCCCGAACTGCTGGATTGGCTAGCCGTCGAGTTCCGCGACAACGGCTGGAGCTTCAAAAAGTTGCACAAGCTGATTGTTTTGTCGGCAACGTACCGTCAGGCGTCGACCCAGCGGACGGACCTGGCCGTACGGGACCCGCGCAACCTGCTGTTAGCTCGGCAGAATCGTCTCCGTTTGGAGGCCGAGATCATCCGCGACGCCGCCTTGTGTGCCTCAGGCATGCTCAACCCCCAAATCGGCGGTCCTGGCGTTTATCCGCCCCAGCCCCGCGAAGTGTTCGCGTTTACCCAAAGCAACCACCCCTGGCCCGAAAGCAAGGGGCCGGACCGCTATCGCCGGGGCATGTATACCTTCATTTGGCGGCAAAGTCAGCACCACCTGCTGACTACCTTCGACGCTCCCGATGCCCAGACCACTTGCACGCGCCGTAACCGCAGCAACACACCCTTGCAAGCCCTGCATCTGGCTAACGATCCCGTCTTTGTCGAACTGGCACAGCACCTGGGCCAACGGATCCTCCGCGAAGGGCCCGCCGATGATACCGGCCGGCTCCGCTACGCCTTCCGCCTGTGCCTGGTCCGTGAACCGACACCGGCGGAGTTGCAACGCCTGCAAACTTACCTCCAACGCTGTCAGCAGGAAGACCCCAAAACGGCCTGGTCCGCCGTAGCCCGCGTCCTGCTCAACCTTGATGAGTTCATCACACGCGAGTAACCGGGCTGACCGGTGCGATTTTCCGTCGAACGGTTCGATTCTATGCGGAAAAGGGAAAGGGGAACAGTCCGAACGGTTGGCAGATGAAAAACCGGCCTGTCCAACTTTCCGGGCAGTCGAAATGGGACGATGGGGAGGATGTGATGACGCTGCGACATTCGTGGCATCAGTGGGAACAGGCTGTGTGTTTGTGGCAAACGCGGCGACACTTCTTCCGGGACTGCGCCATCGGAATAGGACAGATGGCCCTGGCCACGTTGCTGGCTCGGGATGGTTATGCCGTGGAGAAGACCACCGGACGTCGAGATCCCCTGGCTCCCAAGCCGCCCCATTTTCCACCACGGGCCAAGGCAGTTATTTTCCTGTTCATGGCGGGTGGTCCCAGTCACCTGGACCTGTTCGACCCTAAACCCCAATTACAACGGTTGCATGGTCAGACGGTACCGCCTTCGTTCACCCAGGGGAAACGGTTCGCCTTTATCAAGCCGGATGCCAAACTGCTCGGCTCGGCCCAGACATTCCGCAAATGTGGCCAGGTCGGCATGGACATCTGTGACTTGCTGCCTCATTTGCAAACCGTTGCCGACGAGATCTGCTGGCTGCGCGGCATGAAAACGGACGTGTTCAACCATGGTCCGGCCAAATGTTTCGTCAATACAGGCAGTCCGCAGTTTGGCCGGCCGAGCATGGGGGCATGGGTCACCTACGGTCTGGGGAGCGAATGCGACAGTCTGCCCGGCTTTGTGGTGTTGCAATCGGGGCCGCGGGGACCGCGTGGTGGAGCCGCCTTGTGGAGCTGTGGCTTCCTGCCTAGTATCTACCAGGGGGTTCCCTTCCTCAAGGGGGCCAATCCTATCCTGGATTTACGCTCGCCACCCGGTGTGACCGATGCCCAGCAACGGGCCTTCATCGAGACTGTCAATGACCTGAACCGGCTGCATTTCCAGGCCGTGGGCGATCCGGAAATTGCCACCCGCATTGCCGCTTACGAAACGGCTTTCCGCATGCAGACGGCGGCTCCGGAGGTCATGGACCTGTCCCGTGAATCCAAACGGGTGCTGGACATGTACGGCGTCGTACCGGGCCAGCCCAGTTACGCGGCCAACTGCTTGCTGGCCCGTCGCCTGGTGGAACGCGGCGTCCGCTTCGTGCAACTGTACCACACCAATTGGGATCACCATGGCGGCCCCACTGAAAACCTGGAAGTCCACCTGCCTCAGGTCTGTCGCGAAATCGATCGCCCCACGGCCGCCTTGATTCGCGACCTCAAACAACGTGGCCTGCTGGATACCACCTTGGTCATCTGGGGGGGCGAGTTCGGCCGGACCCCCATGGGCGAAGTCCGGGAATCCACCGGCCGCGATCACCACATCGATGCCTACACCATGTGGCTGGCCGGAGGAGGGGTCAAACGCGGCTTCATCTACGGTACCACCGATGAAATCGGCTACAACGTCGTGGAAAACCCGGTTCACGTCCATGACCTGCAAGCCACCATCCTCCATCTGCTCGGCCTGGATCATACCCGTCTGACCTTCCGCTTCCAAGGACGCGACTTCCGCTTGACCGACGTGCACGGCCACGTCGTCCACGACATCCTGGCCTGACTCACAAGTCGAACCAGCCGGTGTCGGATGAACGGTTCCGTCACTTCAGTGGTACCCATCACCGCGCCCATGAGGAGCAGCTGCCCACGGGCGACGTCCGGACCAGCAACGGGATGAGCCTACGACGCCCCTCCGCGGAACATCCTCTTCGTTCCCCCAAGGGGGATCGGTATAATTTTTCCGAGGATATCAAGGCTAGAGCTGGCTAAGGAGTTGAGTTTCCTCGGCGGTTTAGTGGTTTGAAAAAGCAGCCGTCAGGACAGTCAAAGTCAGGATCAACAACCGAAAGGAGCCGGGCAGTTATGCTCAACACGGCATTGCGTGAAGCGGTGCTGGCCCTGTTACCACGGGTTCAGACGCCGGGGCAATACATTGGCGGCGAACTGAACGCCGTGGTCAAGGACCATCGTCAGGTGCGTGGCAAACTCTGCCTGGCCTTCCCTGATGCTTACTCCATCGGTATGAGCCATCATGGCCTGCAGGTGCTGTACGCGATCATGAACAACGATCCGCAATGGGCCTGCGAGCGGGTCTTTACCCCTTGGGTCGATTTCGAAGCCGAACTGCGACGCCATCGCCTGCCGTTGTATTCGCTGGAGACGTTCACCCCGCTGTCTGCCTTCGACCTGGTCGGCTTCAGCCTGCAGTACGAAGTATGCTACACCAACATTTTGACCATGCTGGACCTGGGGGGGATTCCCCATTTCAGTCATCAGCGAACGGTGACCGATCCATTGGTGATCGCCGGGGGTCCGGGGGCCCAGAACCCCGAAGTGCTCGCTCCGTTTATCGACCTGTTTGTCATCGGCGATGGAGAAGAATCGCTCCCTTGGGTCATGGAGCAATGGATGACGCTCAAGGAGCAGGCTCTTCGCCAAGGGGATCTTTCCAGCCGCCGACGCCTGGAAATGCTGGCTAGTCTGGCCGCTCAGGCCAACTGGCTGTACGTTCCCGCTTTCTACGAATTCGATTATCATCCCGACGGTACCATCGCTGCCTTCCACCGCCTGCGTAGCGACGTACCTTTGGAGATCGTCAGCTTTGTTAACAGCCGCGACCTGGACGACATTCCCCTGCCTACCCGGCCGGTTGTCCCCTATGTGCATACGCCCCACGATCGTATTGCCATCGAGATCATGCGGGGCTGCCCCCATCAGTGCCGCTTCTGCCAGTCGACAGTGATCAAGCGTCCGCTGCGGGTGCGCAGCGTGGAGACGATTGTTCAGGCCGCCCTGGAAAGCTACCGCAACACGGGCCTGAATGAAATCAGCCTGCTATCGCTGTCCAGTAGCGATTATCCCTATTTCGAGGAGCTGGTCCAGCGCATGCACGAGGTGTTCGCTCCGCTAGGGGTCAACGTGTCGTTACCCAGTCTGCGGGTCAATCATCAGTTGCGATACGTTCCCAAACTGATGAAGGGCTGGCGGCAGGCAGGCTTGACACTGGCTCCAGAGGTGGCCCGCGACGACATGCGTGAACAGATCCGCAAAAAGATCAAAAACGAAGATCTGATCGAAGGCTGCCGGGTTGCCTTCCGCGAAGGGATCACGCACGTCAAACTGTACTTTTTGTGCGGTCTGCCTGGTGAACGGACCGTCGACCTGGATGGCATCGTCGAGCTGGCGGAAACCATCTCGGCCATCGGCCGCGAGGTGACCGGCCGCTATAAGGAGGTCACGGCCAGTGTGTCCAATTTTGTGCCCAAGCCGCACACCCCCTACCAGTGGAACGGTATGCAGTCCCGTGAGTATTTCCAGTGGGCCGGGGAATATCTTCGGCGTCGCAAACGCAATCGCTTTGTCCGGATCAAGCAGCACGACATTGAAACCAGCTTGCTGGAAGGGATTCTGACCCGTGGCGACCGCCGCATCGCACCGGCGCTCTACGAAGCCTGGAAACGCGGGGCACGCTTCGACGGCTGGCGCGAATGCTTCCGCCCGCAACTATGGCATCAGACCTTTGCCGAGCTGGGGATCGACGTCGAGTTTTACCGTTCCCGTCCGCGTCCCCTGAGCGAGCGGCTGCCCTGGGACCACATTCAGGTCAAAAAAGGGCGAGCCTACCTGCAGAAAGAGCAGGAACGCAGCGTCTTGCAGCTCCGCTTGCTGGCCGAGGCCGTCGCTTCGAACAACTCGGCACCCTGCGGCGGCTAAACAAAAGCCCATACCTTTGACAATTCACCCCATCAATGAATACGTGTACAAGTGCCTGGTCCGCTACCGCAGGTAGTCAGGCCGTTGGCAGGGCCCATCATCGGGCCAGTCGAATGCTGTTGGGTTTTTGTATGTTGCCGAATTTTTGCGACCGGTTGAGGCTAGGCAGCCGTTGCCGGGGGAATAAGCGAGGGTGGGGGCCTGCGGCTAGCTGAAATGAACTGATCCAGCGGGCCAGCTGTCCCGGAGCGTTACGCCTGAACCTGACTGTAGCGGTAGGTGGGGACGGGCCGGCCGGGCCGCAGAGTTCGCTGCCGAACTATTTCGACTTGGGCGTTCCACCGCTGCCCTTGCTCCGACAGGACTGCGTGCAGTTGTTCGGCCAGCCAGGTCGGGTCTGTGGCGACGCGGGCGTTGATGATGAGTTCGGCCTGCGGCGTCCAGGCTCCACTGGAGAGGCTCAACTGACTGGCCCCGTCGTTGCTGACCACGTTAGCCACGGCGTAGGCACCGCTTTCGTCCCAGCCGATGCCCTTGAGGTGAGCAATTTCTGCTTTGTGGACTCGGCACACGTCGGCCAGCTGCTGCACCACTGCCTGGACGAGCGTATCCAGAGGCACGGGTTGCTCGGCCTGCCAGCGTGTGGTGGCGTTAAGCCAGCCCAGTTCGGCTTCGCCAGCGGCATAAACGTCGTAGTCGATGTCGAGAAGGTGCTGGCCGAACTGACCCTGTTGTTCCAGCAGTTCGATCAAGGCGTGGAACCCTTCCCCGGTGCGGGCGGACAAACTCAGCAGCGGTTTGTGTGGAAAGCGGTGCCGTACCAGTTGCACCAGCTCCTGACGCTGGCTTGGCGTCAGTTCGTCGATCCGGTTCAAAGCGATGGCATCGGCTTCTTCTAATTGTTTGCAGAAGATGTAGGCGGCCTTGGGGCTGAAGCCACCAGCGGGCTCGCCCCGCAAGATGCGCTGTCCGTGACTGGGCTTGAACAGCACGACATAGGGGGCCACCTGGACCTGCTGCGGGTAGAGGTGCCTCAGCGGCTGGATCACCGTGGCGGCCAGGTCGGTACAACTGCCTACCGGCTCGGCCAGGATCACTTCCGGCCGGGCCGTCTGGGCCAGCGACTCGAGCCGCTGGACCAGTTCGTCGAAACGACAACAAAAGCAGGCACCGGCTACCTCCTCTACGTTCCATCCTTGCCGTTGCAACATTGCCGTGTCGACCAAGCTGTCTGCCTGGTCATTGGTGACGATACCGACCCGTTTCCCCTGGCTATGGTAGTGGCGGGCCAGCCGGGCCAGCGTGGTGGTCTTACCCGCACCCAGAAAGCCACCGACAAGCACAAAACGCACGGCCATGATAGTATCTCCTTGCAGCCAGGGCTGGTTGTTAGGGTTATACTGATACAACAAGGCGGCGGCTGGAGGTGGCCGTTGCTGATGTTTTGGGTGAGGTGGATCATGCCGGTTGCGGGTGTCCGCGTCGCGTTCAGGGCCATTCGGCCGTCGTTGCTCTTGGTGACCATGGGCGGGCTGATGCTGGCCGGGGCCACGCCGCTTCTGACGCGGGCCCAGCACAGCCGGAGTATGCCGCCGTCGGGCCCCGGACGCCCAGCGATGCATCAGGTTAAGCTTAATGGTCATACCTTCACTTTGCCGGAGGGCTTTATCATCGAGCTAGCGGCCGACAGCCGGCTGGTCCCGCGTCCAATCACAGCCGCCTTGGACGAGCGGGGGCGTCTGTACGTGGGCGACTCGAGTGGCTGCAACGAACCGGTGCAAGTGCAGCTCCAGAAAAAGCCCCACCGGATTGTGCGTCTGGAAGATAGCAATGGGGATGGAGTATTCGACCGGGCCACCGTTTTTGTCAAAAACGTCATGTTTCCGGAAGGGACGCTGTGGTACAACGGCTCCCTGTACGTGGCCGCTCCGCCGCATATCCTGAAATTCACCGATCTGGACGATGATGGCGTCGCCGACAAGGAAGAAATCTGGTTTGATGGCAAAACGCTGACCGGTTGCGCCAACGATTTGCACGGGCCATACCTGGGCCCGGACGGCTACTTCTACTGGTGCAAAGGGGCTTTTGCCCGCCAGGAATACACCTTGCCCAACGGCCGCAAGCTGGTGACGCGCGCCGCTCACATTTTCCGGGCCACTCCGGACGGCAAACAAATCGAACCGGTCATCACCGGGGGCATGGACAATCCGGTGGACGTGGTCTTTCTGCCCGATGGCGAAATGATCTTCAGCACCACGTTTTTCCAGCATCCGGGCAACGGCCAGCGGGATGGCTTGATCCACGCTGTCTACGGGGGCGTTTACGGCAAGGACCACGATCCGATTTACGAGCATCCCTGGACCGCGCCGCAACTGATGCCCGTGCTGACCCACATGGGTCCGGCGGCCCCCTGTGGCCTGCATTGCTACACCAGTGACCAGTTCGGACCGGAGTACCGCTTCAACCTGTTCTGTTGCCAGTTCAACCTGCGCAAGGTCAGCCGCCACGTTTTAACCCGCCAGGGCTCTACCTACGTTTCCCAGGATTCGGACTTCCTGGTCTCGGACAATATCGATTTCCATCCTACCGATGTGCTGGAAGATCGGGACGGCTCACTGCTGGTGCTGGACACGGGGGGCTGGTACAAAATCTGTTGTCCTACTTCGCAATTCATGCGGCCGGAGGTAACCGGTGCGATCTACCGTATCCGCAAGCTGGGTGGTCATCAGCAGCAGAAAGCGGCGGGAATGAACCGGCCACCGCTGCCCCGTTTGCGTCAGATTGCCCTGCAGCGTGATGCTCGCGGGATGAAAGAGGCTATTGCTGCGTTGCGCAGCGGTGATCCATTCGAGCGTCGTTGGGCGGCGGAAGCCCTGGGACGCATCGGCCAGGCACAGGCAGTGCCCGCTTTGCTGGAAGCACTGGCCGACCCGAGCAACGATCGGGCGCTGGACCACGCCCTCACCTACGCGCTGCTGGAGATCGGCGATGCCGCGGCCGTAGCCAGCGGCTTGCGTCATGATTCGCCCCGTGTCCGGCGTGCTGTCCTGACGGTCCTGTCGTATTTGCCGGCCACGCGCGATGATCCGCAACCGGTGCTGGCCGCCCTCAACGACGCCGATGCCCAGGTGCGAGCGACTGCCTGGTGGATTGCTGGCCGCCACCCCCAATGGGGAGACAAGCTGGCCGGCTATTTCCGTGCTCAGTTACGACAACTGGAGCGGCTGGAGCCCAACCAGCGGCAAGAACTGGCCGAGCGACTGGGCCGGTTTGTTACGCAGCCGGTAATTCAGGAAGTCGTGGCCGAGGCGGCCCGACAGATGCCCACCGCGTCGCTGGCTCTCAACGTCATGGCCCATGCCGGCCTGAAGACACTGCCGCCGTCCTGGCAGGAGGCTCTATGCACTCTGGCCCCGCAGTTGACCACTGCGGCAGGATACGAAGCGGCCCTGGCCGTTTTCCGTCAGTTTGCTTTGACCACGGAGGAAGAGGCCCGCTGCTTTGTACGGTTCCAGGCTGCGGTTCCGTCTGAGCGGCTGTGGTCCGGGGGCCAGCCCCCGCTCCAGTTGCGGTTGCTAGCTCTGGCGGCCCGCAGCCCCCGCTTGCCCCTGACCGATACGGATTTCACCCTGCTGCTGCAATGTCTCCGTCAGCAACAGGAGAACGTTGCCCGCACCCTGGCCGCAGATGCTCTGGCACGCGGCACGCTGACCGCTGCCCAGTTGCAACGTCTGGCAGCGGCCCTGCCCGACGTCCACCCCATGGATCTGCCTAAACTGCTCGATCTGTTTGCTCGTACCCCCCAGCCCGAGGCCTTACGGACCCTGCTGGAGGTGTTGCAGCAGCCTGCTTGTCGCCAGTTGGTCCGCCGGGAAATGCTCCAACCCATCTTCGACAAAGCCCCAACGCTGCAGGAAGCGGCCCAGCGTCTTTATACCTTGCTGGAACAGGACCGTGCCGCAGACAAGGCTCGGCTCGAACAACTCCTGGCGGAGTTACAGCGGCTGCCCGGCGATGTCCGTCGCGGCCAGCAGGTTTTCCACTCGGCCAAAGCGAACTGCCTGGCTTGTCACAAAGTCGGCTACGTCGGTGGCACCATCGGACCAGACCTGACCCGCATCGGCACTATCCGCAGCGAACGCGACCTGCTTGAAGCGATTGTGTTCCCTAGTGCCAGCTTCGTCCGCAGCTACGAACCCGTCCGGATTGTCACCACCGACGAACGAGTCTTCAACGGTCTGATTGCCCGGGAAACGCCCGAGGAAATCATTCTAACAGTGGCCGCTGACAAACAGGAACGCTTGCCCCGCCGCGACATCGCCAGCATGACACCTGGTACTATCTCCCTGATGCCCGCCGGGCTGGATCAGCAGCTCACCCGTCAGGAACTGGCCGATCTGCTTGCTTTTCTCAAAGCCTGCCGCTAAGGCAGGAGATTCCGCTCCTACCTCGGCGGTCCGCTATTTAGACTCCCGTTGTTGCTCCCCTGCTCCTGACGGAACACGGGGATCATGCCATGTGGAAGGCCCATGAGAGGGGCGACCAGGAATACATTGCGGTAGAGACTCGACACTTCGCGGGCCAGGAAAGTTACGGAACGGCTCTCAGGCTAGCCGCTCGGTTAAGGTGCCGCACGGCTATTACTTGGATGGGGCGGTGGCGGATGGACCGGCTTCGGGACTCGCCGGTGCCAGGTAATTGCGGTGCACTTCCCCGCTGGTCGGATCGATGCGGGCGGGCCGACCCAGATAGTTGTCGACAATCAGGTTGTCTTTGCCCCCTTGCACCACCAGACTCAACGAACGGGTGCCGGCACGATCGTCGCGGATCAGGCAGTCGCTCACCCGCGAGCTGGTCAGTCCTTTGGCTAACAAGCCGATGCCGTCGCAGTCCAGGATGGAAATTCCCTGAATCTGACAGCGATGACATTGTTCCAGAGTAACCGCTGCCGGGGCAGACCGCGTGGCCGAGATCACAAACCCTTTGAAAATGCACTCGGAACAGCGGCGCACGACAATAACGTTGCGGGTGTCGTCCCGTTCTTCACGCCAGTAGCGTGGATTGCGATCGAAATTGTTCTCACCCACCACGACGTAGGAACTGTCTTCAATCAGCAGGTTGTGTTCGTAAGCGGTCCAGAAGGTGTTGCCGGTGATGACTGCTCCGCGTACCTGGTCGAGGTGGATATTGACCATGACGTCACTCAGGACGTTACCGGTGATGACGACGTGTCCTTCGCGGCGTTCGGCCGTTTTGGGGACTTCGCGTTCGCTGCGGCCACGGATGCGTATGTTGGCGGAGCCTGGGGCCTCGTGCCCATGTTGGATAGTGCATCCGGTAATGGCAATTTCGGCATTGGCCCCGCCCTCGATCAGAACGTTGGCGGTAGGCGGATGGTCTTTGCCCTGGTTACTTTCGAGGTCGCAGCCGCATATTTGCAGATTGCGCAGTTCACCCCCCTGGCAGACGATACCGCCACCTTCGCAGTAACTGATGTGGCAGGCCGAGACGTTGATTTGGTGCAAGTTAACCTGGTCGAGAAAGATGCCCACTCCTGTGTTGTCGTAGACGTGCGAGTTGGCGATGATGACGTTGCGGTTGCGTTGCTGCAGGTGGATGCCATGGCGACACCGGCGGATCAGCACCTCAGTGATGGTCAGCTGCATAGTGCCGCTGGCGGCAATACCATCGGCCTGGGGGTGTGCACCGACAATTTCCAATCCTTCGATGCGAGGCATCCGTTCCTGCTGCCAGACCGCCGGCGGCACGGTTTGCGGTTGGGCGGTGCCGCTGTGTGTACCCACCAGACGGATGGCCGGTCCGGGGCCGCTCATCAGCAAGCGGGCCACGCCGCCTCCGTCAAGGCAAACGAAACCCGTCCGGCTCAAATCAATGACCAGAGGGCGACTGAGGCGATAGGTGCCCCGTGGGAGCACGACGTGCCCGACACCGCTGTCGATGGCTTTTTGCAAAGCGGCGGTATCGTCCTGCTGGCCGTCCCCCTTGGCACCGTAGTGCCGCACGTCGTGGGCCGGTCCGGCAGCGGGGGGTGGCTGGACCTGGTTATCCCGCCCGCTCCAGTGGGCATACCCCACGCCGACACCTGCCCCGACTACCAATAAGCCTGCCACACGCCCCAGATTCATGTGAGTAGCCTCCGTGTGCATAATGGCCCCGAGCTTTAATTCTCTAGGCTTGCGGTGATGCCTTTGCCGCCACCGGCTAGTCTTTCTGGCGCCAATCGAGTTGGTTGCCAGGGTGTGATGGCGATTGTACCTGTTGGGTGGGCCGATTCCTAACATGATTTTGAGGGGGTTTGGCCGCTACCACCCTGAGGCTTAGGGTACCGGCCTGTGGGAGGCACTTGCAGGAGAGGCCCAAGGCTATGTCCATTTCGCCAGGCTTGCCGAAAACACCGTCTGCAGCGTCCGACGACCGTCAGGTGGTGGAAGTCGACGTCCGAACCGATGAAATGCTTTTGAACATGGGGCCCCAGCACCCCAGCACTCATGGTGTCCTCCGGCTGGTCCTGCGTACCGATGGCGAAGTCGTGCAGGAAGTCACCCCCCACCTGGGTTACCTGCACCGCTGTGCCGAGAAAATCGGCGAGAACGTTACCCCCATTCAGTTCATTCCCTACACCGATCGCATGGATTATCTGGCCGGCATGAACATGAATCTGGGCTACTCGCTGGCCATCGAAAAGCTCGCCGGTGTCCAGGTACCCGAAAAAGCCAACGTGATTCGGGTGATTGTATGTGAACTGAACCGCATTGCTTCCCATCTTGTGGGCATGGGGGCCTACGGCCTGGACCTGGGTTCTTTTTCCCCCTTCCTGTACGCTTTCCGCGAGCGAGAGCATATCCTCGACCTGTTTGAAGACGTTTGCGGTGCCCGCCTGACTTATAGTTACATCACCATCGGCGGCGTCCATGACGATCTGCCCGCCGGTTGGACCGCACGCGTCCGTCACTTCCTTAATTATTTCCGCCCCCGCATCGAAGAGTACCATGCCTTGCTGACGCATAATCACCTGTTTGTCAAGCGGACGGCCGGCATCGGGGTCCTGAGCAAGCAAAAGGCCCTGGCCTATGCCTGTACCGGTCCTGTCCTGCGTGCCTCGCTGGATCGGACACAAGGCGATCCACCATGGGATCTGCGCAAAATCGAACCGTATTGCGGTTATGAGCAGTATGATTTCGAGGTGCCGATACCACCGTTTCCTGAAGCACCAGCGGGGGCGGTGATCGGCGACTGCTGGCATCGCTTCTACGTGCGTATGCTGGAGGTTGTGCAGAGTGTGCGGATCGTCGAACAAGCGGTGCAGCGGTACGACGCTCTCCAGGCCGAGGGCGAGCAGCAAAGAGAGGAATGGGAGCGTCGCCGGACCACTCTTCCCCCGGAGCAGGTGAAAGCCGAGGAGGGACGCTGGCTGGAGCTGCTACGCCGGAAGTACGCCCATCGGGTCGAACCGCCGCGGCACCTGCCCCCCGGCGAATGCTACGTCGAAACCGAATGTCCCCGCGGCCAGATGGGCTTCTACGTAGTCGGTCGGCCGAGCAAGGAAAACGTTCCGCTCCGGGTGCGGGCTCGCTCCAGCAGCTTTTGCAACCTCAGCGTCGTCCCGGAATTATGCCGCGGCTGCCTGATGGCTGATATTCCCGCCATCGTGGGTAGCATCGACATCGTCATGGGCGAAATCGACCGGTGAATTGGGTTCACCAGCTCGGGCCCCGCCCGCTACCCCCTAAACGGCCCCTTTCTGAACCGTCTGTACGTCGGCAGCCTCACCATCAATCTTTATTTCTGCACCTGTCCATATTCGGTACCGTCGGCCGGATCGAGGTCCGCCGAGGGGTAATCCGAGATGAAGGACAAAAAAATATCCACTCCCCGGTGCGCGGAGAGTGGCAGAGATCTACTTGTCGGCAGCGAAGCTAATCAGTCTTCCCGGCTCACCATGAAGATGCGCAGGATGTAGTAGAACAGCATGGCAGCGGAGCCGAACAGGGCCATACTGGCGGCCACGTGCTCATGGGTGCCATAATGGTGGATGATGTTGGAGGTGTCGTAGATGATGTACCCGGCAAACAGGGCTACCATGGCAGCATAAAACACCAACCCTAACGAGAAACCGAACAGCACAGCGGCCAGAATGACACCCAGAGCAACGAACGAGCCCACCCACAGGATCGGACCCAGGAAGGAAAAGTCGCGGCCGGAGGCAAACACGGCTACCGTCAGCCCCCCAAAGACAGCCAAGGTAACAATAGCGGCCTGCAGAGGTAACTGCGGGCTGCCCCCATATTTCGGGTTGCTGGCTAGAGTCAGGATCGGGACGAAAAGCAGGGTGTACAACAGGACGTACAGCGCCAACCCGGCATATTGCACGCCGATGTTGGATCGGGCGTAGGCCATCGAGTGAGCGACCCAAGTACCGGCCAGGAACACCACCATCAGAGCCAACCAGGCGAATTTGCTGCCAAACAGTTGCTGGAGCAGTTGTTCGGCCAGACCGCTCACCTGGAGCAGAGCCGACAAGGCCGCAAAGGCTGCCCCCGCGCCGGCCACATGCAGATAAGTCCGGCGGATAAAGGCCACCCGTTCACTCACCGGTGCCGTGGCCGCCGTTTCGGTGTGATAACCGTCAACCAGATACTCGCTCATCGCTGGTCCTCCCTTCGTTTCGGACAAGTGGGGGGGATTGCCCGAACGCTTCGAGTTTACCCCGTACAGGGATATTCGCTCCTGGGTTGCATGCATTATACCGGAATCGAGAAGAGGCAACATTATTTACTCTGCAAAGTTTGTCTCGCTCAAGCCGACGTTGGTGCGTAATTCGGTGTAACTGTACATTTCCAGCAGGTCATCCCGGCGGGGTTGTGGCTGAGCCGTGGTATAAGCCTCGTAACGCAGAGGCAGGCGGTTGTGCTTGTCGACATACACCACCATGCGGGCGGCATTGCGGAAGGCGTGCGGGCGACGCAGCAGGATGTCATAACGGATGGCCTCCCGTTCCGCATAGCGGTAGTCCGCAGTGTGTACCTCAACCGGATTGCGCAGGTTCCGTTCCCGTTCCAGGGCTGCAATCAGTCGCTGGAGCAGGGCGGCGATGGTCCACTCAGGTAAGGCGTAGCGGTGGGTGGCCAGGAATTGCGGATCGTCCACGGCCAGGGTCCGGAACCCTTTGATCCCCTCCGGGCCGGCAGGCCGGAGACGGATCCTATCCGGTCGGCTATGGGCCGAATAGGCCAGCTCCAGACCGGCCACTGCCTCCGGTTGCACAAACCGTACCCGGATGCCTAACGGTTGTACACGCACTTGCAGCAACGCTACCTCTTCTGATCCGAGGACCCCCTGGCGGCGTTCCTGACGGACGAACGTGCAGGTATAGTCTCGCAGCTGAGCGTGGGCCTGCAGCGCTTCCCTCAGCATCATCGTCAGGGCATCGGCGGGCTGCTCGCGGCTGATTGGACCTGTCCATCCGGCCGACGCTCCGGCGGGAGGGGCTGTCCCTGCCTTGGATACCAACGGCAGCGTGTTTTGTGCCAGGCTACCGCCCCCGGCTCCTGCCACTATCGCCACGGCTGTTGCCACCCAACAACGCATTCCGGGCCCTCCTTGATCCCAACCACTCGGACAACTATGTCCTTATGTACTAGAAACGGACCCCCATATCCCTCCCCATACCATCCCCCCTCAATGGCGCGAAGGCGAAATTGCAGCCCTGGTACAATCCGCTTATTGCCCCCTGAGCAACCATGAACTATCCGCCGCTGGACCGCTCAGGATGCTACGCCGGTTGTTTCCGGAAGTCGGTGTCAGACGGTAAAATAGGGTCAATCGTTCGCGGTAGTTTATGCGTCGTTTCGCTGACAATTGCTGTATGATACGCAGGTTGGATTGATTAATGGAGAGCGTCCAGTGCCTACTGCGTTGCCACCGCTCCCCGAATTGCTGGCAGAGCTGGTACGTCGGCCGTCGGTCAATCCGATGGGTCGGACTGATCTTCCTGCCGAAATTCTTTATGAGCATCGGGTAACCGACTACGTAGCTAGCCTGCTTCAGGGCCTGGAATGCTCGATGTACCGGCAACCGGTGCAGACGGGGCGTGAAAACTTGTTGGCATGCTATGAGCCGCCCGGTCCGGTCCCCTGCCATTTGCTGTTCGAGGTGCATCAGGACACTGTACCCGTGGACGGCATGACGATCGAGCCGTTTGCCGCCCACCGGCAGGGGAACCGTTTGTACGGCCGCGGGGCCTGTGACGTGAAGGCCGGCCTGGCAGTCATGATCACTGCATTTGTGCGGCTGGTGCGCGAGCGGCCGCGGGGCTCGGCCCGGGTAACTCTGGCCTGCACTGTGGACGAAGAACACAGCTTTCTCGGCGTGCAGGCCCTAGTCCGCCAAGGGTTTCCGCAGGGGCGGCCGCAGGCGGCCATCGTCGCCGAACCGACCCGCCTCAACATCGTCCATGCCCACAAGGGAGTAGTACGCTGGACTTTGGAAACGTCTGGTCGTGCCTGCCATAGCTCCCGGCCAGAACAAGGGGTCAACGCCATTTACCGCATGGCACGGATCCTCCACGCCCTGGAGCAGTACGCCGAACACTTGCGTCAGCTCCCGGCCGATCCACTGCTAGGACCGCGCACACTGGCCGTTGGCCGTATCCAGGGAGGGGTATCCCCGAATACGATCCCCGACGCTTGTCGCATCGACATTGATCGTCGCCTCCTGCCCGGCGAAACGGCCGCAACGGCCGAGGCCGAATTGCTTGATATGCTCCGGCAGGCTCCCGGCATCGACTTCCCTTTTACGCTCCGTTTAAGTCATGCTCCCTGTCCGCCTTTGTCGCCGCAAGGTTCTGCTCCACTGGTTCATCATTTCGGACGGGTCATCGACAGCGTCGTTGGCCAGCATACCGTCCAGGCAGTACCTTTCGGTACTGATGCTGCTACCCTGGCACTAGCCGGTATCCCGGCGATTGTGTTCGGCCCCGGTGACATCGCACAGGCCCACACCCACGATGAATGGATCGACCTGGATCAGCTGGCACCAGCCGCTGAAATTCTCTACCGCTTTGCTGCTACGGCCGAGCCCCTCGACTCGCAGTTTGGCAGATCGTGAGCATCGTTGGCCGGCTTTCCCCGTTGGTTCACGGGTTGCCGTTTTCTCCGAGTCTCCCCTTGGGCTGGTTGAAAGCCGTCCGTTGGTGGCTAACATCACTATGGCGGTCATGTCGTGCCCGGAGCGTGCCTACGATGCTGGAACGCAAATACATTTTTCCTGGAGTCATCGAACTGAATCTGCAGGCTGGCCGGTCGTTCGGCGTCAACTTGTATTTGCTCGATGGTGGCAGCGAATGGCTACTCATTGACATCGGTGAGGAAGAAACACTGGACGAAGTGATCGAACTGATCCGTGCTCTGGATTTCCCGCTGTCCCGCTGCAAGATGATCGTAGCCACCCACGCGGACGTGGACCATGTCCAGGGGTTGGCTCGGGCCCGGGAACGATTGCGGACCCGCACGGCCGCGCATCCCCGTGCCGCTGCTGCTATTGAGGCCGGCGATGCCGTGGAAACCTACGCCCAGATCTCCGCCCAGAACTTCCACGTCCCCATGCCCCCATGCAAAATCGACATCAAACTGCAGGAAGGCGACGTCCTGACCGTTGGTTCCCTCCGCCTGCAGGTCTGGCATACCCCCGGACACACTCCCGGACAGCTGAGCTTCAAAATGGGCTCGCTGTTATTCAGCGGCGACAACATCTATAAAGACAGTTGTGTTGGGGTAATCGATGCCCACCATGGCTCTAACATCCCGGATTTCATCCGTTCTCTGCAGCGTATTCGGGATGACGATGCTGAATTCCTGTTGCCAAGTCACGGCCCGATCTTCCGCAAAGACCCCGCTATCCTGCAGCAGGCTATTGATCGCCTGACCCAGTATCAATACATGGCCGACTTCGGTACCTGCGCCGTCCGCTGGCCGCTCCAGGAAGAATGGGAACGGACCATTCTGTCCGGTCAATGGCCGCCGTCATGGTAGACGCTTGCCTCGCTCATCGTCATCCCAGAATTTACCAACAATCCCCTACCTTTTTCGAGTCTGCTAATGCCAGTCCTCTCCTTCAAAGGGACTAAGTAACAAGGCACGGACGGGTCCATCGGGTTGGATGAACCTGCAGAGCAGCATTTGACAAAGGATGCTTTCAGGGAGTGCCACTTTCCAGGGGCCGCAGCGTGCTGACAATCTGGATGAAGAGCTGTTCGAAGGCGAAGCGATCGTTCCAGTCGCACCAGGCATGCAGGGCGACAATTTTGCCCTGGGAAGTCCGGATGGCGGACAGGACGTGCAGACGGTTCTGGTTCAAGGCGTTTTTGACAAAACTCCGCAGGCGGAGCACAGGAGCCGCTGCTTCCACGCTGCCCGCTGGTGGCTCCCCTTCCGGCGGCTCGGTACGCTCCTGAAATTCGACGCTCACCTTCAACTCAGGATTGGCACTTTGCAGTTCCTGTTGCCGGCTGCGTTCTACGTACTGCCGAGCGATCTGCAAGGGTTCGCCCTCGCCCTCGGGCAGGACATACACCAGTAAAAACCCTTCTTTAGGCAGATCGCGGCGTTGTCCAGGAGCGTACAGCTTGATAGTTAAAAACTTGTCGGCATGCGGATCACGGCCTTTGACGATCTCCTCATCGGTTTCTTCTTTCCAGGCACGCGAGGGATCCACAAAGGTATAACCCACCTGAACGTTTTTGTAAGGGGCGGCCGAGGGCAAGGTCGGACGCCACTGCTCACGCAGTTGCAGTAGCTGACAGCAAGCCCGCAGCTGGGCCAGGTCGGCCTTCCGTTCCTCGTACCAAGATTCACTGGTCCAACCAATGAACCAATAGCCGACGCCTTTGTATGAAGCGAAGTAGGCCTGACCACTGATACTGCTATGGTCGTCGCGGGATTGGGCGCGGAAGCGGAAGCCCCCTAAGCGTAAGCCCATCCATTGTTGATCTTCCGGCGGCATCTGGGTCAGAGTACCTGGCTCCACTATGGCACGCAAAAGCCGCACGAGCGTTTCCTGCAATTCATCGGCTCGCGGCTCGCGATTCTCGTAATTGCGGGCGGCTAGGACAGCGGTGGTTATCTGATCAGTGTGCTGATAGACGGCAAACGCGGGTGCTCCCAATCGCGCGCGTAGCTCTTCGGCGGGTACCCATGGTTCCCTTGGTGGTGTAAAAGCCAGGTTGAAGTCCCGGTAGTGAACTGCGCCGCTTGGGCTGTGCCGGACAGGTAGGTGCAGATTGTACCACACGGCATAGCCGGCTAGGGCCAGTGCACCGAGGACCAGAGCAGTTAGGATCGCTGTCTTGAGCCACTGGTTTGGCGGCCTTGGCAAAGCGGTTGCGGAAGGCGGCGCCATGTCAGGTGCCGGAGCCAGCTCGGCTGGAGACGTAGAAAATGGCTGCCCAGGAACCGCTGACGGCGTCGAAAAAGCCCCACTAGAAGGTGAAAAACCCGGTGCTGGAGGTATTCCGCCGGTTAAACTACCCATTGACGGGTTCAAGCCACCTGCCGCAGAGGGGTGGGTTGCCGGTAAGGGGCCCAAGGTAAACCGCATGGTACAACGGGGACAAACCAGGATCGCCCCTGCTGGTAACCCCGAGGGATCAAAAACATACGAACAACTCGGGTTGGGACATTTGAGCAACTGACTCATCCGGCAACTCCGTAAGGCACCACCTGGGGTCGCTAGTGTCTCCTCCGCTTGGCGGACGTTCGGATCGGTCAGGTAACTAATGGTCTGCCTCAATCAAGGCTAGCGGATACGTGCAGCCCCCGATATGAGCATAGACCACAACAACTGTGTGGGCACCGTTGCCTTTGGCGGGTGCTTGCCATGCCTCAATTACAGCGAGCCTGGCGGATCCTTAGAGTCTATGGTATGCTCCCAGAGGTACGCGGGGTGTAGTTGTTGCTCAGGATGAGGGCGGGCAGCAGGGATTACCAGTATCAGGTGAGACGTCGGACGGACAAAAAGCGGTGGCTTCGTTGTTATCCGCCTCGGTCAGATCATCTTCAGCTTGCACACATGCCGGCAAGCTGGATGCACACTTTTGCGGGACAGGATCTTCGGGTTGATAAGGGACAATACGCAAGGGACTGCCGTTGGAACAACGCCGATCCACGCCCAGCAGACGACGTCCCTCCAGTACAGCTTGCAGTTCGGGCAGCAGGACCTGGGACCGCCAGCCGCGGAACAAGGGGAGTTCGGGTATATCCCGACCGCTCAGGTGATGATGCGCCAGGGCCTTCAGGTCGGTGACCGTGGCGGCGAGGGCAGATGCCACTGCCTGGCGGATGCTCCAGTCGTGCAGTACGATTTGCAGGAACTGGGCCACGGCCACTACGGCGGCGGTTTCTGGAATCCGACCCAAGGGCTGGGGACAAGCGTGTAACGGCAGACTTAAAGCTCGGCGCACGGCATCCAGAATGTCGTCGGCCAGGTGCTGGGGCAAACCGCGGAGCGAAATCAACTCTTTGCGGGCACGAGGTCGCAAACGGGCAATCCGCACCAGCAAGGGGTCGGACAGTACCTGCCGCGGCGGTCGGTTTATTTGCCGACTGTAATCTTCACGCCACAAATAAACTTCCCGAGCCACCGCCAGACCCTGACGGTCCAACCGTGCCAGACCCTTCAACCGCCGCCAGCTTTCCGGCTTTTCGCCCTCGGCCACTGCTTGTTCCATCGCTTGACGGAACTCTTCCTCTGCCCATGCTTGCCGCTGCCGCTTGTGTAACTGCCGCTGCAACCGTTGGTAGGCTGGCAACAGGTAACGCACGTCATCTAGAGCGTAGCGTATCTGGGCGGTGGTCAGCGGCCGCTGCCGCCAGTTGCTCATGGTCAGATCTTTGCTCATTTCCACGCCGAATAAGGTCTGAACCAGTCGTGCGTAGCCCAGCGGATAGTCCAGACCGACCAGACCCGCCGCGATCTGCGTGTCAAAAATGCGGGCCGGCAGACGCCCTCCCTGCTCGCGACAAATGCGCAGGTCCTCCTTGCCGCCATGGAGCACTACCAGCCGCTGTGGATCAAATAATAACTCCCAGAAGGGGTCCAGCCGCCCCACCGTGTAGGGGTCGATGACGTACAAGGTTTCTGGCGTGGCTACCTGCAGCAGGCACAACTCTGGCTGATAACGCCCTTCGCCCACAAATTCCGTGTCCAGACCGATGACGGTCGTTCGGCGTAGATGCTCCAGACATGCCGACCAGTCCCCGGCACTCTGGACCACCACTTCCGTTACAGGCTGCACCGGTGATTGGGCCACGCGATCTACTCGCTGACAAGCTGGATGAGGCCGAAAAAACGTTCCTGATCCCTCGGCGGAATTTACCATAATTATTGTAAAGTGTTCCTGGGGGGAACTCTAGCCCCAGGAGAGATGGTCCAAGCCCTTGACTGCAGCACACGGCCGACAACCATGACTCCTGACATCCCCCGTTCTGCTTCCGAGCTGGCTCGTCCAGCTCCCTCAATGCTTGACGAGCTACTCGACGCCAAGGTCGTCATCGATCTGGTCAGTCCTTACGTCTGTTTGGGGCGGCTGGTCCGTTATGACGAATATTACATCGAGGTCCGCAATGCCGACCTGCATGACCTACGCGATACGGACACCACCCGCGAAAATTACATTGCCGAGTCGGTGGCTACCGGCATCAAACGGAACCGCAAACGGGTCCTGATCCGCCGCAGCGAGGTGGTGGCCATTTCCCGCCTGGAGGATGTCGTCGACGAATGAGCTGAGCGGCTTGATTCCGCTGCGAATCTGTGCTGATTCTACCGAAAGCCTTGACTCGTCCGGGGTCCGTCTCCGTCCCGACCTGAAAACGCAGGCCATCCCCGCCTAGCCTGCGGATGCCCCGGCGAGACCAGGCTAGTAGCAGTAAAGCGGCTGGTCGTTCCAGGAATTGAAAGTAAATCCAAGGCGGGGCTGATTTGGCCGCTGTGTCAGCTCAGACCGAACAGGTTACAGGCATTGCGGGTGGTGATTTCCGCTAGTTGTTCCAGGCTCAGGTTCCGCAAACTGGCCACTAGTCGGGCGGTGTGCACCAGAAAGGCCGGCTCATTACGCTGGCCGCGGACGGCTTGAGGCGGCAGATAAGGGCTGTCGGTCTCTAATAGCAATTTGTCGAGGGGTATCTGCTGCAGTACCTGACGCAGCCCTGTGGCTTTGGGGTAGGTGACCATACCGGCAAAGGAGATGTGCAGGCCCATTTCCCAGCACTGTCGGGCGGTTTCTGCATCGCCGCTATAGGCATGCATGATACCCCGCAGCGGGCCATAACGCTCGTAATGTTCCCGCACAATACGAACCACATCGGCAGCAGCATCCCGGCAGTGGATGGCCACCGGCTTATTCAACCGGCGGGCCAGTTCCAGATGATACTGAAAATAAGTTTCCTGGTCACTCCAGGGGGTATCGTGCCAATAGCGGTCCAGTCCGGTTTCACCTATGGCTACCACACGGGGTTCATTCTGTGCCAGACGGACGACGTCGTCCCAATCTCCGGGCTGAACGTTATGGAGGTAATTGGGATGTAAGCCGACGGCCGCCCAAATGGTGCTGTGGCTTTGGGCCAGGGCCACTGTAGCATGGTTGCTAGCCCGGTCGATCCCCAGACATAGCATCCGCGTGACGCCGGCAACCTGGGCCCGATCCAACACCGCGGACAGGTCGTCACGAAACCGCTCGTCAAACAGGTGGGTGTGCGTATCGAAGAACATGCCGCCTTCTCCCCCCTGGTTTCTCCTTTCCAAATGCTGCTGTGTGGGCCGAAGGCGCTGGTTTCAGATAAACGTTTGCGCCGCTATCTGACTCAGAAGTAGCAGAGGGTGCCAATAAATCCCTGAAAGCACAACCAACACCCCCAGCAACAGCAACAATACGAGCAGCCCGCCAAGCCGTTCCGGCGATGAGGCCACGGGAGCAAGGGCGGCCGGTTCACCCACTGGCGGCTCATCCAGCATCATGCGACGTACAACCCGCAGGTAGTAGTAAGCACTCAAGACCGTGTTAAGCAACGCTATTGCCAGCAGGGTCCACCAGCCCATTTTCAGGGCCGGCCATTCGGGGGGGGCGGCCTGACCCGCCTGATAAACAGCCTGGAAAAGCTGGAATTTAGCTGCAAAGCCTACCAGCGGAGGTAAACCTAGCAAGGAGGCCAGAAACACCGTAAAAAGCACCGCAGGGGCCGGATGGCGAAAGACCAGGCCGCGGACCGCCTCCAGGTCGACCCGCCCCGTGGCCTGTCGCACCCAAGTGACCGCCGCAAACGCTCCAAAGTTCATGAACAAATACGCCACCAGATAAAAGAGCACGGCCGGCAATGACGTGGACGAAATAACGGCTATTCCCAAAAGGATGTAGCCGGCGTGGGCAATCGTTGAGTAGGCCAGCAGGCGTTGGAGATTGGACTGACCGAACGCCGCCAGGTTACCGACGGTCATCGTCAGCGCCGCGATGATTCCCAAAGGCAGGCCGACAGTCAAGGGGAGATTCCAGGCTTCTATCTGCAGGGCTTGCAAAGAGTGCAGTAGACGCAGAAACAGAGCAGCCGCGGCCAGTTTGGAGGCGGTGGCCAGAAAACCGGCGATTTCCGCGGCCGATCCTTCGAAAACGTCCGGACACCAAAAATGCACCGGGACAATCGACAGTTTGAAACCCAGACCTAGTAACAGCAACGTCAGGCCTGCTAAAACGGGAAGATCCAGGCCCCGCTGGGCAATGGCGTTGACCAGATTGGGGAGATAGCCGGTGCCGAAGGTGGCCGTCAACAGGCTGATGCCATACAGCATCACGCCGCTAGCGGCTGCCCCAAAGACCGCGAACTTGAGAGCGGCTTCACTACCCACGGATCGCTGCTTGGGAAAGGCCGCCAAAGCATAGGCCGGCACACCTGCCATCTCGACGGCGATGAACAGCATCAGCAGGTGCTGAGCCTGGACCATCAGGAGCATGCCCAGAGTGCTACCCAATAGCAGAACCTGCAGATCGGCGGCCTCCCACGGTTCGCTCAGTCGCGAGGCCTGAATCAAAACCATCACCAGCAACGTTCCACACAATAGCACCAGCCGGAAAACGGTGGCGAAGGCGTCGGCCGTCAACATTCCCTGGAAAATACTGCCGGCATAAGTCCCACCCATTACCTGCAAGGCGGCTGCCACCCCGGCCACCAGGACGAAAGCCAACGCCAGTATCCCCGTAGCGACTTGTTCACCCTTGGGCAGCATCCGCAGAAGCAGGAGCGTTACGATCCCTAAACACAAAGCAATTTCGGGCAGAAACTGGAGCAAGCTGCTGCCCAGCGACCAGTTCAGGGCTTCCAATTGTGCGGGTGTCGGAAACATGATCTTTTGGCAAGAAGGTTGAGAAAAGCCATGGGATAAGTCGGGCTGATTAGCTGGGTATGTGGCTCCTACGCCCGTAAGAGGTTATTCCAGTCCGACCAATCTGCCCGATCCTTTCGAGTCAACCGGTATCTCAGGTAGCCACAGCTATGGCCATGTCGCCGTTCGCGTCATCGCATGGATTGGTTCCGAGTCTCTATCGTCGTGGACCTTCCGGTATCTCACTGTTTAGTATTAGCTACCGAGAAACTCAGTGTTAGGGGGAGCCATCACGGCGCATGAGCCATTTGTCCACTCCGAGGGGCTCGGCCTTAGTGGCGTGTATGAATCGCTCCGCACCGCGATGGGTAGGACCAATCTTTAGCCTTTGAGCATTTCGTCGTGTTTCATGCCGGAGGGGGGCAGATCGGCCCGACGACAATTGGCCAAAGCGGCTTTGGCACCTGCTAATTGATCAGCATCGTTGTCTTCCCATTCAATGGAGACGGCACCATCGTAACCGACGCGATTGAGTTCGATGAAGATCTCTTCGACGCTGTTGGCATCACGGGCGCTGCCCGCTGTGACGAAGTTCCAGCCGTTGGCCCAATGGCCCATGGGACGATGGCCGCCGAGCAGGCCCGCCCGGCAGTGTTCGCGGGCCACCCATACCCCCTTGATGTGGGCGCAGTGGATGAAGTCAGCAAATTCGCGTATAAACTGAATCACTGAGACGTTCTGCCATTCCATGTGCGAACCGTCCAGGTTGAAGCCAACCACTCCTTCGTACCCCGCCTTGCACATGTAGTTGATGTAGTCGCTGGCACTTTCCAGGTCCCCCATTGCTCGTTCGCTGGGGTGGCATTCCAGATCGAAAGTAACGCCGTACTGCTTGCACAGATCCCAAACGGGCCCGAACCGTTCCACCAGCAACTCCAAGGACACCTGGCGGACGTCCGGAATCTTGTAACCGTCCATTTCGGTGGGTAGGGGCGGAAAGAGGAACCAATGGCTCCAGCAGTGGGCCGGGCTGCCCACAAAACCCGGCAAAGCCACCTTGCGGCCTTGCAGGCGGGAAAGGTGACCGGCATAACGAACACATGCCATCAGGTCCCGTTGCGATTCCTCATGGATTAATTTGCCGACTTCTGGGGGCACGTAGTACGGATCCGTGCGTGGCGGCTGGTTCCCGGCCTGCCGCCAGGCCCGATAGGCGGCGCGAGCTTGACCCTTGCTCGAACAGAAATTCAGCGTTTTGACGCTCGGTTCATCGCCCAAGGCCTGGCCCTGCAGGTGCACCGCCACCGTGAATATTTCCAGGCCGTAACGCCGCGCCAAGGCCACCCGTTCCTCAGCGTAGGCCTTGGCCCCTTCGTCCGTGTCGCAGCGACGCAGGTCCAGTTCCCAGGAGGCTTCCTCCCAACCGTCAAACCCGCTGTCCGCTATAAACTGCAACCACTGCTGCTCGGGAATGTTCCCGAACTGGCCACGGACCAGACCAATCTGATGATAACTGCCCTTGCCGTTTTTGTGCTGGGGTGTCTGGCGATAACCCATGGCATTGTCTCCGGGAGAGTGCGCAAATACTCCAGCTGGTAGGTGGACCGCTTGCGTTGTTCCAGGCAGTCTGCTTTCCCCTCATAAACGATCACACCGCCGAACAAGGAAATCGCAACCCTGTTGATTTCGGACCCGCCGACCAGCCTATCGCAGACTTTACAACCCCTTCCCCTCTCAGGCAAGCTGCTGAATCCGGTGAACTGGTCCCCAGGGGTCGCCCAATGTTGGCTCCAGTTGAATGCAACCGATCCTGGTATCAACGCAGGGTACGGATCGTCCCATCCGGTGGACGCTTTGCCCTGCCAAAGGGGGAGGGTTGATAAACGCGAGTGGAAGGGTGGTGTGCTGGTTCAGGGACGCTGGCGTGAACGGAGGTACTCGACGGCACGGAGCAGAGGGCGATCCTGGAACGGTTGACTTTCATTCCACAGAGGCTTGCCCTCCTTCTGCGGTATCGGAATGGGAAAGGGAGGGGGATTGGGGCCGACCACATCGGGTCGACCGGGTACAAAGCGAAGTTTTTCCATCTCGTATTCGTAGCGGATTTTTTCCTCGGTAGTGGTAGGCACTTCCAGGTCCTTGTCCGGGAGGACACCCCATTCGTCTGGCCGCTCACGGGGAGCGGAAGGCCGGTCGATGTTCTTGCCGCTCGGACGCCAGTAGGTCTGAGTGGTTAACTTGACAGCCGTCTTGTAATCCGGGGGTAGACGGAACAGGCTCTGCACACTTCCTTTGCCAAAGCTGCGTTCGCCGCAGATGACGGCCCGCTGGTGATCCTGCAAGGCGGCAGCGACGATTTCACTGGCACTTGCCGAGCGATTATTGATCAGAACAACCAGCGGTTTATCAGCGGCAGGTAGAAACAGGGTGCCTGCTTTGCGGGCTTTGAAGACTTTTTCGCCGCCGTGCCGGTCCCGCGTGGTGACAATCACACCTTCTTCCAGAAAGAGATCGGCCACTTCGACGGCCTGGCTGAGCAGGCCGCCCGGATTATCGCGCAGGTCCAGGATCAGCCCCCGAGCGCCGGCTGCTTCGATTTCCTGAACTGCGGCGCGGACCTCGGCACCGGTCCGCTCATTAAACTGCTGAATCCGGACGAGAGCGATCCGGGCACCCGGATCAACCATCCAATCCCATTTCAGTGGATCTTCCGGACGTCGGGCTACGCCGGCTACCGAGTGCAGTTCCACCCGTGCTCGGGTCACGGTTACGGTCCATTCCGGTGGTTGACGTCCGGGCCGGCGCAACGTCAACGTTACTGAGGTACCCGGTTCCCCCATGATCCGTTTCTGGGTCTGTTCGCTGGTCCACCCTTGGGTCGACTCGCCGTTGACGGCCACGATCAGGTCACCCGTCATCAGGCCGGCTTCGTAGGCGGGCGTGCCCAACATCGGATACTCTACCCGCGGGAAACCCGTTTTCTCATCACGCACAAAGCGGACACCGATCCCTCCGAAGCTGCCCTCGCTTTCCGTTTCGAATAATTGCAACTGCCGGGCGTTGAAATACTGCGAGTTGGGATCCAGACTGTGCAGGCCGCCATTGATCATGTTCTCGACGAGTTGCTGCCATTCCTCGTCGGATAGCTCGCGAACGTAGTGGGCATCAACTTCGGCCAGTACGGCGGCTATCTGGCGGATCAGGTGATAATCCCGCTCCGGAGGTGGCGCGGTGGCCCCCAACGCCAGCATCAAACCGACCAGTCCGCTTACCACTAGAATCCAGAACAGATTGCGCAATGGCATGGCGGGCCCTTTCGATGCCTTACTGGCTGCTACTGACTAGCCTGTCGGAACGCTCCCTCTTTTGGCCGCTGGAATCACCGCGAAACCATGCACGCCCGTAACGCTAATTGCACCCTTCACCCAGGGAGGGAGAACAAAGGCATAACAAACACCACTTACCTATGCCAGTCGGTTTGTCACCCTGGCCTGTTATTGTTGCACCTGGGCGATTCTGACACTTCCTTCCACAAAACCTTTTTTGGTGGAAAGCAGTTTGCTTGTAAAGGGTTGCTCTCACAAAGAAAGATGCATTGATTCTAGTGATTATACCTGACAAGCTCAAAACGCGGAGAAAATGCAGCCAGAGAGCTGGATGATTGTAAAGTTTTCCTGAACATGCTTTGACCTGATGAAAAGAGACTCTTAGTCTGGCAGTAGCCCCTGTTGTAGTTTACCCAGATTTCCTGGAGTCGCGGAACATGTATGGTCTGGTACTGATGACGGCTTGGGCTACTGCCCCCGAGGTGCCAGCGTTTCATGGCTACTTCCGGGACCTGCTGGCACGGTGGAGTATGGCCGGCTGTCAGGGCACGGAAACCCTCAGTCCGCGCTACGGGTGTATGGGGAGTTGTAGCGGCACTTTCTATGCCGGGGGATGCACTGGTGCCGCCTACAGTTTCGGCTGCTACGGCACTGCCTGGCGTAACGGCTGTGCCGGCTGTCAGGGAGGTGGATTGTTCGAGCGTATCCGGCGTTTTTTCAGCGGTTCCGGTTCGTGCGCAGGATGTGCCGGATACTATAGTGCCGGTTGCAGTGGTTGGTCGTACCGGACCAGCTGTTCTGGTGGGACGGTCGGGGCATGTTATGGCTCACCTGTTTATGGCTACGTGCCTACTTTCAGTGGCGGTACCTCTTGTCAGGGGGGATGGGCCCCATGGGCGCCGGCACCCCTACCGGAAAGTCCCGCTCCGCCTGCTTCGCCACCGGCGGGACCGCCTCCGAGCATTCCATATGCCCCACCGGAAGCGGCTCCACCACCCCCAGGCTCTGTATACCGCGGTCCGGAAACTTCTGGTCCTCCTCTGACTTACGCCACTGCGGCCAACTCTGCTTTACGGGCTACCGTCGTCGTGCATTTGCCAGCCGATGCCCGTTTATTTGCCGAGGGACGGCTCTTACGTCAAAGCGGACCGCAACGGACCTTTGTTACCCCGCCGCTCCCCGCTCACAAAGACCACACCTACCGCTTCCGCGTGGAATACGAACGTGATGGTGAGACAATCAGCGTTACCCGGACCGTTCAGGTTCGGCCCGGTCAAACCACCCAACTTACCTTCGCCGATCTGACTAGCCGAACAACGGTCGAGCCGACCACCTCGGCGGCTGGAAGTTCGGCCCCGGCATCCACCACCGGTTCCCCGAACACGCCCTCGACTCCCACAACCGCTGCACCAAAGGACAAAGCAACGCAGAGCAGAACCGCGTCGTCATCCCCCTCAGGCCCGGAAAAAGCGGCGGAAGGAGCCAGTCCGTCGTCGCCTGCCAAGGAAAACGTTCCTCCAGCGGGTAATGGCCATCGTACGCCCTTGTCAGGGCCAGAGGCACCAGCTCGTTCGGCTTCTGCAGTTATCCCTGGTCATACGACTACTGCTCGCTTTGCGCCAACGACTCTGCCCAAGTCTGATTCGCATACATCCCAGTCCGAGGATTCGGCCGTGGCGTTACCATCCGCTGTCCCCCCCTCCGTCCATCCAACTACAGCCCAGGCAACCCTGATTGTCAAGGTGCCGCCGGGAGCTACTTTGTACGTGAACGAACGCCCGGTCCCCCCCAGTTCTCAAACTCTGCGGCAGTTCCGGACGCCGCCGTTACCGACAGGTCAGGAATTTGTCTATCTGTTCCGCGTCGAGTATGTCCGTCAGGGGCAGCGCGAAACCTTGACACAACGGGTACCCTTCCGGCCCGGCGAACGCCTGGAACTGGACCTGACACCCCCTCCCTGAACCGAAACGACCATTTCTTACGACCTTCCCTATCGACCAGGCCGTCTGACAACAAGACCAGGGCTAACCCCTGAAGCTGATTTGTTTGCTTGTCAGCTTGCTGAATCTCTCTAATCCGTCAATGATAGAATACTTTCTAATTTCTTTTGAATTTTGGAGCGGATGCATCGTAATACAGAGTCATCCCGCCCGATTTGGCAAGTCCGGCTGGCCATCTTGCGACCTGAGTTCCAAATCGATTGCAAGGGGGACGTTGGATTGTCAGGGTGTATCTGGAATAACCCTTGCAAGGAGAGGCGGTTATGAAACTGGGGTTGATCAATTCCGCCTGGGTCCAGGCCGGCAAAGGCACTGCTTGGGGGATTCGTCAGACCAAGGCCATCGGCTTCGATAGCATTGACATTTTCGCGGACCCGTTGGACATTGATGCCAAGGAACGGCGGTTGATCCGCAAGGAATGTGCTCAGGCCGGTTTACCCGTCATCAGTGTGGCCTGTGTGGCCGTCGGTCTGATCGATTTCAATCCGAGTGTGCAACGCTTCCACCTGCAGCGCTGTAAGGCTTACCTGGATTTCTGCTACGAACTGGAAGCCCGCAACTTATTGCTGGTTTTGGGGGAATACATCTGGGAACAGCAAGTGATTCCACCGGCCGAACAATGGCAGACAGCCGTCCGGCATTTGCGGACCCTGGGGGACTATGCTGCCGATCTGGGATTGCAAATCGCCCTGGAGCTGGAACCGTTCCGCTTATCGTTGCTCAATAGTGTATCGGCCATGGTACGCTTTCTGGACGAAGTGAATCATCCAGCGGTCCGGGCTAACATTGACATCAGCCATCTGCAATTGTCGCGAACCCGTCCGGAGGAACTGCGAGCGTTGAAAGGTAAAGCGATCCACGTGCATATCTCTGATTGCGACGGCAAGGTGCACGGCGATCTGCCCCCTGGTCGAGGCGTAGTCCCCTTTGAACCCTACCTGCGTGAGATCGCTCAGTTGGGTATTACGGACGGAGCCATCAGCGTCGAACTGGAGTATTCACCCCAGCCGGACAAAATCGTGGAATGGGTAGAAGAGGCCTATGTAGCCACCGACCGCCTGATGCGTGCCGTGGGGATTCCTCGTGGCTAAACGGGTCATCCCTTCCTGGAGTCGACTAACGCATACTTGGCGTAGATTGCAAGACAGTAACACCTGCCGTTGCTTACTGAAGGCTGTTAAAAAGTATCAAAACACCGAAATATACGTTGGAAAACAGGATCGGCCTTACCGCCGAGTGAGGAGGAAAGGCGTCGTCCCTCCACCTACTCTGCCCGCCCCTTATCTCAACAACAAGTGAGAGTAAGGGAAAAGTCCCAAGTTGAAAAACCAGAGCACCAAGCCATTGCAGAGGTGGGGGAGGCAACAATACGGTCAGTGGTTGAGGTAAGAGTCGTAAGTGCAGCGGTTGGCCCCCGTGCCATAGGGATGACCGAAGGGGCTGATAGGGCACTTTTTACAGCCTAAGGGCAAAGGCCCGCAGGGATCGAAAAAGGAGCGACAGGAACCGAAGATGAACCCACAGTTGCCGGCAAAGCTACCACAGCCATTAGCACACCCTCGGCCATACTGACCTAGCTGGATGTGGGCCTTGCCCGCTCCTAAAGCAGTTCCCTGACCCCCGTTGCATGCACTTGGCGGAGGCGTCGTGGGTGGGACAGGATGTTGAATGGCACCCAGCGTGGCCCCTGCGTGGGCAGCCGGCACAGCTGGCAACGTCGCGGCTGGAGCCATCGGTGCCGTTGACGAGCTGCCTGTCTGATATGTAGGAGACATCTGATTTGCAGGAGCGGGCATCGCCTGCGGAATGACCAACGGACCATTTACCGGTTGCTGAGCCATTACCGCTGATGCCTGACTTAGAATAACAGCTGCTAGTCCTCCAATCCACCATCGTATCGCGCGCATGGGAAGCTTCCTTATCTTGGGACAGGAAGGGATGACCGTCGTCCACTGCCGGTCCGTACTCGCATCGGCAAACTTGCTAAGCCATGTCAAGGTCTTCTTACCTGGTTAGCCGGAACCAGCGGCAACTGGAAACAGATCGTGCCAGGCGGACGATTAACAGCGGTTGCCCCTGGTTTCTCTGGGTTGCAAGTTGTATCGAAAAAATTGTTGGCGAGGTGACAGATGGCTCCCCGTTTGGGACAAGCTAAAGATAAGGGCGTGCATTGGCCCATGCTGCTCGACAGTCAAGATAAGGGTAAACAAGAGGTTGTAGCTCTGCAGAACGAGCAAACAAGGTAACCCCTTCTGGTCGGACAGCGGCCGCTTCATTAGCATGATGGCCGGATTGGCTAACTGAAGGACTCACCGAGGCACTGTGAGCATTTACCCAGATCTGTCCAGGTGATGCAACGGGAGCGAGGCGATCCATGAGGTTACAGGTAGCACAACCGGGCCAAACGCGTGTAGGTTGGATCGGCACTGGGGTAATGGGCCGCTGGATGTGTCAACACGTCATGAGCAAAGGATACGCGACGGTGGTTTACAACCGGAGCGTGGAGAAGGCCCAGCCCTTGGTGGAACTGGGGGCCCGTTTAGTAGCCTCACCCAAGGAGGTAGCCGAACAGAGCGACGTTGTGTTAGCAATTGTGGGTTACCCCCGGGACGTGCGGGAGGTGTTTCTGGGACCGCAGGGAGTGCTGGCCGGCAGCCGAGCGGGAATGGTGATCGTGGACATGACGACCAGTGAGCCTAGCCTGGCGGTGGAAATTTACGAAGCGGCCAAAGCACGCGGGGTAGCAGCCCTCGATGCCCCTGTATCGGGCGGTGACCTTGGGGCCCGGAATGCCACCCTCTCGATCATGATCGGAGGTGACGCGGAGGCCGTGGCCGCTGTCCGGCCCATTCTGGAGGCCATGGGCAAAACCATTGTCCATCAAGGACCCGCCGGCGCTGGACAGCACACCAAAATGGTCAACCAGATCCTCATTTCGTCGACCATGGTCGCTCTGTGCGAGGGCCTGCTTTATGCCCAGCGGGCGGGGCTGAACCTCGAAACCGTGTTGCAAAGCGTCAGCGTAGGAGCAGCGGGCAGCCGCTCGCTCGATCTGTACGGGCCCCGCATCCTCAAACGCGATTTCGAACCTGGATTCTACGTCGAACACTTCATCAAGGACATGGGCATCGCTCTGGCCGAGGCCGAACGCCTTAATCTGTGTCTGCCCGGCTTGGCACTGGCCAAGCAGCTTTACGAAGCCGTCCGGGCCCACGGCTACGGCCGTAAAGGAACCCAAGCGCTGCTGCTGGCCCTGGAAAAAATCAATAACCTGCAGCGCAACTGATCCCCTGATGTCCTCCTCTTTGAGCATGCGTAAGCTCAGCCATCCGCCTACCAGCCCGCACGATTTGGGCCATCGCCCTCGATCACCCCCAACCAACTACTTTTTGACTCACACTGACTGCCCCTATATCCCGAATAAACCTATCCGCCTTGGCGGTGGGTGAGGTAACCGTTGATTGGCACTTGCTTTAACCGGTTTGCGAGTCAGGCACAAATCTGTGCGTTAGGCAGCGGAGCGACCAGGACGGGAAGTGGAATGGGCAAAGGACCACTGATGGCCAAAAGGATCCCGGATACGGGCGTAGCGGTCTCCCCAGGTCGTATCTGCGGGGGGCATCAGGACTTCGGCCCCGGCAGCAGCAGCCCGTGCGACGGCTGCATCGCAATCGTCCACTTCCAGGTGCAACGTCACTGATGCCGGTACTCTTCTGACGCTAGAGCCGTTGGGCTGGGGCGTATCCTCCCGCAGGTCACATACATAAAAGACGGCCGAACCAATACGCAGTTCCACCTGGACTTGCGCCTGATCCTGGTTCAGGGGCAAGCGGCCCGCCTCCTCGGCTCCCAGACCCTGTTTGTAAAATTCCACCGCAGCCGCCGCCTGCTGCACCATCAGTAAGGGTACCAGCTTGTGAGGTTGTACCTTTACCATCGGTGCTCCTCCTTGTTACGTCTACCTCCCTTTTAGCTTCCCGGTCGGTCCGGCCAGAATGTCAGTTGCATTCCGCCCTCGGTTTTCCCGGAATAGACCGCTCTTCAACTGTTGCTGTCGCTTTTTGCAACATTTCTGGCATAATGCTCGCATTTTGCGCAACTCCAATGCGAGGTGTAATCGGCATATTTTGCCTGTTTTGCTGAGGAGTAACAGTTTGGAGGTATCTTTCGGGCCAGTGGTTGTTCAAGAGGGTAGGTAACATCCGGAGTGACAGCCGAGTTGAAGCCGGGAGTTCGCGATTTTCGTCGTTATTTTCACGGTGGACGGGCGGCGGACAGATCGAGCCGTAACTCGAGGTTTTGTCCCGCCTCGACATGTATCGACCGACGCAGGACCAATGGTGCGGTGAAAAATTGTCGGACCACACGCGTAGTTTCGGGATCGCGTTCCTGGCGGCGGACTATCCAGGAGGGTTGCCAGACGATCAACTCCCACTCACCAGCGGGTACCTCAGTCCAGCGGAAGCGGCCCGCCGCATCGGTTACCGCAGCATAGGGGTGGTTGCACATCAACAGGTAGGCTCGTGTCCAGTACCGGCCGGCATCATCAAACAGTTCGACGATCGGATAAGGGGTGCGCGGGTCGTCGGCACCCAGCGATGCAGCGAAGGCGTGTGGATGCGACGAATGTGCTGGCCGCGGGACCACAAGACGGTACAGCGGTGAGCAACCGACCGGCACGGTCCAGCGGAAAAAGGCGGCGCCGCGTCCAGCTACAACGTGATAGGCCTCATCCTCGGCATGGATAGTGATGGAAGTACCGGGGCTGATGATGCCTAGCCGCCTCCGCTGGCCGTTCTGTTCCACTTGCACCGCCCGGGTGCTCAGATGAAGGCACACCGGCGGGTGCGCCGGTGCAGACACATGGGACGACGCTGCAAGTGGTAAGTTGTCCGACGTAATAGACCGTGTTGCCGTTGGAGCAGATGCAGTTGACATCCCCAAGGGTTGTAACCAGACGAACGTTTCGGCCAGGCCGCCGTGGGGGAGCGTCAGCACAAGCCGGTTGGGGTGCGGTATGGAGTGAAAGTGCAGCTCCCCTGCTACCGTGACCTCCCAAGCCATACAATCGGGCATAGGGGGCAGATTAGCGGACCAGAACACCTGTCCGCTAACGACCGCGGTGCCGGTTGGAGCCGATGAAGCCTTCGACGTTGACTCAACCGCTGCCGGTTGCGCTGGGTGAACAGTAAAAACAGAAGGTGACGGCTGGGAACAACTCGGGAGGGTACTCCACCCTATTGGTCCTAGGAGTAGGCCTGCTGCCAGGGTGGTCAGGCCGGCTGTCCATCGCCGACGCACCCGTTGCCCGGAGGTTATCGCCATGATTGTACCCGGCTGCAGCGTCGCATATGTGGTGCGCCACGAGCGTGAGGCCCCGCAGGTACCCTGCCCCTGTGGTCTCAGCACCCGCATCCTGACGGCGGCCGACGGTGCCCCTTGTTCGGTGCATGTCACGGTCATCCGCGACGCGTTGCTGCATTACCACCGCCACACCACGGAGGTCTACTACATCCTGGAGGGATCGGGCAAGATCGAATTGGACGGTGCCTGGCACGCGGTGGAACCGGGGACCGTGGTCTGGATCCCTCCTGGTGTACGCCATCGTGTCTTCAGTCCGGAAGGACTGCGCACCATTGTGTTCGCTTTACCAGCCTTCGATCCTCAAGACGAATGGCTAGTGAGTTCCGAGAACGAAAAGCCAGTCTGAAAACAGCAAGATTGTTTCAGCACGGGCTAGCTACGCTTCCGGCATGGCGTCTGACAGCCGGCCGTGCCCGTGACGCGTCGATGCCATGAAACGTTGTTTACTTGTCTGATCTGACTGAAAAATTGCTGAGAATAACTCAGGATTGATCTTGACGAGGATGAAATCATCGTTTAGTTTTCTCAATTAATCGAAGAAGGGCATCACCCTTACCCATGGACCGGGAAATTGGGGGACTGCGCGGCCCAGGAAGATAGCGAGACTGTTGAAATGTCTCGTTCGGTCACAGGCTAGTGCGGTCAGGTACTCGCCCCCGGAAACAGGTGTGGCCCTTTCATTCGCGAGCCATTCTGACGTGTCATCCATGAGCTTACCTCGGCCCGCACACCAGCGGCGCTGGCCGCTGTTTGTCTCCATTTCCCCAACGGCGGTGGTCGTTGCCGCACCTGCCAAACTGAATTTGTTTCTGGAAGTGCTGGGTCGTCGCCCCGATGGTTACCACGAGTTGGCCACACTAATGGTGGCGGTCGACTGGTGCGATACCGTGGAACTGAGTCAGGGGAGGGACCACGGGTGGACGTTCACCTGCGAGCCTGCCGGCAGCGCACCGTCTGGGCAGGACAATCTAGCCTGGCGTGCAGCGTGTCTACTGGCCGAGCGGACGGGCGTTGAAACGGCAGGTCTGGCGTTGCGCCTGGTCAAACGGCTACCAGCGCAAGCCGGATTGGGGGGCGGTTCCTCCGACGCCGCTGCAGTGCTGCTGGGCCTGAACCAGTTGTGGAAATTGGCGCTGACAAACGACGCGCTAGTTGCTATGGGGTCGGCCGTCGGTTCGGACGTCCCCTTCTTTCTGACAGCTCCGGCAGCCTGGTGCACCGGGCGGGGAGAGGTGGTGACGGAGGAGAACATGGTTCGGCCCCTGCATTTTGTGCTGGTCTGCCCACCGGTGGGTCTGTCCACCGCCCGGGTCTATGCCGCCTTGCAGGTGCCAGCACAACCCCGCACCGACATCGCCTTGCGTACCGCCTGGCGTAGCAGTGATGTCGACGAACTGGGGCGCCACTTGTTCAACCGACTGGAAGAGCCTGCGTTCCATCTGGAGCCCCTTCTGGAACGGTTGCACCGTCGCTTGACCCAGGTGTCCCCGTTCGGCGCACGCCTGTCCGGCAGCGGCTCGGCCTTGTTTGCCTTGTGCCGGTCTCGCCGCGAAGCTGTTCAGGTGGCGGAGGCCTTCCTCCGTCAGCGTCCCGGGAACGAACCGCCTTCACGCGTCCTGGTCGTACGGACTGTAGCTCCCTGATGGGCTTTGGCTTGTAAGGAGAACTAGCGGTGGTCATCACGGAAGTTCGGATCAAACTGTGTGAGGAGAACAGCGAACGCTTGCTGGCCTTCTGCTCCGTCACCTTCGACAACGCCTTCGTAGTGCGTGATCTGAAAATCATCGAAGGTGCCAAGGGGCTGTTCGTGGCCATGCCTAGTCGCAAACTGGCCGACCGTTGCCCCAAATGCGGCGGCAAAAACCACCTCCGCGCCCGCTACTGCAACAACTGTGGCGCACGCCTCGATGAAAACCGGGCCTTGCGTCTGACCGAAGGACGGGCCAAGCTCCATGCCGACATCGCTCATCCCATCCATTCGGCTGCCCGCGAACAGATCCACAACGCCGTTATCCAGGCTTACTACGAGGAAAAAGAAAAGGCCAAACAACCCGGTTACGTCTGCACTTACGATCTGGACGATTACGACCTGGACGACACGCCCGTTACCTACACCAGCGTGGCAGCCGAACTATCCAAAACGGTCCAGGCCCATCCTGGCCATTCGCCAGTTCGCGGCACCCACTTTACCACCACGCCGCTGCCGGCCAAGACACCAACCGCGGGCAATCAGGAAGCTAACCGCTCCAACGGCTGAACTACCCTCTTGCCCACCAATCGCGGCCGGGGGCAAATCCCACTGTTTGCCCAACAAATCTCCCATCAGTACTCGAGCCTGATCGGGATACATTAGCAAGCGACCCTTCTAGGAGAGTGCTGGGCTGATGTTCGTGCTGTCGTATTCCTTCAAACCGACTTGACTTCGGGGACGACAAGACCTTCTTGGAGGTATGTTTAAGGTAAGTAATCGTAACAGCTCCAACCGTGCAACAGAGATAACTCCAACAACGATAGTCCAGGAATCGAGATGGCAATTATACGGGGTTGGCAGCGAAAGTTCGTCGCTAAAGGCCCCAGGTTGGACAGGCGTGGAAGCATCCGCTGACGTGCTCACCGTCCTAGAGCACATCGCAACATCGGAATGAATGCCCGCATCCAGGCGGCGTTGTCCTGCCAGGTCCGTGCTGTGACGATTGATCCACTGATCACCACAGGTTGATCCACATAAATGCCGCCGGATAGTTCACAGTCGTAGCGGCATTTGGGGACCGTGGTCACCTCCCGTCCACGGATGATGTCCGCCGCGGCCAGAATCTCGATGCCATGGCAAATAGCGGCGATCGGCTTGCCCACGGCGTACAGGCCGCGGACCAGCCGGATCAGGTCGGCATCATAGCGGAGATACTCGGGTGCCCGGCCACCGGTCAGCACAGCTCCGCCCAGGTCTTCCACCCGCAGTTCGGCAAAGCAGGCCTGGGCCTCTAGCGTGTAGCCCGGTCGCTCCTGCGTGATGTCCCATCCGGGCGGACGCTCGTGCAGCACCAGATGATACCGGCGCCGCTCAGGACCGGCCACCACCACCTCATACCCTTCTTCCTGTAGACGGAACAGGGGATAAAACGTGTCGAGTACCTCAGCGGCGTCTCCAATTGCCAGCATTATTCGTGCCATAGTTGGAAATCACCTTGCCCTTGCTGGGCTTACAGCCTTCAAGACGGATGGCAGCGACAGGTCCCCATACCGGGCGATGGATTAGTCCGAGTGGTCGGTCTGGAACCTATCCAACTCCGGCATTGAGCCGCGATTAAGGGGGAGCACCGGGTGTTTGCGGGCATGTCCGATGATCCTGCCGAGGACCATTGGTCGGTGCCGTTATCGCAACTGTCCGCCGCTTACAATAAGCACCAGATAAGCGGATGGCGAGATCTTCCGGGAGACAGTCGCCGTGCGGGGGGATAGCGCTGCCTCGATAACAGCTGGGATTGTGTTGTGTGGCGGACGGTCCCGACGCATGGGCCGGCCTAAAGAATGGCTGGACTTCGCTGGTGTGCCACTGCTTGAACATGTGGTCCGGCAGGTACAGCCCGTTGTCGAGCGGGTAGTGGTGGCCGCGGCACCGCACCAGGACCTGCCTTCCTGGCCCGAGGATCCGAATTGCCCCGTGCAGATAGTGCGGGACCAGCTACCGCACCAGGGGCCACTGGCGGGACTGCTCCGGGCCTGGGAAACAATACCCGCACCAACGCAACGGTTACTGGTCGTCGCTGTTGATCTGCCGTTGATATGCCCTGCCCTGCTCCAACAGTTGCTGGCTCAGCTCGAAGCCAATCCCAATGTCGATGCTGTCGTGCCGTATTATCAGGGCCGCTGGCAGCCGCTACTGGCGGCCTACCGTCACCATTGCCTGGCGGTGCTGCAACGCCTGTATGCGACCGGTTGCCGGCGTCTGCAGGAAGTGTGTGCCGCGTTGCGAATACAGCCCATTGCGCCGGAACATCTCCGCCCCTGGGATCCTACCGGCATCTGCCTGCACAACGTCAACACACCGGAGGAGTACGCTACTGCTCTCGCACTGTATGCCACCGCCAGGCAAACGGCTCCCTTCCCCCAGACAATTCCGCCGGCTTCACCTTCAGCTTCATATACTGGCCCATAGACAACCGTGGGAACTTAAACCTTCCAGGCACCTGAGCCTGGGGCAACGCTTGTTCCCTGACGTGTCCACGGTGTTGGGGAAATAAGCAAGCATTTTCAATCCCGCAGGAGCGAACCGGAGCGATGCATCCGCATAAGCCGCATTACGAGCGGCGGCCGGGAGGAGCGGCCAGCCGGGAGTATCTGCAGCGTATCAGTCGGCAGCGTATCGATCCGCCCGCGGTGGACCCGGAGATGACCGCCGCGGAACTGATTGATGCCGTCTTTCTGTCTTACAATGCCGGCCGCTTGCGTGAAGGCTGCCAGTTGTTCGTGCGTAAGATGCTCGCCGATGATGGTACCGTCGGCTTGGCCCTTTCAGGCGCTCTTACCCCGGCCGGGCTGGGTATTTCGTGCCTGGTGCCCCTGGTTGAAGCCGGGTTCATCGACTGGATCGTCTCGACCGGCGCCAACTTGTATCACGACACGCATTACGCTTTAGGCATGGAATTGTATCAAGCCGGTCCGAATCTGCCCGATTACGAACTGCGTGAGCATCAGTTGATCCGCATCTATGACATCGTCTTTGATTACGAGAATCTGTTGGGAACCGATGCTTTCTTCCGCACTCTTTGCCGGGGACCGGCCTTCCAGCGCACCTTCGGTACCGCCGAGTTCCATTATCTGGTGGGCAAATATCTGGACGAGCGGGAGCAGCAAACCGGCCGCCGGGGCAAAAACCTCTTGGCTGCCTGCTATCGCTGCGGTGTGCCTGTGTTTACCAGTTCGCCCGGCGACAGCTCCATCGGTATGAACCTGGCCGCCTTGCAGCTGGAGGGTTCGCAGTTGCGTCTGGATCCGTTACGCGACGTGAATCAAACGGCCGCTATTGTCTGGGACGCCAAGGCTTCCGGCAAAACCAGTTCCGTGCTGATCCTTGGGGGCGGCAGCCCGAAAAATTTCATGCTCCAGACCGAGCCTCAGATCCAGGAGGTTCTCGGCTTGATCGAAGCGGGTCATGATTACTTCCTCCAATTCACGGACGCCCGTCCTGATACGGGGGGGCTGTCGGGGGCCACGCCAAGCGAAGCGATGACTTGGGGTAAGGTCGACCCGGACAAACTACCGGATTCCGTTACCTGTTACGTTGACAGCACCATCGCCCTTCCTCTGCTGGCTGCCTATGCGTTGGCCCGGCATCCCCGTCGTTCCCCCAAACGTCTGATGGACCGACTCCCGGAGTTGACGGCGCGTCTGGAAAAAGAGTACGCTGCTGTCCGCGCCCAACGCGCGCAAGCCAGCCCTTCATGTCCCCGGGAGGAAGGACCATTACCATGACCCACCGCCTACTGCTACTTCTGCTGCTGATCATTGTGGCCGCCGGCACCTGGGCCGCTCACGAACCACCCCCCTCTTCTTCCCTACCGGCCCAGCCCCTAAGCACTCTTCCCTCTTCCCCTGCCTTGAGCGACCGTCCCTCGGAGCCTTGGTTCGTCGATGATGAACGCTTCTATGAACAATTCATGAAGCAACTGACCGCCCTGGCCGAACGCGGAACCTGCCTGTCCACTCAAAAGATACAAGCCCAGTTGCAACGCTCCGGGCCAGTGCGAGTCTCCGGAGTGTCCGTTTGGCCAACGAGCCCTGCCTCGCTCCTGACACCGGAGGAGGTTTATCGACGCGCCTTACCCGCTGTTTTCGTCGTGGGGAGCGTCTATAAGGACGACGAGGGCCAATGGACCGATGGCATGTATGCCACTGCCTGGGCCGCCACCGCTGACGGCATCCTGGTCACCAGTTGGCACCTCTTCAGCGACTTACGCCCCGATGAAGTCTTCGCTGCAGCTGATTATCGTGGCCGCGTTTATCCCCTGGTTGAAATTCTGGGTGGCAGCAAAATTGCCGACGTGGTTTTCTTTCGGATTGCCGCCAAGGGCTTGTCTGCGTTACCTTTAAGCCGGGACTATGCCCCCGTGGGCAGTTGGGTCGGTGTACTCGGGCATCCGGGCGACAACTTCTACGTGTTCACTACGGGCAACGTAACTCGTTACAGTACTAATCGCAATGATGATGGTCAGCTGGAACGCTGGATGGGCCTGACCGCCGATTACGCTGGTGGTTCCAGCGGCAGTCCGGTACTGGATCGTCGCGGTGCCGTGGTCGGTATGGCCGCATTAACCCTTACTCTCGACGATGGGGGCGGGCTACCGCCTCCGCGGCCTCAACGGCGTCCGCCGCGAGCCTCTCGCTGTGCTGGTGATGGCTCTCGTGACCCGGTTCATCTCTTTCACCTGACTGCGGCAAGTCGGTTTCGCCGTCTCACCCCGCCGGATAAAGACAAACCTCCCCGTCCAGATCCCCCTGCTGAGCCCAACAGGCCCCCGCATCCTCCAGCCGTTCAAATGATCCTCAAAATGGCCGTTCCGGCACCAGATATTGTTCGTCTGATCGCTCAGCCTTGACTACTAGGTATGCAGGCCTTTGTGCTTGGCAACGATGCTTCCAGCTCAACATAATGAGACATAACTCCGGAGTGTGGATGTCCGTTCCAATGCCGGGACTCCTCTTTCACGCCTGGAGCACCGCAAAAATGTTGTGCAGGCGTGGTTTGTTGCCATCGCTACTGGGGCTGGGATGGATTGCGTTGGGGGCCGGGGCTATCTTTTGGCAGTCGGCCTGGTGCGTTGATCAGTCGACCATTACTGAGCAGCCCCAACGGCAGGTATTGTTTGACGCTGGCAAAGAGGGGTATCATACCTTTCGCATCCCCTCGCTGCTGGTCACATCTCGTGGCACCCTCCTGGCTTTCTGCGAAGGACGCAAGCATGGAGAGGGTGACAGCGGTGACATCGATCTGGTTTACAAACGGAGCACCGACGGCGGTAAAACCTGGAGTCCACTGCACGTTTTATGGGACGATGGCCCGAATACCTGTGGAAATCCTTGTCCAGTGGTAGACGCTCGGAATGGTACAATCTGGCTGCTGATGACCCACAATCTAGGCAGCGATACCGAGGGCAGCATTGTTGCGGGCAAAAGCCGGGGCACACGGACTGTCTGGATTAGCTCCAGTACCGACGACGGTCGTTCCTGGAGCCAGCCCAAGGACATCACTGCCGCGGTCAAAAAACCGGAGTGGAGTTGGTACGCCACTGGTCCCGGTATCGGCATTCAACTACGTAATGGTCGCCTGCTCATTCCGTGCGATCACAAAGCCGAGGGTGGGAAGATTCGTCGCTCGCACGTCATTTACAGCGACGATGGGGGCAAAACCTGGGCCATCGGGGGCATTGTCGGTCCCGACTGCAACGAATGTCAGGCTGCCGAACTGAGCGATGGCACCGTTGTGCTCAATATCCGTACGTATCGTCCCAAACATTTTCGTCGTCTGGTTGCTCGCAGCCGTGATGGCGGTCTTTCGTTCACGCCGCCTCAGGAAGACAAGCAATTGGTCGATCCTGTCTGTCAGGCTAGTCTGGTAGCTATCCCCGGACGTTCCGACGAACTTCTGTTTGCCAATCCTGCCAGCACACGTCGTGAGCGGCTCACCGTTCGCCTGAGCACGGACGGCGGTCGCTCCTGGACGCACAGCCGTTGCCTCCACGACGGTCCCGCGGCCTACTCCTGCCTGGCGGTACTACCCGATGCCTCGTATGCTTGCCTTTACGAGGCCGGTAAGCGTCACCCCTACGAATCTATCGTCTTCGCCCGCTTTTCCCGCTCCTGGCTCACCGCTGCAGAATGAGCTCCCTACGTTTCTTGGACACTTCCAGCAAGTAGCCTTCTGCAATACTGCCTATTTTTATATCAGTTCATTTGTTTACTGATATTTGTTCCACAAAATCTATTTTTGTCAATCTAGTAATTCTTACTGATCATTTTATCAATACGCTCGCACTTGTCAAGAGTATGATTTCAAGTAGGTCTGATTGCCCTTTCTGGGAAAGTGGCAGGCTTTGGCGCCTTGATCTACCGTCGGGCTAACGGACTAGTTCGAGTTGGTCCCACAGGGCGGGGTCTTCGCTGATGGGAAAGTTCCAGTCGAAGGCCAGAAACTGGTCACCCAGTTCGTGGTCGCGCACCAGGAAGAAAAAGCCCAGGGTGGGCACTTCGACCGGATCGTATCCGGGCAGGGCCACGGCCGGCAGAAATGCGTGCAAGCGGTAATCGTAGCGGCCGCCAGAACGTTCGGGTAGCCGGCGGATCAGGCAGCTTTGGGTATCGGGCAGAGGGGTTTCCTGGACTGCTCGGGGGATCCGCAGGGCAGTTACGCCCGGCTGGTCGCGTTCACTACCACAACCAGTGGCCAGCAAGACGAAGTGAAAACAGTAGCGGGTAGCTCGGCGGCTGGTACCGGCCGGGCGGGTTGCCAACCACAGATGGACTCCATCGCACGAGCCGGGCCGAGTCTGATCCCCCTGCAATGGCTGGCGTTTGCCGCGTATTACTGCTTCTACTCCCAAGCCGCGTTCATTCCAGCCCAGCCGTAGCTCCGCAAAGGTTTGTTGACCTTCAAGGGCGGCATGGGGGTGGATAATACCGTTATTGGGCAGGTTGAGCAGGGGAGCCGTTGCCACTGTCAAGTTCTGAGGCATCTCGGCCACATAAGGACAGGGGTGGGATAACCGGATCATCAGTCGTTGCGGTGGTAGAAAAGCCATGAGTGTTTCCCCGAGGGGCGAGTCTTGTTCCTGGCAGCCGTCCTGGCAATGTTATTCAGCGGCAGCCAACAACTTGTGATAGGCGTTCGCCATTAGTCATCACGGCTGAGGCAAACCGGTCATTCGTTGCCGGGGGGAGGGTGGTAACTTTTTGGATCCAGAGGGGGGCGTGACACGGGGTTTCAGTCGCCTGCCGGCTGGGTCGCCGTCTGGGCCGCTGGCTCCAGCAGGCTGCGACTGAGCACTGCGCGTGCCTTGTCGAATTCGGGTTGCCAGGTGATTTCGGGGGCCAGATCACGCAGGCAATCGCGCACCTTTTCCAAAGTATTGCGAGCCATATGGGGGCAACGGTTACAAGCGCAGCTCACGCCGGGCACCGGCAGATAGGTATGCTGCGGGTAATGCCGCTGGAGTTCCCAAATCATGTTGGCTTCGGTGGCCACCAAAAAGGTGGTTGGTTCGTGGTGGCGGGCCACATACTGACGCATCGCTTCGGTACCACCGACAAAGTCGGCGTGTTCCAGGATGTTTTTGGGACATTCCGGATGGGCAATCGTTTTGGCCTGGGGATAGCGACGTTGCATGGCAAGTAGATCGCTGAGACTGAAGATTTCGTGGACGATACAGGCACCATCCCACAGGATCATGGGCCGGCCAGTTACTTCCTGGAGATAGGCGCCCAGATGGCGGTCCGGAACGAAAAGAATTTCGTAGTCGGGGGGCACTCGCTTCTGCACTACCTCCACGGCGTTGCCACTGGTGACCACCCAGTCGGACAGAGCTTTAACGGCGGCGGAGCTGTTGATGTAACAGACGGTCTGAAAGCGTCGGCCATTGGCCCGCAGCATTTCCTGATAGCGACGCAGTTTATCGGCCGGGCAGGACTCGACCAGGCTGCAGCCCGCCTGCAAGTCGGGTACCAGCACCCGTTTGTCCGGGTTGAGCATCTTGGCTGTTTCGGCCATGAAGACGACGCCACAGAAGACAATAACAGGATTATGCACCGCGGCTGCGGCTCGGGCCAGTTTCAGGCTGTCCCCCGTAACGTCGGCCAGTTCCTGGATTTCTCCCTGTTGGTAATAGTGAGCCAGGATGATGGCATCCCGTTGCTTTTTCAGGGCGATGATTTCGGCAGTCACGTCATCGACGACTGACACCATCAGGTTGGTCCTCCCTCGAGGGTCGGCCCGCGTTTGGTGGGACCGTCGGATCCCGCGGCTAGCAAATCGCTAGGTTCAGCTCAGACTTGCGACATCAAGTCCGGTTTTTCCATTATTTCCACCACCCCCCCACCCTTCCACCCCAAGGGTTGCTAAGATTGAGTTGGTACTGATCGTTGTGAACACCATTTTGCTATTGTTTCACATCGAACAGGATACTTGGAGACAATCAGCAACCGGGCTGTTAGCCGGCTGTTTGATTTCATCTTTTATGCTACTTTTTTCTTATTCCTGGAGTCCCAGGCTCGGCAATTCATTATCAGCCGCGCAGTTAAGGATAAGGAGGCCTGCGGCTTGACTTATCTATCGTTCGATGTTTGGTTCGCAAGCATTTCTTGCACGCCAGTCGTTATCCGCAAGCTCCCGGCTTTGTTAGTTGCTGTTGCTCATGCGGTTAGGAGAAGCCAATGGAATCGGAAATGATAATCAGAGGCATTCACGCGCATTTGAGGAATTATTGAACACAAGACAAACAGTATCCCTTGGGCAAACTATAACAAGATTGTCTGTCAGGTCTGGGAATCTGGTACTATTTACTGTCAAAATCAAGTTGCAGTTTATTTAAGAACCGGTGCGCAGCCCGAATACCTCAGGATATTGCTGGAGTTGCTGTTGTAGATCCTGATCGCGACGGAGAATGATAACGCGGAAGCCGTGGGCGATGAAGCGGGCACGCCACTGGGTTTGGTCATCTGGCCGGTCCCCCCAATTGGAGGATGGATCAGCACACAGGACGACGACATTCGGATGGTAGAAGAAGTCGGCGATACAACGAGGTTCAGAAATAACTTTATGGACTTCGTCAGGCAGACGATAATGATTTTGTGCCAGAAATTCCAGCAACTGACGTGCTGATTCCGACTGAACACGAGTGCGAAGGTGGGCAAGCTGATCTTCACGCGTGGGGCCGTTTGTCCGTCGCTGGACGGTGCCCCGCAGCAGGCTCAACAGAGTGTCGCGGACAAGCCAGCGGTCCAGAAGGTGGGCCTCCAGCTGATTCGAGTAGCTGAGTAGGCACTCGTAGCAGGCTCGCTCGCAGGCGTTTTTCAGATCGTCGCCCTCTTCGGTGAAATGACAGACCAAAAGGGCTTCGCGGGCCACTTCGGGCAAGGCATCAGGTTCCTCCAGCAGTCGTCGCAGGACTCCCAATCCCCCTTCAGCGGCTTCATAGAAAAGCAGAACACGGTGGGGCCCTCTTCCTAAGCGTTCGACCTCTAGTTCTCGTTCTTCCAGCTGAAAAGCTTGTTCGAGGCCTCGTTTCAGGGCATGCTGGAGGCTGATCCACCGGCTTTCCGCTTCTTCCGGATCTTCCAGTCTCGGATCACAGGGACGTAATAGCAGGATGTTCTGCGTTTCCCAAACACTAAGAGCCAGCCGCTGGCACTCCTGGCGTTGGGGGGCAGGACCGCCTGGACGATTCCGGACCGATTCTTCCACTTCGGCATCGGTGAATAATTCGCCATTGCTCAGATCCACGTTGAAGCCCGCTGGGCGGCCGACCCAGCCATTGTTGATGTGCAGCAGAGTAGCGGCGGGGGCATATCGCAAGTGGAATATCACCTGCCCATCCACCACAACCTCTGCTTCCTGGAGACGCCGGGGGACATCCGTGGGTGCCAGCTGGTAAGCCAGTTTCACGTCATAGCCTCGGCGGATGCGTTCTTCCTCATTGCAGGTGATCCTCTCCCGGCGCGAGAGTCGCACATTAGGCAAATCCAGCAGCAAAATTAATCGGCTGTTAGCACCATCGAACAGAGTGTTGCAGTTGGGGCAACGGTCTACCGTATGCTCGGCGAAGGCACCGCATTCGTAACAAAGGCGTCGCTGGTGGCGGCGTCGTTCCAGGCCACCGGGTGTTGGATAGAGTCTTTTTACCTGCCATTTACTCCCTTCATGGTAGACGATGTTATGAGGTCCAAACTCGCGGATAGCCAAGGACCGAGGACGGGCGATGAATTCACCCTTTTCCCCGCGGGGGACCCAGGCTCGGATCGGGAGAGCGGGAAAGTTGTAACCCGGCAAAAAGCCTTCGGTAGCCAAGTAACGGTACGGATAAAAATCACTTTCCTCGCGATTCACCTCCTGCTGCCGTAACAAGTTGAGTTGCCGGAGCGCTTCTTGTTGTAATTGCAAGGCCTGACGTTGTGCCTCCCCGTCCCGTGCTCCTGTCAGTCGGCCGTAGGCAAGCTCTAACTGATGCTTGGCGGTGCGGAACAGCTCACGCCAGCGGTCGAAGGCGTGGTTGAACTGACGTGGGGCGTCCGCAATGACGTTATTCAGCCATTGATCGTTATACCAGCCGGACTGTTGCAGCAGAGAGCGGTCGGGCTGAAGTATACGTTCCAGACGTTCGCTCAACACCTGTCGCTGTGCGGCTCCTAGATCGATTTGGACTGTCACGGTGTCACGCAGGGGCAGATCCGGAAACTTTTCGGTGTCGATCACTTCTTCGATGGAGCGTTGCAAAGGCAAACTGACCTGAGCGAGCCATTCCGCCTGGACGTGGACTCGAACGAGTGCTTCATTGGTAAGATCCAGGCGGGGGGCTTTGACCATCCCGGCGATCAGTTCCGCACGGTTACGGAAGAAATACTGATCGTGATTACTGCCGGCGGTACAGTAGGTAATGATCAAGCCGGGTTGTCCCTGGCGGCCCGCCCGGCCATGGCGTTGGGCATAGTTGGCCGGGGTAGGGGGCACGTTACGCAGGTGCACTACGTCCAGATCGGCTATATCAATCCCCAGCTCCATAGTGGGCGAGCAGACCAGGTAGGGAAGGCGGCGTCCCAAAGTCGGGTCCTGCTGGTCTTCAGCTAGCCATCGAAAGCGGCGCTCCCGACGCTCGCGTTCTCCTGGTTCTACTACCTGGGCCGTGTGTTCCCGGGCTTCCAGCGCAGCGAGTTCCCGCGCTATCTCCTGGTAAAAACGCTGGAAAAACGGATTGACCGGTGCACGGTGGCACGAGGTCCGGCTACCGCGTCGGTAAACAGGATCGGGGGGCGGTGCTGTCCCGTCTCCTATTCGCCATACCAAACGGGCCGCATCCAGTCGATATCCCTCAAAGCCGCTATTGGCCGGTGCACGTCGCAGGAAACCCTGCTGAACCAGCACTTGCAGAAACGCCTCGATGAAACGCCCAAACAACGAGCTGTCTAATTCCAATTCCTGGATCAGGTAGCGACCTAGCAAAGAACGCTGACTAAGTTTGTAGAACGCCCCCTCACCTTGGAAGCGACCGCTCCCTGGAAGGTGAGATACAAACCAGGCGGCTTCACGCAAATATTCGGTTTCAGGATCCAGGCCCCAGAATTCGTTCAGCAATTGTTGGGCCCGGCGGATCAACCGATTATGGAAGTGTCGCTGGAGCGAGGGTGTTTCGATGGCCAGGCGTTTGCGGAAATGGTCCAGAACCGCACGCACGATGGTCGTTCGTTGCGAAGGAGAGCTGCCACGCAACAGCGGTACATCCTGCCACACTTCCTGACGCTGGCCTAATTCCTCCAGGCCGTCATAGTCGATCCGTAACAAGCCGACATCCTCGAGATTGGGTTGGACGACCCGCCAGCCGCGTCGCAGGTCGACATACAGGCGGTATTCGATTAGTTCCTGGAAAGTTTCCCAGACCTGGCGGGCGGCATCCGCTTGGGGATCCAGCCATCGATTATGGGCAATGTCGGCCAGCTCCAGACCCAAGTGATTGACTACGGCGGCGGCCAGAGTATCGAACTTCAGTTGCTGATGATTCCGCAGGGCGGCATACAGGCCCGACCGCAACACCGCCATCTGCACAAAATCGTTGAAATGACCCGCCTGTAATGAGGCGTCTTGTCGGCTATCGGTGAAGGTGAGGAGTTTGTCCCGGATTACTCCGCTGCGGGCCGCGTGTCGCAGAACGGCCACGGCCAGGATGGTCGTAGCCGATGACCGTCCCTCGCTAGACAGGGTGGACAGCTTGGTGAATTCCCCTTCCTTTTCCGTGTAATGCTCGCCGCAACGCAGACAGACCCACAGTTTGCGGGCCTGCCACCAGCCTTTTACCGCGTTGTCAATCGGTGCGTCGCTGTAGGAACCATCGGGACGAACCCACACTTCACGGGGGAGGCGATAGCGCCGGTTGGGCAATACCTGCCCTCGTTCATTCAGCCACTCATCGGGAAGCTGACTGTCGTCCCACTCCTCGACCAGGGCCACGTATCCCACCTGGCTATCGTCCTCACCCATTTCGCCGTCCAACGGCGCAGGATAAAATGCCCCATCCTTCTGGATCACGTAGTAGTACTCTTGACCACAGATCCGGCAGAAACGTAGCGGATAGTAGCACCGTTGCAATGACCGATGGCCCTCTGCGGAGAACTGACGCTGATCCTTTGCTTCGATAGTGGCATAGATGGCGCGTCCTTGGGAAATGAACTGGTGGAGCTTGAAGGCAAAGAATGGCTCTTCGGCCCCCCCGGCGGAACCGGCAAGCCGGATCAAGCAATCTCTCAGCAGGGTGCGGCAGTGTTCCCGACTTTGGTGGACTTGTTCGGCCAGTTCATCAGCCAGCTCCGTCAGAGTGCGGGGCAAGCGTCGCCGGTAGCGGCCTTCCTGCTCCGGTTCGATGCCTGCTGCATATTCCAGCCATCGCACCACAGGATGCCGACGTAAACGCTCCCGCTCCTCGGGCAGAGGGGTTTGCAGGTGTGTCCGCAGCTCCTCGGATGAGGGTGGGCCGCCGACGCTTGCTGGCTCCAACGTCTCCTCGACCACTTGTTCCACTGTTATGGTCGTGCCGAAAAAGCGACTGGCAAATTCCGCTACCACCTGCCGGCGTTCATGGGGGGTAGCATGCCGATGCGCCACTAGCGTTGCGCTGGTGCCAATGTGCACCACCTGCGGACGTTGCAGGCGTGCTTTGAGCCGGCGTACTAGCATAGCCACGTCCGCCCCTTGGCGACCGCGATACGTATGCAACTCGTCGAATACCAGGAAAAAAGGCACCGACACTTCCGGCTGTGGCTGAATCAGCAGACGGTCCTCTGGGCGTACTAACATCAGTTCTGCCATGACATAATTGGTCAACAACAGATGGGGCGGGTCGCGGCGGATCGCCTCGCGTTCCTGCTCGGAGGTTTCGCCGGTATAGCGAGCAAAACGCACAGGGAACGGCTGGCCCGTACGCTGCTGATAGTTCCTTTGCAACTGTCGCAATGCCTGCAATTGCGAGTTGGCTAACGCGTTCATCGGGTAGACCAGCAGGGCGACTGGTCCCCGGGCGTTGGGCTGCCGCAGTAGTGTATCGATAATTGGGAGGAAATAGCAAAAAGTCTTGCCCGAGCCGGTTCCTGAGGTAAGCACAAAGCTGTGGCCCTTCAGGGCCAACTGGATGGCTTCGACCTGGTGGCGATACAGCCGGTAGCTGCTTCCGTCGGGCCTTTGGAAAATGCGTGCCGTTTCCGAGTGGAGGAGACCCTCCTGCGCCAGCTCCGCGATCGTCGCATCCCGCTTGTAGACAGGCGAAAGTTGAATCAACGGTTCCGGCCACAAACGCTGCTCTTCCCCGAGCATCTGATGCGCATAAGCACGCAACCGTTCATCAGCAATGTGCACAAAAGAACATATAAAATCCCGATAGTCCGAAATGACATTTTCATGAAAATGAAAGATGCTTGTCATGGTGATGTTCCTGGGCTCAGACTAAAATTTTTGCTATCACTATATACTCCCATCAGCTAAACATGCAAATTGAAGCTGGCAACTACGGTATTCGCTTTCAACAACTCGTATTATGCTCAATCAAAACTATCCGAATGCTCGAAATAATTGATCTGTACTCTTTGGTGAAAGGGGCATGCGGAGCTGCGGGAAAGGATTGCCCTCGTCATCGGGAAAGCCCTGAATGTCAAATTTCTGATGCATATCGTACCAAATCTGTTGCCGAGGTGGCCGTTGCAAATCTGGTACCAGTGGCTACTATGTGTCTTGGCTCCTGCTTGACAGATCGGTCTGAAAGTTTCTCCAGAGGGTTGCCGCAGTTTTACACTCAGAAAGATGTTTGTTAACTGCAACAAGATTGCCGATGGCTAGGTTGGCGGCTTGGTGGAATTCCCCTCACTTTCAGGCTGCGAGTTCCGGCTGCCGGATTCGACGTTTGTGCAGGACTAGGGGCACGATGGATCCAAGATAACGGGGGCAGATTGGGTTCATAGTCTTTCAAGGTAGCTCAACCACTCGTGGAAATGAGGACAACGTGCGCGTATCTGACCAAGCCCGATGCGTTCTACAATCCGAGGCCCATCAAGCGCTTTACGATAGCTGGGCAGAACTTGCTTAATTCGCGCAGCGGGATGCGTTTGTTGACCGTCGTCGATCTCTTCGGGGGAGTTGAACTGCGTGATGTTGTTGAAAGTCACTCCGGCCGGACTGACTCCTAGAGCTTCGGGTATCACTGCTGGCTGGACGAACAGCAGCGCCTCAAATTCGTGCAGCATCAGGTAAGGGCGAAAGCGGGGGTTGTCGATGTCTTGGGCAAAGGCAAGCTCCAGATGCGCCACGCGATCATAGGGGGTTTGGGCCGATAACGTCTTTTTGCCGGGAAAATCCGCGGGCAGACCATAGTAGTCGAGCATGGTCGTAATACAGACAGCGTTGCTATCGCGGAGCAGATGGTACACATCGCGGCGTACGCGAGTGTAGGATGTGATGCCCCCCTGGAATTCATGGCCCGACTTCAGTTTCTTAGTGACCAGAATAGTCGGAATAGGCTCCTTATCGAACTGGTTCAGATGTGGTTTCAGGAGGCGGGTGACGAAGGTTTCCTCGGTTTGACCTTCGCACAAAATCAGAATGCGTTTCATAAGGCTGGACGCCCTCCTAGAACATTCTTCTCCCACAGGTCTCCCAGGCCGTATTCGTCCAGCCAGTGGGCGATCTCGGCCTGTTCCAGGCGGCGGATGGTGGAAACGCCTCCGGGACGATCCAGCACCAGGATCTCTTCCGGTGCAAACTGGTTGACCAGGGGAACCGACTGGGTCGCCAGGATGACTTGCGTGTGCTGGGCCACACTGTGCACCATCTCGGCCAGCAAGACGATGGCGTACGGGTGCAGGCCCAGCTCCGGCTCATCGAGCACGATAGTGGCCGGGAGGTTTTCAGGCGGTTGCAAAAACAGCGTAGCCAGGCAGATGAAACGCAGGGTGCCGTCGGAAAGGGCACCGGCGCTGAAGGTCAAATCAGAGCCACGCTCACGCCATTCCAGGCGAATCTTTTCCGCATTGAAGGGATGTGGTCGCAGAATGAAGTCGCCGAAAAAAGGTGCTGCCAGGCGAATGGTCTCGACGATGTTGCGGTAGCGTTGAGGGTGCTTTTCGCGGAGCAGATAAAGGTAGGCGGCCAGGTTGCCGGCGTCGGGCAGGAGGTGTCTGTTCTCGAGAATGTCGCCCATCTGCTTGACGCGTGCCGCGTCGCTGGTGTCGTGAAAATGGTAAACCTGCCATGATTGCATGGCCTCGAAGACGTAACGCGCGATCCCTCCTGATTCGCTGGCCCATTGAGGCAACTGGCTCTCTGTAAAAATGCCGCTGTGGATTTTGTCCAGATAAGGCCACTCATAACGAGAGCGATCGTGGAAATATATCTGTTCACAGGCTATCAGCAAGTGGTCTTCGGCCGGTACCAGCTGACAGTTGTAGCCGTTGGCCAGGTTTGTATCGCGGCGGAACCATAGCCCGATGTGTACGCTCTGAGTGGTCTTGCGGCCGTAGTGCAGCAACTGGTCGGGGCCGCCGGATTGAGCTATGTGCAGTTGGAGCTCCTCGTTCATCATGCGGTTGAGCATCTTGAAGAGGCTGATGAGGTTCGATTTGCCGGAGCCATTGGCACCGATCAGAACGTTGACTGGACCGAGCGTCAGCTTCAGCTCCCGAAAGGACTTGTAGCCCTGCAGGTAGATGCATTCGAGCATTCGAGCTGGCATGAGTCGCCGCCTTGTAGATTGATGATCGTGTTGACTGATAACTTCGGTTGCCACACAATCCGGGAAAATGTCGCGCGGTCTACCCGACCTGCTGGTGGGTAGAAGTATCATGGGGGATGTTGGTACCGATCCTGAAGCCGATTACCCTCCTGCACCGTTGATTATACCCGCTTCCAGGCTTGCAGGACGAGGCGGCGGGTGCGGTATTCGCCCCACTGGCGCAGCTCCTTTTCTTTCAGCACGCGGAAGGTCTCGCCGGGGAAGGTGCTGCGTTTGCAGCGTTCGGCGTAGCCCGCCGGGTCGAGCGGATCGGCGACCTCTTCGTACGGGTCCAGGATGTCGGCCAGCTCCCGTTCGGTCAGGTCCGCGGGGTCCAGGATGTAGCGGAGTTGCTTGCGCGAAAGCCCGTAGAGCCGGGCGTAGTAGGCGTCCAGCTCTGCCCGCAGGAGGGCGCGGCGCTCAGCCTCCCAGCGGAAGGGCGCAAGCGGAATGCCCTCCGGCGCAGTCGCCGCCCAGGCGGGAGGCTCGGTCGGCGCGTTGGCAGTGGCGCTGGCGTTGGCTTCCCACTGCGCCTGGATCGCCGCCTGCAGCGCAGGGTCTGCCTCCCGCCAAACGTCATCGGCAAAGGGTTTGATGTCCCAGGCCGTATAGACCAGCTCCAACACCCGCGGGACGATGAAGTGCAGGTCCAGTGATGTATAGGAAGCGGGATGTATCGTGGCAGTTTGCTCAAAAGTAGATTGGGGTATGCTAGGTTGGCTGAGAGATTGTCTTAACAGATAGTCGAACACAAAAGAGTTATAAGTTGCGCACAAGATTGCAAGACCAGAAGCATTAGGACCTAACGAGAGTATCCAACCATAGGATGCTGGTCCCCAGGGGATAATAGTTGCTACAACGGTACGCTCATTTGTGCTGCTTGTAACTCGCCTGTATCCAAGCATTCCTGAGGTACAGCCAATATTCAATCTGTTCATTCGGCGCATAAACTCCTTTTGATCTACAAAGAACTGTGGTTCCACCAGAAAGCTGGGGTCTTGCAGTTGAGTCTCAGATACGGGCAGCAAATGACCTGAGGGTTGAGTAGCATACCGATGATTGAATTGAAACCCTAATCTACCCTCATACAGCGGTAGCCACACCTGCTCCTCCCGAACGAAGCGGTTGCCCACCAGCCGGAAGCCCTCGCGCTCCAGCTCCGCCCGCGTGCGGAAGAGGTGGGAGTCGTTTGCCATATCGAACATGCGCAAGAACCGCACGCCCCAGGGGTTTTCGCTGGTGGCTTCGTTGACGAGCACGGGCACGCGGCGGTAGATGGCTTTGGTGAGTTCGGCATCCTGGCGGGTGCGGAAGATGGGGCAGGTGCGC
>JANWVV010000080.1 GCA_025055795.1 Gemmataceae bacterium
GAGTGACGCGAGCCAAGCCACCTATCAGCTCCGCCAAGTCGTTATCAACAGGTGAGGGAGCGCTCCGCTCCTTTGTGGGCTACTTGAAACCAAATCGGCTAAATTCCTCGAGAATTTCGCAGGTGTTCAAACTCGCCGGCTACCCGAATACATTTGCATGATACCTCATCCACTGGTGCGTAGAATATCGCGTTTCCCCCTTAGCCAGCATCCTCCAGCTGGGCAACGCCAATCCGTAATTTGCCTTTCTATCTACCTGCCGAACCTTAAGCCCACCAAGAGATGCAACACATGCTCCACACGTCTTTGCCCAACGATAAAATGCGGCCATTTGGAACAATCCAGGCTTATGCGACTTCTTAGCCTCAACCTTTGGTTACTCTTCCGACATTGCCACCGCTCATGGTAGTTCCGGGCTTTCAGGCGTTTAACCGGAAATTGATGGTACCTACTTGTGTATGTTGTTTGGAAGCGTTATTATCAAGATGTTTTGACAGAAGAGACAAGACATCGATTGTCATCGCGAACTTTGCCGGTATTGAGGCATTGTCTTACGGGGGAGGACGCCATGAATTTCCTGGTGTACGAGATGAACTCCGTCAAGGAACTGCGTGGCGAAGACCGGGAATGGGTATCGCAGTTGGCCCAGCGGTTGCAACAGGAGCGGGCAGACCCCGGCTCCCCTTATGTTCGTCTGTTCGAGGCTCTCGGGGCCGGCTTTTTCAAAAAACGCAAGGACAAGCAACGACTGGTGGCCTACCGGCTGGATGTACCCACCGCCTATGGTGTGGCGCCGGTGGTGGTCTTTCTGGAGCTGCTCCACCGGGACGACCCACGTTACGAAAATGGCAAGGTCGAAAAATTCTCCAATCGCTTCCTGCCCTTGCTGACCGCTCGTCAGCAGGATATCCGTCGCTGGGCCGAGGAGACACTGGCCCGGCAGTCGGTACAGGCCCCCGTGGTCCTGCCAACCATGCCGGACTACCTGGAGGCCTTGCTCCAGCCTCTCAGCCGTCAAACAGAGGGAACCGGCATCTTTCAGTCATCCCGTTGGAATGATCTGTTCAAGCAGGCTTCTTCTACCCACAAAGGGCAGTTGCATGAAGCTTTGTTTGAAATGGTCTGCGCCGGGGACAGACGTCGGGAACCCTGGAGACTTTATGAACACGCTCATAAAGATGTCGTCATTCACTATGTCACCTTGCCCGATCTGCAGAGTAACGATTCTTTCCATTTTTATTTGTTGGGTTTTATCGTCTCCACCTGGTCGCAGCAGCAACGTAGCAGCGAGCTGCAGCTAATAAAAGAAAACTGGATCAGGTTCCAGGACGAGGTGATTCTGCCATTGCAACTAGTCATCGAGCAGGCCGGTGAGGGTACCCCTCGTGCCGGATTGTTGCGTGAGTTCATCGACCGGGTGGGCCGCTTTTCTTCCTGCACCTATCCCGATTACCTTCTGGCCGATAATGAGCTGTGGGAAAAACTTCTTGCTACCGACAGTATTCTGTTGCCCCTGTCGTTTGAAGAACTAACCGCTCTGGAGAGTCTGTTTTCGGGGGAACGGTTCCCCGCCATTATCGAAGGTCGTGCCGGCAGCGGCAAAACCACCTTGTTGTCCTACTATGTGCCTGAGCGGCTCGTCCGGCTCCCCAGCGGCGTAACGGAACCGGAAAAGAGTCTTAGCTTGTTGTACCTGACCGAGAACCCCAAACTGCTGAAAAACACCATGGAAACCATCGGGCGTCTGAAAACCAAGCTGAAGGAACTCTACAACGACCCCAGTTTGTGGCTGCAGGAAGAGTTTTGTACTTTTCACCGCTACGCCCTAGGGCAACTGCCGGATGAACGCAAGGGGCGTTTTTGGGACATCAGCAAAAACCACATGGATTTTTTCCGGTTCCGTTCGCTGTTACGGCATCCGCAGGAAGGCTTGCGTGCCCGCTTGTCCCGGGAGGTGCAAAACCCGGAGATTCTGTGGTTTGTTATCCGCAGCTACATCAAAGGGTTCAATTTGGGTGCGGAAGGCGAAGAACGGTGGATGAGTCCGGAACAGTTCGCTACGGAGGAAGAACTGAGCCGGCGGGACCGCCAAGTGTCGCAGCAGGTGTATGAGGAGGTGTGGGAGAAGGTCTGGCCCTGGTACAAACGTTTGACGGTCCCCTGCTCGGAAAATCGCTATCAGCCGCGGTACTGGGACAATCTGGATCTGGCCTGGGAGGTGCTGGAGCATCGCTCGCCCCACGCCCGCAGCTATGCGGTGCTGATCTGCGACGAGGTGCAGGACCTGACCCGCGTCGAGTTGGCCGCCATTTTCCAAAGTTCGGAGTTCTTGAAATACTCCCGGCCCACGGAGCAGGCCGGTCGCGTGCCGATTATCCTGGCCGGTGACTCGTACCAGACCATCAATCCGGCCTGTTTCCGTTGGGCCCGCGTCAAGGCGGATTGTGCCAAGGCCCTGGTACAGCAGATACCGAACGCTCCGCTCCCCCGCATCGAGCCTTTCCAGCTTTTGTACAACTACCGGAACCGCCCCTCCATCGCCCGACTCTGCAACGCCCTGCAGCTACTACGGCAGGAAATTGTCGGGGTGGCCGGCGAGCTGCAACGTATCTGGCAACTGGAGGATCAACCCCTCAACCAGGCGATCCGGCGTCTGATCATTCCGGATGACGGGATCATCCTGAAGGATTTGTTCGCCAAGGGGGTTTCCTTCCTGGGTCCGGAACCGCCTTATGTTACGGACGAAACGGCGGCCGCCTTCTGGGCCGCCCTGGGGCTGCCCCACGGTCCTCCACGCACGTCCATGGCCTCCGCCCACACGCCAGCGACCAAAGGCCATCCTTCCGCAGAAGCAACCGAGGCCAAAACCCTCAACTACGAATCGCCTGCTGACGTCAAAGGGTTGGAAAAACCCTTTTATGCTCTGCTGGGGTTCGGTACGGCCTTTGCTCAACTGGGATTGAACCGTTTCTGGGAATGGGACGAATACGACCGGGAAGCGGAAATACCCGAATCCCAACTGCTGGCTGCCGAATATTTCCTCAACCGGCTGTACGTGGCCGCCAGCCGGGCCCGCGAGCAACTGTGGATCGTTGAAACCCAGCAGGGCTGGGACGCCTTCTGGCAGCCGCTGGAAGAATGGATCCAGCGGCTACGCACTGCCCCGACGGCAACCACAGCGGCACAAGTCTCCGCGGATTACAATGCCAGCCCCTTTGACTTTTCCTGGTCACCGGGCAGTTCCGACGAACTGGTCAGCGTGTTCCGCAAAGAATGGCCTCAAATGGCCCAGGATTACGAAGAACAAGCGGAAGCCTTACGGCATGCCGAGTTTGCCGAACGGGCAGCTTACTACTATCGGCTTAGTGGCAACACCGTTGGGGCCCAACGCGCCCTCGCTCTCAAGTACTACCTGGAAGGTCAGTTGGCACAGGCCGTCCAGCAAATCCTGACTCTGGACCCGGATAAGGCCTTGCAGTGGGCCTGGGAAGCGGCGGCCTGGGACATTCTCAACCGCCGCGAGTTTGCCAACAGCTGGCAAAACGAGGTGGCCCGCAACATGAGCGCCAACACGCCGCGAAGCAAAGCCTGGTGCGACCGCATGATCCGTTTAATCACTCAGAATCAACAGTGGATCTACGAAGATCTGGATCATGCCCGCAAGTCCTGGTTGACTTGGTCAGTCGTGATCACAGAACTGATCGAGCGAGCCGCCGCGGCCAACCTGGAAGAAGAGCAGCTGCGTAAAGTGCAACAGATTGGTCGCCAATGGCAAACCAGTCCGCACAGCGATCTGGTCCGCTTCCACAAGGCCCTGGCGCAGGTCGAATACCGCTTAGGCTGCCATGCCGAGGCCGTGCAATTGTGGGAAAAAGCAGGACATACCCAGCATCAGGATTACTTCCAGGCCAAAGCAGTCGTTACCGACTATCCCGGCAACTTGCAGTATCTGGAAAGCGCTCAGCAATGGAAGGAACTGCTGCATCAGTACGATATCAAAAGCAACTATCCCCTCTCTACCCAGGATCGCCGGCGTGTTCTGCGCGCATGCCGCGAACTGGGACGCTGGCAACAAGCCATCGAAATTGCCATCAACCTGGACAACCAGGATTTTGTGGAACTATGGAAAAGCATAGTGGCCGACAGCACCGTGCAGGTGACCGATTTGCGGAACTATATCCACCAGGCTCACCAGCACTGGCAGAACCGGTTTCCCGAGCCGGACAAGGTCGAGCCAGGTCGAGCGTGGTCCTTGCTGATGCTGGATTGCCTGCTCGCCTTCCAGGAGATCCGCAGCGAGATCAAGCTCCCGTTGGAGGTGCAGACTTCCGCAGCCGTTGCCGCGGCGAGCACGGAACAACAGAAAAATGCACGCGTGTATCATCCTCTCCTCTTCGGTCTGACCCTGGAAGGCGATCCCCGCCGATTAGCCGGTCAATTCCAGCGTATCTGGGAAAGCCGTCTGGAGCGGCCCGTCTGGTGGGAAGTTCATAAAAGTCTACTGCAACAATTAGGACCAGCCGGCTACCACTATGTCCGACGGCTGTGGCGGTACAATAACCGGGAAGAGGCTGCCTTGGTAGCCTACTTGCTGTGTGGCCTGGTCTGGAAAACGGATCGCCGCACGGAAGAAACGGA
>JANWVV010000081.1 GCA_025055795.1 Gemmataceae bacterium
ATGACAAGAAGTGGCCATGGGAGAATGCCATGAAAGTGCACAAGGGCGGCAAAGGGTACAGCATCGGATGCATATTCGCGATGGTGCTCGTGTTGGCCGGATGTACCCGATTCCTCGGACCCCGCGAGGTGCGGCAGTTAGGCCGCCCAGATGCCCCCGGTTATACCATCGATGAACAACAACGACGGGGGCGTGAACGCCTGACGGTCATCGAAGACGATTTCCGTGTTGGACCGAAAACGTATGCCGACCGTCCCTCCCCGACGGGCCGCTAATCCAACTTGCGGTCAGATGCTTCTTATCTAACGTCGATCAAAATCACCCCTCCATCAACAAGACCCGCTGTGTTCCCAAAACTTGGTCTAGCGTCTGACATGCTACCAATTTTTTAATTTTGGTACAAAAAAAACACCTCTGAACAGGCACATCCATCCTTGACAAGGGATATTTTCTGCTGACACAATCGCTAACAGAGCTACTACGCTAACAATCAGCACACAAACAAAGCCATTTGCAAGAATTTGTGGGCTGGTGCTTTTTGAACCATTCTCACTGAGTAGGGGTCACCGCCATGACGACAGGTAACGGGTCAGTGGAACGTCCTAAGCTGCGTCTGGGTTTAGCCGCCCAGCCGCATAAGCTGGGGGAGTATGTACTGTTCGATCCGTTACAGATTGGTAAGCCGGTTGTGCTGTCCGGCCTGGCCTTGGCTGTTGTTGACCGCTTTGACGGTCAGCATACCCCCTACGAGATCGCCTTCCAACTGAATGTCGAATATCCCCAGGTGCGTGTGACAGGCGAGACCATCGCCACGTTGGCCCGGGCCCTGGACGAGGCCCTGTTGCTAGACTCTCCGCATTTCTGGAACCAGGTGCGGGCTCCCATCCGCAAGCCGGTATGCATCGGTACTTACGAAGCGAAACCGGAACCTCTCCGGGAGCAGTTGACAGAACTGTTTGTGGCCGATGGAGGAGCCGGTCTGCCCCGCCCGGGCGTGTCGAACTCCCCGCACCGTTTACGCGCGGTGTTGGTCCCCCACATGGACTACCGACGGGGCAACATCACTTATGGCCATGGCTTTAAGGAATTGATCGAGCAGACCCCCGCCCGTGTGTTCGTCATTATCGGTACGTCGCATTATTCTCCGGCCCGTTTTTCCCTGACCGAGCAACACTTTGAAACTCCTTTGGGGATTGTGGAAACCGACCGCGACTATGTACACCGGATCGCGGAGGCTTATGGCGATGGCGTGTTTGCCGATCCGCTGGCCCATGTCCCGGAACACTCTATCGAACTCGAAGTGGTCCTGCTCCAGTTTTTGCTGGGTGATAAACGCCCCTTCAAGATCGTGCCGTTGCTGGTTGGTAGCATGCAGGATTGCATCGACGCAGACGTTGATCCGACCGCCAAGGACGAGATCGTCCGCATGGTTTCCGTGTTACGGCAATTGGAGGAACAGTACAAGGAGCCGGTGTGCTACATCATTAGTGGTGATCTGGCCCATATAGGGCCAAAGTTTGACGACGCCCGACGTGCTGAAGAACCCTGGCTGACGGAGAGCCGGGCCAAGGATTGGAATGTGCTCGAAGCTCTGCGTCAGGCCGATGCCCACAAGTTTTTCCGTACTATTGCCCAGGAAGGCAACGCCCGACGCATTTGCGGTCTGTCCCCCACCTGGTTGACGTTACAGGTCGCCCGACCCAGCCACGGCAAGGCGCTGCACTACCAGCAATACGTCCATCCCGAAGGATACGAAAGTGTCAGCTTTGCAGCCGCTGCATTCTACGGATAAGCCGGTCGACCTAACGCCCCCGGCCTCTGGTGCCAACACAGTGATAGCCAGCGGCTTCCCCTTGCCAGGGTTAACCAGAGGTCCCGGGGCCGCAGAATTCACCCCCTCTGTCACCGCCGAGGAGTTCAACAACGCCTGGGCCAGCTTCCGACAGCATGCTATTGCTGGTCGGGTATGGACTGGACGATACGAGCTTCGTTACTTCACATGGGGGCAGGGGCAGCCGGTTGTTTTCATCCATGGCATGGCGGATGCTCCTGAAGCGTTCGTGATGGTCGTCAATCACCTGTGGCAACGTCATCGGTGCGTGGCCTATGCTCTGCCAAATGGACAAACCGACGGAGCCTGTCTAGCTCGGTACCGCCTGACTGATTACCTGGCCGACCTGAATGTTCTTCTGGATCACCTCCGTCTGGATCAGGTCACAGTTGTCGGGTCATCGTTCGGCTCGCTGATCACCCTGTATGCGTTGGCTTATGCCTCACATCGTTGCGTTGCGGGTGTGTTACAGAATGGGTTTGCCCACCGTCCTTTAGGGCCAGCAGAAAGACAGTTGGCCCGTTGGGGCCGACGATTGCCCGGCTGGTTCGCCGATTGGCCGAATTTGTATCGCTGGGTTATGCAGCGGCTGGAACCGTCCATGTGCTACCAGGTTCCCGCCCCCGTGGCACAGCTTTATTTGCATCACGGCTCCCAGACACCCTTGGCAACAGCCGCTTGGCGTGCCTGGACCATCGCCCACACGGACCTGCGCCCTTTACTGCCAACCATCCAACAGCCTGTGTTGCTGATCACCGCCGATCGGGATCGGTTGGTGCCGTCTGCCTGCTGGGACGAGGTCCAACGCCCCCTCCCCCACTGCAGGCGGGTCACTATCACGGGCTGTGGCCATTATCCACAGTATACCCATCCGACGGAAATGGCGCTGGCTATCCAGGAATGGGTGGAGCGAGTGGACTCACAATCGCACCGGCAAGCTTCCGATTAGGAGTCGACCGTGGCTTGAAAACAAGGACGCGGACACAGATGCTGCAACGCCACACCGGGATCCGGCTGTCGCATCAGGGCTTCGCCGACAAGTATTGCATGAACACCCGCCTGTGCCAATCGTTGGACATCCGCCGGGGTACCAATACCGCTTTCACTTACTACCAGACGATCCTGGGGAATGCTAGGCAGTAGCTCCAACGTATGCTCCAGCCGGGTAACAAACGTACGCAGATTGCGGTTATTAATGCCAATAACAGGAGCGCCCGTATCCAACACACGCGGTAGTTCTGTCGCTTCGTGCAGTTCCATTAATACATGAAGCCCCAACGCTTGCGCCAAACGGTACATTTCCTGCAAGCGGGGGCCGGGCAGACATTCCGCAATCAGCAGAACGGCGTCAGCACCAGCGGCCCGTGCTTCCCACAATTGGTATTCATCGATGAGGAAGTCTTTGCGCAACACGGGCAGACGAACGTGGTTGCGGACCTCGGTCAAGATGGCCAGACTACCGTGGAAAAAGGTGGCATCGGTGAGTACACTTAAGGCATTGGCCCCATGGCGTTCATAACTCCGGGCAATGGCTAGGGGATCGAAGTCCGCACGAATGACACCTGCCGAGGGCGATGCTTTCTTGATTTCCGCGATGCAGGCTGGTGGCAAAGCGGTTCGTAATGCGGCGGCAAAATCACGAGGCGGTGGTAAAGCGGCCACGCGACGCTGCAGTTCTGCTAGCGGCATCTGCTGACGGGCTGTCTCCACCTCTTGGTGCTTCACCCGCAAAATGCGTTCCAGGATTGATGACATCGGGTTGCCCCGCCTTTTGGGGAAAGAAACAAACCGCTTTTTCTAAATTACATTACAAGATGATCCACTAGCAGCCAGGAATCGTTAGCTTAACGCATGTAAAGCAACGGCTTCCTAGTGAGTGTCCCCAACGGAGCAATCTCTGGCAACAACAGGCCGATGGCCATGGTGGCAGAAGAGGCAAGCGAAATAAGCGGCATGTTGCTGGCCGGCAGCCTGACGGCTCTGGGCGTGCTTGGGCCTGGCTTGATCGGCTGGCGAATATCCCAGCGAAAGGGAGTGGGATTGTTTCCACCGGCCCGGGTCTGGCGTTGGACCTGGACCGGCTGGGAGTTGCTGGCGGCTAGCATGCTACTCTATTTTCTGCCCGTGCTGGGCGTTGCACTGGGGGCGTCGTATCTGGAAGCGCCGGTGTGGGTGTTCCCCTTACAAGTGATTCTTTTGTTGGTCCTTTTTTACCGCCAGGTTGCAGCTTTGCCGGCTCATCCTCAAGCAAGCGGGGAGGCCTTGGTATGGCCCCCTCGGCTGGCACTGACTGCGGGGATTTGGGCCTTGGCCACCCCTACAGTGTTGCTCGTCGGCGGTCTGGTCCAAACTGTTTACGTGTACCTTGGGGGCGAGCCGGAGGAACACCCATTGGCCAGTGTGGACATTTCGACACCCTACAACGCTTTTCTGGTTATTGTTCAGACGTGTGTCGTCGCTCCGTGTGTTGAAGAACCTCTGATGCGGGGCCTGCTACTGCCATGGTTGCTCGCCCCCCGGCCCTGCAACATGCAACACGGGCAGAGCCGTAGTTGGGTTTTACCTTGGAAAATGAGGGCATGGTTGATCATGCTACTAGCCAGTGTGCCCGCTTACGACGGAGGGAGTTGGGAACCACTGATTTTTCTAGCCATACTGGCTGTAGGATTGCTCGGACTGCAAGGCGCAAGGATCCGCCACTGCCGGCATTGGACAGCTGTATATGTTTCGGCTAGTCTTT
>JANWVV010000082.1 GCA_025055795.1 Gemmataceae bacterium
CACCGCACCGCTGATGACCCAAGCGGGCAGATGCTTCCGCAATAGCCGCTCTTGCGACGTCTCATGAGCAGCCTCGATCCGTCGAATGACAGCAGCTGCCTTGGCCGGCGGCATCGGAGTTGCTGCTTTCTCCGGTACAGAGGGAGGTGAATTGCTCATCGTTGTCCTCCTTTACGACATGTAAACCATAGGCGTACCGAAACAAATCCCCCTTACTATCACCCTCTATGGGGTGCCTAGCTGTGCCTGTACTCCAAGATGAAGATCCCACCCAAACACCGTTTCTGCAGGTGACTATGGTGTAGTGTTTTTACAGATCATACGATCTTCTCGAACGTAACCTTTTTTAGTTGTTGAAGTTTGGTCTTTTTGCCGCCCCGTCTACCCTATTATGCATGAGTTGGAGGCATTTTCAAAACTTTCCTGGAATCTCAAATGGGTTCCGTTGGTTTTGTTCCAAAGCAGCGCGGGTACGGCGGTCATCCCGCCGATACCACCAGGAAAGTAATCCCGCGGTTAGGGTCAGGCCGATCACGCCCCCAGCGATTGCTGTGGAGAAGGCACTCCAGGATACAGGAGAGGCAGTCTCCGGGTCGGGGCGACGGATCACACCGTGGCCCAACAACAGCGGGGCCCGCTTGACGACAAAGCGGTTCGGATCGTTGGGATCCCGTTCCGCCGATTCATAACGCATCAGCTTGAAGTAATAGCCAGCAAACGAAACCCAGTAATTGACACGCCCCACTGCTTCCATTCCTTCAGGTAGCTCGGTAAAGACAATGCAGACGGGATTGCCACGGGGTTCGTGCTGAGGCACCAACCAGCCTTCGTACAACGTGTCGACACCCGCCTCTTGTAACGTGCGTGTGGCGGCAAACGACCGCAGCTGCACCAACCGTCCTTCCAATCGCACCAGTTCCAGCAGGTATGAACGGGGACCCCGAAAATCGCGACGGCCATCACTCAATTCCCGATGGCCATCGAAAAATAGATCCGCAAAACGCAGATCGCGACGGGCATACTCTTCGAGTTCGTGGACCGACCACCGACGGGCATGAAGTAATACACGGTTGTAAGCGACTGCTTCCTCCCAGCGATCCGAACCGCGGGCTACCCAGCTATCGTTCTCGATCCTCTGGAAGATACGCAATTGACGATCCAAAGAGGGACCAACGGCAGAATCGTCAGAAGATAAAACTTGCAATCCTTTTCCGATCAGGATGGGAACGGTGGTGGGATCAGGCTTGACTTTGAAAAAGTAGCCAGCTAAGCGAACACTAATCCGGCCAAATTTTACCCAGCTTTCCAGGGATGCATTCCGTAGGGGGGCCAGCTCCTCCGGACATTCAGTAAATACGAAGGAAAGATAGTGCATCGGTGGCTCTCTCCACAATGCAACGATGGCCTCATAAACAGCCGGAATACCCACCTGCTGTAGTGTTGTGGTGGCCGCCACCCGACGGGCCTGAAGCAGATAGCCGTTGAAACCGATCAGTTCCAGCCGCAATTGATCCCGCGTATTTTCGATCAGTTCCTCAGGCACAATGTCCCGGCGACCCTGCTCCAGCAGTTCGGCAGTCGAGAACTGACGGGCATGCAGAATCAGTTCATGCCAGGCATGATATTCATCGCTGTTATGCTTTTCCGAGGCCACCGGAGTAAAATCTTCTATGCCCCCTGTGCGGCGAAGTGTCTTGAGATCCTGAAAACCACGGAAGATGGCCCGGTCGGGGTTGGGTACGCGGTAGTCTTTCTTGACCGTAGAGGGAGGAAGAGGCGACCGGGTGTCCGGTTCCTCAGCTATCAGCCCTGGTGTCACCCCCGAAAAACAGGCTCCCCAAAGGGCAAGGGCCATAGCCCGGGCACCTGCCAGGATAAAAACTGGCGTCAGGCTCAGCCGTTGCTTTCTTTCAGCCCCAACCATCAGAGAGGTGCCCCTAGTTCCCTTTGAAGTTTAGACAAGCCTGTCCCTGAACCGGTTCCCACAAGTTTTTAATTTGTTTTTCATCGATTTTAGACTTTTGTACATCGTCGATTTTAGACCTCTAGATGTTTTTTGCTTTTCACGATACGTTTTGGTGGTTTGAGGCCATGTCATGCATGCCTGTGGCAGGTTGAGGGTTCCGCAAACTTCCCCCTTGTCACCATTATTTGTTTAATCAAATTAGTGAGCATAACGGTGATCTACAGTAACGTGTTGCGGGTATGTACAGTTTGTAGGCGATTAGACAGACACGCCACGATTGGCTAGCTGTTACCTTAATCGCTACCGGAGGCGAGAATCGGCGAGATATCGGAAAAGCCGGCACGTAACGCATGGTCCATGAGGGCCACGACGTATTCGTGAAGCAGGCGGCCATCCAGTTCGAGTGTGAGTTTAGCCCCTTTGTCTTTGTTGCGTTGCAGCGATTCCTTCAGGGCGTTCATGTAGCGATTCAGATCCGCTCCGAGGTCAATCGGGGGAGCAGCCGCTCCTTCTTCTTTGATGCTCATGCGGGCAATCTGGCCATTGTTGTTGGCCACAACGCGGACGATGAATTTGGCTGGTTTATCTCCAAACGGATCCGGCATAGCAGCTCCGCCCCCTTGCTCAGGTGGCGGCAATTGCATAGCCAACTGTCCTTCCGTTGGAGACGGTTTGAACGTCATGATGAAAAAGGCTAGCAACTGGAAGGACATATCCAGCATAGGCGTTATGGGCAGGTCGGGATCGATGTGTTCCGCATGCCCCCGATGCCGACGGCTCATAGCCCTTCCCCTTCTTTAATCATCATCAGTCCAAGCCGGTCAGGTCAGCCATGGCACAGTGATCCTAGTGCCATGGGCTGAATGGTTCAGTCTAGTGTACCATGAAGTATGGCGCGGAGCTGAACGCGTTCATAACCTACCCGGCGGCAGGCATTCATGATCTCAAAGGTCCTACGGAACTCTGTTTCCCGATCCACACGCAGAATGAGCACCGTTTCCAGCTTGTCACTTTTGGTACGACGTTTTTCCTCATTTGCACGTCGCCGCAGGTAATTTTCCACTTGGATTGGATTGTCCAAGGTGTGAACGTCTCCTTCCCACTGATCGGGGGTCAGGATGACTCGTCCCTCCTTGTTGATATTTAAGAAAAAGATCGACTCAGCGGTCTTCTCGACCGCTTTAGCGGCAATAGATTCAGGCAACCGAATCTCGACCGCTGTTTGTTCCATGACGAAGTTAGCCGAGAGCATGAAAAACATAATCAGTTGCAAGACGAGGTCGAGCAGGGGGGTGAAGTTGGGCTCGCCGCGATCGATGTTCCCGTGGCTCATACGACGAGATCTCCGGAGATGCCTCTGTCCGTAGAAGGTGCAAAGGGATCAGCGCCTGCGAGTGCCCGGACCTGTTGAGTGGATTAGCGTGCCGGAGGTGCTGCGGGGGGCGAAGGTGGTACCCCTTGGGCAGAGGGCGGAACCGTAGCTGCCCCAGCGGCGGTCTTTTTCGAATTGTGATACATCTGCGTCAGGAGGTCATCGGCCATGTGCCCCACGTCCATACATAGCCGCGTAATACGGTTACGGAAGTAGGCGTTAAAGAAAATTGCCGGCACTGATATCGCAATACCAAAGAGGGTGACCACTAAAGCGTGGGCAATACCGTCGGCAAGCTTGGCTGGGTTGATCTGCGTAGCGGTGGCCAGGACCGAGAAGGATTTGATCATCCCATAAACCGTTCCAACCAGGCCGAACATTGGTCCAAGCGTCCCGATCACCGCGGTATAGTTATTTTTTTGATCCTTGTCCGCTTTGATGCTTTCCAAGGCATTCATCGCGGCTTCACGAGCATCTTCCAAACCGTATTGCAGCCGGCTCATCCCTGCGGTTAGTACCTGACCAATGAAGGATGGATCACTCCGGGCCAAATCGAAAGCTTCTTTGAATTTCCGTTGATTAACCAGGCCAGTGAATTCGTCCACAAATCCCGGCGGGATGGCACCGCTCATCCGTAAGTCCAAGGCTAGCAAAACGCATAGGGCCACCAGAGCTACCGATACGGCCAGTAATCCGGGGCCAAACACAGGTCCGACTGCTTTAATCATGAACAGGGCCAGGGATTCTTGCGGCCCTTCTCCCGCGGCACTGTCCTGTGCCTGGGCCACGCTAGCAAACAGCAGTAACACGCCCACTACCAGCCCCAGACGACAGCATTCGACCAACCACACTCGCGTCCGTAACACGACTTGCATCATGTGCATGACCCACTCTTTTATGTGAGAATACGTTCGACGAAACAGATCCACTCTCTTAGGAAGCAGCCAATCCGACGTTGTCTCTGAGGCGACAGGTTCCTGATTGGACGCTCGACCAGTCCTAATTGTTCCCCGAAAATACCGCTGCTGGCCGTCGTCGGTTCTGACCCCCCCCATCGCATCGTGAAACGTTCGCTTGACTTTATTACCATACCGTTCCAGCTAGGCCGTCAAGAGGGGAGACACAAAATTCTCGGCCAAC
>JANWVV010000083.1 GCA_025055795.1 Gemmataceae bacterium
AGTTGTTCAAACGCAAGGGCGACATGCATAAAGTTGAACTGATACATGCCCTCGGTCACTGAATTTCAGTGCTGACATACTTCGTACTATATTTAGAATCATGGTCTCCCGAAAATCTAATAATCATTAAAATGATATAACAGTATGCTGTTAATTATCTCGTAAGCCGATCAAACCAGTTAGTTGTCTAGGCGAACAGATTGAAAAGACGCTTATCCGAACCAATCATTTTTTCAGACAGCGGTGGCGGTTGGTGGCTCGACGGTCTCCTCCTCCAGCGGCTCAGGCCGTTGTACGGGACGATACAACGTATCGCGTTCGACGGGAATACGGCCCGCTTCACGGATTAAACGGCGGAGCTGGGCCACGGTCAGTTCCTGCGGTGCCTCGCTGCCCGCCGCATGATAAATCCGCTCGTAGACAACGGTGCCATCCAGATCGTCGGCCCCCCAACTCTGAGCGACCTGAGCTGTCTTGACCCCAAGCATCTGCCAATACGCCTTGATGTGCGGGAAATTGTCCAGCATCAAGCGGGCAATGGCAATCATCTTCAAATCCATCATGCCCGAGGGACGGGGCCGATCACGTCCCAGAGGATTATTGGCTGGGTGGAACGCCAAGGGGATAAACGTCTGGAATCCGCCGGTTTCGTCCTGCAAGGCCCGCAATCGCAACAGGTGATCGATGCGATGATACGGTTTTTCGATGTGGCCGTAGAGCATGGTGGCGTTGGACTTGCCTCCTAGTGCGTGCCATTGGCGATGGACCTCAAGCCACTGTTCCGCGTCGGCCTTGTAGTCGCAGATCTGGCTACGGATTTCCGGATGAAAGATTTCCGCCCCGCCACCCGGAAGTGAGCCTAACCCGGCCGCTTTCATCTCCAGCATCAACTCCCGCAAGGGTCGCCGGGTGAGTCGGACAAACCAGTCCCATTCCACGGCTGTCCAGGCCTTCAGATGCAACTGCGGATAATGTTGGTGAATGGTAGCAATGATGTTGTAATACCATTCGTAAGGGAGGCGATGGTGCAATCCGCCGACTATGTGGAGTTCGGTGGCCCCCCGTTGTGTGGCTTCCTGGGCGCGTGCCAGGATCTCTTCCTCGCTCATTACATAGGCGGTCGGGCTTTTCAGATCTGCCCGGAACGAGCAGAAGGCACAGCGATACACGCACACATTGGTCGGATTGATGTGCATGTTGACGTTGTAATAAGTTACCTGGCCGTTTTTCTGCTCGCGGACGTAATTGGCCAACTCACCCAGGGTGAGCAGATCGCAGGTTTGTTCCAGCACCAGGCCATCGTCGAATGTGAGCCGCTGGCCCGTGTAAACCTTCTCCCGAATCGGTTCCAAGCGGGGATCACGCCAGGTGGGATGTCCTCCCGCCACGATAGCCGCTGACGAACTCACTGACGGCATAAGCGTCACCCCTTTCGTTTCAACGGACGTATACAGTCCCCAGAAAAGCAGGCATCGTCACGTCGGTTTGAGCAAGAGCATGGCCGACCTTACTGCTCAGGCTAGCACGCGGGCCCGCACATCGTCATGCACGGCAAGCACGTCCGCAAATACCTGACCGCAGGGCAGACCGAGGTTGCAACCGTCGGTCTGCCCTGTTCCCTTGGGACCAGGTATTCCCCCCCCATCGCTGTGCCAGAGTGCGTCGCTAGCGGCGGGGGAAGTAATCAGTCATCACGGAACTTGTTGTGGCAGTCGGAGCACTTGTTATTGATCTTGTTGAGCAGTCCGGTCATGGTGGCTGGATTAGCGGAGTTGCCCTTGGCGGCCTCCTCCGCGAGCTGTCGGCTCAACTCGATCAGATCCTGCGAGTACTTCTGCCACTGTTCAGTGTTGGCTTTGTTGATTTCGGCCTTGTCGTTGGGCATGTGGAAGGTGTATTCGCTGAGCAGGGCGGTGCGGGCCGCCAGGATTTCAACCGCGGCCGGGTCCAGCTTGGCTCCCTTTTTGCTCCAGTCGCGGATGTCCTTTTCGATGTTCAGGCCGCCGGAACGTCCCAAGCGGTAAGGAGACATGACTTCTTCCAGATGGAACCCCGCTTGCTTGTGCAGGGGTTTGCTGGCCAGAGGCGTAGCGGATGGACTGGCTTTGAGGCTTTTGGCGAGCTTGTCGGCCGCGGCAAAATCTTTTTTGTTGAGGGCTTCCGCTAGTTGGAGGGCTTGCTGTTGCAGGGCGGCATCGCCTAGGACCTCGGCTTCCATGGCCAGGAGCATTGCCAGGGCACGAGCCGTGGGTTGATGGCGACGGGCTTCAGCGGCGCTCTCCAGGCATTTGCTCAGACAAGCCTGTACCTGCGCAATGTCGACGGCCACCAGTCGCTCATACGTGGCCCGGCTCAACTTGGGTGCGGCCGCTTGAACGATCACGCCCCACACCCCGACCACCAGCACAACACATCCCCTTACCCACCAACGCAGACGCTTCATCACGGATACTCTCCCCTTAACTCGTCGCAACGATTCGCTGCCGATCCGGTCGTTCCCCTCCGTGGGTCAGCTCCGGCACCTGATCAGGTCGGCCATCACCGTCACACCGACCCTATTTCCCGTACTTCATCATCTTAGGAAACGCTCGTCTTCGCGACAGTTGCGTTTTCCCAAACCACTTGGATTGTTCGGCAATATCTATTACGTTTTGTGGTTTCTTGGGCGTCTTTATTCCGGATTATCCCACCTAGGCCCAATTTGGCAGGTTGAGTGAGAAGTCGTTAGAAGATTGAAGGTCAAGGATGAAGCAGGTCTGCTGTTACAACTGCGGCCATTGTTTAGAACTCGATGACTTCAGGAATGGCCAAGGGCACGACAAAGATTTTGCCATCGCCGATCCGGCCCGTACGAGCCATTTTGGGAATACGATCCAGAAGCTCGGCGGCCTGCGCATCGTTAGCCCAAACGGTGATTTCCACCTTGGGCAGATACGCAGTACTGAATTCCGAGCCACGATAGCGGTCCAGATACCCTTTCTGCCGACCGAACCCCTTGGCCTCACGCACGACGCAAGCCGTCACGCCCACCTCGGCGATAACCTGTAGAACTGCTTCCGCCCGGAAGGGCTTGACCACAATGATTAGTTCTTTCATGCCATCCATGCCACCTGTCTACCCACCTGCCGTCGAGGGTGCCCCCTTGCACCATGTTACGGATCCCCGCCGACTACCCGCAACGGACAGGCCCTTTCCCGTGACACGGAACTGATGTTCGAGTGATTGTTCGATCTGGTTCAGCGAGGCGGTACCGGTGTACCACCGGCAGGGATGACGGAACCATTGACTAAACGGACAGGTAACTGCTGGTAGTAACGCATCAGTTGACGGGCTAGGGTGTCCGGATCGTTCTGGATTGCGGTCTCCACCCAGGCGGGACAGAGCAGGCGTTGGGCAGCCCGCAGTTCGGCCACGGCACGCACGGCGGCTACCCGCACGGCGGCTTCCGGGTCCCGGACTAGGCGCTGGAGCCATGGTTCCGGATCGGCCACAACCTCGTCGTAGCGCAGCTCTGCGATCAATTTGAGTCGCTCCGCGGCCTCCGGGTTAGTCAACCGTCGCCCCAGATCGATCTCCAGCACGGTCCGACCCCGGCTGACCAAGGCATCGTAGCAGATACGCCGGACCCCTTCATCCGGGTCGTGCAACCAGTGGAACAACTCTTCGTCAGGTAGAAGTAACGAGGCCTCCTCCGTAGCTGTGACGGCGAACAAGGCTGCCCGACGCACCGTCGCTTCGGCATCTTTCAACAAAGGAAGCAACTCGGCCTGCAAGCCGAGGCGTGGATGTACGGCTAGCGTTACAGCCTGGTACCGCACCGAAACATAGGGACTATGCAGGCCCAGGCGGGCCAGTTGCTGACAGGCAGGAATCGGAACGTCGGCCTCCCGCCGCAGGGTTGATGTCAACCAGGCCAGGATGGCCTGTTGAGCTGATTCATCGGCGATTGTCCAGGCATTGATCAGCTCGGTGAGCCAATCCTGGACGCTATCGAGCGGCAGTGTCGGAATTTGGTTGTGCCAGGCTTGGATCAGTGCGGCACGGACGGCATCGTTTCCGTGGAGCAGGCTCTGAAGCACCCGCGCCCGGGCTGACGGCCCCAAAGCTAGGAGCCGCTCAGCCGCCTGGAGCCGCCGGGTATCGTCCAGGGTCGTTCGCAGGCGATAAGCAGCATACCAGGCCTGCCAATGGGACCATCGCACGAAAATATGGCCGGCTGACAGACCCAACAGCAAGCCACATGCAAGCAGGATCAAGGATATCCGGCGTCGATTCTGTGGCTTGTACCCATCCATGCAACACCAGCCCTTCCATTTCTTTGGATCAATCGGGTTGGATTGGAAATCCCATGTAGTAACGTGTGCAGTAATCAGCTCGTGGCGAAACAAGGGGC
>JANWVV010000084.1 GCA_025055795.1 Gemmataceae bacterium
GAAACAGGCCCTGTTTGGAGACTGAAGAGATGGAGAGAACTTCGCATCGCTCAACGAGGCCAATAGTACCACAAAAGCGTACAGGCAGCAGCAGGCACTAAGCCGAGCATGGCAAGCACGGGTTCGTAAGATTGACTCCAGGAAATCATCCATCCTTCCGCAGGGTATACGCAAGCCAAAGCGATATGGGCCGAAGCACCTAAGAAGCCCGAAACCTTTCCTTGATGTTGAAGGGCCAGGTCTTGGGAAAAGGCAAAGTAGGTCGGGAACGCTCCCATCGCTCCAAAAGCGATGATTAACAACCCTGTCATCAGGGGTAGGCCGCTCGGGAGCAAGGGGAGAAGTAGTGTGGTCATGGCCGCTAGCGTAGCCAGACTGAGGGCCGTCATGCGGGCCATAGTGACGGTCCAGCCACGATGGCACAGCCATAAGGTCAGGCCACCGATGGTCCAGGCCCCGATGTCCGCCGCGAGGTAGTAAAGGGTTGTCACGCGGCTCATAGCGGCTTCGCTGTAGCCCCGTTGTTCCTGTAAGTACAGCGGTAGCCAGGCTCGGTATCCATGCCAGGTAACGTTAATACTGACGACTAGCAACAACAACAGCCAGAAACGACGATCGCAGAGTATCGAGGCAAATGACGAGGAGGACACAGGGGACTCTACCTTGTTCGTGCCAGTAGAGATAACTGGGGAATGAAGCCACTTTCCCGGGACCGTGGTGAACCATAGCACGATCCACACCACGCCGAGCGAGCCGATGACCCGGAACGGAAACTTCCAGGCATCGACGGGTGCTGCACTCACAGCTGCATAGGTGCCTCCGGTGACGGCGATGATAGCATGGCGGAAGCCCTCGTCGGGATCGGCAGAACGGAGCAAGGCCAGCACCGTCAAAGGTGTTACCACAGCGCCCAAGGCCGTGCCACTTTGGAACAGGGAATTGCCTAAGGAACGCTCTGCCGGAGCTAAAACGGCACGCGTGGTACGGATGCCACAGGGCCAATTGCCCGCTTCAAATAGCCCAAGAGCAAAGCGGCACGATAACAGTACCCAGTAGTGGTTAGCAAAACCGGTCAGGATCCCTGCCACCGACCAGCCTAGTACCATCAGAGGATAAACCCAACGGACGCTAACGCGATCAACCAGAATACCCGTTCCTACTGCCCCCAAGGCGAACGCGAGCGAAAAGGCACTCTCCAGATAGCTGTACTGTTGATGTGATAGGGCAAAGTAGACTTTGATGCGTAAAGCAAGCTGGTTCAGGGCCAACCGGTCCATGTAATTGATAATGGTGGCCAGCATCAGCAACAGACAAACCCACCAACGCCAAGGAGATTGAATAGCCGCTTCTGCTGCAGGCATAGGCGGTACCAAGAGGTAGACAGAACGGCAGGCTACAGGGCTGGTCCCGGATTTTTATTCAGAACGTCGTAATAACTTTTGCCTTTCGGCCACTCGCTGGAAGAAATACTGGAGTTCCATAGTCAGCAGCAGTTTTTGCAATCATAGCTACCTATAAGCAAGCACTTCAAGCGTGAAGTTCACGTTCTGCAGAAGTTGCAATATCAGGATGGTCTCCTTACCAGAGAATTGGCCGATAATTCAGGACAAAGTCGAAGGTCAAATCTAGTTTGTAACAGAAACAGAGAGGGGACTGCGGAGGGCAATCCCGGGAGGGTCGTAGTCGACAACTAGTTCATGTGGGTCCACTGTCCCCCGTTGCGGCTGTTGTTTGTAAAACAAACAAGGGAAAACGGCCAAGTGGAAACCGTCGAAATCATCGTATTAGCATGAATCACCCCAGCGGGGAGAGGTTGGCGGGATGACGACTCCTGCTCCGTGGAGAGAAAAAAACAGTCCCGTATATCCACCGGCGCGACGAAGCTTTTGGACAGCCATTGTCGCTTTGATTTTGGGCTTGTATGGTGCTTTCCATGCCGAAAAGCACATTGCCTACAGCCCCCTGCGCCAGGCACGGGGAAGTGCCGGATTGCCGGCGCAACCCAACAATTTGTACGAACGGATCGTGGACTTGTTGGAGGTCAAGCTGTTCGGCACTCAAGTCGATCGCTTGATCCTGTTGCAGACGGAGCAATCCCGGATCGCTCGCTATACTTTGCAAGCGATAGCCTTTTTCTTACCCGGTGTTCTCGGGCTAACGGCCGTCTGGATGGGCAGCTCCGCCATGACGGCCATCGAGCAGCAGCGCGGGCGTTACAGCGGCAACTTTTATGGTGTATTTGCCATTATGATTGGCGGATTAGCAAGCATCATCTCTGCATGTATGATCTTCAGTGTCTACCTCTGGCCGAGAATGCCTCACTTATACACCTCTTAGCAGCATAACAGTACCGTTATTAAGGAAGCAGTCTTTCTTCCTAATACGACCTCGTCATGGAAACGTAATTACGGTCGCGTCCAGGAATCGGCTGATCACCGTTAACACGGTGTAGTAGCTATTGCTCTGATCTCACAATAGTGTCGGTGCAGGCAGCGGCCGCAGCTAGGATTTGTGCCGGTGTCAACAGCCGTTGCTGTTCATCGGGATGGTGTCGGAACCAAGCCGCGACTAACAGCACCGTATCCACGCGAGCCGGCGGTTGGGGCAGGTCCGAGGTGGAACGCGATGGGGAAATACGGTGGCGTCGGAGAAGCTGGATGCATTCTGCCGGTGCCGCTGCGGCGAAACAGACCGCTACAACCTGACCTCGGTGCAGCAGGTACCAGCGCTGTTGTCCGTCCCACCCTGTTAGGGGATAAACCCAGGTGGGGCCACGGCGAGCTTGCCGCAGTAAACGCAAACGAGCGTCCAACCACTCCAGAGCGGTCAAGCGGTCCCGCAAGGCCAACGCTTTTTCATACTCCAAACGCTCGGCCGCTTCTTGCATCCGTTGCCGCAGTGTGGTCAGCAGTGAGCGGTCCCGCCCGTCCAGGAAGGCACGCAAGCGGTTGACAGCGGCCTGGTACTCCTGCCGCGAGCATGCCGCCACGCAGGGACCCAGACACTGTTGCAGCTCCCAACGGAGACACCCGGGCGACAATGACTCGGCAAAAAGTTCACTTTGATCACGAAAGTGTAACGGGATCCGATTAGAGCAGTCGCGTAGACCAAACCAGTCGTTGAGACGACGGACAGCTTCCTCCGAGCGGCGACGCAGGGCCAACGGTCCATAAACGGCTAGGGCGCGCCGCGGTGGCTGGGGAGTCACCTGCAAATATGATGCCGGCGGCGGCGTTAAACAGACATAATGGTAGCGTTGCCGACCGGGTAGACCCACTACGTTGTACCGCGGCAATAAAGTTTGGATCAGCTCCAGCTCGCGTAGGAGGGCAGCAAATTCGTCCCCGCAACTTTCCCACACCAGCCGCCGGGTTTGTGCGATAATCTTTTCCGCTTTAGGGGGACGACTATGTGAACGAAAATAACTCAACAAACGCTGACGCAACTGCTTGGCCTTGCCGATGTACAGCAACCGCCCCTGAACGTCATACATTCCGTATACGCCGGGGTAGCAAGGGACCTGGCTGCGTACTTGTTGTTCAAGGCGTCGTCCTCGTCCCTGACATACACCCACAACAGGCAGTTCCTCCGGCGGTCGGTAGCGACTAGCACCGAATCCTTTTTCTATCTGTGTAGGAAAAAGCGGTGTAAGTCGCCCGTCCGTGGGATGTTGGCTCATCAAATACCTCCCGCAAAGCGGTGTTTGCCAAAATTAATTAATAAGCCCTGGGCTGGGTTTCTCCAGTCCTTTGGTACCCTGAAAAATGCTTAGGCAGATTATCATTTGGCGGGCTGATGTGCAATTGCTTGCCCGAAAGACTCGGTGGCAGTTCAACGCATTCAGGCGAGTCCGATCAACGGTATCACAGTCAAGATATCTTTACGGAGCAGATAGGCAAAAAAAGAACCAAAAGTCACTAAGAACAAGGTTAGTCGACCCTCAGAGACGCCGCCGACGTCGTTCCATGGCTCCTGTTAGGACTCACCGCAACGTAATTTTCCCTGAAAAAACGCTATCTTCCAGCACAGGCGACGCAAAATCCGACGCACAGGTGTCGGAAATGCCGACAGCA
>JANWVV010000085.1 GCA_025055795.1 Gemmataceae bacterium
GCTAAGTGCTCAACGCCCTGCTTCACCACTGCCATCAACCCCTCGAGCGCGAAATGATCCAGGCCGAGCTGTGAATACGGTGCTCAACGCCTTTCGGCATCACTGCATTCAACACATATCAGTTCCAGGTTGGCTATCGGTTTGTATATGCTGTGCTCAACGCCTTTCGGCATCACTGCATTCAACACATTCATCAACCATTCCATCAGTTGTTCCAAGTCTGGTCGTGCTCAACGCCTTTCGGCATCACTGCATTCAACACACATTGGTCGTATCCGATTTGGTACCCGATCAGTATACGTGCTCAACGCCTTTCGGCATCACTGCATTCAACACGGGATGTGGCGTCATCCTGAGTTGGGTCGCATCTGGGTGCTCAACGCCTTTCGGCATCACTGCATTCAACACGGTTTGATTTCATGCATGATGTCTTCCTGCAATTGTGCTCAACGCCTTTCGGCATCACTGCATTCAACACTCGACTGGCCGCCACGCGTACACCCACCAGCCGTTCCGTGCTCAACGCCTTTCGGCATCACTGCATTCAACACCCCGGAGTTCCTGGCCGGGTCTCCGGGCACCAAAAGTGCTCAACGCCTTTCGGCATCACTGCATTCAACACCCAAAAAGATGTTTCAACGTAAAAAATAAAAAAGATGGGGGATGGGTGCTCAACGCCTTTCGGCATCACTGCATTCAACACTCCAGTGTGAGGCCGACCTCGATCCCCCGGGCGTAGTCTTGTGCTCAACGCCTTTCGGCATCACTGCATTCAACACATGGACACTACCCAAAGCCGTAAGTGATACATGATGTGCTCAACGCCTTTCGGCATCACTGCATTCAACACACCTCGACGCCACGGCGACCGAGGACATATCGTACCTCGTGCTCAACGCCTTTCGGCATCACTGCATTCAACACGAGACGACGCATCCATCGCAGGATGCGCTCTGGATGCGATGTGCTCAACGCCTTTCGGCATCACTGCATTCAACACACTTTTTTTCGTTTTTCCCGGACACTTGGGTAAGGGGGTGCTCAACGCCTTTCGGCATCACTGCATTCAACACAAGCATACGGCTACAAGCTAAAAGACTATGCAGAAATTGTGCTCAACGCCTTTCGGCATCACTGCATTCAACACCTGGCCAGCCGGCAAAGAAGACTCAAGAGTTAAAGGAAGTGCTCAACGCCTTTCGGCATCACTGCATTCAACACCCGGTCGATCCAGTCATGGACCACCTTGTCGTCATGTGCTCAACGCCTTTCGGCATCACTGCATTCAACACGAGTGAGAGGGAGAACGCGGTGTTCTCCCGAAGATGGTGCTCAACGCCTTTCGGCATCACTGCATTCAACACGTTGGTTCGTTGACCTAGTGATGTGAGTACTATAGGTGCTCAACGCCTTTCGGCATCACTGCATTCAACACACTCTGCACTTCGGGCGGTACGGCGAAAGTCTGGACGGTGCTCAACGCCTTTCGGCATCACTGCATTCAACACTACGAGCTAGCGGCCTGGGCAAGTGGGCCGGCCGCATCAGAGTGCTCAACGCCTTTCGGCATCACTGCATTCAACACTACAAATGGACAGACATGAGAATAGGTTTTGACTTCGAGTGCTCAACGCCTTTCGGCATCACTGCATTCAACACACTACATCAAGTTTTCTGATAATAGCCATGTCACAGGAGTGTGCTCAACGCCTTTCGGCATCACTGCATTCAACACGCATATCGAAGTAGATATCTACTTCGATATGCTACCCGTGCTCAACGCCTTTCGGCATCACTGCATTCAACACCGCCATCGTCTGCGCGTGTTGAATGCAGTGATGCCGTGCTCAACGCCTTTCGGCATCACTGCATTCAACACTGCTACTATCTGAGTATGTCGATATATGTCGTAAGATGTGCTCAACGCCTTTCGGCATCACTGCATTCAACACCACCCCAGCCGCGGCTGGGGTGGGTCATAGATTTTGTGCTCAACGCCTTTCGGCATCACTGCATTCAACACCACTCCATGTGATGGAAATGCAGAAAACTGGTGATATCGTGCTCAACGCCTTTCGGCATCACTGCATTCAACACGCATGCGTTCCTTCCTTGCTGAGCTTTTGCCATATACTGTGCTCAACGCCTTTCGGCATCACTGCATTCAACACATGAGGCTTTTGCTGATCTTCTTAGGCTTGGCTATAGCCAGGTGCTCAACGCCTTTCGGCATCACTGCATTCAACACGAGGGCAGCCAACGCCATACTTTCCGCCACTTAAGCGTGCTCAACGCCTTTCGGCATCACTGCATTCAACACGCCAGCGCCGGCACCGTCTCCAGCGACGGCTGAATTGTGTGCTCAACGCCTTTCGGCATCACTGCATTCAACACGGGGCGGCAATGGTGGCAGCTGATTGTTGCCATCATTATGTGCTCAACGCCTTTCGGCATCACTGCATTCAACACTACCGCCACGGGTCTACTCTGGTGATGGCGGGGCTGGTGCTCAACGCCTTTCGGCATCACTGCATTCAACACGTTGGTTGGGGTCTGGGTGGCAATTTCTGTGATGTGGGTGTGCTCAACGCCTTTCGGCATCACTGCATTCAACACTTTGAGCACATCGGCAGAGCTCCATACTTCCCTGCCGTGCTCAACGCCTTTCGGCATCACTGCATTCAACACAAAAAGAGCTGCGCGAGCAGATGGAGCGCGCAGCCCGGCAGTGCTCAACGCCTTTCGGCATCACTGCATTCAACACTAGATGTGAGCGAGAGTGGGAGTCGATCACGATAGGTGCTCAACGCCTTTCGGCATCACTGCATTCAACACTGGGGTGGACAATAGTGTACTTTTAAGGATAGCTGAAGTGCTCAACGCCTTTCGGCATCACTGCATTCAACACGGTTGTTAGTCTGTCCTAGCGGGCGGCTACTTTTGGTGCTCAACGCCTTTCGGCATCACTGCATTCAACACGCCGAAGGATTCGTGGGTAACGCCTGCCACCAATACAGTGCTCAACGCCTTTCGGCATCACTGCATTCAACACCCGGCAGAAATGCGACATTTTGCGCCGGTGATAAACTGTGCTCAACGCCTTTCGGCATCACTGCATTCAACACCATAAGCTTTGGTCTTGCGTCGCATACCTTTTTTCTGTGCTCAACGCCTTTCGGCATCACTGCATTCAACACCTGGCGGGATGCAGGTGGGATGCACCCCTAGGATGCAGTGCTCAACGCCTTTCGGCATCACTGCATTCAACACGTACATCGTTAACCCCCCATTGGTCGCCGACGGAGCGTGCTCAACGCCTTTCGGCATCACTGCATTCAACACTCGTGCCGCCCCCGGCGCCCGCACTGCAGCAGCCGTGTGCTCAACGCCTTTCGGCATCACTGCATTCAACACTTTTCATTTAGCTATGACATGGGGTGGTGTGGGTAGTGCTCAACGCCTTTCGGCATCACTGCATTCAACACGTGGCGCCGATGAGGAGAATGCCGACAACGGCGGCAATGTGCTCAACGCCTTTCGGCATCACTGCATTCAACACTGGATAGGTATCGGAAATAGTACTGTACACTTATGTGCTCAACGCCTTTCGGCATCACTGCATTCAACACGTCCCCGCCGTTATCACCAAAGGATGGAGGGGCTGGTAGTGCTCAACGCCTTTCGGCATCACTGCATTCAACACTAGGAG
>JANWVV010000086.1 GCA_025055795.1 Gemmataceae bacterium
GGCATCACTGCATTCAACACTACCGCGACCAGCTGATCGACCAGCATGTGGCTAAAGCCGTGCTCAACGCCTTTCGGCATCACTGCATTCAACACCCTGTCGGCATAATAGCGCCTGTCGCACAGATGTCCAGGTGCTCAACGCCTTTCGGCATCACTGCATTCAACACCCAGCCCATTCCTCGCAAGATGAGTGCCACATTTGGAGTGCTCAACGCCTTTCGGCATCACTGCATTCAACACTGCTAGGTGGGGGAGTCGTGGATCGTAGCTATATTTGTGCTCAACGCCTTTCGGCATCACTGCATTCAACACAGCAGGAGTCGAAATATAAATTCGACACGACATCAGCTCTGTGCTCAACGCCTTTCGGCATCACTGCATTCAACACTCCCAGTGACTCTGCCCCGTCTGTGAGGAACTTGCTAATGTGTGCTCAACGCCTTTCGGCATCACTGCATTCAACACGCCTAGCTCTTGGTAACGCTTATCGCCTTGATCGTGAGTGCTCAACGCCTTTCGGCATCACTGCATTCAACACGTGTTGGGGTTTTGGTAGTCGGGGTGTGGGGTGTGGTGCTCAACGCCTTTCGGCATCACTGCATTCAACACCTATTATTCCATGCGAATTAACGTTCCAAACTCTAGATCGTGTGCTCAACGCCTTTCGGCATCACTGCATTCAACACAGCCAGGCTGGGTCGCTATCTGCGTTGCCGAGAAATTTTGTGCTCAACGCCTTTCGGCATCACTGCATTCAACACATCGATATTATTTCCGTTCTCATCCACGAGCTCGGTGTGCTCAACGCCTTTCGGCATCACTGCATTCAACACTTGAAAGGATCCAGGACCTCGGCTTCCTCCCTACGGAAGTGCTCAACGCCTTTCGGCATCACTGCATTCAACACCGCCCTGACAATGATTGACAGTGCCGGCTGACCCAAAGCGAGTGCTCAACGCCTTTCGGCATCACTGCATTCAACACACGCCTTCAATTTTTTGGATTTTGTAACTTTAGGCAGTTGGAGTGCTCAACGCCTTTCGGCATCACTGCATTCAACACTCGTTGCGTATAGCAACAGAATATCTATACGAATTAAGTGCTCAACGCCTTTCGGCATCACTGCATTCAACACATACAGAAGCGTCTTTTGGCCTTCATCTTGTGTATTAAGTGCTCAACGCCTTTCGGCATCACTGCATTCAACACGCAGACCCTCCTCGCCGTACGGGTCCATGATTACGCGGTGTGCTCAACGCCTTTCGGCATCACTGCATTCAACACCTATAATAGACCTTCAAATGAAAACTTTCGCCGCGAGTGCTCAACGCCTTTCGGCATCACTGCATTCAACACATACACTCCTTTCGGGTTAGTTTTACGCCGTGGATTAGTGCTCAACGCCTTTCGGCATCACTGCATTCAACACTGGAAAGGACAGTTGATCAAACAACTGGTCTGAGCTTTGGTGCTCAACGCCTTTCGGCATCACTGCATTCAACACGTGCCGAAATACGTTTATTCCCTGGCGAAACGCGTTCTGTGCTCAACGCCTTTCGGCATCACTGCATTCAACACACAGAAGTGTTTGAGTGTGTAGCCGCTTCCTTGCATGTGCTCAACGCCTTTCGGCATCACTGCATTCAACACCTAGGGCCGTAGCACGTCGTAGCGTAGCGTAGCGTATGTGCTCAACGCCTTTCGGCATCACTGCATTCAACACATACTTGACGGAGTGGATGGCGAGTCAGTTGTTGAGTTGTGCTCAACGCCTTTCGGCATCACTGCATTCAACACTGAAGCGTGGAGTTGCGTTATTTCACAACGTTGCTTCGTGCTCAACGCCTTTCGGCATCACTGCATTCAACACCCACGGCTGCATCGGCTGCTGCAGTGGCGGACAGTGTTGGTGCTCAACGCCTTTCGGCATCACTGCATTCAACACGAAAAATACGCCGATATGTTTAAAGAAGTATTATCGGAGCGTGCTCAACGCCTTTCGGCATCACTGCATTCAACACTGAAGCAATTCTTGCCGTTAGTCTACCTAGTAGTAGTGCTCAACGCCTTTCGGCATCACTGCATTCAACACCTGACCGTCTTTTGACCGTGTCGTTTTAGCTGGGCCTGGGTCGTGCTCAACGCCTTTCGGCATCACTGCATTCAACACACTGCCCCCGGCAGGACCTACAACTGGCCGAGTGGGCGTGCTCAACGCCTTTCGGCATCACTGCATTCAACACCCGGATGGGTTTGAATTGGGGATGCGTTGGGCACATCCGGTGTGCTCAACGCCTTTCGGCATCACTGCATTCAACACGCCTCGCCTAAGATCTTGCACGCCCACTCGCCGTAGGTGCTCAACGCCTTTCGGCATCACTGCATTCAACACGTCACGGCCCGGCGCGTACCACGAACCGTACCAGGTGCTCAACGCCTTTCGGCATCACTGCATTCAACACTTAGTGGGTGGGGCTTTCGGCCCAGCTCAGCCGCCCAGGTGCTCAACGCCTTTCGGCATCACTGCATTCAACACTCGTCGCCGCCTGCTCAACCGTGACGACACCACGGGTGCTCAACGCCTTTCGGCATCACTGCATTCAACACCGCATTTTTGTTGAAAAGGGTGCGTGTATGTTGGATTGTGCTCAACGCCTTTCGGCATCACTGCATTCAACACATAAGTTTCGGCAGGGATTAGCAAGATACTCGTTTGAAGTGCTCAACGCCTTTCGGCATCACTGCATTCAACACTAGTTTGGGTATTCCCTCCACTTTTTCCTAGAATTGAATGTGCTCAACGCCTTTCGGCATCACTGCATTCAACACTGGTCTAAGGATGGTTCTACTAAGGTAGGTGCTATTATAGCGTGCTCAACGCCTTTCGGCATCACTGCATTCAACACATCCGACCCCCTTTTTCTCTTCCATGTTCTACCTCGTGCTCAACGCCTTTCGGCATCACTGCATTCAACACGTCATCAGCTCTCGGATGATATTTTGTAGATCATCCTGACTGTGCTCAACGCCTTTCGGCATCACTGCATTCAACACCCAGAAGAAGTGGGAAGATACCTCACAGGTTTGAGAGTGCTCAACGCCTTTCGGCATCACTGCATTCAACACACCGTGCTGGACATCTGTGCGACAGGCGCTATTATGCGTGCTCAACGCCTTTCGGCATCACTGCATTCAACACCGCAGTGTTGATCATCTGCGCCATGACCGTCGGCTTGTGCTCAACGCCTTTCGGCATCACTGCATTCAACACAAGATCAAGAAGAAGAAGTTCCAAGTGAAACTAAGGGTGCTCAACGCCTTTCGGCATCACTGCATTCAACACTCACGTCTAACCAAATTCGCAGCATCCCTAATCGCGGTGCTCAACGCCTTTCGGCATCACTGCATTCAACACGCCAAACCCCCTAACCGCTTCTCCTCAGAGCTAAAGTGCTCAACGCCTTTCGGCATCACTGGATTCATCACCG
>JANWVV010000087.1 GCA_025055795.1 Gemmataceae bacterium
AACACCGGCCAGCCATCGGAGTGGTACAGATGGGTCGTAGTGCCACCAGCTGTCTCGCTCACCCGCCGATGCAGACCGCCATCGATGGCACCCTTCAAAATGTTGTGCTAGGCGTAATCACTACGTTGACACCGGCTTTGATCACTATGCATCTAATTTTCGCATAGGAAAGCTGATTTCGCAAGGTGCTGATTTGGCCGCACAATCTGTAACGACGCTAGGCATCAACCATCCTTAACCGACAGTCCGCGTGTTTTAACAAATCTCGATTTAATTCAACTGCTGAAGTTGTCGAAACGCTGCGAAAACCTGCCTCATGCCGCGGGTTTGGTAACATCTCATCTTCAATCCGAATTGTTGTCACAGGTACACCATCAACAAGCAACTCGCATGGACACGCAGAAATAAATGGAACATCAGTGCCAACATTTCCAACGAGCACCGTTCGTCCGTCACCGAACTGGAACAAATCAATTATCTTCATCTCGAAAAAAGTCGTTGCTCCCATAATTACCTCCCATGCAACTGTTGAATGATTTACATCATCATCCGATATGCCAAGCAGACGCTGATGACGGATCATAAATTGTTTTATCGATTGAGGGGAGTTCATCGACGCACCGGGGGGACGTCGACATGTCGACACAAGTCGCGGGTGCGGGGTGCCGATCGGGCCTGGGGGGACGCAGCTTGGTGTTCGGCGGGGTGGACTAGCTAGGCCGACACGTGTCAGGGGTGTGCCGGCGGTAAGGGCATGTGGCTAGCGAAGAGTCGGGCCAGTTGGAGCAGGTGGGCCTGAAGGTGAGGCGAAATCCAGGGCCACAACTGTGTCAGCTCATCCAGCAGCCGGTTGGTCGGATGGTAATACTGAGGTGGCGACTCCGACTGTCGCTCCAACGGCTCCGACTTGTGTGCGTCGGATTTTGCGTCGGTTGTGCTGGAAGACAGCGTTTTTTCGAGGAAACCTGGGGGGGCAGTGGTCCTGTCGGACCATTTCCAATGGTAGGGGAGCTTGAACCCGCGTTCTGACCACCCTTAGTCGTCACGCCTTGACAGTTTGAACATCAGCTTCGTTTGTTCCATAGGCCAAATTGGAAGTTTATATGCCTATCGCCGGCCTACGTAAGAAGCCGCAATAAAGTGTGTCGTAGCAACAATACAGCCAAAAGGGAAAATGACGATTCACAACTCGATCCGATGAGCGAAAAAAGTAACTTTGACTTAAGGGTGTTGCACCGGGAGATAATTAGGCACACTCAACCACCGGTTGACAGCGGGCCAGGTGAAAAATCGTTCAAGATTGGGGCGGGATTAGTTCAACGATTTCAACGCTGCGAATCCACAAGGTGTTCCCCTCGCCGACGGTAGTGTTATCAATAACCATCCGTACCTTGACATTGTCACTGGCCGGAGGCCGACGAAAAATAAGGGTGGCAGTTTGCCAACGATTCTGGGTGTCTACGAGAGGTACAGAAGCGATCATGCGGTAGCCGGGCACGACGTGGACCACCAACTGACCACGTGCATCGTTATGGGTCAGGTAACTGACTTTAACTTTGTAGGTCTTGCCAGGTTCAAACGGCAGTTTAACTTGCTCCTCGAGGTCGAAGTAGAATTGGGCAGAAATTATATCATTGAGGCCTGTCAACCCCAGAGCGGGCACATCGTCAACCATGGCGCGGCGAAATTCGCCAACGGATCCTTCCTTCCAACACTGACAGCCGACGCCAACGGGTAGACGCTCCGGTTCGCCGCTGATACGCTTGTAATGCTCCTTGACAACTCGGAAGGGGGTAATGGCAGCGATGTCCAGGCGATAGATGAGTCGGCCCTCCGCCCAGCGAGCAGGCTCTCCTCCATCCGAGGTCATGGGCGAGGGGGAAGGAACTGGATTGACGACAACGTTCTGCTCCCGACCAGCATCCGTGATAGTCACCGAACGGATAAATAGGATGTTGCCCCGTCCTACCGTACTGGTATCTATCAGACAGCGGAAAGGTTTATCCCCTCGTGTGGCCAGCAGATCCACTGTGTTCCAACGGTCGTTGGAATTAGGGAGATCCGTGCGGAAGGGCACTTTCCAGTCGTCATAAGTTTGGAAGTAGATGTGCCCCTTGGCTGCGCCAGCGGTTCGATACTCCACTCGCAAACGGACGCGTTGACCAGGAGTAAGGGTCACACCGACTGCTTTTTCCAGTTCAATACCGATCTGAGCAGACACAACTTCATTAAGGTTTGTTATGCCAATCGCCTTGCTACCGGCGATAGTCGCGCAGCTCCATTCACTGACTGTTTCTTCCTTCCAACCACCGAAGTAAACGCCGTTGATGGGAGGGTCTTCGTCACCGCTGGTTATAGAACGGCCCTGTTTAGTGTTTCTGAAATCGGGCAAGTCGGCCGCACGCAATTGGAACAAGATTGTCTCGGCGGCCGTAACGGGAGGTAGTTCCGTCACCTTCAGTGCACGAATACGTACATAAGCTTGTGTATTGTCATCATTATTGTGGAACTCGAAAAAGCCCCCTGTAGCCCCGCGCAAATCGGCCGTGATCAGTTCCTGCCGCCAGGCACCGTTGGTGGGCACGGGACGGTGGATGTCCCAAGCAGGGCGGTTGTCGGCAGGTTTGAACCGGATGTTGAATAGCCCCGGCTGAGTGGTGGCACTGTATTCCAGGTACAGGCGGCAGGTACCACTAGGACAATCGAAGCGGGGCATAAAAATCATCGCCGAGCCACGTCCCTTCAGATTGCGAAAGCTCAACGCCGGTTGCCCTGCTTCCTGCATCAAGCTGAATTCCATTTCCGTCTCAGTACGCCAGGGGCGGGCTTGCCAGCCTGCAGGTGGGTCGCCGTGTTGAGAAATGATCCGTAGCTGCCTTTGATCGGGCTTTTGTGGATCCTGGCTCAAACCGGTGACCAGAAGGAACGGTTGCTGCTGACGTAGGTCCAACTGGAAAAGAACGCGTTCTTCCCGTGGTCCCGGCGGCGGTTCCAGTTCTACTAAACGCACCGCTGCAATCGCGACAGGCGTCCCCACAGCTCCCACAGCACCGATGGAGCAACGCAACGGCTCCGCATCGCGCGTAAACGGCAATTCTGCCGTCAACCAACGGCCTGCCGTGGCCGGAAACACACGAAACGCCGCGCTGCGGTACCCTTTGATTGTGTGAACTGAAACCTGAATCTGGGCGGTGGTGCAATAATCGATCTGCACAGCGTATTTACCCGAAGGCAACAGTTGGAGTCCTAACCCTCCTTGTTCTCTCTCCTGCTCCAACTCAAAAGCGATGTGGGCATCACTCTTCTGGCTATGCCGTGTAATCGTCAAAGCGAGA
>JANWVV010000088.1 GCA_025055795.1 Gemmataceae bacterium
GGTTTGACGGCACGTCAGAAGGAGTTGATGAGCAGGGAGTACGAGGCTCGCAAGCGGTACGAGGACTACCTGGCCAACCTGTCATCGGATTAAAGAAAGTTAGTTGGCTCTTGGTAGGTAGAGGCTACCCCTTTCCTCCACTGTTGGCGGAAACAGGGTGATTGAAAGCAAAATCACTATGATACGCCCGCCCCCATTCTGGGGGCGTTTTTCGTTGCTGAGCGAAGGCGTTTTGTCGATCTCTTACGCGACGACAATAATTCCGGCAGTTGGGTGGGGAGAAAAGAACGATGTTGCGATGCGCCACGCGGGCTTGTTACACTAGGAGCCGTTTCTGCCAGAGAAAGGACGGCGTCGGCAGGACAAGAAAGCGAGGGAGTGCATGATTGCCTGGTGCAACCGGCATGTAATTCAGCCGCTGATGGCCTGGCGGAGTGGTAGCCGACATTTGCTGTACTGGCGGGAACTTGAGCGAAGGCAGTGGGACAGTGCCGAGGAGATCGCCGCTCGTCAGTGGTCGGCGGTACAGGCTCAGCTCCAGTATGCGTACGCGTATGTGCCGTATTACCGGCAGCGTTGGCAGACGTTAGGAATTCATCCGTCGGACATTCGCCGACCAGAGGACATGCAAGCGTTGCCGATATTGACCAAACGTGAAGTGCGGCAATTGGGGCAGGAGTTATGCGCGAGGGGGGTAAATCGCGATAACTGGCGTATCAAGCGGACGTCGGGTTCAACCGGTGTCCCTGTGGTGGTATGGATCGACGACGAGGCGGTGCAGTGGAAAACGGCTTGTACACTCCGCAGCGATCAGTGGAGTGGCTGGCGGTTGGGGCAGCGCGTGGCCAAGGTGTGGGGCAACCCGGAGTATCGGCATCAGGGCTGGCGGGGGTGGCTACGCAATTTTCTGGTCGATCGTGCTATTTACTTGGATACCCTCGGTATGGACCAGCAACGGATCGAGTGGTTTATCAGACAATTAAGCCACAAGCCGCCAGGATTACTATTCGGCCATGCCCACTCGTTATATCTGCTAGCTGATGTGATGCGCAAATCCGGGCTGAGCGGTTGTGTCCGCCCGCGCGGAATTATCGCAACAGCCATGATGTTGCATCAGTGGCAACGGCGTGTTATCGAAGATGTCTTTGGCACTGCCGTAACCAACCGCTATGGCTGCGAGGAAGTCAGTCTGATCGCCTGTGAATGCGAACAGCATCAGGGATTGCACATCAATGCCGATAGCATTTACACCGAAGTGGTAGAATGCCGAGCGATTGATCCGACCGGTACACTGGCGGGACGCCTTCTGGTAACGGATTTGCACAACCGGGCAATGCCCTTGATCCGTTATCAAGTGGGGGACGTAGTTGTACCTTCCAGCCGACGATGTCCCTGTGGCCGAGGATTGCCGCTACTGGAACGGATCGAAGGACGGGAAGCAGATTACGTGGTAACCCCTCAGGGGCAGTTGATTTCAGGCATATCGCTGACAGAAAACTTCGCGTTGCACATACCTGGGGCTGCCCAAGTGCAGATCATCCAGGAAGCACTGGACGAAATACGGATCCGCCTGGTGCCCGACGACCAGTTCGGCCCGCATAGCCGGGATAAGATAGCGGAGCTAGTACGAACACTGTTTGGACCCCAAGTGAATCACGAGGTGGAATTGGTGAGTAGTATTCCGCAGGAGCCCAGTGGTAAATATCGCTTTTGTATCTCGCGGGTCTGGCGTGAATTCTTGGAACATCAAGCGGCTTGAACTGTGGTACCGGTGATGTTTGAAGCGACAAAAAGGCAAGGGCCCTACAACGAGGGGACAGAGTCGGAGGCAAATCGACATGAGCCTTTGGTTTCGGTCGTGATGGCTACACGGAACTATGGCCATTACTTGTCGGAGGCAGTCGAGTCGGTCCGTCGCCAGACCTATCCGCATTGGGAGCTTTGGATCATCGACGATGGTTCAACCGACGGCACCCGTGAACTGGTGCGGTCTTGGCCGGCGGATGAGCGGATCCACTACGTTTATGGAGAGCGATGGGGCCAGGCAGGGGCCAAAAACGTGGGCATTCGCTTGAGCCGGGGCGAGTGGATTGCCTTTCTGGACGCCGACGACCGCTGGGAACCACTCAAATTAAGTCAGCAAGTGACACGAGCTCAACAATACCCCCAGGCCGGACTGATCTACTGCCGACGTCGCTGGATGGATGCAAACGGCCAGGAGTTGCTCCGGCAGCACCAGACCTGCAAGCAAGGGGAATTGCCACAGGGATGGGTGCTGGAACAGTTGGTGGTGCAGAACTTTGTTTGTTTTTCATCGGCAATGGTCCACAGGCTGGTATTAGCACACGTTGGCCTGTTCGATGAGCACCTGGAACTGGCGATTGATTATGATTTGTGGTTGCGGGTGGCGATGCATTATGAGTTTGCCGTTGTAGACCAACCGTTGGTGTGGTATCGCACGGGCCATGGTAATCTGTCTAGACGTGTGGTGGAACGAGGACAGGTGGCCCTGGCGATCCTGGAACGAGCAGTGAGGGAGTACGGATTGGCTCAGAAAGTCTCGGCTGCGGCTTTGCGTGAGGCACGGGCCTCGACCTGCCGGACGTTGGGCTACGTGCAGCGTAGCCAAAGACCATTAGAGGCGGCCAGGTGGTATTGGCGGGCCTGGTGGTACGGCGGCAGTGCCTGGCGCACCTGGCGGGGCTGGGCCGGTTGCCTGCGTGCTGCCATTCAGCGACCACTCAGAAAGATTGCCAGTCGGTAACGTCGATACGCGAATGAGGCGACGTCTGACAATACTCCTGCCAGCGTAGGTAAGCCTGCAGCGCCTCCGTATTGCACTGGGGAAGTGCTCGCCAGGGCAACCCCGACCACTCGCGGTAAACCAGCCATTCGTCTGCCAAGTCCACTAGTAAGTAGCGATTGGATGGCAGAAACTGCCGTGTTAGGTCACGCAAGACCTTACCTTGTGGCCCAGGAGGACAGGCAAACAGCAGTAGTTCCGCTGATGAACCATCCGTTGCGATAGATAAAGGTGCTTCTACGTTGGCGAACATTCTGCAGAGCGCTTGGTCCAAATCC
>JANWVV010000089.1 GCA_025055795.1 Gemmataceae bacterium
TGATCTCCTGATCAAGTGAAAAAGTTTTCCAAAAATCGCCAGCCACGTTTGACTTCACCAGAATTATTGTCCATAATTACAGAAAATGACCTGTGAACGCATTTTTACTATAACCACGCGGCCCCAGCCGCTCCGGAGGTTCTGCCATGACGTCTCCCCACTCGCCCCACCACCAGTCCCAACCCACCGCCCCGGCGACCACTACGCCATCAACCCGCCATGCCACCGCTGCCTCCGCGGTCAGTCCCCACACTACGGCCAACCCGCCAGCCGGCCCCACCCCCACCCCCAGCCAACAACACACTTCCCCAGCCAAATCCTCAGCACACCCCTCTGCCCACACTTCCGCCATCACCTCTCCGCCCGCCTCTTCCATTAGCAGCCCCGCTGACCCTACCCCTACTCGACCCACCCCCACCAACCATCACAATCGCCATCAAACAACAATTCCTACCAAACAACAGAGCAATTCAACTCAAAACTGGACAAACCATACTAACTCAACGCCCACTGAAAATGCCTCCTCCAACGACCAAAAGACCACAACACCCTCAGCACAGACCGACCAGCCGGTCCAAGAGCCGTCCCCCATCGCCTGGCAAGGCTACTTCACCCCCGCCGAACGGGCCTGGATCCGCAAGGTCGCCTTCCTGCGAGCCCACGGACACGACTGGAACCACATCGCCGATACGATGCAGGTGCCCCTGGACACACTTCTGGAACGCCTCGACACCTACCAGCACTACTTTACCCGCCAGTTACGCTGCTACGAGCGGGAGCATTATCGCCAGGCCTGTCGGGAGGCCTGCATGCGGCTGCGGCAGTTGCTGCGGTCGGGCAACGGTCGTGAGGCGACCAAGGCCGCTCAGATCCTGGTGCAACTGGAGATGAACCGGTATCGCTACCGTCCCCGTCCGGCTCGTCGAGCCGCTCAGGGCAAGGAGGGGGTGTTGTCAGCAGAGCCGTTGCCGGGGTACATGGTGAGTGGGGAGGAGGTGTGCCGGCGGCGAGCGGCGGAGGAGGCGGAGCAGCGGGCCATTGTGCAGGCGTTTCCCAACACGGCCCGGGGTCGGCTGGCCCGGGACGTGTATTTATTGGCACAGGACATGACGCTGGAGGAGATCACGCAGAGGTGGGAGGAGATGTTTCGGCGGGAGTGTTTCAAGCGGCGGATACGGATTGCGGGTGTGGAGGAGCAGGAGTATTGGTTGCGGGAGGGTTATGCGGGGGAGGAGGCAGTGGGTTGGGGGAAGGATGATCCGGTGTATGGGGTGTATATGCGGTTACGGCGTGAGGGGGTGGTGGATTATCACACGCTTCGGGAGCGGTTGGCGGGTTTGTGTGGGGTGGAGGCGGCGGATGTGTGTGGTTTGCGGGAGCGGTGTCGGTTGTTGTTGGTGGGTCCGTGGGGTGAGGGTGTGGTGAAGCGGGATGGTGGTGGTGGTGAGGAGGGTGGTGGCGGTGCAGTGGGGGGTGGTGGCGGGTCAGGGGATGGTGGTGTGGGAGGGGGTGGTGGCGGGTCAGGGGATGGTGGTGTGGGAGGAGGTGGTGGTTTGACGGGTGGTGGGGGTGGTGGTGTGAATTTCCCTGGCGGGGTGTGTGCGGGAGGAGGTGGGGTGTCTGATTTGACAAAAGGTGGCGAAGTGGGATCATTTTCAGGTGGGGCAGTGGCAAGTAGTGGCAGGGCGGAGGGCGGTATGCGAGGTGAGAATGGTGGGGATGGAGCAAGTTTGACACCAGGTGGGAATATGGATTCATTTTCAGGTGAAGTGGGTGTTGTAGGGCAGCGGGCGGTGTGCGGGATGAGGGTGGTGGCGATGGAGAAAATTTGACAGCAGGCGGAGATGTGGTTTCATTTTCAGGTGCGGTAGGTGGAGGTCAGTGGTGGGTCGGTGAGATGGGTGAGTGGGACGCGGTGGGTGGTGGCGGGTGGGCAGGTGG
>JANWVV010000008.1 GCA_025055795.1 Gemmataceae bacterium
GCCGCGTGGTTATAGTAAAAATGCGTTCACAGGTCATTTGCTGTAATTATGGACAATAATTCTGGTGAAGTCAAACGTGGCTGGCGATTTTTGGAAAACTTTTTCACTTGATCAGGAGATCAGATATAATACTGGTACTCCAGGCCGGGTGGTGGCGTGCGAGTGAGCGGCGAGCTGGACGATGGGCTGCCCGGGAGGACACACCAGGGGGGTGACATTGAACCGGGTAGGGCCCGATGGCTGGATGATGGAAAGAGACGATTTGGGGGACACTTACGGTGCATGCAAGCAGGGGGAGCGTGATGGCCGGATAGTGCTTGGCAGGCGTGGAAGGCTCGGCACAGAGGGCTTGTGAGATCAGGTATACCAGTGGCCCACGCGGCAGATGCGACCCACCAATCCCTCCGCCCAAGCCAAAAACATAGTAGCGTTTAGTTTAATCTAAATTATATTGAGTCTGAAGCAAATAATTTAAATTAAACTTAAATTTACGGCTATGATTAGATTTGATCAATATGACGAATCTGCGACAAGCTTTGCAACGGTGGTTGCGTAGGGTATTGGAGGATGGATTGTGGGTTGTGGTTTCGTGGCGCGGTTGACAAGACAGCATACAAGTGTGCAGAGTACAGGGAGCGGTGGCAAGCGGACGGAGTGTGTAATGGCCAATACAATGTCGTGGGATTGTGCAGGTGTTGTGGGTGATTGCGTCCTGCAATCCGTTAATGTGAAGTGGAGATTGCTGCGAGTTGGTTTGGTGTCCTCGCGTTCCTTCTGCCTGGAGGCGTAGCTGCCGATCAGAAGGGAAATCCAGTGGTGGCTGAGGTCTGTCCGTGTCTGCTCCAGATCGATTTACGGAATATTTGAATCAGTTTGCCGCCGACCGGCAGGCGATGGTCGAGCAACTACGGCGTGTAATCGTCGGGCAGACCGAGGTGATTGAGCAAGTGCTGGCAGCCATTTTCACGCGTGGGCATTGCCTGCTGGTGGGTGTACCCGGCCTGGCCAAGACCTTGCTAGTCAGTTCGATAGCCCAGATTCTTAGTGTGAGTTTCAAGCGGATCCAGTTTACGCCGGACTTGATGCCGTCGGACATCACGGGGACGATGGTGCTGGAGGAGACACCGGAAGGGAAGCGTGAATTCCGGTTTGTGCGTGGTCCGATTTTTGCCAACATTGTTTTGGCGGATGAGATCAACCGGACACCTCCGAAGACGCAGGCGGCCCTGCTGGAAGCGATGCAGGAGCGTCAAGTAACGGCCGGTTCGGAAACGCTCAAGCTGCCCGATCCGTTTTTTGTGATTGCCACGCAGAATCCGATCGAGCAAGAGGGGACCTATCCGCTTCCCGAAGCGCAATTGGACCGGTTCATGTTTAACGTCAAGGTGGACTATCCCTCGCTGGAAGAGGAGCGTCAGATTGTGGCATTAAGCACGCGGGGGGAGCGTCCGGAACTGAGCAAGGTGATGAGTGCCGAGCGGATACTGGCGTGGCAGAAGCTGGTCAAAAAGATCGAGGTGCCACAATTTGTGGTGGATTACATCGTGCGTCTGGTTCGGGCGACGCGTCCGAAGGATCCCTCGGCTCCGGAGCTGGTGCGTCGGTTGGTGGATTGGGGCGCGGGTCCGCGTGCGGGGTTGTTTTTGGCCCAGGCCGGGCAGGCATTTGCAGCGATGGAAGGTCGGCCCAGCGTCGCGATCGACGACATCCGCAAGGCGGCGATCCCCGTGTTGCGGCACCGAGTCAGTGCGAACTTTCAGGCGCAGGCCGAGGGAAAGACCAGCGACGACATCATTCAGGAGTTGTTGCGTTTGATCAGCGAGCCGGAACCCCGCAAGTACGTGGAGAAGGGGCGTCGCTGAGGCCCGGTGGGCACTGGTAGCAGTGGGTTCAGCAGTCACAGGAGCAGCCGGGGTGTTATGGCGGCAGTTGCGAGCGAAGACGTTTCGCTCGTTGCGACATAGCAACTACCGCCGGTACTTCATGGGTCAGATCATTTCGTTTGCCGGCTCCTGGATGCAATCGGCCGCGTTGCTGTGGCTGGTGTACGACCGGACAGGCGATCCGCGTTGGCCGTCGTGGATCCTGGCGGCTCAAGTGGGTCCGACGGTGCTGCTGGGGGCTTGGGGCGGTGGCCTGGCGGATCGGTACAACAAGCGGCAACTGGTGTTTTGGACCCAAAGCGCCTTTCTGTGCCATGCTGTGGTGCTGGCAGTGTTAACGGCCTGTCAATGGACCTGGCCGGTATTGATCCTGGCTCTGATGCTGATCAGCGGGGTGATTCAGGCGGTGGATCTGCCGGCCCGTCTGGCCTTTGTACCTGAATTGGTGCCACGTGACGATCTGATCAACGCCGTGGGGCTGAATGCCTTACTGTTCAACAGTGCTCGGGCGGTGGGTCCCGCCTTGGCCGCCCTGGTGTTTATGGGGAGTGAGCTGTTCGAGCAGGCCGTGGGCTGGCCCGCCGGATGGGACGCCGTCCAGGCGGCTGCAGTCGTCTGCTTTACGCTCAATGCGGCTAGTTTTGTAGCCGTGCTGATGGCTTTGCGGCGGATAGTCGTCACCGAGCCGCGTACCGGCCCCCGTCTCCAGCCGCGTGGCGATGTCTGGCAGGGACTGCGCTACCTGTGCCACCGGCCACGACTAGGCGTGCTGGTAGTGCTGACCCTGGGATTGTGCATATTCGGCTGGCCGCTGCTGACTTTACTGCCGGCCTATACCCGGCTGCATCTGGGACGCGGCGAGCAAATCTACAGTCTGCTGCTAGCTCTGCTGGGAGCAGGGGCACTTAGCGGAGCCCTGACGACAGCGACGTTTGGCACCGCGGCCCGCCGGCGACTATTCCTGCGACTGGGTGCCCTGGCCACCACGGCCGGCCTGGTACTGCTGAGCCAAACCAGCAACCTGCCGACGGCGGCTGCGGGGTGCATAGCCGTCGGCTTTGGCCTGATTTTGTACCTGTCCACCGGCCAGGCTACGCTGCAACTGGCGGCTCCTAACCAGGTGCGGGGCCGACTGATGGCCCTGTGGGCCATGACCCTTAGTGCGAGTGCACCGATTGGCCATCTGCTGGCCGGTCAGGCCGTAGTATGGTTGGGTGTGGTGAATGTCCTGATCCTGGCGGCAAGCGGCTGTGGCTTGGTCGCCATCGTACTGTTACTGGCGGCACCTGTGGGCGGTAGCGAGGATGAAGCCTTGGCGGAACACCAAGCCGCATGAGTAGTCCCAAGATGGCTAAGCCGTGGGTACTAATACGGTCTGCACGGGATCCTCTCATATGTGGTCGAGCTAGCCTTTGCTCTCGTATGGTGGTCGTCCGTCTACTGCGGCAGCGGCCCGGGGACCAACGGCGGGATCGGCAACGGCGACACCTGATCAGCCGCGGGGGAAGGTGACAATGGCGGTGCAGCGAGGGCCGGGACCGCCGGCGTGGTTGGATGCGGTGAGGGCGTTGACCCCGGAGCCGGAGCGGCCGGTAACGTCTCCCTGGCCGCGGGGGCTGGGCTTGCAGCGGTTGTGTTGACGGACGGACGAGCTGACGGTGTAATCTCCAGGACCTGCAAGCTGGTCCTTTTGCCGGTGTTGGGACAAGCCGACGAGGTGGATGGCGTCCCCCCCTCCAGATTGACCGGTCCCCCACCCAGGCGGAACACGCCCATGCCGGGACCGGTCGACTCCGGTGCGCCCGGGCGGGGCGTTGCTGCAGCGGCATCCGAAAGGGTCCCGCCGGCTGACCCCAGAATCAGACGCGTTTCGGGAGCATAAATCGGGAAGCCGCCTCCTTCCGGTTCGTAACGGACACGCAAACGCACATGGGTGACGTCCGGACGATAAGTCGGCCACGGCAAAAAGATGACATAGCATTCGCCGAAGCGTTCGTCGATTGTGCGTAAGGCTTTGAGGACGTCCTTTTTGAATTCCCAGCGTTCAGGTGTCAGGGGCGGTACCCCTGGGGGCCGGGGTGTCTCGTCGATCAGATCGACGATCAGTCGGCCGTTGGCCACAGCCGGTCGCGCCTCGGCGGTGTACAGGAACACTTGACCCGCCAGGCCCGGTTGCAGAGCTCCCTGAGCCGCCGGGTTCGGCAAGTATTCGACTTTGTTCCGCCAGGCGGTGGCTATCTCGGCCACGGGTCGATTCGTCTCCCTGGACCACAACTTGTTCACAGGGCTGACAGCCGCCCAGGAGCGGAACGGTCCCGCCGTACCACTGGTCCCCGTGTCCGCGGCAACAGCCGCAGTAGCGATGGATGTCGCTCCCGCCGGTTGGATGGCCGTGGTGGGGGGAGTAGGGGCCGCCATCGGTGGAACACTGGACTCCTTGCTCCACCAGGTCTGCATGGTGGAACACCCGCTGGTCAGACTAGTCAGGGCGTAGCCAAGTAAGAGGGGAAGCCACGGGCGGGTCAATGCCCGAAGGGATTCCATGCACGGCCCTCCTTGGTTCCGAACAAGCGCCGGCGTGCCGGTTCCGCAGCGGTGCCGCTGGCCGCCGGATTGGCCGCTGGCAACGACGCGTCCTGCGTCGTGGCAGGGTAGACCAACTGGTAGGGTTTACCCGGCAGGGAAACAATCGTGCCCGCCGGTGACACTGGTGTGTTAGTAGACGCTGTTGCTCCCGGAGCAGCAGGCGTTCCCGTGGCCGGCAGCGCGTTCACGACGCCTCCCGGCATCGGCGACCCCGCAAAAGAGCTAGCCGTCGGCGGCAAAACCGTCCCCGTAGTATCACCAGAGCTTCCCATGGGGACGGCACCAGCCGGCAACGGTGTCGGAGCGGGCAACTGCACCGGCGTACCAGACGGTGCAGCACCCGTTGGTAACGGCGTGGGAGCGGGCAACTGCGTCGCCGGCAACGGTGTCGGAGCGGGCAACTGGGTCGCCGGTAATGGCGTCGGTGGAGTAGCAGCCGGAGCGTTCCCCGGTGTCCCCGTTGGCAACGGTGGAATCGTGGGGACGGTGGCCGTGGGCGCGGCTGAGGTCGGCCCTGGCGGTGGCGTGCCCGCCGGAGGAAGAGGCGTAGGGGACGGCAGCGGCGCTGCCGGGGGTGGGGACGCTGGTGCCGTCGGCGTTGCTGGTGTTGTTACTGGACTGCTGCCAGTGGGCGGAACTGGTACCACTTTGGCCCCTTCCATCGCCGGCCCGATGATCTCCATGCCGTGCCCATGCAGTCGGGCAATGTCCTGCACGCACCAGTTCATGCGAGCAGCTTCCTCCGCCAGCAAACGGGCATGATCTGCTTCGCTCCGCACGATGTGCGGCGTCATAATGATCAACACCTCCCGCCGCTGCACCTGATGCTGCCGGTAGCGGAACAAAGCCCCGACATAGGGAATGTCTTTGAGAAACGGCAAGCCATTCTCCAAACGACTGTCTTGTCGGGTAATCAGACCACCGAGCACCACAGTTTCGCCATCAGCGGCCACGACGGTCGTCTGCACCGTCTGGATGTTGAAAGCCGGTGCCAATAGTCCGCCGCCCAGGCTGACCAGGTTGGGACTGACGCTGGACACCTGCGGTTCGATCCGCATGACGATCTTGCCATCGGGCGAAATCCGCGGGGTCACTCGCATGACCACACCCACCTGACGATACTGAATCCCTTGCTGGGTGGTCAGCCCGGTAACGTTGACGTTGGTGGGCACTGGGAAGTCCTGGCCGACCTGAATGAAGCCCACCTGGTTATCCATCACCTGTACTTGCGGTCGGCTGAGGATTTCGACCCGCCCCTGTGCCTGTAAGGCACGCAACACCACATTGAGGGACTGACTGGAAGCCGTGAAAATGAAGCCCCCAAACGATTGCGAACCGATCCGGCCAACCCCCAGGTTAGACAAGCCCTGGAATCCGACAATCCCCGGACCGGCTACACCTGTACCCAACGGTGCCGTGGTGTTGAAGTTGAAACCCGGGTTGGTGGGCCCGCGCTGGAATAACACCGGACTTTGCAACCCTACCTCCAGGCCGAACTCCATCGCATTGTTCAACTGGACGTCGGCAATCATGACCTGGATCATGACCTGGGGCGGCTGGGCATCCAACCGTTCGATAATCCGTTTGATGTCCTTGAACAACCGGGGCGTCGCACTGACCAGCAGGGTGTTGGAGACCGGCTCGGCCACCAAGACCACATCCCGCTGTAAGCGTTGATAGGCGTCCAGGAAGCTCCCGCCCAGCGTCGGCGTGGTCGCCGTCAGGACGTTGAGTGAATCGACGATGAACTGATTGACGGCGTTCTGGACGTCGGCGGCCGAGGTGTTCTTCAGTTTGAAAACCTCGTAGAAGCGTTCTTCGACCTCGGTATCCTCCAAGCGGGCGATCAGGGCCTCGATCAGATCCATATCGGTCCGCGAGCCGGCCACGATCAGCGAGTTGGTGCGGTCGTCCACCGACAAGCGGAGATCGACCAGCAACGCTCCCTCGGCCACCTCGCCGGTAGGAGTGAGCAAGGGCCGCGGCTGGCCCGCCTGCAAGGCTCCGGCTGCTCCCAGTCCTCCCAGACCACCAACACCGCCCACGCCCACCTGCTGCTGCCCCGTGAACAACTGCCGGATCAAATTGGCCATCAACGAGGCCTGGGCCTTCCTCAAATGAAACACCTTGACAATGGAACGGGCCGCAGACACCGTATCCAGCTCCTCGATCAACTTTTCAATCAACGTCATGGTCTTGGCCGGAGCCATGACGATGATGGCATTGATCCGCGTGGAGGGAATCAGGTGCACGTCGGATAGCAGACCGCTTTCCGCCACCAGTTTGCCATCGACACTCGAGTAGAGGCGCAGAGTGTGGCTTTTAGTGACCAGGCCGCCTCCAATGGCCGTGCCCACAGTAGGTACGACCGTTTGCACCAACGCACCTTCCTGTTGCTGGGCGGCGGCACCACCGGGCTGCAGAGCGGCCAGGCCGGCACCCGGCTGCTGGGCTCCCAGCCCCCCAAGACCAGCCGCTCCGAGCCCTCCCAAGCCGCCCAACCCTGCTGCACCACCCAGACCACCAGCACCCAAAGCTCCGCCGGCAGCTCCCAGGCCGCCAAGACCGGCCAGGCCTCCCAGCCCCCCAACGCCGCCCACACCCGTGACCAGCCCCGCCGTACCACCCGCCGCCGGGGCCACCGGCTGCTGGAGTTGGGCTTGCACTAGCGGGTTGACCACGTTCACGTTCAGCGCATTGCTGATGACCTGGGCAATCTCGGAAGCAATCCCATTGCGGATGCGAATGACGCGCACCTCCTGGATGGCCTGCGATTCAGAGGTGTCCAGGTCGTGGATCAGTCGCTCAATGTCCTCCAGGTCGGCCCGGGGCCCCTGGACGTAGACCGTATTGGTCGGAATGTCGAAGGTCACGCGGAACTGGTTCTGGGTAATCGGATCACCGGGAAAACGGGCGTTCCAGAACTGTTGCAACTGCAGGGCGACGATCTGGGCCGAGGCCTTTTTGAGCCGAAAGGCACGGGGGAAGACGGCCTCGGCGTTAGGTCGGTCGATGCGCCGGATTTCCCGCAGGATGTCGTTGAAGCGGGCTTGGGGCGCGGCGACCAGAATGGAGTTGAAGCGGGGCAGGGCCAGGAAATAGATGCCGCGGTTCTGCTGAGCCTGCACCCCGGCCAGGCCGGGCAGCCCGGCCACGCCCCCGACCCCCGTTACCGGCTGCTGGGCCAGGTAGGTGCCACCGGGACCGGCGATCAGCACCCGGGAAAACAAGGTGGTCAGCCAATTGGCTACCGCGTTGCAATCCTGATATTCCAGCGGGATGACTTCCAGACGGGGCTGGGCGTCCCGCGAAATTTCCCGCAGGGTTTCAATCAGGTCCAGCACCAGTTGCAAATCGGTGGCGTTGGTGGCACGCAAAATGATGGCGTTCAACTCTGGGAGGGGAACAACAGTAACCGGTCCGCGGGGTGCCAGTTCCCCAGGCAGGGGGGCTGGCGGTACTGGCTGACCCGGTGGTAATGGCGGCTGCATCGGAGGTGGTTGCATCCCCGCGGCAGTGACCACGCCGCTAGCATTGGCTGGCTGAGAGGAAGGGGTGGTTCCCCCAGCCGGTTGAATAGTGGGCGTGAGGACGGTTTGCTCATTTGTGCTCAGAAGGGAACGACGACGCGTCGAGGGCGGACCATCCAGAACCGGATCGTAGACCACCGTGTCTGGGGCGGGAGCCATGGACGAATCGGCTGCGGAATTGCGATCCGCTGGGCTGCCTGCAGGATGGTGAGTGGACGTCGCGGTATGGTAGCGATTGCTGTGGGCCGAAGGGGCCTCCGTGCCCCTGGAGTCAAAATTTCGGGGGCCCTCCGGTGGGTCGGCTATGGCCTGACGGCCACCGCGTCCACCGCCTCCGCGTCCGCCTCCGCCTCCTAGGCCACCTCCACCCAAGCCACCGCGCCCTCCTCCACCGAAACCGCCTCCCATGGCCGGACCGCCCAGTCCCCCGCCGAAACCGCCCCCCATGGCCGGGCCACGACCGCCGAAACCACCACCACCAAACGGACCACCACCACCGCCAAAACCACCACCGCCAAACGGACCACCACCACCAAAGCCCCCAGCACCGAAACCACCCATGCCGAAACCGCCGGGGCCGCGGTTACCAAAGCCGCCCATGCCGAAGCCCCCCATCCGATTCTGCTGCGGGTTGATCCCCTGCACGGCCAGCACGGCCGCTTGTACCACGTTGGGGTCCAGATTCCCCAGCTTGACCAGACGGGCCACGTCGGTGGTACTGGTGGCAGCCCGGTCCAGTTGCTCCACCAACGCCTTGATGTCTTTGAACAATGGCTCCGAGCAGTTGAGAATCAGGCTGTTGGTCCGGTCATCGACACTTACTGTCAACGCCGGGGGTCGCTGATTCTGCTGGTTAGCCTGCGGCAAGGGGGCGAAGGGGAAGACAATCGGAGCGGCCGGCTGATTGCCACCGGAACTGAGGGCCGAGCGGTACACGTCGCGGATGATAGCTGCCATCTCGGCCGCGTCCGCATTTTTGACAGGCAATATCCAGGTTTTGAGGGCCAGGGCATCCTCATCCGGTCCACGGTCGATGTAATTGGCCAGCAAGCTTTCTATAGCCAACAGGTCGGCAGGACTGGCCTTGACCACAACCAGGGCATTAGTGCTTTTAATGGCCACGACGCGGATGCGGTTCGGGTTAGTGCCAGCAGGTGCACTATCGCCGCCGCCGCCCCCGCCGAACAGGCCACCGAGCAGGCCCAACGGTCCTCCCCCGCCCAGCAGTCCGCCCAAGCCTCCACGGCCACCGCCTGGCCCGCCTTGCTGACGCCGCTGCGGACCGTTGAAAATCTCCGTAATCTCCGCAGCCGCTTCCTCCGCCGACACGTTCTTCAACTTGATCACTTTGAACAGGTTCTCCGTCGGCGGCGTTCCCACCGTGTAGGTCCGCATCAGACCGGTCAGGATGTCCAACGCCTCCGTGTCTTCACTCTGGATGATGATGCGGTTGCCCACCACTTGGATGATGACCGGCTTGCCGGTGAGGCCTCCTTTGGGGGGTTCACCCTTGGCCGTGTCGCCTTTTTTGGGTTCAGTCTGGGCACTGACGTAATGCAGTGGCGGCCCGGATGGTGAATCCGCCATGGGCTTAGGGTCAAGCGTGGGGTCAGCGTGCGACACTCCTGGCACACCTTCCAGCGGATTGACACCACGGCTGCCACTTTGTCGCTGTCCTGGCGGGTTATTCCCTCCGCCGGGCGTCGGGGCAGGAGCCGGAGGTGGTGTCCGCGGTTGTGGCGGGGTGGGTGCGTTCGGGTCGACGACAATCGCTGGCTTGCCCAACTGCTGCAGGGTGCGGGCCAGGTGCTCGGCCAGGATCGAGGCACTGCCATCCGGCAGCGTGAAAGTACGGATGCGTGGATCGAGCTGTCCGCCCGGTCGTTCACCCAGATCAGCCAGGATTTTCTTGACGTCATTAATTTGGGCGGTTGTACCCTTGACGAGCAGGCCGGGGGTGACTCCGGTGGTGTGGGCCTCCACGGTCGGTCCCCCCGCCGTGCCGGTGCTCGGATACAACTTGGCGACAGTCGCGGCCGTCGAGGTCGGATCCAGCACACTCAGGGGAATGAACTCCGTGGTGACCGTCGTTTCGCCGCCCTGGGTCAGGCTACGCATCTTTTCCACGATCGCTAGATGCTCTTCCGGCGTCGCGGACACAATCACCTCGTTAGTCTGGGGTAAGGCAATAATCCGGAGAGTGGGGTGATCGGCCTGCAGGGCCTGAGCAATAGCCTGGGCCGTACCGGCAGGCACCGGATACTTACGCAGTTCCGGATCGCGGATGATCAGAGGCGGCTGGAAGGGATCACGGGGCTTGTCGAAATCCTCGATGATCTTTTTGGCCAACTGGATTTTCTCCGGCGGTGCAGTGATCGTCACCGAGTTGGCCTTGGCGTCCACGGCAATCTGCACACTTTTGACCCGTCCGGCGGCTACTGCCGGTCCGGCACGGTCGAAGCCTCCCCCCCGTCGGTCGCCACGGCCATCGAAGCCCCCCCCACCGCCAAAACGCGGATCGAAACCACCGCCGAAGCGTGGATCGAAGCCCCCCCCACCGCCAAAACGCGGATCGAAAAAGGTCATGGGTGTCGGCTGCGTACCGGCAACGGTTACCTGGGCATTGTCGGACAGCAAGGTTTTCAGATGCTCGGCCACTTCCTGGGCCCGTTTGTAGCGGCAAACGTGTGTCAGAATGTCCCCTTGCGACAGCTCGTTTTCTACCTTCTGCAACGCCTCCAGGATCCGCTGAATGTTGCCGGCGGTATCCAGAATCACTAAAGCGTTCAGCTTGGACAGGCTGGAGACCATGCCGAAGGGGGAAAGCATCCGCTGGACTTCCGGACCGGTCTCTTCCACTGATAGTGTCTTGAGGGGAACGATGACCTGAACCAGCTCGGTACGACCTCGACTGGGCAGTTCGCTCAATTCGATCCGCGGTACCCAGGAAGCGTCGATCTTCTCGTCGGAAGGGTGAATGTAAAAGCTGATCTGCCGGCGGATCAGAATGAAGCGTTGCTGGATCAATGCTTCATTGAGCAGATCCACCACTTCGCCGAGGGTGAACTTGCGGTCCTTTGGCGGGAGCAGGGTAACACTACCGGTGGGTCGCACCGTCAGGATGGGGGTCAGGCCACTTTCCTTGGCAAACCACTCCAGCACGTCATCCCAATGAGCATTCTTGAAGTTGACGGTGATGGTCCGTTCAGAGCTGGATTTGTCGGCTGGTTTGTCCGAGGGCTTGTCGGCCGGTTTGTCCACCGGTTTATCCGAAGGAGAGATGGCCGTGCTGCCGCCAGGGCCGGCGGTTTTGCCACCCAGCTCGCCCGGTTTGACCGGCGGCTGCATCGGGCGGGTGTTACCCCCCGGCGTCTGGGCCATTAGCCCCGGAACGACGACCAGGCCGCCAAGCATAAGTGCGACCCGCAAACACGTCCATGAAGTCCCTCTCTTTCCCCCCTGAACCAGAGGCGTACCACTGGTTCTCACAAGTGATACCATCGTCAGTTCCCCCTCCCTTGGTGCCCCAGCCGTAAAAGCGCGGGCCACCCCACATCGATGCATGTCTGCTCCACCCGGATTTAATCCTGAATCATCCCTAGCTGCGGCGGCATTCCCCCGGACATCTCGTTTGATCGGGCATGACGCGCGGTTGCTACTCCAACGGCTCCTCAAAGTACCCATAGCCGTTTTATCTTTAGCCTTCAGCCAGTGGCATCCAACGTGCCACCGGCCTCACCGGCGACGACCGCTTTTCATCTTTTGCCCGGACAGCGTATGTTCTCGCCCGGCTGGTACACCTACGCCGGCTGCATACCGTCCCCTCCACGGTGAGGCAACAGAATTTGGCCGGCTTGCTGCCATTTTTAATGATCCGGTTGTAGCCGCGGGCCACTCGGCGTTGCCGCAGCCTTGTTCAAACGACTTCTCAATCCGACCCGCTGCAACTCGGTACCAGCGCAGTTATAGTCATCGAGTCCCCTAGGCGCATTGTACCGCCTACTGAGGCTTCCGTGGTGAGAAGCTGATGAGAAAAGGCATCGGCGATTGGCTAACCCGGGTAAGGGGGGGTAGTAGAGTCATTGCCGGTCGTCTTCCGGCAGGCGGCGTAGGACTACGGTTCCAGTGACAGCGATGCGACGGAGAATGTTATCGATTTCTTCCGCTTTCAGTTGCCCTTTTTCCAGGGTGTCCTTGAGCGATTTGCCATGCTCCCAGCGATAGTAGACCGGCCGGGGGATCAAGGTAGCGGGATTACCCAGCAAGGCGGCCAGTGGATCAGCCGGTCCTTGGCGAGCGGGGTTCCCTCGCCCCCCGAAGTTGCCCCGGCCCGCTGCGGCTCCCTCGGTTTTCCCGGTCGGCCGGGCATCGGCCAGGATGATCCCGTATTCGTCGATGGCGACGACGCGAAAGGTCCGGGACGTGGCCGAGGTACCCTCATCCGAAATGACCAGCAAGCCGGGAGGATGGGTCCGGCGGTAGTTGGCATCCTCTTTCATGCTACGGGCGGTCCACGGGATCTCCTTGCGTACAGTGATGGTGGTGCTGGTAGCACTGATGACGTAGCGGAAATTATTGAAGTGATCCTTGATGATGGCCTGGGCGGTGCCGTCGGAGCCTGTGGAAACAATCGGCAAGGTAATCAGCCAGGCGATGTCCGGCTTGGGTGGTGCCGGTGGCGTAGCCGGAGGCTCGAGGCTGACGCGGAAGGAACGCTTCACTTCTACTCCATCGGCGGAAACGGCGGTCACCGTCACGGTGGAGGTGGCCGAGTCGGGCGTGTCGGGCCCGACGGCAGGCAGGGTTATGGTCCAATTCTCGTTGTCGACTTCCAGGGCCTCTTCCGCAATGAGGGAGCCCGTCACCGTGGCGGAAATTTCCGCATCTTCGGAGCCATCACCGCTCAGACGTACACGGACCACATATGGCTTGCCATCGCGACGCAGCGTTACGTCCGGCAAGGGGGCCATGGCAAATGGCACCGGTTTTTTCGGCATATAGGGCGGAAGCACCCCGTAGAAAATGTCGTTTTGCACGATGTAACGATAATCGCGGGGGGGGAAAGCCAGCACGGGTTCGGCACGCGTCCACTGCAGCAAGCGGGTCTGTTCCGGGTTTTTTTGCAACAGTTGCAGCCCCAGGTTCCCGGCTACGGCCGCCACCACGTTGGTTACGGGGAACAAGGAGGTACGGGATTTGACCCCATCCACCGCTATCGCATCGCTGGTGATCGTCACTTTCAGTCCATTGCGGCTCGGATCCCGCTCGTTCCGTTCTATCCTCAAGCTGCTGATCTGATGTAACAAATCGAGTTGGTAGTAAGCATAAAGGAAGTCGACCAATTGCCACAGATTGACATTTTCGATGTTGATGACGAAGCGATGCTGTTTGTAAGCTGGGCGCTTGGGAGCTACTTCCGGAATGATCGGCGGACGGGCCTGCACAATTCCAACGGACGAAAACTTGAAGTCGCGGATGCCCGCCTGCAGCAGCAACCGTTCCAATAGTTGGGCGTACTGGGCTTGAGCAATGGTATCATCCGGGGGCAGACTTTGCCGTTGCACTTCCGCCACGGCGCCGCGGTCCTTGAGCATCTGCATCAGTTGCAGTTCCAGATCGTCAATGTCCTTTTGCAACTGCTGACGCATGCCATGGGCATTCTGCAACGGCGAATAAACGAACCAATAACCGCCCACGCCGGCGACCGCTACCACCATCAAGCCGAGCAAAGCCAGAGCGGAACGGAATTCACGCGGTGTCATCGTCACGTCGCCTGTATTGCGGGATTACGATGGTTCCTTTCCAATGCAGTAACACTCTTTACCTTCAGAGTCAGTACCGTAACGGGACCGTGCTCCGCTTTGAGCTTCCAATTTCCAAAGGATTTTCATATCGGCAGGGCCATGGACTGACAGATCGTGGTCCGGGCTGGCTGCCTTCATGGGATGGCGTGGTCTCCGTTGTTTTTCTCTGCATGCTGCCTTTACCCATTCGGTCAATGGCTATCTTGTTGTGGCTGCCGGTCCACGGGGGCGGATCCGGATCAGCGGTTTTTGCCTTTGCTGTCCTTAGCGTCCTTCCCGTCCTTGGTGGGAGGAGGGGGATAGCCCCGCCGGTCCGGAGGGGTGAACTTATCCGGTGCCCGTGTGTACTCCTTGGGCGGACGGGCATTGACGTTGGCCGAGATAGCGTAGTCCGAATTGGGAGCGATAGTTGTCTGACGCACGCCAGCGTAGTATTTGGACTCGCCGTAATGCAATTCGCTGTATAGATGGGTGGCTGCCTGATTGTTGGGTGCTTTGAATTTGAGCTCCACCTTCGCCTGATGGGTCTGCTTGCCCGTTTTGCTGTCTGGGGGGATGGCCGAGGCAAGAAACTGCGTGGCATAGATCCCTTTACCGTGCGGGAAACGATCGCTCCAGTCGTAGAGCTCGTCGAGCCAATTGACACCGCGGCTTTGCCATTCTCGCACGGCTTTAAGGCGTTTGGCATCCGGTTCCAGCAGTTTCATTTCGTTTTCCAGATCTTGTTTGCGGCGTTGCAACTGGACCAGGTCCCGTTCGGCCTGGCTTACCTGGAGGTATCCGAACACACCGCCGATCAGCAACAGCAGTCCGGCCAGGGTTGCCGCGGCGGCCAGGCGGATTTTGTAGGGGTCCCGCTGGGTTTGCGGCTGCCGCGGGCTGACAAAGTTGATGGCATGCTGCCGGGCAGCCTGAGCGGCCAGCATCCCCACCAGGGCCGCACAACGCCCCCGCAAGCTCTGATGAAGCTGGGGGACAAACCCCTGCAACGGATCATGGGCATGCACGGCCAGTTGCAAGGCGGCGCGTAAGCGGGGGGCATAACGGCCATCTGCCTCATAAACGTGCAATCCGGCCAGCGGATAGGCGCCGGCTACACTGGCGTACAAGGTCAGATTGCGGCGTACCTCGGCCAGCAACGTGGTCTCAGTCGCCAGGACGGGTGCCGGCAGATCCCGGGTGAACAGAACTTCACCACGGCGTACCACCGTGAATTCACCGCCTGCCGGACTAACCAGTAAGGTGGCCACGGCACTATCGCCTGGTTCGGGCAACGGGGCCAGGCCATGGGCATGAGCCCGGGTCAGTTCGGCGGCCACGGCATAGGGCCGTGGAGTAACCGCTATCAGTTTCAAACCAGCAGCAGTGCAGAATTTCTGGATCGCGTTCAGAACGTCCCGCCGCAGCACCACGACCATGCTGCGCCGCTCGCCTTCGGGCCCACTACCCTCCAGCGGCGTGTAGTCGATGACTACGTCATCCGGCGAGTCGGATAGCTCTCGGATCGCCTGGTACTTGACCACATTGGGTTCTTCAGTCGGCGGCACCGCCGGGTAGCGGACTTCCTTGAGTATGACGCGGCCCCGACCGACCACCACCAAGGCGGGGGCCGGCGCGATATCCGCCTCCCTAAGCCGCTGCCGCAACTGCTCCCCCAAGGTCTCCGCGTTATCGGGCGTCAATACGGGGGGCGGTACACCATCCCCCTCCAGCCAGGTCAGCACCTGATCGACGCGGATCTGGCCCAGTCGACTGATACTCCCGGCAGCGACCAGCAGGCCATCTGGTGTCAGATCAATGACAATGTAACGTGCCACGGGTCGGTTTCACTCCTCAATCATCTTTTGGGTTACGGGTTGTATCTGGGCCCTGTTTTGGCCTCATGCCATGGGCAACAGTACGCTAATGACAGAAACACTTTGTCACAACCATCTCCAGCTTGCCGTCGTCGTTGGGGTTACCAGCTTGCACGTCAACGATGCTCTTCAAGTTATCACGAATCGCCATCGGCAGCGTACCTGGCGAAGCCAGAGGTTACTCATTGTTAGTCGTTACCTCGAGTTATTTAGCTTGTTACGTTTCATTGTTCCCGGAGTTTGGGCATTTGCCAATTGTTATTGTCCCCTCAATTGTGGTCGTAAGCGATGGTGGCGGTTAGCCTGGGCGGTGTGTTCGTCATCGCCCGCATGCCTGATCGCCATGCTGCCTGGTCCATACAGAGCGGATGTTCAAGATCGCCTGGCATCCAGGGCTGGGCCGCTGCGAGCAGCTCTGTGGCCTCCTTTGGACAATGGATGACACAACGTTTCCCCCTGCTCCCTCACGGTGTGGTTGTGCCAGCAATGGCCTGCGGCGAGTAGGCCCGCGGGTAATCCAGGTCGCCTAAATCCCGGAAGTAAAGAATCCGGGGTGCTCCCAAGTTGCTGTCGATGACCGCCTCTACGCGGGCAGTTGGTCCTCCCTGGGCGAAGTATCCCACCACTTCTACGCGATAGACCATGCTAGTCCCTGTGACGTACCGCTCGAGACTGCGGAACTTGCTGATGGACAGCCCCCCTTGCGTCAGTAACCAGGCTCCTGTCATCGCCTCCAGGGAAAAAGGGATGACGCTGTCGCGAGCCGCCAGAATGTTGTCGACCTCGGTTTCCGTCAGGCCGGGCAATCCGAGCAGGGCTTCCCGCGGAGCAGTGTTGACGTTCAACCGTGGTACCATTTCGACCGCTTCGCGGGTGGAAATTTTATCCAGCAGTATGGGCAGCAACTGAGCTTGCCGAGCTGGATCGTTCAGCGGCGAATAGTAGACAGTCGCTGTGGGGGGATTAGTGCGGCTATTGCGTTGCAGAACAATGGCGGTATTGACCAGATCGAAAATGGAATTAATGGCGCGACCGCTAGTGGCGGCCGTGGCCAGACGGGCTTCCACGGCGTTAATCAGCTCGTCCGCTCCGACCGCTACATAAACGGTCTGTTGCATTCCCCCCTTCCCCATCCCACCGCCACCTTTGGTGCTTGTAGACGACTGAATCTGTCCATCGGCGGTGACCCGCAACAAGTTATTGCTGCCGAACAGCTTGGCTGCCACAATGTAGGCGGCCATGTCGGCATCCAACCCGGAATTGAGTAAAGCCTGATAGATACCGACAATGTCATCGCCGTTGATCCAAATGCGGAGGATGCCGGAAGAGTCGACGTTCACTTCGCGTCCATAGACGGTCAAGTAGTCACTCCAGCCGCGATCCACTATCCCTGCATTTTCATCATCCACACCATTGCGGTTACGATCGGTTCCATACAGTAGCTGGGGGGTGACCCCCTTGACGAGTAACAATTCGTCCAGGCTATTTAACGGCCCGTTTTTGGCGGAGTAGGGTTGGGCCAGGCTTCGGTAGTATGCACTTTCGGCCCCGTTTGTCCGGGGGGTGTCGTCGCTGTCTACCCAATCGACGATGGCGTCCGCCACATCAGCGGTCATGTTTGGTAGCTTCATCAGGGCGTTGTAAAGCGTTTCTCCGCTGGGATCCAAGGCGATCAGGGCATTGATGTTGATTTTGCCACCTTCGTCGCTCATGCCGTAGCGTTGCTGGTACCCCCCGCCACTAAGGGGCGTGACGTTGATAATGGAAAAGTAAGCTTGTTTGCTGTTGGGATTAGTCGGATCCTGAGGGACAGGAATGTCCTGGAAATATGAGGGATTGTCATAAGGGTTGCCGACATCCAGAGCCAGCAGGTCCGGGTTGGCCAGCAAGGCCGCTGCATAATGCACTCCCGAAACGGCAGCCGCCCGCACTTGGGCATAATCGGCACTACGGACGCCTGCCCGCATCTCCGAGACCATTGCATCACTGAAGCGATAGGCTACCAGGGATAGCACCAGAATGACGATCAAAACGGCGATCAGAACGTATCCGGGGCGTAATCGGTCTGATCGTCTGTTAGGCGTGCTAACTGGAACGGTTTGTGGCGTGGTCATCTTCCCCCTCCACCCCGCACGCCACTGGGACCACCGCCCAGGCCGCCACCGCCCAAACCACCACTTCCGGCTCCGCCGCGGCCTCCACCACCGCCAGCTCCGGCTCCGCCACTGCCGCCACCGCCCAAACCACTACTTCCGGCTCCGCCGCGGCCTCCACCACCGCTACCACCCAAACCCTTGCCAATACCCGCCGAACCCGATTTACCAGTACCTTTGCCCGTACCGGCCCCTGCACTCCCCTTGCCTGTAGCCCCGCCAGTACTGCCAGAGCTGCTGCCACCGGTCGTGTCGTCCCCACCGGTGGTTCCACCGCTGCCATCATCCGGCGTCGTGGGAACACCCGAGGGCACCACGGGATCGACCAGAGTGACGGTCGCATTCCCCGGAGCCGTACGAATCGGAATAACCTGACTGATGGTACGATAGAGCGGTTCCTGCGGACGCTGCGGATCGGTTAGCTCAAACGTCAGGGTGATACGGATGGCCCGTGGCGGCCCTGCCATGCCGCTGCCGGTAGCACTCAGACCAGAGCCATCCCAAGTGGTACTCCAAGATGAACCATCGTAATATTCAAACAATACGTCAACGATGTGCTCAGCAACCAGAGCCGATTCCTCATTACTACGATCGGGATAGGTTGAATTACCGATCTGATCAGCGGTTACCCAAGAACGTTCTTCGCGACACAGGCCGCCATTCGCTCCACGCCAATAGACAATCCGGCGGAGATCGGCGGTCTGTTGACTTTCCACGACGGTCGAGCCAAGCAGAACGCCGGGAGTGCTCAACGCGGTTGGCACCCGACTGGCAAAGATCACCAAACGAGGCGGGTCATCGTCGTACCCGAAAATGCCTGCATGGAACGGTAACAGGGGACTATTGGCGGCAGAGTTGGTTGTCGTGCCAGAGGTAGTTGGATCGGTGCTCAGGCTATCGCCCGTAGTGGTAGCATCGGCGTTGTTACTGTTCGTTGCACCGCTGGTCGAGCTGCTGTTGCCAGAAGTACTGTCGCCACTACCACTGGTGGCACTACTGCCACTGCTGCCGCCCGCGCCACTAGCGGCATTGGCCAGTTTGGGAGGTAGCGGCCCTAGAGACTGGCCCAGATCCAAAGCGATGCGGTTGAACACCCCGCGGGCCAGATCTTCCGTTTGGGCCATTTCCCGACTGATTTGCGTCTGGGTGAGCGTCATGTAGAAGGCCAGGTACAACCCTCCCAGCAGGAACGAACCAATCAGGGTGGCCACGAGCAATTCCAGCAGGGTGTATGCAGGTCGCCGGCCGAGGCCGCTGGTGTCAAGGGGAGGCCCGAGCACGGCACTGCCTTTGGCGTCGCTGCCGGAAACTGCCCGTTGGCGGGTTGGAGCGGCCGCTCCCGACAGCATCGGTTTCAATACTGGTCCGGCGGACCTCATGAGCCACCCCCTGTCGTCCCATTGCTGGACGGATCCGGCCGGGTCGCCTCGCCTGCGGTCCCCCAAAGCGTAGGATCCAGGATGTACTGACTTAATGTAACAGTTACCGTCTGTCCTTTGACTTCCCGGCTAACACTGACGCTCACCAGATACAGATTCGGGATGTCCGCACTTTGGACGGTTAATGTCCAGTTCCAATTGGCGTCGTCGCCATCGAAGGTGCCGCTTCCGCTTTCCAAGGGGACGATCCCGCATTCGACCTCGGCCAGTTTGGCCTGAGCCAGGCGTGCTCCCCGGCTCTGATAGCGTGCTTCCAGCTCTAGATCGGCCCCCATATCGACCAGACGAGCAATCGCTACCAGTGCGGTCAGGAAAATGGCCAGGGCCAACAGTACCTCGATCAGAGACAGTCCATAGCGGCGAGCGCCTGGACGTTGAGCCGGAACACACGCCTTGGGATAGACTCGGCCGTGGGGCGTGTTCCCCCTATATGCTCTCATGGCCGCATTCCCGTTGTCCCTGATCCCGTCGGGGTCCGGATGATCGCCGCTGTGCCGGTTATTCCTCGGATCCGTACATAAATGGGCGCGTTGTTCCCCTCCCGGACCTCCACCAACACCTGATCTTCCTTGCAAGTACCATCCGGCTTCAGGGTGGCTACGGTAATCCACTCACCGTCCTGAACCTGCTCGCTGTCGCCGGTGGAGACCACGGCCAAGGTGGCTTTGTCCAAGCGATCTTCCGTTACGGCCGCGGTAAACACGGGGGGGTCATCGGCACTGTAAGCGGCAAACTCAGGTGTATCCGGGGCTACGCGCACGCGGGTCCCATCGCTGGAGATGGCCACACGGAACCATTGCCCCCGCTCCATCGCCTTGCTACGGGCATCGGCAATGCGTGCTCGTAACAAATCGGCCGCTGCCTTCTGACGGGTATCGGCGTAGTTCCCCTCCAACGTCAGGCTTACGGCCAGGCCTACAATCAAAAGCACGGCCAGAACCACCAGAAGTTCTAGCAGGGTATACGCCTGCCATCGTTGCTGCATCCTTCCTCCCCCAGCTCAGTTGTTCTTCAGCCCCCCAGTCTTGCCGGCGAACGATATGTCTTCCTCGCCGGCCACCTGGTTGTGCCAACGGCTCTCAGGCCGTCAGACGTACACATGAACGATCCTTACGGAAAGCAACTAGCCGCCTCGCTTTTGCCCCGCGCTTACCGGAGCGGCCACTGCAACGGCGGCTTGTTAATGTTATGTTGCGGACAGAAGACTACTGGACGCTCTTTATAATTACCTTCTACTTCGTCGGTAGTACGCACCAATTGCCAATAGTAGCGTGTACCCCACGGGGAAATCAGCCCTTGAGTTCCCTGTTCCAGATACGGAGCAATCAGAGCCAACCCCTGTTCTCCTTCCGGCGGCCATTCCCCGTGCTTCAGATAGTATGTCTTCAGTGCCTGCTCGATGGCCCGCATGTCATTTTGCGCCCGACCCTCTTTCGCTTCCTCTAGATAACGGAACAACGCAATACTGGCGGCCGAAGCCAAAATCACCAGAATGGCCACGACTATCAGCACTTCCAGCAACGTAAAGGCCTGACGGGGACGCGTCCGCTGCAACTCCCGCGATACCGCACGCAACACCATGGTAGTAATCTCCTGCGTCACACACTCTCATGAGGGAAGACATCTTGGGGGGAAACTCACCACATTCCCCCATGTTAGCCCATCCTTACATACCCGTTATAGCCAGCGAGGGTTTAATCAATTATGAGAATTGTGATCCGCGGCTGGGCCTCCGACCACTTCTCATCCCCTATTCATGGTCAAGCCATCCCTCACCCACACGGCAAAGATGAACATCTTAATTTTACCCTGTCTTCCCTTCGGTCTGAACAAGAGACTATCCCCGGATCCCCTCCACCGAGGCGTGATCTATGCATAACTCGCTAGCAATTCCTCACCCTGAACAGTTGATGGCGGCCGGTTTCAGCGACTTTTCATCTTTGGGAGATTAAAATTACGTGCAAAATCGGATTAAAATCGTGTACATTGGATAAGTCCATCCCGACGAAACGTTGAGGCAAGGGTCCAGGTATATTCGCGTACCGAACACAACGACAATAGGGCTTGGAGGTACCTGCCAACGTCCCCAGAACCCTATTGACCATGCACAGGAGCAACCGCAAGCTCAGCCAGGATAGGGCTGGACTAAACTAGATGTCCGATGACTCGCTCCCTGGTAAAGTGACCAGCAGCTATCCAACTGAACGCGATGCGATATGTCTGTCAATGGCACCGCCTATCGCCGCAACCGAATCGGATCTGGTTTCACGCCAATTTCATATGAACATGCATTCACGCATTAGGTAATGGGAGCATGTCGGCAGCAGGTAACCAACTGTCTGGGTAACAGGGCAAGAGCGATTCGGGGAACAGAAGAGGGAGCCACCGTGGTAATGGGAGCTAACGAGGGAGCCATGACGAGCACAAGCAGCATCGGGATAGCCAGCGGTGCCCAGCAGCAATTGCTGGCCATGCTGCAGCGACGCGGATTGCTCAGCGAAGAGCATCTGCGGCGGGCAGCCGAGGTTCTGGCGGCAGCACCGGACCTGCCCCCCCATCAGGTCCTTGTGGACAAAGGCTTCATCAAAGAGGAAATTCTCCTGCCCGTGCTGGCTGAAGAACTGGGGCTGGAACTTGTCGACCTGACCCGCGTGCAGATCGACCGCAGTCTGCTGGAGCAAATGCCCCAGCGGCTGGTACACCGCAAAAATCTGATGCCCCTCAGCCGGCACAATGGCACCCTGATCGTCGCCACAGGTGATCCGTTCGATGCCTATGCCATCGACGAATTCCAGACACTGACTGGTCTGCACGTTTTACCGGTGCTGGCCCCGCCACGGGAGATTGCCCGTCTCATCAAGCAGCATTTTGGGGTGGGGGGAGATACGGTAGCAGCCCTGACCGAGGAAGCCAAGGACCGGCAGGAAGAAATTGAGTTTCTCGAAGCTCTGGAAGCCGACGACAGCGAAATGGCCAAGCAGGCCCAGGAAGCCTCGGTCGTCCGGCTGGTCAACCAGATCCTCATTGAGGCAGCCAACGAACGGGCCAGCGACATCCACATTGAAACCGAAGAACACGGCCTGCGCATCCGCTATCGCATCGATGGCTTACTCCAGGAACAGAATCTGCCGCCGGAGATCAACCGGTTTGCTGCCGCTATCATCAGCCGCATCAAGATCATGGCCCGGCTCAACATTGCCGAAAAACGTCTACCACAAGACGGTCGCATCAAAATGAAGGTCCAAGGCCGGGACATCGACGTCCGTGTCTCGATTATTCCCATGATCCACGGGGAAGGCGTTTGCTTGCGTCTGCTGGACAAGGGACGCATGGAATTCAACCTGGCGGCCGTCGGCATGCTGCCGGACACCTACCACACCTTCAAGCAACTGATCGATCGACCCCACGGCATTGTGCTGGTCACCGGTCCGACAGGATCGGGCAAGTCGACCACTTTGTACTCGGCCCTCAATGAAATCAAGGACGAAACCCTCAAGATCATCACGGTCGAGGACCCCGTGGAATACAATCAAGTGGGCATCAGTCAGATCCAGACGCATACGAAAATCGGTCTGACGTTTGCCAACGCCTTACGGGCCATTCTGCGTCATGACCCGGACGTGATCCTGGTGGGGGAAATTCGCGACCTGGAGACGGCCGAGATGGCCATCCATGCCTCGCTGACCGGCCACCTGGTCTTCAGTACGTTGCACACCAACGACGCCCCCAGCTCCTTTACCCGACTGATTGACATGGGCGTCGAGCCGTTTCTGGTCTCCTCCACCGTGGAAGGGGTAATGGCCCAGCGGCTGGTGCGCACCATCTGCCCGGACTGCAAGACGACGACAACGCTTCCCCAGGAAGAACTGCCTTTGGATTTCCCGCTACGCAAAAGGAATGGCAGCGGCCTGAGTGCCCTAGCCAACCTCCCCCCAGCGCTGGCTAAAATCCTGCAGGAGTACGAAGCGACCATGGCCCAGCAACCGGGTCCTGAAGGCACCGTCACCCTATGGCGGGGCAGCGGCTGCCGCTCCTGCCGCCAGACCGGTTACCGCGGACGCAGCGGTATCTTCGAGCTGCTGGTGACCAATGACGTCATTCGCGACCTGGTCACTCAACGCGTCAATGCGGGTGTCATTCGCCTGGAAGCGTTGAAAGCCGGTATGATCACCCTGCGGCAGGATGGCTGGCGTAAGGTGCTTAAAGGGCTGACCACTATCGACGAAGTAGCCCGGATCACTGCAGGGGACATTTCGTAATTGCCCCCTATGCGACATTTGCTGTCAATCCGAGGCTCAGGGAGCACAAAACCGGGATAAGCCAAAGGAAGACATAGCGATCTGGGAGCATCAGCAAGGGGGTGGATAAACGCATATGCCGGATTTCACCTACGAAGCGCTTGCCCGGACGGGCAGCCGGACGACCGGAATAGTAACGGCCAACAGCGAACGGGAAGTCGCCGCGATTCTGGATAGTCGGGGACTGTTCCCGTTGCGTATTGCACTGGCCAAGACCCAGGCGACTGGTCCGTCCGCTACGGGGGGCTGGCTGGCCCGACGGGTCAAAGGCCGACAACTGGCCGCCTTCTACTCCCAGATGGCCGACTTGCTCCGCTCCGGCGTGCCCCTGTTGCGTTCCCTGGAATTGCTGGAAAAGCAGAGTACCAACCCGACACTGCAAGCGGTGATCCGTGACGTGCGCAACCGGGTCGCCGATGGGACCGGTCTGGCGCAGGCTATGGCCTTCCACCCTCGTGTCTTCAACGAACTGGTGGTGGGCATGGTGCGGGCCGGTCAGGAGGGCGGTTTTCTGGAAGATGTCCTCAAACGCATTGCCAATTTCGTCGAGCATCAGGAAGACCTCAAGGCCAAGGTAGTCGGAGCATTGGCTTACCCCGTTTTCCTGGCGGTGGCCGGCTTCGCTGTCCTCAACATCCTGGTCATCTTCTTCGTCCCCAAATTCGCTAAGATCTTCGAGAAACTGGAGGAAAAAGGAGAACTGCCCACCCTGACGGTCTATCTGATGGCATTCAGCCATTTTCTGCAGAACTACTGGTGGCTGGTGCTGGGCGGGGCGGTAACGGCCCTGGTACTATTTCGGCGTTGGGCCCGCACCGAGCAGGGACGCCTGATCGTCGACCGCCTGAAAGTCCGCCTGCCGTTGTTCGGCCCCATTTTCCTGTCGCTGGCGTTGTCACGCTTCTGCCGGATTCTCGGCACCCTGCTGCACAACGGCATTCCCATCCTCAAAGCCTTGAACATCGCCAAGGACTCGACGGGCAACCGCGTACTAGCTCAGGCGATCGAGAAAAGTGCCGAAAATGTCACCGCCGGGCAGAAACTGGCAGATCCGCTACGCCGCTGCGGCTACTTCCCACCCGACGTGGTCGAAATGATCACCATCGCCGAAGAGTCCAACAGTCTGGAAACCGTCCTGGTAGACATTGCTGACGGTCTGGAAAAACGCACCAGCCGCAATCTGGAGCTGATGGTCAAGTTACTGGAACCGATCATGCTGTTGGTGATGGCCGGTGTCACTCTGCTGATTGTCATGGGCCTGCTGCTGCCGGTATTCAAAATGGGTAGCACGGTGGGCTGAACCAAGCAGGTCAGCGCCGTGGTGCCGAGGGGGAACACACCACCTGGGCGTACCCCTGCAAGAGCAGGACGGTTGCTTTATCGTGCGGGTCCGCAGCACTATTGTTTCTGTTCGACGTTTATTTCAGTTCGACGTTCCAGTAGGCCTCGTTGAGGAAATTCTGCCAGGCACTGTATTTCTTTTGCGTCAGTTTCAGACTGAGGATGGGGTTGCGTTTGGGCTTTTCCGGCTTGCGGATGAGGGTCATGTTGGCCTGTTTGGGGGTCCGGCCGCCCTTACGGATGTTGCACTCCAGGCAGGCACAGACGACGTTTTCCCAGGTGGTCTGCCCCCCCTGACTGCGGGGAATAACATGGTCCAGGCTCAGTTCCTGGGTGGGGAAGCGGCGACCGCAGTACTGGCATTGATTGTTGTCACGGGCGAAGATGTTCCGTCGGTTGAACTTCACGGTCTGCCTGGGCATTTTGTCGTAGCGCAACAGGCGGATGACCCGGGGCACCTGCAGTTCGCGGGAAGGGGTGCGGATCCAGTCCTCGTCCTCATTGCGAAAGTGAGTGGCCCGGAAAGCACTTAACTCCGCCCAGGATTGAAAGTCGTAGGTGGTGAAATATCCGCCTTCCTCGACATGGACCACCTCGGCGAGGTTTTTGCACAACAGACAGAAGGCTCGGCGGACGGAGATGATGTGCACAGCGATGAACATCCGGTTGAGCACCAGCACGCTCGCGTCCAAAGCCGAGTGCGGCGGGACATTCATGGCGGGGCTACTCCCCCTTAAAGCTCCGCCGGGGGCACGCAACCCCTAGTTCCGTTCCCCTGGCAGACAGGCAGCTTTTGTCATCATCATACCGTCCATTTCAAGGCCCGCTACCATTCTCCCGCCAGAACTTACCTAAAATTCATTAACAGGAGGCCGCACGGCCAGGAACACACCCCCTTGGAACAGGCAGGTCACGACGACCCAGGCCCCACTGAGGTCCCGCCATAACATGGGCCGTACAATACACCCCACAGTGGCAGCGACCAGAAACGGGGGCGACATCCACGCATCCTTTACGCAAGGCACACTATGGCTTCACCAAAAGTAGTCGGCATTGATCTGGGCACCACATATAGCCTGGCTGCCTACGTTGAAGGGGGGCAGCCCGTGGTGGTGCGTGACAGTCACGGCACCGCTTTGATCCCCAGTTGCATTAGCTTTTTCGAGGACGGCAGCGTTCTGGTCGGCTCGGCGGCCAAAGCCCGGGCCTTGGCCGACCCCGAACACACCATCTTCAGCATCAAGCGTCTGATGGGCCGGACCCTCAAAGATCTGCACAAAGAACTGCAACTGATTCCCCATCAGATCGTTGAGCGGGAAACGGCCGACGGACGCAAGGTATTGCACGTGCGCATCGCTGGTCGGGAATATACCCCCGAGGAACTGTCAGCGATGATCCTGCGGGAGGTCCGGCAACGGGCGGGGAATCCCACGCAGGCGGTGATCACGGTGCCCGCCTACTTCGACGACGCCCAACGACAGGCCACTCGCGATGCCGGCCGTATCGCTGGGCTGGACGTTTTACGCATCCTGAACGAACCGACCGCCGCCGCTTTGGCCTACGGCTTGGACCGCCGACGCCAAGGCACCATTGTCGTCTACGACCTTGGGGGCGGCACCTTCGACTGCTCTATTTTGTCACTCTCCGACGGAGTGTTTCAGGTACTGGCCACCCATGGCGACACCTTCCTGGGGGGTGACGACTTCGACCGCGCCCTGATGGAACTGATCGCCCGTGAGCAAGGGTGGGAGCTGTCGCCGCGTGACCCATTACTGTTGCAGCATTTACGGGATGCTGCCGAGGCGGCCAAAATCGCCTTGTCCAGTCAGGAGAGCACCGTGTTGCGTCTGGACGTGCCGGCCACGGTCGACCGACCGGCCCGTCAGGTCGCCCGGACTCTGCAGCGCCAGGAACTCGAGCAACTCCTCCAGCCGTTCATCGACCGCACGCTCGAATGCTGCCGGGCCGCTCTGCGAGATGCCCAACTGACTCCCCAGCAGATCGATGAAGTGGTGCTCGTCGGCGGCTCCACCCGTATCCCCTACGTTCGCCGACGCGTGGCCGAATTCTTCGGCAAAACGCCCCATACCGAACTGAACCCCGACGAAGTGGTGGCTCTCGGGGCTGCCATTCAGGCCGACATCCTAACGAGCGGCCGCCGCGACATGCTTCTCCTGGACGTCGTACCCCTGTCCTTGGGCATCGAAACTCTTGGCGGCGTCGTCGATAAAGTCATCCATCGCAACACCACCATTCCGTGTCGGGCTACTACCCGCTATACCACCTTTGTCGATAACCAAACGGCCATCGTCCTCAACATTTACCAGGGTGAACGGGAACTGACCAAGGACTGCCGCTTCCTCGGTACGTTCAAGCTAACCGGCATTCCGCCCATGCCTGCTCAGTTCCCCCAGGTGGATGTCACCTTCCTGGTCGACCAGAACGGCCTGCTCACCGTTACCGCTAAGGAGCAACGCAGCGGTGTCCAGGCTCAGGTGACCGTCCAGCCGGCCCACGGCCTGACCCGGGAAGAGGTCGAACAGTTGGTCCTGGAAAGCATTGAGCACGCCCAGGAAGACTTCACTGCCCGCCGACTGATTGAACTACGCAATAAGGCCGAGGCCGACTTGCGTCACACCGCCAAGGCTCTGACGCAGGCCGGCGATCAACTCACCCCCGAACAACGCCAGGCCATCGATGCCGCCGTCGAAAACCTGCGTCAGGCCATCGCTCAGAACGACCTGACCGTCCTGCAAAACGCCCTCGACGCTTTCAACACCGCGACCCAGCCCTTGGCTACCCTGTTAATGAATGAAGTGCTCCGCCGTGCCATCGCTGGCAAAACGGAACAAGCCCTCGATCCGACTACCATCTGAAGCATCTGCCGGCTTGGGTCCTATATAATCCCACCTGTTCAAGAGCTAATGCCTGTAGCTTGAACCCACACTAACCGTTACATCCGCTCAGGAGAACCGACCATGACCTGGACCGATGCTCGCGAAATAGGCCGACTCCTGTTCGAGCAATACGATACGCTCAACCCCTTGACTGTCCGCTTCACCGATCTGCACAAATTCGTCCTCAACCTCGAGGGGTTCGAGGGCAAACCTCATGAATCGAACGAAAAACTCCTCGAAGCCATCCAGATGGCCTGGTACGAAGAATGGCTCGAGGAATACGGCGACCAACAGAACAAATAAGCCTCTTCCTCATGACCAACAGCTTAAGTTGTTCACCCGCACGCCGCTTCGGCAATCGAGCCGGATCGTCTGGTTGGCCACAACGCGCCAAAGCCGTTCTGACACACTCTCCTTGCACCTTGGAGGATGAGTTGCGCTTTATCTCAGTGCCAAGTATTTGCGTATACTGCAACATTGGCGTCCTGAACCGCACACCAACCTACAGCCTATCCTTGGATGAGCCAAATTCTGATATATCAAGATATTCAATGTATAACTCTTCGCACTTGGTAACGCCAAGCGGGATCGCCCCATGTCGCTGTTTACGGCAGGATTGACCGCAGCTACACCCGTCAGCGAGATGTAACTCGTTACGGCGTAAGCGAGTCAGAAGATAGTTTCATCCCGCAATCTCCCTAGGCGTAGCGACCCATAAACGCGCTTGTCAAGGCAAGCCAATGGAGGCTATAATTATCTGACGGACTGGTCCGTAAAATAATTATGGCGTCGTTCGAAAACGCCACGGATGGAGGGCTATGAATCAGTTTAGATCCTTGTTCCACTGCCGTGTCAAACGCAAATAAATCGGATGTTAGCTCGAGGCAAGCATTTGTAGTGAAAATTATACTTTTGTTCATAGCGCAGGAGAGGCGGTCATGGCTGTACCGCAGGGTTCAGAGGACAAAAAGGCAGTGGACCCAAGTCCGTTGGAGGAGCGTCCTGGCCCAGGTCGGCCCAAGGACCCCACTTTGGAAGCCCGGCGGAAGGCCCAGATCCTGGATGTCGCGGCCCGAGTGTTCGCTGCCCATGGCTTTGCCAACACCACGGTGCAGACGATTGCCAATTACCTCGGCGTGGGGAATGGCACGGTCTACCGCTACTTTCCCACTAAAGATCAGTTGTTTTTGGCAGCCGTGGAACGCGGCTTGCAAGAGCTGACTGACGAAATGGATCGGGTTTTACAGCAACCCGGTGACCCCCTTGACATTCTGCACGAAGCGGTCCGCACCTACTTACGCTTTTTCCAACGTCGGCCGGAGATGGCGGAGTTGTTCATTCAGGAACGGGCCGCCTTTCCCCAACACCATCGCCCGTTGTATTTTGCGTCTCGCTACGATGATGAGAAGTTCCGTCGCCATCAGGAGTTCTACCAGCGGTTGTTGGCCACGGGGCGTATCCGGGCATTGCCCTTCGAGCAATTGTTTCACACTGTCGGCGATCTATTGTACGGCACGATTTTGACCAATCTGTTATCGGGCCGGCCCGCCGATCCGGAAGCACAAACCCAAGCGATTGTGGACCTGATCTTAAACGGTTTGTTGCAACGTCCGGATGCCCCCTCACCCCTGCCGCAGCAGGCACAGCCAGTGCACAAAGTGGCCTGCGGTCAGTCCGCTGGACAATCAGCGTTGGATCGGAACGGTCAGGCTCCACCGCAGACGCACTCCGAATGATTAACGGTTCGGGAGACAGCCGTGCAAACCACAACTGTTGACAGGCAACCGCAGGAGGATGTTAGGGTGATGGCCGGGTGGGGCCGCCCGAGCGGTCAACACTTAGCTATCGTGGCAAGGGGTGCCCGGCCCCGTTCAGTGCACAGATCGATTCTTTGGGCAGGGGTGATTGTTCTGGTCGCCGTTGTGGGTTGTCAAAAGGCGACACCAACCAGCGAGCTGACGGAACAGGCCGTTCCGGTCGAGACGGTAGCTGTGCAAAGCCGAGCGCTTATGCGTAGCATTGCCGTGATGGGGACCTTGAACGCCTACGAGGAGTTGCCCTTGGCGGCCAAGGTGGATGGACGGGTGCTGCAGATCTATCACGATGTGGGCGATCGGGTAGCGGTTGGCACCGTCCTGATGGAGCTGGACAGCACCGATTATCGCCTGGCCGTGGCCCAGGCCCGGGCCGCTTACGAGGGGGAACTGCAACGGCTCAAGCTGGACCGCCTGCCGCTATCCGTGGCGGAGTTTGAGCGGCATCTGGTGAACATCGATGCGGTGGCCCAGGCCCGGGCCAATTGGGAGTTAGCCGAGAAGGAATTGGCGCGGGCCGAGTTGGAGATTGCGCGGGGTGTGGGCTCACCCCAGAATCTGGACAGTGCCCGGTCCCGTGTCAAGGCGGCTCGGGCGGCCGTGGAGCTGGCCGAGACGGAGGCCCGTGTCGTCTGGGCCAATGCCCGCCGACTAAAGGCCGTGGTGGAGGACGCGGAGCAGCGGCTGGAAGAGACGCAACTGCGGGTGCCGGCTCCGCCATTATGGTATGCCTGGTCGGCCCTGATCGGTGTAGCGGGCAACCCAATCCGTCCCGCCGTGGCCCATCGCCACGTCAGCTTGGGTGAAATGGTGCGTTCCACACCGGTCACCCTCGCCTATCGCCTGGTCGTCGACCAGATCCTCAAGCTACGGGTAGCGGTGCCGGAGAAGTACCGTCCGCAGATCAAGCGGGGCGACCCAGTGGAATTACACGTGGACGCCTGGCCCCAACGCACCTTCCACGGCCGGGTGGTTCGGATCGCCCCCCTGGTGGACATGTCGACACGGACCTTTCCGGTGGAAATTGAAGTTCCCAATTACGACCATTCCCTGTTAGCTGGCAACTTCGCCCAAGCTCGCATCCTGTCAGCAGTTACGGACACCATCCTGACCGTACCGCCGGCGGCCCTGGTCAGTTTTGCCGGTGTCCACAAGGTGTTTGTGGTGCGTGAGGGTCAGGCCCGCAGCATTACCGTGGAAGTGGGCCTGCGCGAGAAGGAGTGGGTGGAAATTCGTGGGCCGCTGCAGGCGGGCGAGTCGGTGGTCATCAGTGGCCAACTACGCCTGATCGACGGCACACCCGTTCGGGTCAAGTCGCCGATGCGCCCCCAGCAGTGAAGTGTCGTTGCCCGCGGTGCAGAAAAGGAACCCGTGCATGAGCGTCTGGGACATTTGCATCCGCCGTCCGGTGTTCACCACCATGCTGATGCTCGGGCCGGTGGTACTGGGTATCGCTTCCTATGGCCGGCTAGGGGTGGAACTGTTTCCCAACGTCGACATTCCGGTAGTCATCATCACCACGACGTTGCGGGGGGCCTCGGCCGAGGAGATGGAAACGTCGGTCACGCGACCCATCGAGGAAGCGGTCAACACGGTGGCCGGCATCGACGAACTCCGTTCCACTACCCGTGAAGGCCTGTCGATTGTCGTGATCGGTTTTAAACTGGAGCGGGACGGAGAACAAGCCGCCCAGGACGTGCGTGACCGGATCTCGACACTGCTGCCCCGCTTGCCTAGCGGGACTGATCCGCCAGTGGTAGAAAAGTTTGACCTGAACACCGCGCCCATCCTGACGCTGGTGGTTTCTGGAGGTCCCGGCCGCGAGCTCCGCGAGGTCACCGAGATCGCCCGTAAGCGTCTCAAGGAAGACCTGGAGTCGGTCCTGGGCGTGGGGGCGGTCATTCTGGTAGGGGGGGAAACACGGGCCATCAACGTGCTGGTCCGGCCGGCCGATCTACGCGCCCGCGGCCTGACGGTCGAAGACGTCCGCCATGCCCTGCAAGCCCAAAACCTCGAACTACCGGGCGGCCGCATCGAAAGCGGCACCCTGGAGTTTGGCGTGCGTACCCTGGGACGGATTCCGACCCCTGCCGATTTCGCCGATCTGGTAATCACCACCCGTTCCACCCCCGATGGCGGCAAATATGCCATTCGTCTGAAGGACGTGGCCGACGTCGAAGATGGCATCGAGGAGCCACGGGGCCTGTCCCGCCTGGATGGCCAGAAAGCCGTCAGCCTGATCATCCAAAAGCAATCCGGGGCTAACACCGTGCAGGTATCCCGGGCGGTCAAGCAACGGCTGGAGAAAATCCGCAGCACCCTGCCGGCCGACATCCGGGTCGAGGTCATTCGCGATCAGGCCCGTTTCATCGAAGCCTCCATCAACGAGGTGAAGTTCCACCTGCTGCTGGCTGCCTTTCTGGTTGTCGGGGTCATCTACTTGTTCATCCGCGACTGGCGTACCACCCTGATTGCAGCAACGGCCGTGCCCTGCAGCATAGTTGCCGCATTCGCCTTCATGGACCTGATGGGCTTCACCCTTAACACTATGACCCTGCTGGGGCTGATCCTGGCCGTAGGGATTGTCATCGACGACGCGGTGGTCGTTCTGGAAAACATCTTCCGTCACATGGAGGAGTATGGCCAGACAGCCTGGGAGGCGGCCTCGACCGCCACACGCGAGATTGCCCTGGCCGTGATGGCCACCACTTTCTCTCTGGTAGTCATCTTTGCCCCCATCGCCTTCATGAGCGGCCTGGTGGGACGCTTCTTCAACAGTTTCGGCTTCGTGGTTGGCTTTACCGTGCTGATGAGTCTGGTCGTCAGTTTCACCCTCACACCCATGCTGTGTGCCCGCTTTCTCAAGCCGCTGACTAGACAGAACCATCAGGCTCTCCATGAGGCTGGGATACCCCGTGGCCTGCTGACTGACACTTACGTTTACCTGCTCCGCTGGTCGTTGCGGCACCGCTGGGTCATCGTGCTAGCGACGTTAGTGACCTTTGCCAGCACCCCCGTGTGGTTTTTGCTGGCCGGTGCCGATTTCCTGCCCAAGGACGACCAGAGCGAATTCGAAGTGGCCCTGCGGCTGCCTCCGGGCACCTCGCTGGCCCAGGCCGATCGCCTCTGCCAGGAGCTGGAACACAAACTGCGTCAGGTTCGCGGAGTTGTCAGCATCTTCACTACCATTGGCCCCACTGACGGCAAGTCGACCAAGGGAGAAGGGGACGTCACCCAGGCCATGATCTACTGCCAGATGATCGATCTACGACAACGCGACTTCAGTCAGCGGGACGCCATGGACGAGGCTCGCCGCATCCTGGCCGAATATCCCGACATCCGCTCGGCCGTGCAGGATGTCCGCGTGGTCAGCTCCAGTGCCTTCAAAAATGCCCAGTTGGACTTCAGTCTGAGTGGCCCGGACAGCCAGAAACTGGAGGAGTACGCCCAGCGGATCGTGCAATGGATGCGGTCGCGTCCGGATTTATACTGCGACATCGACACCAATGCAGCCGTCCGCAATCCGGAATTACAGGTGCGGATCGACCGCAACCGGGCCGCTGATCTGGGCATCGACGTGCACAGCATCGCCGCCACCCTCAGCCTGCTGGTGGGGGGACAACCGGTAAGTAAATACAAGGAAGGTAGCGAGCAGTACGACGTGTGGCTGCGGGCCGCTGCTGCCTACCGGGATCGTCCCGCCTTGCTGGAAGAGCTGACCGTTCCTAGCCGGGATGGCCGCCTGGTGGAACTGCGCAACATTGCCGCGGTCGTGGCTGAGCCGGGACCGGCTGCCATCGAACGCTTCAAGCGGCAGCGACAGATTGCCATTCAGGCTAACTTCCCCCGTGGGGTCAACCTTGGACAGGCCCTCAGCGAAATGCGTGCCTTCCTGGCAACCCTCGAGCTGCCACCGGAATACCGCAGCGAATTCCTCGGTGACGCCCAACTGATGGCCGACTCCAATACCAACTTCGCCATTGCCTTCGTGTTGGCCTTCATCTTTATGTACATGATTCTGGCGGCGCAGTTCGAATCGTTTGTCCATCCGATCACCATCCTGCTGGCTGTGCCGCTGACCATTCCGTTTGCCCTTATTTCGCTATGGTTGTTGCGCACTCCCTTGGACGTATATGCCATGATCGGTATGTTCATGCTGTTCGGGATCGTCAAGAAAAACGGCATTCTGCAAATCGACTATACCAACACGTTGCGGGCACGCGGTCGGGAGCGCGACGCGGCCATCATCGAAGCCAATGCCGTTCGTCTGCGACCCATCCTGATGACAACCATCATGCTGGTAGCAGCCATGATCCCGATTGCCACCGGCCGTGGCCCCGGCGCTGCCTCCCGCGCCAGCATGGCCAAGGTCATTCTCGGCGGCCAGATGCTCTCGCTGCTGCTTACCCTGCTAGTGACTCCCGTGGCCTACTCCCTGTGGGACGACCTGGTCCGCTGGTGGCAGCGCCGAGCCTGGCCCCCCGGGCCCCTTCGCCGCTGGTACTCCCGCCGTCAAGACGCCGCGGCGGAATTCACCTCCCCGGCCACAGCAACCTCTCAGCCCGCAACCATCACCCAAGGCCCGACCGAGCCGTCCTCTGCTACCCTTGTTGATAGTTGGAGCAACCACCTGGTGAGTGCGAAACCTGACCGCAATGGCGAACTGGCCCACACCGGGGCCGCAGGTCCGACTGCTGCTACCGATCCTGAACCGTCACCACCTTGACTAGCCCGCTGGACTTTTTGCCCGCTCCCAGTGGCTTTACCATAATCTGAGTGAATTGAAGGATAATCTGCCTTTTTCCGGCACATTTATGATAAAATAGACGTTGCGAAGTATACCCTCCTGCCTGGTTGAGTGTCAGCCAATGCCTTCCGACTCGATTGCCGGGTTTTTACATCAGGCCCAGAGCCAGCGGCTGTTATTTCCGGAGCAAATTGAGCGGTTGCTTCAGGAACCGGATTGGCCCCAGCAAGGCCTGGAGCAGTTTTGTGAGTATCTGCTCGAACGGGGTGTACTCACGCCGTATCAGGCCCAGGCGTTGCGGGAAGGGCGTGGACATGAGCTGAACGTGGGCGGCTATCCGGTCATTGAAGCTCTCGGGCCTTGCCCGGGCGGACACGCATTCAAGGTGTTGCACCCGACGCTCCGTCTGCCCCTGGTGATGCGGCGCATCCGCTGGGAGGATGCTCAACTAGGCGAGCCAGCGGAAGTATTTTTCCAGCGACTGCGACGCTGGGGGCAATGGCAGCACCCTCATGTGGTGGCCGCCCTGGACATTGGTCGCACCGACGACGAAATTTTCATTGTGCTCGATCCCCTTGCTGATCACGCCGACGTCCAAACACTGACAGCGGAGCTGGGTGGGCCGATGCCGGCTCCGCTGGCCGTGGACGTCCTACGGGCATTGGCCGCTACCTTGCGTCTGCTGCACGAGCAAGGAGGCTGCCACGGAGCCATCTGTCCGGCTCACTTGCTTTTGGGTCCGTTACGCGACAAAACCTTACCCGATGGCAGCCACCGGCGACGTCCTAGCCGTGATGCCACTATCAAGCTAGCCGAACTGGGTCTACTCCCGCGGCTGGCTCCCATCCGCCAACAACCGCCGCCCCTCGACCGGCTAGCCTACCTGCCCCCCGAATGCCTGGACGATCCAAGCCCCACCGCCGCTGGGGACGTTTATGCCCTGGGAGCCACCCTCTACTTCCTGTTGACTGCCCGTCCGCCTTTCAAAGGGGACACCCCGCAAGCCATTATTGATGCCATCAGCACGGCACCGCTCAAACCGCTAGCGCGACTACGCCCCGACGCGCCGGAACCTCTCGCCACCCTCGTGGAGCGAATGCTGGAGCGTGATCCTGTCCGACGGCCATCGGCAGCGGAGGTGGAACAGGTAGCCGCGGAACTGAGTACCATCGTGGCCCCTGCCATCTCCTCACAGGGCCCACTCCCAGAATCACCCCCACACGCTGCCGCGTCGCTGCCACCGGCAACCGACCTGGCCGATGAGGCCCCCCCTGTGGCAGAACCGGTCTCCGGCCGGCATTTGCCTGTTGCTATCCCGGTCAGTGCGGCTCCCGCGGATAGAACAAGCGATTGGAATGAGACCTGGTCCGGACATCTAGCAGCCACGGCGGGCCAAGCACCTCCCCGCCGAGCACGACCACTTACGGACCAGGAACGGGCTCGCTCCCGGCGTCTGTTCATCCTCGGTGGTCTGCTCCACCTTACTGCCGTTACCCTACTGTTACTATGGATCTTTGGAGCCTTCAGCAGTAGCCCGGCACCGGAACCGGATCCCGCACCCAAAAAAGAACAAAAAAACCAACCCCCCAAAACCAAGCGGGGACTATCCACGACCGGAAACCATCTTTTACTATGGTGCCCTGCCTGTCTCAACTGACGACTCTGCCCCAGTCCTTTGACGCCGACATACACACCGCCGCCCAGGTCGGTTGGCCCGCACTGGAGGTATGGCTGACCAAGCTGGAGCAGCATCTGGAAAAGCACACTATAGCCGAAACCCAACAACTGGTGCACGACAGCGGTGTCCGCCTGGTGGCTGCTGCCGGGCAAGGGGGGCTGTTCGTCGAAGAGACATTGGCCCGCCGGAGTCATTGGGAGCATTTTCGCCGCCGCCTGGAGCTGTGCCAAGCATTGAGCATTCCCGTGCTGGTGGTGGCCCTGGACTTGCCTGCTAGCTGGTCGCGGCAGGCCAGTGCCGAGCTGATCGCTCAGTTGCAGCGGGCCGCCGACTGGGCCCAAGCCTTCGGAGTACGCCTGGCTATCGAGTTCCAGGCCAACGCCCCTTTTTGCAACTGCCTGGATACGGCGGTGACTCTGATTCACAGTTGCCGCCATCCGGCTTTACAGGTATGCCTGGACCTGTTTCACTTTTACAAAGGGCCTAGCAAAACGGAGGACCTGCACCGGCTCCATCTTGAGCACCTGGGACATGTTCAGGTGTGTGACGTCGCTGGCCTGCCGCGCGAAGTGTGGACCGACGCCGACCGTATCTTCCCCGGCGAAGGGGATCTGCCGCTGCCGGAGCTTCTGGCACCCTTGATCCGCCTGGGTTACACCGGTCCGATCAGTCTGGAGGTACCCAATCCGCAGTTATGGCAGGCTGGTGCTACCCAGGTGATGCACTTGGCCTGGAACGCCTGGCAGAACTGCTGGAACAACCTGCGCACTCGTTCCACAGACTCGACACCGCAATACCCGGCCCGTGCCACCTCACAGGGAACAACCTAGCGTTGTGCCACTTATTCCACTTGTGGGCTGGAGGAAACGTCGCGGCTGGTATTACGTCGCTCAATCACAGCCTGCCATTCCGCCGCTTCCTGTTGCAGCAGAGCGATTTCGTCTTGAAGTTCCTGGATGCGTTGCTGGATGCGTGCCAGACGTTTTTCGGGAGTCTGGCCGAGCAGGCGACTGACACCTTCCAGCAGCAACAGGGCGTGAAAGGCTTTGGTTACCAGGCCCCGAAGCCGGTATAGTTGCTGCATACGGGCAATCTGCTCAGGACTGATGGCCCGGCTCAAGCGTACCAATCGGGCCAGCGGTGCCGCGTCGACCCAGCGGGTCAGGAGAAACTCCAGCATCGGGAGCACCACAATCGCCACGTCCAGCCAGCGGTCCTTGATCAAGGTAAGGGGCCGCGGATGCACCGACGCCTTCAGGATGAACTCCGTAGCAAAGGCAATCCAGATCACTGCGATACCGAGGTCCAGCCCCAAAGCCACTGCCGGATTACGCTTCACTTCCTCCGCCTTGAGATATTCCAGCAGCAATAGGGGCAGGATCAGAAAAGCGAACAGGACCATCGGAACGGCAAAGACTCGTTCCAGACGTTTGAACAAAGGCATCCCTGGCTGGCACCAACCCATGCGGGGTAACCAGATTAGTCCAAAGCGAGGATCGACCCAGCCCATCCGCCACGGGGGCATCAGCAACACCAGCAGGCTCCGTAAAAGAATGGATCGGCGGGGCAATCGCCGGTCACGCTGCAGTATCCCGAGCATCACTTCCCCGGCAAAGACTGGCCATAATACGATCAAGCAGCCATAGATGAGGTACAATTCGATGGGCGCAACGCTGGGCGTGGTCGCACGATGCACCAGTCCCGCGACGACCAGCAGATACCCAAACGCCAAGGTGAACATGAAGGCGGCACGGAAGGTATCACGGGGCCGAGGCCCTTGCGGGCTGACGCTAGTGTCGAGTTCGGCCACGGATGAAACGCTGCAAACTGGCCCTTGCCCCGCTGTTGCACTATCTGCCTCTTCAATTGACCTGATCTGTGCAGGCACAGTGGCGGTTGCCGTGGCCTCTGGGTCGCTCGGACGGCCCACCGCGTGCTCTATCTTTTGGCTTGGCGAAGGACCGCTATCGTAGGATGCTGTTTTGCCGGTGTTACCTCTCGAAACCGGCCCCGCCTCCGGCAAGTCGGCCTCCGCGGCCGAAAAAGCTTGTGCCGCCGCAGGAACTTGCTGCGGTGTGGCTTGCGGGTGGGCGGTAACGGCTGGAGAAGAAACAGAGATATTCGCCGGCTGTTCAGAATTGGCCAGTGGGTGACCCGGCGGCGGGACCGAGGGATCGGGAGTTTCCGCTGGGGGCATACGCTCGATCTCCGCAGCGGGGAAGGATCAGGGCTTTACCAAGCGGCTAACGGGGAAGCAATTCGTCCGCACCTTCGGCCCGCAAGCGAGCCGCCACTTCGATCCCGATCGCTTGAGGCATGGTAAGGGGCCCCTGGTGGGTAGCACTGATGCAGCGGCGGCCGTCCGGGGACAGGACCACCCCCCGCAGCCACAACTGGTGATCAATAATGCGGGAGTGTGCCCCGATGGGCACCAGGCAGCCACCGCCCAAAGCGGCCAGCATGGCCCGCTCGGCCTGGACACACGCCCACGTCATCGGATCATTGATTTGTTGCAGCAATTGTCGGGTAGCGGTGTCGTCGCTGCGGCATTCGATGCCGATGGCACCCTGGCCCACCGCCGGAAGCATCCAGCGGGGATCCAGCACTTCGCGGATCCACTGGTGCAAGCCGAGACGGACCAACCCGGCTTCCGCCAGGATGATCGCATCGTAAAGGCCGGACTGTAACTTGCGTAGGCGTGTGTCCACGTTACCACGAAGGTCTTGCAGGTGCAGATCGGGTCGGCGGTGGCACAGCTGTGCTCGGCGTCGCAGGGAACTGGTGCCGACCACAGCTCCCTCGGGCAACGCTTCAAAGTGGTCATAACGGACAGAGACGAAGGCATCGCCACTCGGCCCCCGAGGTAAAACCGCTACCCATTCGACCCCTGGGGTCGGCACCGTGGGCAAGTCCTTAAGACTGTGCACCGCGACGTCCACGCGTCGCTCCAGCAATGCCTGTTGGATCGCCTTGGTGAATACCCCGAAGCCGCCCATGGACGATAGAGCCGAAGCCTGATCCCGATCGCCATGGGTTTCAATGACCACCACTTCCACGGGCCGCGGGGCTACCAGCGGTGCCAAACAAGCCACAACCTGCTGAGCCTGCCACAACGCCAACGAACTACCACGCGTCCCGATCCGTAACGGCTCTTGCATCCGGTCGTCTGTCCCCTCTGTCCGGTCTGAACTGTTCCCATCACCAGCTATGGTTTCGGCGTTACTGTCTGGTTACAGGCATCAACTTGTTGTCAGCTTTTTGACCAAAAATTTCGTCAGGCGATTGCGACGGGGGCTCCGTGACCCTGCAGCCAGTTACGGAGACGACGGACGCATTCGTCGACAGGCAGATGACCGGTCTGAAAGCGAAGCCGTTGGCCGCTGTCTCGCTCGGCCATTTCCAAGGTGAACCAGACCGGTCGGCGGCGATCCGGATCGTGATCATACCGCGGTATCAGATGCCAATGCAAATGCGGCACCTGATTGCCTAAAAGCTCATAGTTCAACTTTACCGGCCGAAAGCATTCGCCTATCGCTTCGGCCAGCATGGCCATTTCTTCGAGAAAAGGTGTGCGTCGCGGCCCTAGCTGGCTCAACTCCGTGGCATGCTCCCGACTCACCAACACGCAATATCCCGTGTAGTACTGCCAGGAACCCAGCACTGCCACACTGTGGGGAAAGGTCCAGACCCAGTGAGGCCCCCAAAAGCCCACCGGATCAGATAACCCCTCGCAAAACGGACACGTTGTTTCCACGGCTTGCAATCCCGGTTGTGCCATTCCATTTCTCGCCCAGCACTTATCCAAACCAGACCACATATCCCGGAGTTAGTCCCTACTCCGGGTCGACGGTTCAGAAGTTCAAGCGGTGATGTGGAGCGCCATCGCGGCGGCTTTAACCGGAAAGCCGGACAAAATAAACCACGGCACTGGGCAATTCGAAATTGGGCAGATAGTCACAACATGGGCAATCCGGCTGCGCTCCAAGCCAAGAGCAGCCGAACCCGTGCGTGACAGGGCGAGAGGGCAAGTTTCAGAAGTCGCCACCTCCCCCGCCGAGGTCGCCGCCACCATCCCAATCTCCGCCACCCCAATCACCGCCGGCACCACCGGACCAATCGTCCCCGGCACCACCGCCGCCGGTGTCATCGAAGCTACCCCCAGCACCGGCATCGCCGCTGAAATCCCCCTCCCCGGCTGCCCGGCCACTTTCAGGAGTTGACGAGCTGCCCGCGGTGTCGCTTGTGCCGCTGAACCAGCTACTGGCACCGCCGAACAAATGGTTATACAGCCACATGCCGGCCATGGCTCCGAAGAGACCTCCTAACAATGAGGACAGGAACCCACCTCCACCGCCGCCGGGCGACCCCGCTCCCCCGCCCATGCCGCTGAACGCTCGGATCAGCCCAACTATCAGCCATACCGCCAGCAGCACCAGCAATCCAATACAGATCCACCCGGCTAGCGAACTACCTGTCTCCGAGAATCGATCGCCGTTGCCCCCTGCGACACCGTGGTTAGCTTCCTGACGCGTTTTCGTGCTTGCCGGAGGCGACGTGCCCTTCAGATCCCGGACTATATACTCCACGGCCCGTATCAAGGCCTCGTCCCGGACTTGCATCGCCTTTTGCTTGTCGTCCTTCTCTACCGCTGCCGCTTCACGGAATCCTTTGAGCAGCAGGTCACGCAGGTGCTTTTCGTTGTCACTGGTAAAGCCGCGATCCCGGGTGGCTTTGTCCACTAGTACCTGAATGTAACCGGGGCTCCGATTAACCAGCACATAGATGCCACGGGCCTTATCGGCTGTGGCCAGTTCGCGAGCAAGCTCCAGGAAAAATTTGGCTCGCTCTTTTTCCCCCGAGGGTACTTCGCCGCGCGGTGGCGTGTTAAACAGGTCGAAAGTAACCTCCAGAGCAACGGACGCCTCCTTTTCTACAACGGCGCGTGCCTTGCGGATGCCTTCGTCGCTAAACAACTGCGTTTTGTCGTTGCCATAAACGTGGAGTTTTGCCGTTTTAGAACTTTGCGCCTGGACCGGTGCCATCAGGGCCCCTGCCCACCAGAGCATCAGGGTGCCGAGCAACCAGCGAGGCCTTGCCGCATGATTCATGGCCAGGTCTCCTTTGTACGTCGAAGCCCTCTCCTCCACTTGGCCGGTCCCCGGACGGTTCACCAGCACAAGTTCCGGTGATCCTACCCTGTCTTACTGACCGGTTCGTCCTTGGTGAAGGAAGTCCATGCTTTGTACCCACGTTGGGCCCAGCAGTTGTTCCTCCATTTTAGGGCTTCGTTACACTGCCTGACGTATTTTATGCTGCCGCCGGGTCGGCTGCCGGTTTTTTCTCCGCTCCGCCGTGATTCTCGTGGCTCCAGCGAAACTTCCATTGCAACTATGTTCTATGCTTAAAGCGATTGAATAACCCTTTTTGGTCCAGATCAAAAACTCGCCCCATGGGTCAATCGGCACACGAGTTCGGTGCAAATCCGACCCTATCGCTCCTGAAACAGGGAGATAGTAGGAACCATGCGTTTTATCATCGCTCCCGAGTTTTATGAACAGATGAAGCAAATACCGGACCATCCGGTGGATTGCTACGTCCGTCCGGGGGAATATTTGCATCATTTGTATATAGACGGGGTCAAATACGTGATTGCCCCGGCGGTGTACGACTGTTTGCGTGAAGCCGAGGCCAAGGGGGATACGGAAGCGATCGCCCATCTGCGGCTCCACTGGCGGCATTACGAGGCCTTGCGAGCGGAGGCGGAACAACTGGGGGTCCTTTCTGAAGACGTCACCCTCTTGGGAGATCCGCCACCTGGAGACCAGGAAGCCCTGCCCAGTCCGGGAAATGCCTTCGTCCCACCTGTTCCCGGGCGGTGGGAAGACCTGGGACTGGAATTACCTTTGCTCTACGACCTGATCCTACGCACGCTTTTCATGCGGGGTCAACTGAGCGGGGGCGAACTGGCCCGTACCCTGGCCCTCCCCTTCGGCGTGCTCAACCCGCTGCTGCAAAACATGCGTCGGCAGGGGCTGATCGATATCGTGGCCCAGCACGGCCATGCCGGAGATGCCGGCTTTGTCTACGCCATCAAACCGCCCAAGGGGAACGACGCCGTTGCCGTGGCCATGGAAAAAACCACCTACGTCGGTCCGGCCCCCGTACCGTATGCCGATTATGTGGAGATCGTGCTGGCGCAGTCGATCCGCCGGCTCGTGGTTACCCGCCGGACCATCCGCGAGGCCTTTCACGATCTGGTTCTGGCCGAAGACCTATTGAATCAGATCGGCCCGGCCATCAACTCAGCGCAGTCGATCTTTTTCTTTGGCTACCCCGGCAACGGCAAATCGAGTATCGCCGAACGGATCACGCGGCTGATGCATGACACCATCTACATTCCCCACGCTGTGGAAGTGCAGGGACAGATCATCAGGCTGTATGATCCGATACTGCACCGGCAGCCCCAGACGCCCGCCGGGGAGGCTGCCCCTGACAGCGAGCGGCTACTTCCAACAGCGGCACTGGCTGACCCCCGCTTTGTCCGCATCCAGCGTCCTACCATCATCGTGGGGGGCGAACTGACCCTGGACATGCTCGATTTACGCTACAACGTGACCGCCAAGGTCTACGAAGCTCCCTTGCAAATGAAAGCCAATGGCGGCGTCTTCATGATCGACGACTTCGGCCGCCAACAGGTCCGTCCCATGGATCTGCTCAACCGCTGGATCATCCCCCTGGAAAAACACTACGACTACCTGACTACCTCCAACGGCAACAAAATCGAAGTCCCCTTCGACCAACTGCTTATATTTAGCACCAATCTCGACCCCCACCAACTGGCCGACGAAGCCTTCCTCCGACGGATCAAGTTTAAAATCGAGGTCCGCAACCCGGACGAACAGCAGTACCGCCAGGTCTGGCAACTGGTATGTCAGATGCGTCGCATTCCCTACGACGCAGAAGGCATCGACTACCTGATCAATAAATGGTATCGCCCCTATCATCGGCCCTTCCGCATGTGTCAGCCTCGCGATCTGCTCGAGCAGATGATTGCTATTGCCAAGTACAACATGGAGCGGGTCAACTTCAGCCCTGATTTGATAGATGCCGCCTGTGCTACATATTTTGTCAGTCAGGAGAAGAAAGATTTTGGTGCCCAGGTGCGGCTGAGTTAGACCAGCGTCCTGTGGCCAGGCTCTGGCACGGCGGGATGCAGCATTGACGAGGGGCAAGTTTGGCAAACCGCAAGGCTATCTGGAATTGCATCGCAACGGCTATTTGGATTCCATGGTTCGGCGGCGGGCCCGTACACAATGCGGAAACAACTCCTCCTGGATGAGATTGCCTGCCGTATCGAAGGGCAGGGGCCGGGGGCTGCCCACGAGGGCCAGGTCCGTGCGTTGGCGGGCCTCTTGGGCCAGGGGAGCCGAAACCCACAACTCGGCCACTTCCAGCGTGTTGGGGATGACACACAGTTTGATCTGCTGCGGGTCAGGCTGCCAGCAGGTTTGCAAGCAGGCGGCGATCACTTCGCGATCGGTGTCGAAGGCCAAGGGGAGCTTGCTCCGCCATAGGAAGCGGGCCGTCAGGTTGTTCATGCGGAAGGGCACCGGATCAATGGCGGCCAAGGCCCGCCGCGTCGTCAGATCAGCGATGCCGATGCCCGTGGCGTTGCCGTGACTTTCCGGCGAAACGTCCAACAAGCCGATCCGAGTGATCCGGGGCACGTTTGTTTCCATTTCCGGCGAGGCTTCAATGAGCATGCGTCCCACGACGTTGGGGTCCAACCCAGCCCCCGAATAGTTTTTACCGCATTCGCCGACGATCAGCACGTCCAGGGCGGCAAAGGGAATGCGTCCCATCAGCTGCCGGGCCTGTTCCAGCAACTGCGGTTCCCGCTCCCACAGCTCGTCGCGGTCGACCACCTCAACATGGGCGGTTTCTTCCCGCGCGTTTTCCAAAATGGCCAGGCCGCCGAGAAATGGAGCCTTTTCCAGCACCACTTTGGCCGATTCGGGCATCATCTCCCGCAGACCACGGGTTCCGAAGCTGTGGACCTGGTCGGCCCCCAGACGCTTACCCAAGCCGATGACCAGCATTTTCAGGATGCCACTTTCGAAACGGCCCCGGAAATCCGTATGTGGCTTGATTCGGGAAATAGTCACCACGCCATCGGCTGCCAGGGCGTTGCGGTCCCACCACACTGGCTGGTTCCAGGAGTTGTAACCGATGCAAACGGCATCCATGTCGGTAAGGACAGGCACGCCCAAATGGGCTTCGTCGATCTGATAGCTGGCCAGTAGTTCGCGTTGCCCCTCAGCGGTGGCCCCGCCATGCGAGCCCATCGCGGCCACAATGAACGGTTGCGTCCCGCATTCCCGCAGCACGCTTAAAGTGGCCCGCACGATAGTCAGATAGTGGCGAATCCCTCGACTACCGCAGGCCACGGCTATCCGCATACCCGGTCGCAACCGGCTCAGCGTGCGGGATTGCTGCCAGGCCCGCGTTACTGCTGCTGCTACGTCGTCCACTTCAGGCTGTGGCGCCACTTGACGGACAAGTTGCACTAACGGAAAATCCACGACACTTCAACCTCCCCCTGATTGAACGCTACGCAGCAGGGATAGCCAAAAACTGACCATTGCACAGCCCGATCGCTGATAGTGTGACCGTCCTTCCCCTTACTCGGGGATAACCTTCAGGGTTAACCGTTGGCCTTTACGGACCACAGTCACCTCTATTGGTGTTCCGGCCTTTTGCCGACTCATGACGGTCATATAGGTACTGATGTTCTGAATGGTTTCGCCGGCGATGCCAATGATGACGTCTCCATCTTTGATGCCAGCTTTGTCCGCGGGTCCGCCGGGGGTGACACCATCGACCAGTACGCCTCCTTCTTCGCTTTCATAATTGCCGGGACGGATACCCAAGCGGGGCATCTGAGCCCGAGGCGACGTCTGTGCCCGCGGGTCGGTCGGGTCACGCCATGCTTCCCGCGTCACCTGATAACGGGGCTTTTCGGGCAGCACCATAACGGCCTGCACGAGTCGCTCGGCATAGTCAATTACTTCGGCCATGGCCTCATAGTTGAGCGTCTCCGCTTTGTCGGAGGGGCGATGATAGTCGCCATGGGTGCCGGTGTACAAAAACAGGACAGGCACTCTTTTGCGGTAAAAAGAGTCATGGTCACTAGGTCCAGTGCCGCTGGCCAGGGTACGCAGGTACAAGCCTGGGCGTCCGTTGGCCTGATGGACCAGTTGTTCCAAGCCGGTGGCCGTACCGACGCCATAGACCAGTAGCCGGTCTTTCTTTTCCCAGCCCAACCAGTCAGCCGGCACTCGCCGAGCCCGTCCGATCATGTCCATGTTGATCATCAGGGCGGTTTTATCCAGAGGGTAGAGCGGCTCTTTGCAGTAGTGGAGGGAACCATACAAGCCGCGTTCCTCGGCGCTGAAAGCGATGAACAGGAGCCGACGGCCCGGGCGTTGCGGCTGAGCAGCGAAGCGCCAGGCCAACTCGATCAGTCCGGTGGTGCCGCTGGCATTGTCATCGGCTCCGTGGTGGATTTTGCCGCGGGCATTGGCCCCCCCCAGGCTGCCGAAGGTGCCATAACCGATGTGGTCGTAGTGGGCCCCGATGATCACCGTCTCGTCGGCCAATGGTCCAGAACCTTCCAGCATGCCAACGACGTTTTTACATTTGTACTCGGTCCGCTCCACTCGGACAGCCGCCTGCAGCCGCCAGCCCTGCAGCACCAGGGACTGAGGATGTAGTTGCTGATCGATCGCCTTTTCTACGTCCGCCAAGGTGCGTTGCTGGGTACGCAACAGGCGATCGAGGATCTCTCGTTTGAGGAACAGGACCGGAAAGGGAGCTGGCGGATTCCCCAAAGCATGGTTGGCAAATTGGGGTAACGGATCCCGCTCCCCCGCCGAGCTACGGTCGTTCACCAGAATGACCGCCACTGCACCATGCTGCTGAGCGTTGGCAATTTTACTGACAAAGGTCGCATGACTGCTTTCTTCAGGCGTAGCGGCAAGACGATCAAAACGACGTTCACCCCGTTCGTCAGGTCGCGGGGTCCGTCGGAGCATCACCACCACCTTCCCACGCACGTCCAGACCGGCGTAATCATCATATTTCAGCTCAGGAGCCGTTATACCGTAGCCGACGAACACCAACGGAGCCTGCACCTGACCACTGCTACTGAAGCCCATCACGGAGAACTCTGTACCGGCGTCCAGCTCCAGCCGGATGTGATCGGGACCGTGTAAGACCGCGTGGGGGCGCTCGCTGAGCCGAGCCGAGGCGGTCACAACAAACGGTTGAAAGTAACTGCCATCCTTTGCCGCTGGTTGCAGGCCCGCTTTGCGGAACTCCTCAGCAATGTAGGCGGCTGCCTTTTCGATCCCCTGGGTGTCGATGCCCCGTCCTTCGCACTCGGCGCTGGCCAGAAAACCAACGTGCTGCTTAAGCCGCTCGATGACCGCTTCCCGTTTCAGATTCAACGCGGTCCGTTCGCTCCGGCCGCTCTCCGCGGCCAGAGTGGATGCTGTCGCAGACAGGGCGGGTCGTTCCCCAACTAGCTGCTCCGACGCATCTGCCTGGTACCACCGGACTGTCGTCAACCCCACTCCGACCAGTACCATCAATAAAGTGGCCAACCAGCCGACCCGATAACCCGGCATGATGCACCAGCGGCTTGCCATGGGAGGTGACCCCTCACTAGCGAGAGTGAACCCAGTTGCTACTGCTGCTTTATTATCCCCCGACCCTGCTGCCAAGGACAAGCCACCGCTGGCTATGGCCCCCGGATCACTGCGATCCCTCGATCACTCCCTGGCAACTAAATGACCACAGTCCACCACTTCTACTAACCCATCATTGCTGCTGAATTGAGTCATCGAACTCATGCTGCCTGACTGCTACCAGCCTTGCTTTTCGCTCTCCCTACAGCAGGACGCGATCCGGGATGCAATCTTTTAATAGCGGCGCATGAGAATACAGATCGGATTGAAACCTAAGATAAGATATGACAGGGATGATGTTCACTATTTTGATAAAAGTGCTTATTCGACTACTAACAGTCAGAGAGCCTGGCGGAAAAACACAACATAACCTGTTAACCGCCCTGCGCGGACACTTGGCTTACTGACCCTAGAACTGTGATCGATTTGTGGTCAAGGCGTGGGCAGCGGGCGGAGAAAATGCATGAGCAGATAAGTAGGGTCCAAAGGCGGGGGAGCGTAACCGTAAGGGTAGGGCGGAGTAGCGTAGGGCATCGGCAGATGATAGGCTGTGTAACTGTTGGGTGGTCCGACGGGGGTAGGCGGTGGTACGGTGCCATTGGTCGCTGGCCCACTTGGATGAGTTGGCCCAGCGTTGCTGGTGGCACCCACCGGCGGCAGGGGTGCTAACGGCGGTAATCTAGCCGGCATCGAAGCAGTAGGGGACACGGTCGCGGCGGGAACCGATGTGACCGGCGGCGGTGTATTACCCGTCGTCGCAGTCGTGGTTCGATCGTCGAGCGTAGGCCAGGTAGAACTGTTCGAGGTATTGCCGCTAGAAGTTGGCCCCAAGGGCCAGGAACTGTTGACCGCTGGTGGATTTGACCCGGTAGGAGCCGATTTGGCCGGAGAAATGCGAGGCATATTAGCTCCAGATGGTCCGCCGCTCGGCAGAGAGGGTTGTAGGGGGGCCGAGGCAGGGTCCGAACCAGCGGCATTTGGTAGGGGCAGTTGGGGTAAAGTTCGACCGGAACTGCCTGACGGTAAAGCGGGCGGGTGGCTATTCGGACCACCGGGTCCGTTGGGCCAGGGAGGGGTAGGAGGGCTACCGATGGGCGGCGACACGGGCAAGGTCCCGGCAGGCGAGCCGCCGCTAACAGCGGGCACATAAGCTGGGATAGTGCCCGCGCCTGAGGGAACACCTGAAGTGGGTGGGCTACTTGGGGGCAAACCGACTCCTGGTACAGCCGAGGGAGCCGGAAAGCCCGCCGGCACACCACCAACAGTGCCGGCTGCCGCTGGCGCTGGCATCCCACCTGCAGGACCAACCCCAGGAAGGGCACCACCGGGGGGTGCCTCCCGGAAACGCGTCAGATCGTGCCGCCGAATGACAATCCCCGTACCATTAGGGCCTGACCCCATGGTGTAAACACCAAACTGGCCCGTCGTGGTTTCAGCCAGGTAAAGGGCTGATTGGCCCTGCGTAATGTAGCCAGTGGTCATCATGAAGTGGACGTCGGCCTGACGTGCCAAGCCGAATTCCGCAGTCAGGTCCACTTCGGCCCAACCGATGATTTTGCCGCTATTGCGGTCGATGACCGTACCGAGCAGCTTGCCGGCTTTGTAATCCAGAAGCCAGACACCGTCGGTGGGGATGCGGGGGTTGATGGCCACCGCACCGGTAGCCATGATGTAGTCGCCATAACGGTCATTGGAAGCGGCCTCCGTCGGTTGACCGGAACTGACAAACCAGTTGGCTATCCCCGCCCCGCCGGCTGCTGCCAATGCAATTAATCCCACTCGCAATACCCCACGCATAACCACCACTCCCCCCTTGGCCACTCTCTTCGAGGCATCCTCTATGAACCTACTCCCTCCCCTTGCGCTGCATGTCTCAGAAGCCTCGCTAAATACAACCTGATCCCGGCAACTGACCACCTGAGCGTTTGTTCGGCCAACATCGAAGCGGTGTCCATATAACTGGATTTGCGGATTTGTCCAGAGCAGTCTTCTGATATCTGTAAGTACAAAGAGAGGCTGAATCCTGACTAAATTCTGAAACATCACTCTAGGAGTAAAAACTCGTCTTCAGTTGGTATATCGCATTAAACTCACTCAAGTTAAACATCCACAATTTCACTCGAGAAGACATCAGCCACTGTGCAAGCAACCTAACGACTCAAGACCTGAGCGTTCAGAGGATGATGGGGCAGTTGTCTAGGAGAGGGACCTTACCATTAGTCGGAACTTTTATTGTCCACCGACAAGGATGGATTAGATAAAGGGGTGGCCCAGGGGCAACCCCGATACACCTGCTGGGCCAACTGATGCAAAAAGTGGTAGGAAGCGGGCCGCAGGCGTTCAGCTGGTCCCCAACATGGTGTGCCCACCCATACGGTCAAGCGGGCGCGTACCTGCGGTGGCTCCCGCCGCCATAGCCGCTCCACAACCCAACCGTGTGAATCCCCATGCAGTTGCGCCTGACGTTCGTCTGCTTCTGTCCAGACGTGCTGACCTTCTTGCGTCCAGTACCAGACCAGGTACTGCTGCGATCCCTGTCCGAACAACCGTTCCGTAATTGGAAGCGTGCCAGCAGGCAACGCCAGGGACACCCGGCGCCGTTCCAGACAGACAAAACCGCGGTTGGGCCAGCACACGTCGGGATGGTGATACCCTCTGACCATCCGCGGTGACGACCAGAAAATCACCCACACTTCCCACGGCTGGCCCCACGGATCGGTGTACAGGCGATGCACGATCTGATCGGGGGTCAACTGCTCGCGCACGCCGGCGGCCACAGCCAGCTCCTGACCGCTGTACGTAGCAAACTGGTAGGGAATCCGGTCCAGAGCGGCTTCGGCCCGAATCTCCGCCTGCTGACGGCAGCCCAGCAACCAAGCCACCCCGGCAGTCACCAGCACCCATTGCAAAAATGCAACAAGACTTGGGTTCAGGGACCAAATATCTTGAACACGCTGACCGGCCTCCGCTGTTGCATTCGCCGACGTCCCCTGCCCCCCTCCGGATGAAGAAGAAGGTTGTGAAACGGTTCCCTCGAGCACCCCATATTGCTGTCCCCAATTGCCGGGTGGACCGCAACAGCATCCAGAGGGCCTAGCACGCAACCATGCTGTCAAAAACCACAGCACCGCGACGCCCATCAGGACCGTCAGCAGTCCCAAAGCAGTGTGGAACACACCCTCAAGCGCTACTGGCCCTGCCCACTGACTGAGCACACCACTTGCAAAAACTCGTGTAGCATTGAGCAGGACGATCACAGGAACGGCCAGGATCAGTCCGCATACACCCCGCTGCCAGGACAATCCACGCCAATAGGCCAGGAAGGCGGCTACAGCCAGCAAGGCAGTCAGTGAGCGGATTCCACTACACACTTCAACCACGTTCAGGTCACAGCCGTCTAATCGGAGCACGCACCCTTGCCGCTGCACGGGCAGGCCGCTGCCCCGTAAGGCCCGTTCGGCCAACCTGGTCGTCAAATGCTGGAGTCCCTCCTGGAGGGGGAGCATGAGTCGTTGGGGCCACGGCAAGGCAAACAAGATAAATAGCAGCGGGAATGCCAAATGCCGTAGCAACCGCGGTCCCCCCACAATCAGCACAGTCCCGGCCACCAGCATCAGCCAGGAGCCGAGCAACCACCACAGCAACAATGGTCGAGGGGATACTTGGGCTTGCAGAAAGGTACCTACCGCCAGCAGGAGGGCACCGGTTAGGGCCAGCAGCCAGCCCAACCAGCGAAAAGGCGCTAACCCTGAGCAAGCTCGGTGCTGGCATCGCTGCCAGAGTATTCCAGCCGCGACGGCGACGATTAGCAACCGGTCGGCGTACTCCGGATACCACCCCCAGAAACGCACCAAAGGGATCAGCCACAAAGTGGCACCAGCGGCCAGCAGAACGGTACCGTTACGCCATAGTGACCACATGGTCATTGGGTGTGGGTGTGGATCAGCTAGGGGGCGTGCTTTCCGGTTTCTGGAAGCGGTTTAGGGACGGCTAATTGCTGAGCAAGCAGTTCCGCTTCCTTGCGGTAAAACATCGGATCTTTGCTTTGAAGTGCGGTTTCCAGCAGGGAGCGTGCGTCGTCCCAGTTGCCCCGTGCTTGGAGCACCACGGCGGCCAGATAAGCACCGTCGGGACTGAGAGGGCCTACACCAAGCACGGAGCGAGCTACTCGTTCGGCTTCCGCTTCGCGACCTGCGCGGTACAAGGCATAGGCCAGCACTGCCCGGCCATCGGACAACAGCGGCTGCAACCGGACATTGTTCTCCGCCAAGGCCACTGCCCGCTGACGCGTCTTGGCATCGCCGCTTTCGGCTAACAGCAATGCCAGATTAACCAAGGCAAACGGGTAGGAGGGATAATCACGCACCAACTCCTCAAAGATACGGATAGCGGTGGCGTAATCACGCTGATGGCGGGCACAGTAGCCGAGCAGGGCCCGGGTATCACGGCTGTCCGGCTCCAGGCGTTGGACGGCTTGTACCTGGGGCTGGGCCTGGTCGTAACGCCCTTGCTCCAGCAAAAAAACGGCGTACAGTCGCCGTACCCGTACGTCCTCCGGATAACTCGTGGCCGCTTTGCTGAACCACTTGGTCGCCTGGTCGTAATCACGCCGTAATACGCATAACTGGGCCAGTTGTAACTCGGCAGGCTCGATAGTGGGATCATCGCGGCGCGCCTGCTCCCACTGCTGCAAGGCTTCCTCGGTTCGATCCAGCAGAAACAGTAATCGGGCCAGACGCTGACGGATGACCGCATTGCGGGCGTCGGTCTGGAGGATTTCCCGCAGTTGGGCCAACGCATTGAGGAAATCGCGTCGAGCTTCATAAGCCGCGGCCAGGCCAAGACGGGCTTGCAACCGGACCTGCTGTTTGTACCCTGCCTCCCAGCGAGGGGAATCCGATGCCTCTAATGCTGCCTGACAATTCAAAATCATGTCGGTCAGGCGACCTTCCAGAAAAGCGAAATGGGCATTGGTCAAAAACACTTCGGGATGGCGGGGGTCATCGCGGGCAGCCTGCTCTAGAAAAGCACGGGCCTGAGGCAGTTGACCCGCTTCGGCACACCAGCGAGCCAGCAATACCTTGGGTGGTACCGAGGACTGGGGGGTCAGCTTTGCCGCCTCTTCTAGCAGTCGTTGGGCTTCTTCCCATCGCCCCGCTAGAAAAGCGTCCCGTGCCCGCTTCTGATCAGGACTCAGTCCGGATTCGTTTTCCCCTGCACCCTTATTTTGTTTCCCGGTCGCGGAATTGGCCGGTTGGCCCCCCGGCTGTTGAACGAAAAAAACATGCGGCACCCCTCCCCTTTCAGCTAGCCATGGCACAGTTGCAGCAATACCGCGGCACACATTAGTCACTTCCAGACGGTGCGGCGCAACCCGAGGCGGTAACACCTCTGGGAAGTTTCCTCCATCGTTGCCGCGGACATTCTGAGTGAAGGCCTGGCTGCCCCCTTTTTGGACCACAAATGGCCAATCCTGCTTGTAGCCAGCTGCTAGTACCACGTTTCTACTGAGCGACCAAGCACCGGCCAAGGGCCTACCCTGCCGATCTGCGACCAGAAGTTCGGCCACAGACGGCTTGGCAACAAGGATTGCCGCCTGAGCAGGATGCATCAACAAACAAAAGCCCAAGTTTATCAACATAATCCAACGCATAGCAGATGCATAGCAGCAAGCAGGACGTTTTTGTTGTGTGCAGGCGGTCCGCCGATCGAATGGTGGGGGGAGCAAGGGCATGAGGTTAGCGGTCATGGAGGCAACTCCTGTTGCAGCAGATGTTTAACGGTCGCCCAATCGGCCTGTTCGCGTGCGGTACGAGTGGGCGTCAGGGTAGCCTGATATAGGGCCTCGGCGGCGGCTTGCGGTTGCTGTAATTGCAGGTATGCCCAGGCACGGGCGATCCACCAACCGGCTGGCGGACACGATTGCATGGCGGGGTTGTGCAGCAGGGTCAAGGCCGGCTGTGCACGGTGGTTTGCTAGCAAGACGTAGGCCAGTGCCAACTGTTGAGCGGCGGTCAGGCCAGCCTGTGGCGGTTGCAGCAATGGTTTGACCAGGCGGAGGGCCACCTCCGGCTGACGGCGTCCGAAAGCATACAGGGTGGCCTGTGCCAGCAGTACCTCTGGCTGGTGTCGCTGATGCGGATTCAACAGGGCACAAGCGGCCAGAGCGGCATCGACGGCTGTCTGGTCCCATATTGCCGGTCCGCCGCTGGGGTGGGGTTGGACCAAAGCTTCTGCCAGGCGGTAGCGTACTTCCACAAACAGGCGGCAGGCTTCTGGGTGTGCCTGCACGGCTGCAGGCTGGATCTGCTGGATAACCCAGCGTAGAAGCGGCGGTGTTCCCCTGCCTTGCTCAGCCACTCCGCGCATGAATGCTATTGCGGCAGGCGGTGGCGAACCGGACGGAAACAACCGTTGGTACTGCTGGATAATCTCTTCTTGACGGGCGGTAGATACCAGGCAGCGGCCATACAAGTAGGCCAGCTCCTCATGCTGACGGAGGTAGGATGTGCCGAGGGTTTCCAGGATTGTCCGGGCACGCGGGTATTCGCCACTGCGCAGCCACAAAGTGGCCTCGACGATACCAGCTTGAGGATAATTGGGCTGGATGGCACGGGCGCGGCGACACGCCTGCATTGCCTGTTCAAAGTCCTGAACCAGCAGGGCGCCCTGAGCAGCCAGGCACCACAGCCGGGGGTCGTTCCCTTGCTGTTCGGCCTGTTGCCACAGAGCGTCCCGTACGGGGCGTAATGCCAGGGGATGACTCCGGCTGGCCAAAAAGGGAACGAGGCGTTCCCAGATTGGCAGGGGATCGGAGCTGTTTTGCAGGGCCTCGCGGTAGTAAGCAAAAGCGGTGTGCAGGTCATTCTCTTGACAGGCAATTTCAATCAGATGGAAGTAGGGATCGGGTTCGGCGGGTGCCCACCGACGCCAGCAAAGGGCGGCTTGCTGCCGGCGCCAGCGCCAGTCGCGGAGCATCGGCTCGAGTTGCTGGCTGGTCACCCGTGGCGGCGGTCGCTGCTGCCATTGCTGCAGCAGATTTTCTCCACGGGGTGCCAACATTAGCCAGTAGCGGACAGCCTCGATGTCCTGCTGCTGGTAGGCTTGCTGCAGGGCCAGGGCGGTCAATTGATCGACTGCGGACCAGTAGCCGGCTAACGTAGCAGTGTCATCAGACCGTTGGGCTACTGCCAGAAAGCACTCCAGGAACTGGAGTTGCTGAACAGGAGGCGCTTCCGTCGCTCTGGCCGTCCGCAGTAGTGGGAGAACCCGACGCTCGATCAGGCGGCATAGGGCCTGGGTATCCCGCCCTACCAGCGGCCACAGATGCAAAGCATAGAGTAATCCGCCGGGGGTGGTGTGGGCCTCAGGGTCTTCGGGATCGGGAAACGCCGCCAGCAGGGACTGGATGGTGGCGGGCACCCCCTCAGGGGATGCGTCGGCGGTCGGGACAACAGCCGGCACGTCTGCGGGTGTCAGCAGCGCATGGCGTTGCAAGCAAGCATGCAACCGCACGCAGTGGGCCAGCCAGTATTTCGGCTGCCGTTGCACTAACCGCTCGGCCTCCCGTTCGGCAGCCAGCAGGTTCTGTCGACGCAAATGATACTGAAGAAGAAGGGGGGCCAGTTCGCCAGTCTCTGGTGTCGATTGTTTGTCGATCCAGGCGTGGTAGAGAGCCAGGGCGGACCCACTGGCCGGATCAGCACGCAACAGTTGCTCCAATGCTGCCTCGACACCTGCTTCGTCGCGTTGATCCAATGCCAGACGGTACTGATGCCACAGATGAGTAGCAATCTCCATGCGCTGCTGGCTTTGCATCTGGCGGTGCCACAGAAAAGCCAGACACGCCCCCACCGTGGCCAGCAAAGGGATGCTCACCAGTCCCACACGGGCCAGGCCTGACCGGCGGTGCCACCAACGGCAGGTACGCCACCACCAGCCCGACGGCCCTACTTCCGCCGTCGTGGGCGACCGCTCCATGGATTGTGCTCCGCCTGCGTATGTGCTCACTTTTTGGAAAGCCGATGACCCCTCGGGTTATTGCCCTTGTCATTCACCGGCGCCGGCGGTTATCTGCCACCTGTCCAGCACTTGTTCTGTCGAACAGCTCCGGCCAGATACTGGCAGATGCTTGGTCCGGCTCAGGTGCCACTACCCTGACTAGTTGGGGGACAGGAGCTATCCTGTTTCATGTGGCACCGTTCGTAAGCGGCGATCTTTTCCGTCCGGCGGGCGTGACGCCCTCCTTCAAACTCGGTGGTCAACCACACGCCAATAATCTTTTCCGCCATCTCTTCGCCCACCAGGTCAGCGGATAGACACAAAACATTAGCATTGTTATGGCGGCGGCTCAACTCGGCATCTATGATATCACGACAGTTGACAGCGCGGATGCCTGCTACCTTGTTGGCGGCGATGCACATGCCATGACCGGTGCCACAGATCAGAATGCCGCGATCGGCCTGACCGCGGGCGACAGCCTCGCCTACCGCTACGGCGTAATCCGGATAATCGACGCTAGCTGGACTATTGACCCCCATGTCCAGCACTTCGTGGCCTAACTCTTTGAGCAGGGCAATCACGCGGTGCTTGACCGGCACGCCCCGATGATCATTCCCCAGTGCGATCTTCATGATGGAAGCCACTCCGCAAGCAATTGCTCGACCTGTTGTCGGAGCATAGCAGCACAAGCGCGATAGACATCCAATCCCGCCCCGATCGGATCGGGCACGTCCGCCTGAGCACACAGCAGGCGGGGCGGCGGTCCCAAGCCGGGATAGTGGGTCTGCAACGCGTCGCTATGCCCTTGCGTCATCGTAATCACTTCGTCAGCGGCTGCCAACAGCCAAGGGTGCAAGCTGCGACTGCGATGGGTGCTCAGATCCACCCCATGTTCGGCCGCCACTTGCACCGCCTCGGCACTGGCCGGCCAGCCACCGCTGGTCCCCAGACCCGCTGAAGTGATCCACAAGCCCCGGCGTGGCAACTCCTCGACCGAGCATCCCAGTCGGGCCGCTGCCAACATCTTGGTCAGCCCCTCAGCCAACGGGCTGCGGCAAGTATTTCCTGTGCATACGAACACAATCAACCGTGCTGTCAAGGGTGCTAGCTCGTCGGGCGTGACGGCTCCCTCTACCACCATTTGCCAGTCGTGCGGACCGAACACCACTTGCGACGGACGGGGCTCCACCGGCAGCGCGCCGACCGACACCCCCATCGCTTCCGCGTCGTCCAGCATGTCCAAAGCTGCTTCAACGGTCGGCACAAACGTGTCCGCCACCAACCAGGCGGACAGGTCCAGCCTTTCCGCGATCTCGGCGGTCAAGGGATGTTCGGGATGCCGCAGGCGGAGCCGACCCTCCGCATCGCAAGCCCATTGCCAACCCGAGCGTTGCCCGCTCGGCCCAGTGGGCTGCTCCGGCATTGGCACCAGCGCCAACAACGGTAACGGCCAGCCGCGGCGGAACAGCCGTTCCAGACTGATCGGCGGGGGAAAGCCCCATTGACGCAACTGATCAGCTTCAGCGACCCACAAGGCGGGCCGTTCGGGCAGCCGACTACACCAGGCCTCCAGACGCGGCGAATGGAAGGGCAAAACGGCCACGTAGCCGCAATCCCCAGGGAGCACCACAGGCGCTCCCGCCGCGGCAGCGGCCCCTATCGCTCGGCGTAACTCCTCCACCGAAATGGTGGGGTTCCATGCCAACACCATCGGCATGCGGATTGTTCTCCTGACGCCCCTGCTAGCCGCTCAAAGGGGTTATCCCCGGTAAATTCCGCCCCCTTACCATCTCCCATTAGCTCGTCTTAGAAACTTCCTCACACCCCTGCCAGCAGCTCCGGGGAACAGGTTAAAAGAATCATTGCAGCTCGCCATTTGCGGCGATCACGTCCGTGGATTGGCCCCGCATCAGCGAGATGATGACACTGGTGGATTGATGGAAAAGGTACGGTCTGCGAGCCGATCAGTCGAGCACAGCCGGATCGTGCAGATGGCGGATGATCTGATCCGTTAAAGAGGCCGTTGTCCCTTGGCCGCCCAAGTCGGGTGTTAGTCCCACACCTTGCCGTAGCGTAGCCAGGACCGCCTGCTCGATGCGCTGAGCCTCGCGGCGATAGCCGATGTATTCGAGCATCAAGGCAGCAGTGCGGATAACTGCAATCGGGTTGGCAATCCCCTTGCCGGCGATGTCCGGGGCGCTGCCATGCACGGCCTCAAAGACCGCGTAGCGGCTGCCATAGTTGGCCCCGGGCACCACCCCTAAACCGCCAACCAGCCCGGCTGCCAGGTCCGAAACCACATCGCCAAACAGATTTTCCATCACGAGCACGTCGAAGCGGGTCGGATCAAGCACTAGTTCCATGCACAGGGTGTCGATGGGAATCTCTTCGAACTGGATGAACGGATAGTCCTCTGCCACCCGTCGGGCACACTCGAGAAACAAACCATCGGCCAGACGCATGACCTCGGCTTTGTGACAAAAAGTTACTTTACGTCGGCCCATTTGGCGTGCCAGGTCAAAGGCGAAGCGAACGATCCGCTCGGCCGCCGGCCGCGTGATCAAACGCACGCTTTCTACCACACCCGGCGTCACTTCATGCTCCAAGCCCGCATACAGTCCCTCTGTGTTTTCACGTACGACAATCAAATCGACGCGTTCGTAGGGTGTGACAATCCCTGGCAAGGTGCGCACCGGCCGCACACTGGCAAACAAGTCCAGCCCCTGGCGTAGGCGGACATTGACGGAGCGGAAGCCCCGGCCTACCGGCGTGGTGCACGGACCTTTCAGGGCGATCCGGTAGCGACGGATCATCTCCAGGGTCTGCTCTGGTAACGGTTCGCCATATAGCTCTGCTGCCGGAGCCCCGGCCATCCCCTTGATCCACTCCACAGGGAGCCCTAACGCGGCAATAACCCGACAGGCCGCCTGGGTTACTTCCGGTCCAATCCCGTCACCTTCAATCAACACGATTTGCATGCTCGAACCCGCTGGCCATATCCGTCTGAGCATACCGCCCGTCGGCTTCCATCCGCAGGAGGCTCGGGCTGTTCGCTCACCACCTCTGCACCGTTTGTCCGCCCTTTCTGGTCAGCATGCTGGCAACACTCGCCACTGGCAAGGCGAAAATGCGGCCCCTATCAGGCGTTCCTGTCGCCAAAGAGCGTCCCCGCACGACTTCCTGACCTGGCAGTTTAAGATGTCTGTCGGATGAGTTCGGGATATGTGGCATGCCAAGGGCCGTTCCGGCATCATGCGACCTTAGATGAGTTTCTCCAAGCGGTTCAGCAAAACATGGGGCGACTCCTTGCCAGGTTCCTGTCGGTCGAAAGCGGACAATTGCGTCTGAAGGGGAATTTGTTCCATCAAGGGCTAACAGTGCCGTCGTTGGTCTGGAGTTACTGCCAATACAGGAATTCATTAAGGCAGAAGAGCATTTGGCAGAGGTCGGCGAGGGCCAGGGTGCGATCACGCTGGGGGTCGGCGTGGAGGAAGTCGAGGGCCAGGTGAAGTTCTTCCGGTTCCGGAAAGCGGCACAACACCTGGCGATAGGCCTGCTGGATCAATTGGGCATCCGTAAGTGAGGCATTACGGCGGAGCCGCTGAGCCAAGGCCACGGCCGCGGCACGCACCTGCGGGTTGTTCAGCAGATGGAGCGCCTGCGGTGCGATGGTTGTCGCGGGCCGCTCCCCGACGTGGACAGTCCCGTCTGGTGCATCGAAAACGACAAGAGCTGGTATCAAGCGGCTCCGTTTGATGGTGAAATAGATGCTTCGGCGACGGCTGTCCAACTGTAGGGTGCCGGGGCCATACATGGTCGTATCCAGTTGCCCACTCACCTGCAGGATGCTATCACGGATCACCTCGGCCGTCAGACGACGCACCGGCTGGTACCACAACAAGCGGTTATCTGGATCTTTGCGCCACTTGTCAGGATGACGCTGTGAACTGCGGGCATAGGCTTGGGACGTAACGATTAGTTTGTGGATGGGTTTGAGTCGCCAGTTGTGGCGGATCAATTCCTGAGCGAGGAAATCGAGCAGTTCGGGATGGCTAGGGGGTTCGCCACGCTGGCCGAAGTCACTGACGGTACGAACGATCCCCTTACCAAAGTATTGTTGCCACAGGCGATTAACGATAACGCGGGCCAACAGTTGACCGGCTCCGTCTTTAGGATCGGTCAGCCAGCGAGCCAAGGCGGCCCGCTGACCCGTGGTACGGCTTCCCGGGGGCGGCGGAATGAACCAGCGTGAATGTGCCTCCGGGTCGGGCATCAGCACCTGTAGGAATGACCAGCTCGCTATCGCCACCTTCTGGTTTGGATCGCCCCGCCGTAAAAAGTGCGTCACAGGCAAAAAGTCCTCGCCTTGGGTATGCAACCGCAAGGGGGGCACCCCTTCGCTGCAGATGAGGGCTTTGATTGTCTTACGGACGGGGGCCTGGGCCGCATGCCGCTGCTCGGCTTCCAACAGTTGCTGGTAGTCCGGGTCCTGTGTGGCAAACCAGCGCAGCAAGGCCTGGCGTTGCGTCATAGTCCGGCGTTCCGCCGGCACCTGCAACGCCGCGTGGGCGGCTTCCGTAATCCACGGTGCCCGCAGGTCTGCTTGGGGACGTATTGCCAGAGCCAGCCGCGGCCGCCCCATGCCATGACCGGTGTTATGGCGAAAAGCAAGAGTTATCCGCAGCACCGTCTTTTCAGAGCTGCTACGCAGAGGCGGTTCGAAATCGAATGCCGCGGCATGATCTTCGCCGAAGCGGGGGTCAATCGCCCAGGCACTAGCCGGGTTATTGTCGATGGCCGCAGCGACGGGTAGACCGGTTTGCTCGAAAGTGGCCCGAGGACGTACCAGCCGCACCGGCACCGGACTCCCACCCGGGGACACAACTGTTACGCTCAGGTCTGACAACGCGAAGTTACCGTTGGCAGCCCGACCAGGCCCGCTCTTGACCAAGCCGCTATCTCGCAATGCCTCCACCCGCAAGCCGCTGATTTCGGACAGACGGGTCTCAATTTCAAAGGTAAGGGTTTCTTGATCCGGGTTTTTGCCAGTGACCCGGACGCTGCCATCGGTTAGCGGCTCAACGGTGGCCCCACCGGCGGACTTCACGCTACGCAGGGTGGGGACGTACCAGACGAACGATGGGGGGCCGTTGTGGACTGCCTCCCAAGCGGCCAGACGTTGGGGCAGTTGCTCGCACTCATACCGGGCCAATGCTTCGCGATAGGGACGATGCTCACTGTCAAATGCTGCCAAGGCCTTGCGATATCCTTGCGGATCCAGATCAATATCCAGATCACTCCGTACGGTGGTGGTGAAGGTCGCTACCAGACGATAGTAGTCACGGCTGGGGATGGGATCGTACTTGTGGTCATGACAACGGGCACAGCCGATGCTAAGCCCCAGAAATGTGACACCGATGTTGTTGACAATGTCATCCAGTTCGTCGTAGCGGTGCTTTTCGACTTCGCTTTTGGTAATCTGGGTACTGTGGACCCCGGCAGCCAGATATCCTGTCGCCAACCAGGCAAGGGGTTCGTCGGGTGCAAGTTCGTCCCCGGCAATCTGCCAGCGGACGAAGGTATCGTAGGGCAGGTCCCGGTTGAATGCCTGGATGACAAAGTCGCGGTAGTGGTAAGCATAAGGGCGGTCGTAATCATGTTCGAAGCCGTGGCTTTCGGCAAAGCGGACCAGATCGAGCCACAAGCGGGCCCACTTTTCGCCAAAATGCGGGGAGTTCAACAGGGCATCAACCACTTTGTCCACTGCTTGGGGTGAATCGTCCCGAAGGAAGGCATCCATCTGTTCGGGTGTGGGGGGTAACCCGATCAGATCGAGGTAGAGTCGGCGGAGCAAATGGCGTCGGTCAGTGGGAGGGTTCGGCTCGATCCCGGCTGCTCGCAACCGAATGTTCAGCAAAGCGTCAATCGGGTGCTCTTTGCTCGACGGCGGTGTTACCGTTCGTAATGGCTGGAATGCCCAATGGTTGCGAGCTTCGGGGGGTACCCGGGCATGAATCCAGGCATCGTTTTCTTCCGTGAAGGGTCGGTCGTAAGGGGCACCATAATCGATCCATTGGGCCAGAGCAGCGATGTCGGCCTCCACCAGTTTGGGCCGCTCGTAGGGCATGAACGGCTCCCTCTGGTGGGTCACTAATAGCCATAGCAAGCTTTGACGATGGTTGCCCGGCACAATGGCCGGACCATGGGTTCCTCCTCGCAACAGTCCCTCACGGCTGCTCAGATCCAGGTCACCCTCAAGGCGGTTGCCGCTATGACATTTGATACACTTGGTCTGCAGGATGCCACGGATGTGCCGGCGATACAATTCCAGCCCCTTGGTCATTTGGAGGGCATGGTCGGCCGGGACCCCCGCAGCCGCCGCCACAGGCCGACCAGCCGGTAGAGGCGCTCCCTTGTCTGTTGGCGTCCGGGGGGCCTCGGCCGCTGATGGAACCGCCCCCCATCCCACCAGTGCCGCTATCAATCCGGCCACCAAGACCATCGTCTGTCCAGAAAATGTAACACCGCTCGGTGCACCGTCGCCAGCCACCAATCGACCCCTACGCCGCTTCGGCACCGCTACACCAGACCGAGCAGTCCGTTGTACCATGATTATTCACTCCTGACCTGCGACCACCCTTGCCTGTGTTTTTCGGGGTAGAGAAGTAACGGTAGGCGGGATTTAATCAACTCAAACGCTTGTTCGATGTTTGGCAGGCGATTCCGCTTACTAGCGTATTTTGCAATTTATCATACCACGAGGTCCTGACGTTGCAACCAATGACTCAGACGCCTGTGGAGATGGGGGCAGGCCAAAAACTGAGGGACGCTCATTAAAACTCGTGAAGTTCACTACAGGTAGGTTAATGCTGACAGGTTCCAGCTACCATCCTAAATGTCGCTAGCTTTGGTCCATTCCCGTCGCGTAGCCTACTGTACGGACGCTATCTGCGGTAAAGATCGTGTAATACTGCCCGAGAGTTCATAGGAAAAAACAGTGTCCGGTAATCCAGGGATGGGTGGGATCCATCTGATGGTGTGATGTCAGGGGTTTGAAACAGACGGAGGAGGGCCCTTGTTTATGGGCAAGGTGCTGGTTTTGTACGATTCTGCCAGTGGCAATACAGCCCGGATGGCACAGTTGGTAGCGGAGGGTGCTAGCAGTGTGTCGGGTATAGAGGTGCGGCTCCGCTCCGTGGACCAGGCGAGCGCCGAGGATGTGGTATGGTGTGACGGTCTGGCCGTCGGCAGCCCGACTAACATGGGGATTCTGTCCTGGAAGATGAAACGTTTTTGGGACGAAACAATGGGCCCCTACTGGATGAAGGTCGACGGCAAAATCGCGTGCGCGTTTTCCTCTTCGGGCGGTTTCGGCGGCGGTACGGAACTGGCCTGCCAGTCGCTGCTGACCGTCCTGATGAACTTTGGCTTTTTGGTGTTTGGCGTAACCGATTACGCCACACGTATGCATACGGCCCATTACGGGGCGATCGCGGTCCGCGAACCACGCGAGGAGGGAGTCCAGGCCGCTTGTCGCTTGCTGGGCAGACGTCTGGCAGAGTGGGTGGCAGTCTACTGCGACGGGCACCGGGAAATCCATCCGCTGCAGCGAATGCAGGAACGCCGGCCACCTGGAGAGTGAAAGGGGCTCAGACCAGCCGTCTGACTAGAGCTGCAATTTGATTGTCGCAGCTCAACACTAAGGGTTCACCCCTAGACTGCGGCGAATGAACTCCAGTTGTGTCCGCTGATAATGCTGACTGCGGATCCCATGGCGGGCCGAAGGGTACACCATCATCTCGAAAGATTTGTTGGCCTTCTGCAATGCTTCCGCCAACTGCATACTGTTCTGGACATGGACGTTGTCGTCGACCATCCCGTGGATGATCAGGAGGCGACCGTGCAAGTGCTGTGCCGCTTCCACACAACTGCTGCGGCGATACCCCTCCGGGTTCTCCTGGGGGGTGAGCATGTACCGTTCGGTGTAGATGGAGTCATACAGGCGCCAATCGGTCACGGGGCCGGAAGCGATACCGGCGCAAAAGACCTTGGAATGGGTCAAGGCGTAGGCGGTCAGGTAGCCGCCATAGCTGTGTCCGCTCAGGCCCATGCGTTGTGGATCGGCCCAGCCCTGGTTGACCAGCCATTGGACGGCCCCCTCCAAGTCCTTCAACTCCTGCACGCCTAACTGTTTGTAGCAGCTCCAGGCGGATTGGGCCCCTTTGCCGCTGGCACTGCGTGGATCCACCCGCACCACGACGATACCACTACTGGCCAGCGACTGATCGAGCAGGCGGCCGGCACTGTACTCGTCGCGAATGGTGGGCATACGGGGACCGCCATAAATAAACAGCCAGACAGGATAACGGCGTTTGGCATCAAACCCCGGCGGATAGGTAATGGCTCCCTCCAGGACGAACCCGTCCGGCAATGGAATGCGGACCCGTTCGTGCTTGCCGAAGCGGAACCGCTCCCGCTCCCGCACCGGGTTGGTGTCCAGCCGGCGGATCGGACCACGGTCGATCTCGACTAACACCTGCTGCGGCGGAGTATACGGATCACTGAAGCGGTCAATGTACAGCTTCCCTCCTGGAGCCAGGCTGATCTGGTGCGTCTTTCCTTTCTCGCTGAGAAGTTCCACCGGACCATCGAAACGGGTACGGCAAAAGTCCACACCCGTGGGCGAAGTCAGGCGGGCGGTAAAGTAAACACGTTGTTGGTCAGCTTCAACGCGTAACACATCTTGGACGTCCCAACTACCGTGGGTAACGCGGCGTAGGCAGCGTCCGTCGGCAGCGTAATGGTACAGATGTTTCCAGCCGCTCCGTTCGCTCAGAAACAAAAACGAACCGTCCGGAAGGAAGTGTGGGGCACCTACGTCATCCACCCAGGCCGCCGTTGTTTCACGCAACAGACGACGGGGGGCTTGCTCCAGACCATCCCAAACCAGCAGATCCAACCAGGTTTGCGTCCGGTTTTGAACATACGCATAAGGGGCATACCTGGCCCGCTGGTGGTGGGGATTGTCTGGCCGAGCAGAGGAACGATCTTTGTCCTGAACCGGCTTCGATCCATCACCGGACGGCTGCTGCGAGTCACCGTGGTGTACAGGGGGCAGGTTCCTTTCCTGGTTGGGGAGTGGTCGCCAACCGACGCGCACAATCAGGGTCTGGGCCGGTGGATAGAGATCCGCAGGCAATGGGAGCCAGCGTGGCTGGCCACCCTCGAGCGTTACCACGCCAAGTCGCACCAGCGGATTCGCTTCCCCTGCCTTTGGGTAGGGATACTGTTCCACCCCACCGTAATTCCCCTCGAAGCGGGTAATTGTGAAACGACGCACCGGTCGATCATCAAACTGCAAAAAGGCGATCTGCTGGGAGTCAGGGCTCCACCAGTAGGCCTGGCCGTGCCGCTGGAAGACCTCTTCCTCGTAGACCCAATCGGCCTTACCGTTGAGAACGTCAGCATGACCATCGTGCGTAAGCTGGCGTTCCTTCTGCGTGGTCAGCTCGACTGCAAAAAGATTGCCGTTACGTACGAAGGCCACCCAGCGGCCATCCGGACTGAAGGTCACGTATTCTTTACGACCACCACTACGCGTCAGTTGCACAGCCGGTCGGCCATCAAAATAACCCACGGCCAGTTCGTCGCCAATATCGAACAAAAAGCCACTGCGGTCGGGATTGAACCGGAACTGGACGGCGGTGCTCCAACGCTGAATCACTTCGGGCGATATTTTTGGGAGTGCCTTCAAGGAACGGGCGATCTGTTCACTATCGGCAAACAGTTCCGCCTGACCGCTACGGGCTTCCACTTTCCACAACTTGTTGTCTTTGACCTGGAGGAAATGTTCCGCATCGAGCCATTCGCCGATGCGAGCCGGGGTCCCCTGAAAGCCATAACTGACCGCGCCCTCCGGCCCGAAGAGCAAGGCCTCCGTGATGGGACGCAGCGGTTGCCGCTCCTCTGGCAGCAGTCGCGGTGGACCGGTCCACAAAGGCAGCGGTTGGGGTAACCGCCATATGATACACTCTGCGGCCGCCGGCAAGTCCCCTGAACGCAACGACAATTGCCCTAACAGGTTGTGCCGACTATGTGGTTCCAACCAACTAGCTAGCCAAGGTCCGAGCGGCTGTCGACTAGGCAGATGATAGCTCCCAGCGGGAATACAACGTTTCTCGCGTCGTATAACCGGGCCCGCCGACGCCGACTTAGAGGGAGACGAACTACCCTTACTGATGACATATGCTTCCAGCGGCACACAGAGATCCTCATACACTTCCCGCACCTGGACTCCGCGTCGCCGCAAATTGTTGACCAACTCCTCGCATTCCGGCGACAGAACATATCCCCCCACCGGCACCAACGCCCGACCCGTCAGCTGCTCGGGAAGTAATGCAAACGGGGGAACCAAACCAGCCATTGACAGGGTCGATGGTGTTCCACTTACCCTCTCGGACCACCCCACTGCCTCGGGCGATACTATCAGGCACCCTACCATTACGGCGGACCAGCATCCCGCCAGCCCTACAACTGTGGGCCGGCCCACCCTCCCCGGACGTTCCCGACAGCTCGGTTTCATGGTGGATCTCAGTAATCGACGACCAGAAAGCTGCTCGGCAACACTTGCCGAAAAATTTCGCCACTAAAGACTTTGGTTATTCTGGACCAGCACACTCGACGACACAAGTGATTGTTTTCGCCGCCTTTTGCTCAGATTTCTGAGTATAATTTTGTCTTACAAAAGGTCGCCATCCAAACCGATGGCGACCTTCGCTATTAGGTTAACCAGATTGCACTGCCTAAGTAGAAAAAAGCTCAGATAATTTGACTTTTCAGAATTTTTATCCATAATTCCATAAGGAACAAATGGACATTAAATGCGACCAGATTGGTTATGGTCTGGACAGCCGTCCATAAATTAAATTATTTTTATTGCATGTCATAAATCCGATAACTTGATCGAACTGTAAAGCGTGAAACACTCCATCTGCGTAGCCCCGTGGCAGAGTGATTCATGAGACTGAACCGATTGAGCTTGCGTTTTCCGCTTTAGGTGGTTGTGTAGGCAAACGAACCTATGGCCGAACATGTTTTTATCTCAGCAAGCGGTGTGTAGGTGCGGAAATCACTCCGCAATGGACATGCTGGCAGGCAAAGCAGTGCTAGCCAAGCGGCCAAGGGATCGGTCAATTGATCCGGTGGAGTTTGGGATGACTAGGTAAACTTGTAGGTAAGATGGAATTCCAGGGCGTGTTTACCCTTTGATGACGCCGATAGGCCGCAGGCGTGCCACTTTGCGTGACAGGTCAGCACGGTGGACGACTTCCACCACTTCGTCGACGTTTTTGTAAGCCTGGGGTTGTTCCTCAGCCAGGCCGCCACGGCTGGTGGCCATGGCGATCACTCCTTTGGCTTCCAGTTGTTTTTCGACCACACGATCACTGGCAACGGCTTTGGCGGCGGTGCGGCTCAGCGCCCTACCGGCACCGTGGCAGGTGGAGCCGAAACTTTTGTGCATGCTGCCGGCACTCCCCACCAGCACCCATGAGGCCCGCCCCATGTCGCCCGGGATAATTACCGGCTGACCGACGCTGCGGAAGGCCTCTGGTACCTCGGGGTGGCCTGCCGGGAAGGCCCGTGTAGCTCCTTTGCGATGGACCCAAACCTGCTTGCGCTGGCCATCGATCGTATGTTCTTCCAGCTTGGCGATGTTATGGGCGACGTCGTAGAGCAGGTCCATACCCAGATCGCGCCAGGAGCGTCCAAACACTTCGGCGAACACTTCACGGGCCTGATGCATGAGCAGTTGGCGATTACAAAAGCCGAAGTTGGCCGCGGCACGCATGGCGGCAATGTAGCGTCGGCCCTCTGGCGAGTCGGCGGGGGCACAGGCCAGTTGCCGATCCGGCAGCGTAAAGCCATATTTGCCCGGCATGCCTCGGAACAAGGCCAGGAAGTCATCGCACACCTGATAGCCCAGGCCCCGGCTCCCCGAATGGATCATGACGCATACCTGGTTGAGTTCCAGGCCGAAGGCCTTGGCCACCACCTCGTCGAAAATGGCATCCACCACTTGGACTTCCAGGAAGTGGTTGCCGCTCCCAAGCGTGCCACACTGCTGCGAGCCGCGTTGGACAGCGTGGTCAGACACGGCGTCGGGATCCGCACCTTCAATGCGTCCGTGGGCCTCGGTGTGGAGCAAGTCTTCAGGCGTGCCCAGATCACGTTCAATGACAAAACGTGGCCCTTCGGCCATCAGGCGGCGGGTCTCCTGGGGATCAAAGCGATATTTGCCCCCGCGTCCTACACCGGCCGGGATCGTTTGGAACAAGCGGCGGACCAGCTCCCGCAACCGTGGTTGTACCTCGGTGTAAGTCAGGTTGGTTTTGACCAATCGAACCCCACAGTTGATGTCGTAACCGACACCGCCGGGAGATATTACACCACCGATGGCCGGATCGGTCGCACAGACGCCGCCGATGCAAAAGCCGTAGCCCCAGTGGATGTCGGGCATGGCCAGACTGGCCATCTGGATACCTGGCAGAAAGGCCACATTGGCCACCTGTTCCGGCGCCATATCGGCCCGGATCGATTCGATCAGCGTTTCGCTGGCAAAGATGATGCCATCGACCCGCATTCCCGGCTTGTAATCGCGGGGAATACGCCACCGCGTCTCATCAACCCTCTCCAGCGGACCACTGTAGGCTGCTTTCATGGTCTGGTCCAACCCTTGCTCACCCGTCCCACGCTACGAGGATTTTCCCTTTTTGCAACAACGGGAGCACTTACGAACGATCAGTGAGGTCGGGGACAGAGCGAATTATTATATGGCGTTAATCCGATGAGAGGGAATACTCACATGCGAGTGGTAAGACTACAGGAGTGCTGGAGCAAACTCAGGAAGGTAATCAGATGTCGACAATCACTTCGGCCAGCCAGGAACCGTCGGGTTGTTGCCTCAGCTGCAACCCATGGTAGGTAATGGCCTTCACCTCGCGTCCAGGACGATGCTGTTGCAAATCAAACGGTTCGCCCCAGGCGGTCGCCTGCAAGGTGGATCTGTCGATGTGGACATCGAAACGGCAGAACACCCAATGGTCTTCGTCGAACGCCAGCAACAAGGTACGCAACCAATCAAACAGGAGCAGTTCCCGGTCTTCATTGGCCAGGCAAAAGGTACGAGACTTGTCGGGGCGAACCGTAGCAAGGTCTTCGAGCAAAACAGCAAACAACGCCTGGCCCGCCTCGGCAAACAGGGTATTCAGATCCGGCGCGTGGATGCGTAGACCAAGGTCCGCGGTGTGTTCGAACAGTTCGTACATAGGAAGCCATCAAGTTTGTCGCTGCCAGTTAGCCATCTTAAAAGATGGCAGTATTATGACAGCATTATTACGCCACGGTCCAAGGGGTGGAAGGGGGCCGGAACTGACGAGAAAACAATCTGAGCAGGTGCGCAAGCCGTTTACCAGCGGATCACCGCGGTTCCCCAAGTCAGTCCCGCCCCAAAGCCGCTGAGAACCACCAGGCTGCCCTCACGGATGTAGCCTTCGGCCAGAGCTTCCTCCAAAGCAATGGGGATGCTGCCGGCCGAGGTATTGCCGTATTTTTCCAGATTGTTGAACACCCGCGAACGGGGAATGCGCAGCACGTCGATGGCGGCATTGATGATACGAATGTTAGCCTGGTGGGCGATATACAGGTCGATATCGGAGGTCTGCAGGTGAGCCGCTTTCAGGACATCCTGGATGGTATCGCACAAGATGCTGACCGCCCAGCGGAAGACAGCGCGTCCGTCCATGGACATGTAGTGTTTACCTTCGGCGAGGTCCTCGGGGGTGGGTGGGCGTCGGCTGCCGCCGCACTCCCGCATCAGCAGGGGTCCGCCATGGCCATCGGCCCCTAGGCTATAGGCCAGGAACCCCTGCTCGGGCGACCCCGGCTCCACGAAGACGGCACCGGCTCCGTCGCCGAATAGGGGATACGTTTTGATGTCATTGGGGTTGAGGATGCGGCTGTTGGTATCCCCGCCGATGACCAAGGCACGTTCGCTAAGGCCAGCCTTGACGTAAGCGGCAGCCGTGATCAGGGCGTACATGAAACCGGCACAGGCAGCTTCCACTTCGATGGCTGGTCCGACTAGCCCCAAGCGGTCCTGGACAAGGCAGGCTGTCGAGGGAAAGGACATATCCGGGGTGAAGGTGCCTAGAACCAGCAGGTCACAGTCTTTGGCCGTCAGGCCGGTTTTGGCAAACAGATCGTAGGCGGCTTCGACACACAGGTCCGAGGTCGCCTGATGGGGCGCAGCATGGCGACGTTCCAGAATGCCCGTGCGTTTGACAATCCAGTCGGAGTCCAGGCCAAGGCGGGCATGCAAATGATTGTTACTGACTACCAGATCGGGGACATACTTACCCGCCCCGACGATCTTGACACCCATCAAGGTGCGGCAGGGGGGCCGCGGTGACGTACGTTCCGGATGATATTCGCCATTGGTGGGCACGGGCGCCAGGTGTCGTTCCGTACCTGGCCCAAGGGGAGTCTGTCGCATGCCTCAATCCCGCCAAGCCGTGGACGCCAGCCCGGGACGCCCCAACGCGCCCGGAGATAGCAATTATAGTGGTTTGCTTAAGTATCCGGTATCGCCATGTCTGTAGCAAGTTTGCTGTCTTTGATAAAAATAGCGATGTTTTCACTGACCTTCGGCTCCGCTTTCCAGAAACCGGAGTAACCCCAATAGAGCATGGCTGATGCCGTCCAGTCGGATGTCACCTTCACGGGGCGACAGGTGAAAGGCACCGATAAGCATGTGGGCCCGGTAGGCATTGTCAAAATGCCGGGTGTTGGCTTCGCTATATTGCAAGCCAATCTGGTAGCGACAGGCATCGCCAGCGGCTGCTGCATATTTGTGAAACCGATCGGTATCCGGCACCTGACGCGTCACCTGGCAAGCGGCTGCCAGTGCTAGTAGGTAAATGCCTGTTTCCGGGCCGGAAGGCGAGTCCAGCCAGCGACCGTCGCGATACTGACGGAAGCCCCCCGCCCACTGAGGCAAGCGAGGATCGGTCACGGCAATCTGCCCACGACACAGGCCGTCGGCCGCTTCACAGACGATCGCAGCGGCTTCGGCATCCCGGCTTAAAGTGTACCATTCCGCCGCTGCTAGTAGCAGCGTAGCCGCAAGCATTGGCTGAGGTTGGGTACGATAGTGGGCCCGATAGTGTTGCAGTCCTCGGCGAATGATCGCTGCCTTGTCCACAGCGGGACGATAACGCTGACTAACCGTCAACGCCCACAATCCCCAGCAGGGATGTTCGTTGACTCCGGTCGGATCCTGGCGTAAGGGTTGGCCTGCCGGATCATCAATGTAATGGATGGAACCATCCGGACGTGCCTGACGCTGCAGGAAGGCGGCAAGCCGCTCGCCTTCCTCCAGTAAGCGGGGTTCAACCGCAGGCAGGGCATGAATGGCCAGGATCACAGCCGCGGCAAATCCGACACGGTTACATACATCCGAAGGGCCGCGGGGGACACGCATCTGAGGGTCCCCGGCGACGACAGGAGCTGCGGTCAACAGGGTGAGGATGGTCTGTGCGGCGGCCGCGGTATACTTGTCCTCGCCGCAGAAGCGGGCTGCCACTGCCAAGGCAAAGGCGGCCCGCGCCTGGATCAAATCGTCATCACCCAGCAACGGCTCGCGTAACGCCGGGTTAAAACCATAAAGGAAGCGGCCGTGTGTGTGATGATGCCGTTGCAGCCAGGCAGCTGCTGCCACAACACCCCGCACCGCGGCTTGCGTATGGTAAGGAAACGCTGCCAGAGGCTCAAAACGTTTCAAAGGGACAACCGAACGGGAAGCGGGGCTTGCTCCGGCGGTGTCTGCCGCCGGCGGTACGGACGACGGAGATGCTGCCATGCTCGATGTGCTCGAAGGTGGTGCCGAGCTAAAGGCCGAAGCGGTCCCGGAAGCCGAGGGGCTGTTACCCCCGGGCGTCACTGCGGGGGGGGCCCCTGGATCAGCCCATGTCGGCCATATCCCCCCTGCCATACCCGCAGCGACAATGGCTATCCCTGCCACCCACCCCGCTTGTCTGCGCATGCGGTGGTTCCTCCTGCACAACATTTGACCATCACCACCGGCCTGCGGCGGATCCTAAGCAAAAAGGTCTCCGGACGCAAGGTGAGCTGCTCCACTCCTGTAACACCCTGACATAAAAATCCTGTATAAATTGCCCGGCTTAATGACTGACCCACACGCGCCGCGACGCTTCCAAACACGTTAGTCACCGGGTAATCCCGCTGGCGTCAACAGGCCCTCCTTAACAGTAATCGAGGAGAACAACTCTGCCGTCCGCTGTCAGCTAGTGCAATTCTGGCCAACAGCAAGCTGGCGTCCTAACGGGCGTTTATCCGGGTCACTGGTTGCACTTTGCCTCTCAACAACTGCCGGTGATGGCATAAGAGGTGACGGTGGTCGGTGATGCTAGACTAGCCCCCACAGGCGACGCAGGCCCCACTCGCCGACGAGGAACAGGGTAAACAGGACCAGCCACAGCGGCAAAAAGCCGCGGGACTGATCGCGGCGCCAATCGGGGTAGTAGCGTGGTTTGGACTGGGTGAAGGCCAGGGGATGCTGGTGGAGTTCGCGTAAGGCCTGGGGCAGATCCTCCAGGCGCAGGGCCTTGCCACCGAAGGCCTGCGACAAGCGTTTCATGAAATCGTGGTCGGCATTGACGCGGAGCATCTCTTCGCTGACGTCCGGAAGAACCACATAGCGGGCGGCCGCTTGTAGCAGTACAGGGCGTCCCTGGGCATCCCGGAGCGGTTGCCCCTTGTCGTCCTTTTTGGGACTGGTCAGCCAGGCGTAGTACTCACCGGGAAGTCGGGGTCGGTGCAGTACGCGGGCCCCCTCGGCATCTCGCAGGATGATTTCAGGGGGAGCCTGCTCCAGTTGCTCCGGCGTGGGTTCTTTCTGACCGGGTGCCAGCGGCACGATCTTCACGGTGAACTCAGCTTCCGGATCGTCCTGGCCGCCGGGTTTTTTGACACCGACGCGTAAGGTCTGCTCCTGACCGGTCTTCAACTGTCGCAAGGCGGGCCGGACATAGGCTTGTCCCTCTTCCTCCTCCTGATGGGCCAGCCACAACACGCACTGCTTCCAGAAGCGGTGGTGGATTTCCAGCCCCTGACGTGTTTTGGGTTGTCCCAACGACGTCCACAAGTAGGTGTCGTAAGCCGCAAAGGCCAGCACGCGCCCTCGATTGGCGTCGCCAATCTGGTGACCGACCAGCAAGGGGTGACGGTTATCGGGCATGGGGCTGCCCGCCTGAGTAGGTTCGATCTGTGGCGCGGCCCATGCGTAGATTGTGCCCGTTGGCTTGCGTACCAGCCGGTTGTAGCCTGTTAACTTGGCTCGTGAACGACGACCATTGAGCATGTTCCACAAAGTTATCGATTCGGACCGCTCCCGGGCCAGCCGACACATCGTGTCCAGGCCGATTTCCGTCGGCACCATCTGATACAGCTCCAGCGGACGTTGCGTGGTGCGGTCGACAACTTCCACCAGTTGTCCCGGCGCTGGGATTACTGGCAGCAGGTCGTCCGGAAGATCGTAATACGCATGCTCGCCACCCAAAAACATCACGCCCAGACCGTGGCGGAGCACCCGCTCCCGCAGCTTGTCGAAAAACGCCGGATCGATCTGGCGCAACTCTCCCCCCCGTACGTTGCCGATCAGGACCACATCGTAGGCATTGGCCTCCAGATCCAGAAATTGACGCTCCTGCGGCGTGGCAGGCAGCTCCGTGGTCTGGCGCAGCACCACATTCACGTCGAACCGTTTATCGGAACGTAAGGCATCCAGCAGCAGAGTGGTTTCCCAGCGTAGCCGATCCACCAACAACAGACGCACACCATCCTTGGTGACCGTCAGATAAGTTTCCGAAGCGTTGTTGTCACCGCTGCTCTCGCCGCTGAGCGGAATGATCTGACCCTCGCGTTCCTGCCCCACCACCAGGCGGATTTTGACTTCACCGGGTTTATCGGGGGCCTTGAAAGTGAGACGGATCTTATTCTCTTTCTCCTGGGTGAGCAGGAATTCATCGGTCACTGCGGGTTTATCATCCAGGAACAGACGGGCCACCACCCGCGTTCCCGCAAAGCCGAAGGCGTGGATGGTCGCCGTGGCCGTCACTTCGGTTTTAATAGGGGCAGGGGTGGGATCACACTGGATGGTCGTGACCACGATGTCGCGACTGTCCGAGCGGGTACTCTCTTCGCCGACGGTGAAGGTGGTCAGGGGAACGCCGCGGCGGGCCCAGCGTGCTGCTTCGGTAATAGCGGAGTACCGCTGGCCATTGTCTGCACCATCGCCAATCAGCCAATGCCCGCGGATGAAACGTTCGGCCTGCCAGCGTTCATAGGTACGATGCAGGTAGCTGCCGTAGTCGGATCGTTTTTCGTCCGCCGCCAGACCAGGGGTGTACAAACTGGTGGACGGGTCAAAGTCGGGGGACCCCACCGCGTAAAAGTAGACCTGAACGTTCTGCTCCCTGACCAACTGCTCCCACAACGGACGGGTCTTGTCCAACATGCGTCGAACCGCCTCGATGCGCGACTGGCTATTCGCTTCGTCCCGCACCGTCATGCTTTCGGACACATCAATCCCCACCAGCAACACGGAAGGAACCTGCGGCTGCTCTTGCACGCTGAGGGCGGGTCGGATGGCGGTCAGTAACGCAACAGTCAAAGCCGCCAATCGGAGACTGAGCAGAAGCAGCAAGCGCCGCCGGCTTAACTGCGGATGGCCTGCATACGTCCACAGGGTAATCGCCACCAGCAGGGCCGCTAGTACTCCCCAGGCCACCAGCCCGTATCCGGGCAGCGACCAAGGGTATACCGGACGCACAACCAGCGACCAGTCCTCCCAGTTCATGATGTCATTTGTACCTCCACCGAACCCCCTGCTGAAGGGCACGGTTGCGTTAGTATATCTGACCGGCCCGACCTCCATCACCAGCACTATGAGTAACTCGTATCGATGCCAGGCCCGTCGCTGCTCCGCTCACAGTTGCTACAGGGCAGAGGATAGTCCGAGCCGTCGGAGCGGATGTTCGACCAGTCGGGCGGCCAGCTCGCTCTGCGGCTGACTTTCACCATTATTGGTCTGCTATTGGGCCGGAGACATCTCCGGGGATGGTTCAGCGGCCATGGCCTCTGTCTGAATCCATATTACGCTGGTTTGCGGAACCCAGCCGCTACTGCCATCGGCTAACTGGACATGCACCCAGCCACCGCGGCAATGGAGACAACGGGCCTCGATCCCCGCCGGCAGCGGTGTCGACCAACGTGGTGGAAACACTTCGGCATTACCGAGGCGCAATAGCGTTGGTTCGGCCAGTACCAGCATGGGGCGATGTCGCGCCTGCCAGCGTGCGTGTTGCTGCTCCCACAGCCAGTAACCACTCACCGATCCGATCCCAACGATCAGCAAAATCGCCCCAATCAGCCAGTGGTATCGGCGGGTCATGGCATAACGCAGCAGAGCCAAGCAGGCCATCGTCCACAGGGCGGTGGTGCCCACCCCCATTTCTATTGGCGAGAGGCGCCCGCGCAGGCCTGCCCCCCCCAGGGGCTGGCAGGCCTGCTGGACCGCGGGATCGGCCGGTAAGGCAATTTGACGGCGTAACGTCAACCATTCCTGGCGAAGGGGGTAGTCCCAGGGTGTCTGTTCCAGTCCCTGCAAGAGGGCGGCTAGGGCCGCCGGCAGGTTTCCCGCTAGGTACCAGGCCCGGGCGCGATTCCGAGCCACCGCTGGCGTCTGCACCCCTAACGACCATACGTGTTCCCAGGCCCTTGCTGCCGTCGCAAAGTGCCGACGGGCCTGCTCCGCATCCCTCTGAGCGGCCACACCAGCCCGGAATGCCTCCACTCCCTGGCTCCACCACCAGGCGGCTGGAGACGCAGCGGGGACTACCTGGTCCGATAACGTAGCAGCGTTGCCCCCGTGGACTGCCTGAGCAATCATCGGGGCTTCTTGCTCTGGTGCCAGCCCATCGCTGGCCCTTGCCACCCCTACCATAAACAGGGCTAGAATGCCGCTGCCCGCGGCCAGACCCGCGGGCCATTGCCGTGAACTACCTCGCATGCCCGTTTCCGTCAGACCACTTTGCTGCTTGGGGCTTTTCGGTGTTTCGTTGAGGCCTTTGGTCCTTCTGGATCCATGTCTGGTTCAAAGGGGACGGTTCCCGTTGACCCGGTTGTGGTTTACGGGGGTAGTTGATGTCTCGGGCCATTCTTCCAGTTGTGTCAACAGCACCATGGCGGCATGGTGGTAAGCCAGGACTTCTCCCGGTAGGGGGTGTGGAGCAAAGCGATGCCGATCCCACTGGCTGAGCAAGGTGTGCAGCATGTACAGCGGGTCTTTCGGTAGTTGCCGTTGGCGGAGTGCCTCCATCACCTCGTCGGGCGTAGCCAACCCTGGTGGAAGTTGCCAACGCTGCTGCAGATAAGCAAGAATCGCAGCCCGGAAGGCCGACCAGGGCTGTGGGTCATGCACGGCCTGGTTGAGTAGCCGCACCGTGCGTCGGGCCAGGCGTGTCCGTTGTAATCGGGCCAGACGGGCGGCGATGGGGAATCGCCACCGCCACCATCGATAAATCAGCCAGGCTGCGAGAGGAGGCCCTATGAAACCCACCAGCCAAAAAACGGGCTCCACTTCGAACGATCCGGCCCTACGCCCGGACAGAGCAACCATCTGAGCGATGGCCTCCTCGTCCACCAATTCCCACCATAACGGGTCGGCCGGCAACGGGGCTGCCGCTTGGGTTGTTGCCGGAGCTCGGGCCATTATCTGCACCCGTCGGCTCGCCGCTACCGTCAAGGAATACTGTTTTCCTTCCGGAGCTGCGGGGTTGAAGTAGTAGAAAAGCAGTGGCGGGATTTCGCTGAGGTCCGGTCGCCGCCAACGGACCCGGTAGGGGAAACGCACCGACGCTGCTGCTGTGTCCACCTGGGCTACCGGTTGCGGATCGACCAGTTCGAGACACTGGGCAAAAGGCTCCAACTGCCGCAAGTCCGGCCGCTGTACAGCCCCGGGATTACGCACCCGTTCGACTACCAGCGTCAGGACGAACGGCTCGCCTTCGACGATCGCTGGCCGATCGATCTCCCAGTATACTCGCACCCCTACTCCGATAGCCCCGTAATAATGTTGGGTCGGTTGACCTATGGGATTAACAACCCCTGGATCGGACGGAGACTGTTCCGCCAATGGCGTGAGCGTTTGGCCCGCCGCCTGGAACAACCCCCATAGCACCAGGTGACCTAACAACACTATAGCCATTCGTGCTTCCCGCTAACCGATCGGACAACGTCTGCCATTGATCTTTTGCTGTTACCAATCGCGTAAGTCGCTGCGTTCCGGTCCGTAGAGGGTGCGTAAGAGTGCCTGCCGGTCCCGTTGCAGGCGTTCGGCGGTACGGTGCAAGTAAAGCCGTGTGTCCTCGGGACTAAGAGGCTGGACAGTGCTAGTGTCGCGAAGTGGCTCCAGCGAACCGGCCCCTGGCAGAGGTTGACCCCGATTCGAGCCTCCCCCTTTGTGCTGTGCTCCCGTAACGGCCAGGGGAGGGGGAGACCCCTGGGAACCAGCCGGTCTTTGGTCATTTGTGTGCGAATGGCTATCGGCCGTCTGGTTGAGGCGAGTGGAAGGAGGATAGGATGTGGAGAAGTCTTGGCCATGCTCGGGCGGCGAGGGCGGTAAGCTAGCTTCACTACCGGGTTGTTCCCGCCGGCGAGCTTCGTCCCATAAGAGTTTGGCCAGTTCCAGGTGGAAACGGGCCTGGGCTGCCAGGCGGTGATCATCGGCGCTAAAGTGTAGAGCATAGCGGAAACACAGGATGGCTGTCCGGTACGTGGCCGCATTATCCCCCCGCAGTAGCAGACAAATTCCTTGATTGTACCAAGCACGGGCCGCCCGCGCCGGGGGGCATTCGGCGTCAGCCGTTACCCGTGCGAACCACCATTCCGCCTCGCGATAACGGCCGCTGTGGTATTCAATCAGAGCCCAGTGGAAGGCCACCTGACCGGGGTCGGCTGTCGCGCTTAACGCTTGCGGCAGGATCGCAGCGGCTGCTTGGACGTCCCCCGACAGGGCCAGCTCCCACGCTTGCCGGACCCACTGCTCAATGCGTCGTTGCTCGGCCTCATCCGCGGCCGCACCTGTCTGCCAGTGGGCAATAAATCGACGGACAACAGGCTCGCTGCTCACATACGCGAGTCCCGCCAGGCCGAGGACTAACAAAGCGATGGCTAGCCAGAAAGTCAGTGGCCTGTCCGGCTCACTTTGCTTCTCAGATGCGGTTGCGTAAAGCTGCAATTACGCCTCCTCCTGCCCCACCACGTCGCTATTGTCCCATTATCCATTCTAAGGTCGCCCATCGCTTGGGCTAAAAGAAACGAACAGGTGTTAGTTCCCTTCACGTTGGCATCCTGATGGTCTCAAGCGGTAATTATCTACACCGTGACAGTCTATGGATGATCGCATCAACGCCCTCGGCACCAGAGCAGGATTGCAATAAGCACGGCTGGTACGATAGCCCAAGGGTAGCGTTCCTGGGGCACGGGTAGCGCCTCGTCGCTGACAGCTCGCTGAGGTAACGGTTCCAGATACTGGCGAAAGAAATCGCCCAGAGGGGGGATTTGGCGATGGGCCGGTACGTATTGGCCACCGGTCCGCTCGGCGATGGTGCGTAAGACGTTTTCGTCCAGGCGTGTTTGGACCAGTTGGTCGGCGATCACGAGCACGGCCGGCGTCTGGGGGTCTCCCAGGCCCACGGTATGCACGGGAATGTCCGCGGCCCGGGCCGCGGCTACACCGCCTTGCCATTCGTCATCGCCACCGGGATCATCGCCATCTGACAACAATAGAATATCCTGATAGCCGGGGAAGCGCCGGTCATGAGCGGCTACGGCCGCTTGCAATGCCCGTCCTATGCGGGTACCCGATACGGTATCAGATGGTGCCGGGCGTACTTCTGCTGGTGGATGATTACCATCGACTTCCTCAAGCAAAGAGCGTAGAAAATCGTAATCGGTTGTCAGAGGCGCTAAGAGGAGGGGGCGGGCTGCAAATAAGACGATACCCAAGCGATGTCCCCCGTTAGTCTGCATCGCATCCACTAGTTGCAACGCCGCCTGCTGGGCCGCTTGCCACCGTGTCCGAGCCACTCGGTCCGCCATGTCGTCCGCTTGCATGCTCCGGCTGAGGTCCAGCACCACAATTAGGTCCCGCCCCACGGCCACCGCCCCCTCCGCGCTATTGCCCCAGCGGGGACCGGCCAACCCGGTTATTAGCATCCCACACAGCAACGCCTCGACTAACAACCATCCCCTGTTGTTCCCCTTTGCGCCCTCTGGTGGTAGTCCCTCACCGGCCCGGCGAACGCCAAGCAAGGCCAACTGCCCCTGTTGACGGCGGAGCATGTGCCAGCGCCAGGCCGTCCACAGCGGCACCAGCAGCAACAACCACAGGGCTTGGGGCCGAGCCCAACTGACCCGCTCAACCCCCTGGACTAGTTCCGCAATGATACCGGGCAGTCTCGCCTCACTGTCCCAAAGCATAGAGTCCCTACCCCTGGGCAGTTCGTCCCTCGTGAAGCTTCGCTTTTCTGGCAATTGTCACCGGCCTTTTCAAAGTAGCCGGGACCCATGGATCTGAGTGGTTTGTCCGGAGCCGATTCTGGGCTACCCCTATTGGCAACCTCTGTCATGGCATCGTCCGCCAGCGTGTCGTTTCCAGAAGGAGCACCCCGAGCAGGATCAAGCCGGCGGTAGCCAACGGATAAGGATAATACTCGTAATAACGGCGGTAAAGAAAGGTGGTCATGGGGGAGCGTTCCAGGGCATCGAGCTGCCGGAAAGCCTGACGGAGGGCCGCACCGTCCGTTGCAGCGAAGTATTGTCCCCCTGTCATCGCGGCGATGTCCTGCAGGGTTTGACGGCCGATTTCGCGATGGCGACGGATTTCTTCGGGACTGTCAGGACCGGGTTCCCCAGCCGAATCAATGGTATAGATGGGCACACCCAGATTAGCGGCCAGTTGGGCGGCCTGCCGGGGACGTAAGTTGTCGTCCGTGATGTGCGTATGTTCTCCATCACTAAGCAGAATGAGAACACGGCGTTGGCTGCTGGCCGCTTGCAGGCGGATCAAACCTTCCGCGATGGCATCGCCGATGTTGGTCCCTGCATCTACGCCGGCTTTCGGCTCCAGCCGTTCTACCTGCTGTCGCAATACGGAGGCATGATTGAATGTCAGAGGGCAGACGGTGCGAGGAATCGCGGCAAAGGTCACCAGTCCAATGGCATCAGCCGGCCGGCCAGGGAAGTCCACTCCATCGTCCGACGTACCTCCGAAAACAAACAGCAAAAAGGCACGCCGGGCGGCCTCCAGACGCGTTAGCGTGTCGGCTCCGTCCGTCCAGGTCAACGGCTCGTTCATGCTGCCGCTGACGTCCAGAACCATCATGATAGCGATCCCTTCGGCGGGCAGTCGTGTCCGTTCGTCGGGTCGCCGCGGCCCGGCACAGGCGGCGACCAGTGCCAGGCCCGCTACTAGTCTGCCAAAAAATCCGCCCCAACGGACCCAAGAGGGGCGACGCCCAACCTGACCGCCGAAAAGCTGCAAATCGCTATAATTGATAGCTGGTCGGCGTCGCCGGTACCACCACCATACTGCCCCAACTATCAGGGGTGTCATCAGCCATGCTTCCGGGTAGGCAAATTGCACGTCGGTTACTCACCTTCCCAGCAGTGTAAGGTCGCAAGCCCCCCTAGCCGGAGTGTCAAAGAAACTTCTCAACGCATTGTATACTACTCCAGCAGGCATACCTGATGATTAGACCTCAACACAGAGTGATCCACCTGTACAAACTTGTATGGGTCGATCCCTGATGCCTTTGCTGTAGTCTCTGATGGAGTAACGTCACAGACCAGGCTGATCGATATACGCAGGAGAATTCCATGCCGGCCCAGGATCCGTTCCAGCCCCCGCGCCAATTTTCCTTGAACCTGCTGGAAGATACGACGGCCCCGCTGTCCAAGGCCAGCGAGGAACTGACTCTCGACCCGGTCTGTGGCATGCGTGTGCTGCCCGATCAGGCAGCGGCCCAATGGTCATATGCCAACCGGACGTTCTATTTTTGTTCCCGTCATTGCGCCCAGAAGTTTCAAAGCGATCCTGAACGATATCTCCAGCAACCCGGTTCCCACTCCTGTTGTACGGTGTCCGACTCTGCCTCCTCTACAGCGGAAGGCAGTGAATACACCTGTCCGATGCATCCGGAAATTGTCCAGGATCACCCCGGTTCCTGCCCTTTGTGTGGCATGGCCCTCGATCCGTCGCTGCCGACCGCGGCCGGGTCAGCGGAGCAAGTCGAACAGCATCGCCTGCGTCGTCTGACTTTGCTGGCCGGGGTACTTTCGATTCCGGTGGTCTTGTTGGCGATGGGACCGATGCTTCTGAGTCATACCAGTTGGCATGAGTTTAACCCGGCAGACTCCTTGCCTCCAGTGATCAGCCTGCTGGATCGCGTTAGTCCCCTGGTGCAATGGCTACTTAGCACGGCCGTGGTGTTCGGTTGCGGCCGGCTGATTCTGATACGGGCGTGGCAGGCCAGCCGCCAAGGCACGGCTAACATGTTTACCCTAATTGCCATCGGCGTGCTTGCTGCCTGGGGCTACAGCACGCTAGCCATCGTTACACCTGGGCTTTTTCCGCCCTCATTACGGGACGCCCATGGTCAATTGCCCGTTTATTTTGAATCCGCAGCCGTGATTGTCACTTTCGTGCTGCTAGGTCAGTGGCTGGAGGCCCGCGGACGCTGGCAGACGGGCACCGCATTACGGCAACTACTCCGTCTAACCCCGGAAACGGCCCGACGCCTGACCCCTACGGGCGACGAAGAGATCCCTCTTTCTGCCGTGCGTGTCGGGGATCGCCTGCGTGTCCGACCGGGCGACCGTATTCCGACCGATGGCATCGTTTGTGAAGGACACGGTGCCGTCGACGAATCCTGGCTGACCGGCGAAGCGTTACCCGTGTCCAAAAAGCCGGGCGATGCCGTCATTGGTGGCACCCTGAACAGCGACGGGGTACTCATCATCGAGGCCCGTCGCGTGGGTGCGGCTACGTTACTGGCTCGCATTATCCAACTGGTGGCCGAAGCACAACGGAGTCGTCCGCCTATCCAGCGACTGGCTGATCGTATCGCCGCCCGTTTTGTTCCAGCGGTGCTCGTAATCGCCGTGGTCACCTTTGCGGCATGGAGTCTGGTGGGCCCCCCGCCGGCATTTAATCACGCCCTCTTGCATGCCATTGCCGTATTGATCATTGCCTGCCCGTGTGCACTGGGCCTGGCTACCCCTTTGGCGGTTACCGTCGCTGTGGGCCGAGCGGCCACTTCCGGCATCCTGATCCGCTCGGCCAACGCGTTAGAGCAACTGGCGCAGGTCGATATCCTGATACTGGACAAAACGGGAACGTTAACGGAAGGCCGACCACGGCTACGGACCGTTCATCAAGTTGCGGAAGCTGGCGTCAGCGAGACCGATGTACTCCGCTGGGCCGCTGCTTTGGAAAGCAATAGCTCGCATCCGTTCGCCCAGGCTATTCTCACAGCCGCCCGGGAACGGGGACTTACCTGGCCAGCAACCAACGATGTCCAGTCGGCACCTGGTCGTGGCCTGCGGGGGTGGGTGGAGGGGCGTTTACTGGTTATCGGCACCGCCGCTTGGGTTCAGGAGCATGCCCGGATTACCCCCCAGGCAGAAGCCCTGGCCAGCTCACTACGTTCGAGCGGCGATTCTGTCATGTATGTGGCGGTCGACGGTCAGGTGGTGACCTTGTTAGCCGTGACCGATCCGGTCCGAGCGACGGCTGGGGAGATGATCCAACAGCTTCAAAAGCAAGGTATCCGCCTCGTGATGGCCACAGGGGACAATGCGCAAACGGCTGCGGCAGTTGCTCGCCAGTTGGGCATTACGGAGTTCCATGCCGGGCTGCTTCCTGGTGACAAAGTCGCTTTGATCCGTCGCTTGCAGCAACAAGGTCACACCGTGGCCATGGCCGGAGACGGGATCAATGATGCTCCCGCGTTGAGTGCCGCCGATGTGGGCATCGCCCTGGGACATGGAGCCGATGTCGCTCTGGAAGCCGCCCCTGTGGTTCTGGTCAAAGGAGACTTGGCAGGTATTGTACGCGCCCGACGGCTCAGCCAGGCTACCGTTCGGATCATTCGTCAAAATCTTTTCTTCGCCTTTTTCTACAATTCCCTAGGCTTGCCCTTAGCAGCTGGCCTACTGGTCCCGTTGGGCGGCCCGAGCCTCCATCCGATGTTCGCCGCAGCGGCCATGAGCCTCAGTTCCGTTTCGGTCATCGCCAATGCCTTGCGTCTGCATCGGGCTATCTGAAGATATTCCCTTGGCAACCCATTTGCTTGTGCCGACTATGCGTTCATCCCGTCCCAATTTCACCTGACCTCCTAAAATAGATGATGTGGGCCCGCCCAATTACCGCCCTAGACTGCCGAGTAACCCCTCTTGGAGGATGGCTCATGGCTTTAACTGAATCGACAATGGCTCCGCTAGGCATGCCGGCCCCCGACTTCCGACTACCCGATACTGACGGCAAGATGGTCTCGCTATCCGATTTTGCCCAGGCTCCAGCCCTGCTGGTGGCCTTTATCTGTAACCACTGTCCGTATGTCAAACACATCCAGAAAGCGTTTGCCGAGCTAGCCAAGGAGTATCAGGCCAAAGGTGTGGCCATTGTGGCCATCAACAGCAACGATCCTGTAGCCTACCCCGAAGACTCCCCTGCCCGCATGAAAGAAGAAAAGGAACGCGTGGGCTACACCTTCCCCTATCTGTTCGACGAAACCCAAGAGGTGGCCCGGGCCTACCGTGCCGCCTGCACCCCCGACTTCTTCCTGTTTGATAGAGAACGCAAACTGGTCTATCGGGGCCAGATGGACGATAGCCGACCGGGTAACGGCAAGCCCAACGACGGCCGGGACCTGCGTGCCGCTATGGACGCCGTTCTGGCAGGACAGAAACCCTCCCCGCATCAAAAACCCAGCATCGGCTGCAATATCAAATGGCGGAATCGCTGATCATTTCTTGGTCGAGTAACAAGCCGGCCCGTTCCGTCCGCTGCCGACTTGCAGACAAACCGGTGCCGCATTAATCTGAGGATACCATCCACGAACTCCTGTCCGGACAGTCCACGCGGCGATGCCGGACCTTCACCCTGCGACCCATCGAGGAAATAATCCCATGCTGAGGACCACTCGTGTCTGTCTCGGTCTACTACTGAGCGGTTTGATGACAATTTCTGCCCCGTCGGCCTTCGGAACCAGTCAGTCGGGTGCCAGCGACGGACAGTTTTCCCTCAAATGGAAATTCCGCGAGGGCGACACCTTCTATGCCGTGGAAAACACCACCATGCAGCAAGACATGTCGCTGATGGGGCAAGACATCCAGCTTAAGATGAAAACGCAAACGGTCACTCGCTTCCGCATTAAGGAAGTGAAAAAAGACGCCACTGTAGTCGAAATGACTATTCTTCAACAAAAGATGCAGACGGAAGGTCCGATGGGAGGACCTGGCGGTGATCTGGGAGAAAAACTCAAAAACGTCACCTTTACCTTCACCGTCAACGACAAAATGGAAGTGGTCAAGTTCGAGGGATACGACAAATTCCTTGACGCCATTAGTAGTGAAGACCCGATGATGGCCGCCTTTCTCCGTTCCATCCTGCAGGAATCAGTCATCAAGCAATCGTTTGGCCGTACCTTTTCCTTAGCTCCCGACAAACCATTGTCGGTGGGACAAACCTGGCAGCACAAGGACAAGCTCCCGCTTGGTCCCATTGGTACCATAGAGGTCAACAGCCGCTATAAACTGGAGGGGGTTACGGATTCCCTAGCCCGCTTGTCCATCAGCGGTGATCTGAAATGGACGGGCAACGACGGCAAAATGGACCAGGCTTTGCCATTCAAATTCTCGGAAGTCAACATTAAAGCAGACAAATTCACCGGGACCGCTCTGTTCGACCTTCAAAAAGGACGCCTGAGCAACTCTCAGATGGATATCGACATCAAAGGCAGCCTGGTCGTGGAAGTCGGGGGACAGAAAGTCGACATGGACATCAAGCAACAGATGCGCACCGAAATGAAAGTGGTCGACAAAAACCCGCTGGTTGATTAACCGAAGAGGCTATTACTGATAAACGTAATCGGGCTGATGCGTGGGTGACTGCGGTGACCTAGCCCACATCATCATATTGCTCGATTACATGACCTCTTCCTTTCAACTACGACTTCCGCGACGTGTCTGTCCGGTACAAAGAAAATGTCCACTCTTATTCTCTTGGCATTTGTCAATCGATGGGCCACAGACGCTGCCGGAAGGCCTGGCGGTTGCGGCGAAAGATACCTGGCGTCACGTTGGGGGGGGGAGCTACAGGAGTAGTGCTAACACCGAAAACAGCCTTAATTTTAGCCAGGAAGCGTTCAAAGAATGATTGATCGCCATACCCTTGCACGGGGGCGGTCAAAGGAGCGGTGTCCCGCCCGGCTGCACGGAGCGGATCCAAGGGGCGACGTGGATCATATGGCACCAGTAGCGGGCTGGAAAGAGGCACGCCCACGGGTGACCCGACCCGGGGCAACGGCTGAGGCTGAGGCAGAGGCGGCGAAAACTGATATGAGGTGGCAATCACCTGCCCCGGCAGTCCGGCTGTTGGGATACCGACACCCGGTGACGGCGGTGGTGGTGCAGTGGGCGACGTCAAGGGCCCCGTGCCCGTAGGGATGGATGGTCCGCTAGCCTGACCCCATACTGGAGGGACAAAACACAAGCTACTTGCCACCGCCCACACCTTCCATGGCCCCCGCATAGTACTTACCCCTTTTTAAGAAAATCCCACATATACGCGGGTTGTTCAGTCCTGTGTGTGCACAGCTTGGCTCCACCTGCGCGGTAAAAGTGCAGGACTTCGGTAACCTCGTTTGCCCCTCACGGTGCTAGCTTCATCTGTTGTTTTTCGACAGTGGCCCAGCAAACATTGGCACAACAATAAGAGGCACACCCGTATGCCAAGATTACTTGCCGGTGTCAAGAGTGCATTTTTTTCGAGGGATAATGACCTGTGCAAGTCAACACGCGACCAGTCAATCTGAATCCTATACCTTTTTGTCGATAATGGTTTTTCGTACCGATAGCCTTTATTAGAAAACGATATCCACTTCGGGGTCTAGCCCTCGTGAGAAAACAGTCGAGGGTCGGGGGGATTAGGGTTCAACTTTTGCAGAAGAGTAACTCTAGCGGGCTAAGGAGCCGGGAGACTCTTTGTAGGGCTTGAACGGTGAAGCATCGAGGGTCAGCAACTGTCCCCCTCCGAGGGACGTCCAAGCATATACGGCGGCTCCTCCATCGGCGGCGGCTCCCAACTTGAGCACACGCTCGGTCCCGTCAGTAAACTTCAAGGTCACTATTAAGTATTCTTTGTCATTGTCCAGTCCATATTCGGGCTTTGCCGCACCATCCACAAAGGAACGCACTTTCGTTTTGCTCAACAGCTCAACAAAAGCCGTTAGTTTTGCGGCATCGAGGTTGTAACCGGCTGGTGTGGGGGGGGATTGAACCGACCAGTTCCCTTGTTTGTCTTTCTGGAAATGCAGTTCGGTTAGGAAACCGGCTTTGCCCCATCCCTTCAGCTGAACCCCCACAACTTGGCTGGCATCAAACAATAGCAGCGATTTATCACGCAAATCGGCGGTGACGAAGCGGTCAAACAGTAGCTTCGGCACGGTAAAAACGATCGCTTTACCTCCTTGACGGGCGTACACGTACCCAGCATCCGCCGTGGCTTTGCCGAATTCATAGACACGTTCCTTGTCGTCACCGCTTTGCAGATGGACAACAACCTTCAGTTGCGGCTGGGGAGCCAGACCGTATTCCTTCAGTTGTTCTTCAGTAGGGGTCTCATTAATGTAACGAGATACGGATTGCGTGGTTCCCAGTAGACGAAGTAACTCTTCGACCGTCTCGGTGTCTGCCAGTTGCCCTTTACGGCTCTCCGGGGCGGCAAACGTCCAGTGATGTTTTCCGGTCGAGGTGTCCGGCTTTTCGGAGCGTGTCAGTTCGTAGCTGACTGCCCCGCTGACGGTTAGTTTAGCCACCGCGTCGGTGCCGAACGTTTTCAGACTCGGGTCCAGCAGGTCCAGCCGACTTTTGCGCAGCGTAGCCAAAACATCGACGGGATTGCTGCCCGCGGTGGTCACCTTGACCTTCTCCGGCAGCAGGTAATCGTTGCTACTGCCATCGGCCAGAATACGACGGACGTAAATTGCGTCCCCTTCTTTGGAACCGATCTTGAGGATAATTGGTTTGGCATTCTCCTTCAGTTTGGGCTCCGTCTTAGCATCCGAAGTGGACTGAAAAGCGTCTACCCAGATTTTGATCTCCAGTTGCAAGGCCGTGCCCGAGAAATGGGCGTCATTGGCAGGGGGGAAGGAACGGACTATGCGCCGTTCGGTCAGCAGATCCAACATACTCTGGACGGCATTGTTATTAACGGCCTGAGGCTCGTTGGGTGTCGGCGGACCAAACAGCTTCCATTCGGGCGGACTGCCCACACGACGCAGGATAACGCCCGTGGATAAGTCCAGTCCCTCGATGCGATTGCGCTCGACCGTCAGCAAATTCCGATCGCGTAATGGATCCGGGTCACGGATTAGACCGATCAATCCACTGACGTTAGCACCGCCGACCCGGATGATCCCCGGTTGTCCTTCTACCCGCACCCAGCGTTTATCATCGCTAGAGGGAAGGGGTGTGGCCTCAGGTTTGTTGTCCTTTTTTTCCGGAACGTCTGCTTTGCCGATGTACACCGTTGTTGTTTCGTTGTTTTTTGTCGTCAGCTGCACACGGACCAGGTCTGGTGCCTCCGGATTCAAACCGTGCTGCTGCAACTGTTCGGGAGTGGGCAGATCGATAAAGTCGGTTTTGGATCCAGCTCGTAAACTCGTCAAAGCATTAAGCAACGGGCGTACCCCCGTGAAGGTTCCGGGGGGACTTTGGGAATCGCCTTGCACGTCCGCAGCCCCCCACCCTGAAGGAACCTGGAACTGCCAGCCACCACTGCTTTTCTCCAGAGACAGGGTTTTCTTCTGATTGACCAGTTCCAGGTGCAACCGGGTCGTTTCATCTTCTGCCCGGAAGGACTCGACAGGGAAAATACTTTTGTTACGGAAGTCGGCTTCAGTTTTGGCCAGATCGGCCGCCCGACCACTTTTGGTCGTATCCGCCAGTAACGGATCAACCACGCTACGGTTGACTGCTAAAGGATGTTTACGGGGAGGCACCAATACAAACGCGGCTGCCCGACCACCGCTGGTTACATCACCGATTTCGACCGTTGCAGACAGGCTGTCCCCTTTACGCAGGGTAACTTTCAGCCCAGCTGGCTGCAAGCCGTGAAGTGCCGGATTGACCGTCAGATCATGGTGACGGATCGGCCTTGCTGATAGCAGTTCGCGCACAATGTCGTTAACCACAAAACCATCGGCCGATGCTTTTAAGGGCACCTTCTGTCCAGTAGCGTCTCGACCCTCCCACTCCATGGTCCAGCGTTGATTGTCCACACGCCGGAAGGTGATTGTGCTCTGGTTTTCCCGTTCAATTTCGACCGTGTCGATCTCTTCCGGCTTAACTCCGGCCAGTGTGGACAACAACAATCCCTCGGACGAAGCTGACTCCTCCTGACTCAGGAACGTAAAAAAGAGCAGGACGGCGACCAGAACCAATCCTGCAGCCGCAAGAGTGGCCGTGAGTCGGAAGTTCATAATCAGGTCCGCTCCTTTACAGTTCGCGCCATAGGGTCAGAGTGCGGATGTGGATGCTTGTAATTTTCGTCAATTTCCAAACAAAAGGGAAGATTGTAGCGCTGTTATTCCTGCGGGTTGGTCCGGTATTTCAACGGCTACGAACCACCCACACACCAGCTCCAAGTCCCAGGACTGCCAACAAGCCTAATCCCAGAGGCATGTATAACAAGCGGTTGATATTGATACTGCTAATGGGGGGTACTTTGTATTCGGCATACTTTTTGGCTTCAATGTTGACCGCCGCTAATGAGGCCTGCCGCTCGCGCAACCAGTCCACAGTCACACCCATCAGGTCATAGGTTATGGGATTACTACTGCTACGGGCTTGTTGTCCCCACCAATCGGAAAAGATCCGGCTACTTCCATAAGCCACCAACCGAGGAGTTGTTCCTTCGGTAACGGTCACCGCCACCGGACGGGGCGAACGGCTCAAACGTACTTGCTCCTGGATCCTTTCATTATTCAAAATTTCCTCTATGCGTGTACCGATGTCAGCCGGGCGATTTTCTTCCAGCCATGTGATGCCGGTAGTCAACAGCAGATCTGTGGCTTGATATTCCGACCGGGTATTTTGGGGCGCGACTTCCCGTGGGAAAACAAATTGCAAACGACTGGCCACACGAATAATCGATTGAAGGATCGGGTTTTTCTCTGCTGCGACACTGAAGCCCACCAGTGGAGCCCGGTAATCCACCCCAGTGATTGGCAAAGTAAACAGGAATTCGTTTCCAATGCGTACGTTGAATTCCGCCAGCAGGTCTTCGATGCCTGTTCGAAGCACACGTCCATCGGGTCCGGGCACAGCGCCCGAAAAATAGATCAACTTCCCCTTGTTCTCCTTGCGATTCATAAACTCGCGTAATGCCTTGATCGCTTCAGGGGCAAACGGCGACTGGGGCTCGGCGATGATCACGATCCGGGCATCATCAGGCACCTTCGGGTTGGGTTGGTTAAGAAATAGGGTACGAACTTCCAGATAATTTTTCTCCAGATATTGCCGCAATCGGTTGACCGATCGCTCAGCCGGTATTTCCGGATTATTGGAGGCATCCAACTCCCCATGCCCTTGGGTGAAGTAAACAACGGGCTTGTTCTGGCTGTCTGCCAGGAACGCAATCTCCTGGAATAGCTTCTTTTCACCCTCGAAATTGCGGCGGCTGAAGTCAAACATGTCATTATCGGAAACCACCGCATGTCGTTTTTCGTCCTGACCTGTGGTCAACAAGATGGCCACATTGGTGGTCCGTTGGTCCATGACCAGTTGGAACTGGGGGTACTTGTCGCGTAAGGAGGCCAATTCCGTCCGGTCTGCTGCCGTGCTCAAAAACCGCACAACAAACCGCCCGTTGCTGGCATCCTGCATAGCTAGCAGTAATTGTCGGATGTCGTTAGTGGAGCGTTCCGTGGGATCCGACATGATAACGACGTAAGCCCGCACGGGCTGTTCCAATTGTTCGAGGAGGCGTCGGGTCGGCTCGGACAGGGTGTAAAATCCCGTGGCAGTGGTGTCCAGGATGTTGGGCACCTCGCGCGCTATAACGACGTTGGCCACGATCAGGACCACCACCAGTAATAGAACAGTCAAACCGAAGTTAGCACCGTAGACCAAGTGCCGAATGCGTGAATCATGCCGCTCCTGCGATCGGGCCGGCCAGATGGACAACAGAATGGTCACGCCGCCCAGAAGAATCATCAACAAAGGTAGCAGAACCCAGCGGGCCTCGCGGAAGTTGCGCTTATCGAGCCAATTGGTCAGACTTTCGCTCCAGACGAACATAAAGATCAATCCGGAGACAATCAGCAGCAGTCCTAACAATCCTCCGCTAGTCAACAACCAGACCAGTATTTGTTTAGCTTGCTCGTCGGTAATCGGATCGGAAAAGCGCAGCAGTAAATAGCCCGCGGAGGTAAGCACCAATAGGAAGGCGGCAAAGGTAACCAATGCGGCTATGGCGTAGTTCCCACGCGTCAAATCAGCCGGTTCTTCGGGCCGGGGAGCCGCAGTGTCACCCTTTTTGTCAGTGTCTGCACTTTTGTCGGCCGTACTGGGGGTGCCAAATGGACGCAAACCTCGATAGCCGAAGTACGCCGTACCAATGAACAAAACGGCTGCAACTACTAGCAGTGTCACCCCCACCGACTGCCGGTTGGTGTGCAGCCACGTCGCCACATTCAGGGCATCAGTCGATCCTTCAGACCAATGACCTTGTTCGGAGTTCTCTATCATTGCTGCTTTCCTTAGTTTGCTACTTGCTCTGCGACGGCATTCGGAAGTACTCGTTTTCACTCAAATGACACTGCAGGATCTTTCTGACTATCCTCGACCATAACTAATGGTCCATCGCAGCAGTTAATACTTTTGGACTTCGATATCTAGCTAGCGTAAACGAGGGGGCTACGCAGGGAGTACTCGCGAGTAGCCTCCGATCCATCATCTGCCCTTTATTCCTCGGAAAACCCCTGTCAGCCGGAACCCTCTCTTGATTTAGAGCCACTTGCGTGCTTCTAGAACTTTGACACACAGAAACAACCAGAAGATACCCAACGAGGCAAATAGCAAGGCATCCCGCAGAGGCAGTCGACCAGCCAGGGATTCTTCCCACATGTGATAGAAAGACAATCGTCCCAAAGCCACTTGCAGCACCGAAGGTAATAAGGTACTGCTTTGCTGTAGTCGGATGATGTAACAAAGGAGGAAAAACATCATACCTACAAAGGTCAGGACTGCAGCGATGACCTGGTTGCGTGTTAGTGAGGAGAAAAACAACCCCATGCCGATGAAGGCCACTCCTTGGGCCATCAAGCTGACATAAAAGCTCAACAGGGGACGATAGTCGAAGGGTGAGTCAATCTCGGTTCGTAAGGCAATCAGGTACAGGCCCGAAGGTAACCAGGTCAACAGGAAAAACAGCCAGGTCGCCAGGAACTTACTCAGCACCACAGGCCACTCATTGACGGGCGCGGTTAGCAGCACTTCCAGGGTGCCGGTCCGGCGCTCCTCGGCCAGCAAGCGCATGGTCAGGGCGGGCACTTGTACCATCACTGCAAAAACCATCAGCAAGTTGTAATAATCGCTAACGATCGGCTCGGAAAGGACTTCTCCGAACTGGCCTAAGCGAACAATCTGGAAGACAAACAGATAATAGCCGGCCCATTGCAGTATCACCATCGCCACCAGAACGAGATAGCCGATGGGGGATAGAAAGTAAGCGGCCAGTTCCCGACGGGCTAACGCCACAAACTGGCTATCCGAGACATAGCTCAGCGAAAACAGCAGGTAGATCGCTCCAATTCCCATCAGGATCAGACCCGTGGGGACCAAAAACGGAGTCGGTGGCGAATAAATGGTTCGCGTGAACAAGGAAATCAGGACCGCTCCTACTCCGATAATGCTGAAAGCACTGGCCAATGCCTTCCACCACAGGCTGGATCGATACAACCAAGCCAATATTGCCGGGGTAGCCAGCAGTCCGCCGCTGACCAGCCGCCATACCACTGCTTTGAGCGAGAGTTCCCCCGAGGGCAACCGCAGCGTCGTGGGACCGTCATAAAGCAGCGTCTGGACCGTCGGTAGCAAGATACTGACCGCTATGAGCAGCCCACCAAAAATCCCCATTCCCACGGCAACCGTGTAGCCCAACCCTTGAGTGGTGTCCACCTGTGAAAGGTAGAGCCACAGGAAGCCGAGTCCAAGCAACGTCAAGGCCAGGCCAGGACCTGCCAGAAAAGCTGGCGTGAACGTACCGGCCAGCACACTGCCCACGGCCAGCACTCCCCCCAGTCCAGCCACACCCAGCAGGGCGATCTGCCGGTAGCCCTCTTCCGTCTCGTGCCGCAAAAAGGGGAAGAGAAACAGGAGGGCCATGCCGGCACTACCCACACCCCAGGGGAGCAAGTTGTAACCGATACGTTTGTCGGTCAGGCCGGCACTGAAAATCGGACCGGGTATCAACGATATGGCCAAGGCATAGAACAATAGCCCAACGGCAAACAAACCGTATAACCGTCGGACTTCGTTATCATTATCCGTGATCGCGTGGTAAAACATCAGCACCAGACCGGCCGCCAGGCCCAGAAAGCCCATGTTTTCCGATATCAACCGCGGTGTTTCCGTAGCACGATTAGCAATCACCGCCACGCTGCCCAGGATGAACAGGAATAATCCTGCAAAGCCGAGCAGACGTGGCAGATTGGGCCCTTCCTCCAGCACAAGGGAGGGCGGCGTTTCGGTGTAAGGTATAGGCTGCGGTGGTTGCGAGGGCCCCGTGATCAAGGGAGCTTCTGGAGTTTGGCTCATGGGAGTTCCATGCTCAGGCGGAAACAACGGAACCGCGTTGGACTGCTGGTTGGCCCGGCTGCTGGTCTGACGAAGGCAGAGTAGCAGACGAATTCTGCCCCGTTGCGCCCTGCCGCAGGACTACTTCTGCAAACAAAGCTTCCAGGCTGACCCGCTGCATCTCCAGGCGACGCAACGCCCAACCCCGGCTGATAATTTGACGGGAAAGTTCTTCCCGGGGATCCTTACCATCGACACTGGACAGTTCAAATGCCGTCAGATCCGGCTCCAGTGCACGGCTAGCCAACACCTTCAAGTCACTTCTCTCGTAGAATAATGTGGCCACTTCAGGGCGAGGGCCGCGGACTTCCAGCAGATATACTGGTCTACGCTCGGCAATCCGCCGTAACGATTCATCGAGTTTGATCCGCCCCTTATCGATAATTATGACCCGCTCGCAAACTTTTTCGACTTCACTGAGGATGTGAGTCGACAGGAGCACGGTGTGCCGCCCCCCCAACTCTTTGATCGTGTTGAGCGTTTCACCGATCTGCACGGGATCCAACCCACTGGTGGGTTCATCCAGAATCAGAATTGGGGGATCGGCCAGCAAAGCATCCGCCAATCCCACACGCTGCCGATACCCCTTCGATAGTGTCCCCAACCGACGATCACGTACCTCCCGTACGTGGCAACGTTCCATGCAGTAGTCGATTCGCTGGTTGCGCTGGCTGCGTTCAACTCCCTTGATGCGGGCCCGATATTGCAAATACTCCCGTACCCGCATTTCAGGATATAAAGGTATGCTTTCGGGCAGATAACCAATGCGCCGGCGAACTTCCATTGATTCATACATCACATCGTAACCCGCCAGTCGGGCATAGCCACTGGAAGCTGGCAACCAGGTAGTCAGAATGCGCATGCAGGTCGTTTTGCCAGCTCCGTTAGGTCCGAGGAAGCCGACCAACTCGCCCGGTTGTACGGTAAAACTAACGCGATCCACGGCCAGAACCGGGCCGTAGTGCTTGGTCAGGTTCTCGACTTGGATGGCGGGTGTGCCCATGTGCCGTTCCCGTTGGTCCATCACCCGAAGCAGTGGCCCTTCCTGCCTTTCACCCATGGCGAGGAGCTATGCCCGAACGGAAAACGGCAGGAAGGTATGGCAGAAGTTTATGATAGTTTGCACGAACGCAACGACAAGACAGCTCGAGGACCCACCCCAAGCAATCAAATAGCTAAGTGACCAGAGTAGCTCGATCCTTTCCATGTTCAGGAAGCCGGCCGGTTTGTAAGGTAAACCTGATGAATGTACTACGCTTTCTGATGGGCGGGTTGATGGGGCGGCGGTTACCTCGCCTGGATGGTGAGCTGCGGCTGAACGGACCGCTCGATCAGATCATCATCCGACGCGACAATTGGGGCATCCCGCACATCGATGCTCGCAATGACTGGGATGCATTGTTTGCTCTGGGCTACTGTCAGGGCCAGGACCGGCCGGGCCAACTGGAGGTCCTCTGGCGGCTGGCCCGTGGTCGATTAGCCGAGTGGGTAGGTCCTGCAGCTCTCAGACTGGACCGGCTGAGTCGCCGGATCGGGTTTTGGCAGGCGGCACAGGCCCAGCTTTCCGTACAAGCCCCCTGGGTCCAACAATGGATGGCCGCCTTCGTCGCCGGTGTCAACGCCGCTTATTCCACCGGTCTGCCACGACGACCCCATGAATTTGTCATTCTCGGCGGTCAACCGTCCCGGTGGGATGAAATCGATCTACTGGCCGTGCTCAAACTTCAGTCATTCCTGTTACCCTCGAACTGGGACATGGAACTACTACGATTGCGGCTCTACATACAGGATGGCCCGCAGGCCGTACTGGAGCTGGACCCGCTAGCGGCAGTGAACACCCAATTTTGCCCTGTAGCTGTTACGTCCTTGGGGGTTGATCAGCTCAGCCATTCAACGGACAACAACCAAAAGATCGGTCCACCATCCGATACATCCTCATCACTATTGAACGCCTTGGATTACCTCCGCGCCGACCTGGAGGCGTTGCAAGCGTTTGTCGGCGTGGGTGGGGGCTCCAACAATTGGGTCATCGCCGGCCAGCGCACGGCCACGGGTAAACCCTTGCTAGCCAACGATCCGCATCTGACGCCTAGCGTTCCTGCACCCTGGTATCTGGCCCATGTCCGCACACCTGAATGGGAGGTAGCGGGAGCCATGTTTGCCGGTTCCCTCGGCTTTGCCATTGGTCACAATGGCTTTTGTGCCTGGGGAGTGACCGCTGCCCTCAGCGACAACACCGACTTGTTCATCGAAAAGCTCAGCCCGGATGGCAGTTGTGTCCAGGAAGCTGACGGTAGCTGGCAGCCCTGTCAACTGCGGCAGGAGGTGATTTCCGTAAGGGGTCAGCCGGATCACGTCGAGGAGGTACGAATTACCCCGCGGGGGCCGATTGTTTCCCCGGCCCTGGCAGAGGTCCCCTATCCCCTATCCCTACGGGCGGTCTGGTTAGACCCTTTACCGATTGATGGTTTTCTCAGCGCGCCACGGGCACGTTCCTTTGAGCAGTTCCGTCGAGCGTTTCAACATTGGCCACTGCTCCCCCTCAATGTTGTGTACGCCGATCGTGACGGAACAATCGGCTACCAGATCGTCGGTCAGATCCCTCGTCGCCGGGGTGGCTATGGTTTGCTCCCACGTCCTGCCAACTGTTCCGATAGCGGTTGGCAGGAGTTGGTACCATTTGACCAGATGCCCTATCTGTACAATCCCCCTTGTGGCTATCTGGCTACTGCCAATCAGGATCCGCGACTGACGATACCTGGTATATCCGTATACCTGGGTTCTGATTATTGCGATTCTTATCGATACCGGGCCGTCATCGAGGCGCTAGCCGCCCGCCCAAGCGGCTGGACCGTGGAAGATTGCCTGCAGCTCCAGCGGAATACCCGTTCCGTACCTTGGGAAGACATCCGGGACGTAGTACTAGGATTGAACGTACAGGACCCAGAGGCGCAACTGGCCGTGCAATTGCTCAAGGACTGGGATGGACAAGTTGACACGGATAGTCCCGCAGCTGCGGTGTTCGAGGTCTTTCTTGCCGAATTGCTGGTAGAGTTGAGCCAACTGAAAGCGGCACGAACATGGCAGAGTGCCTTGCAAACAGGCGATTCCAACCTTTTTGCCGATCGTCGAGTGGGACATCTGGTCTATCTGGTACGGACGCAGCCACCAGGGTGGGTGACCTCCTGGCCAGGAATGCTGGAAGCGGCTCTGTCCCGTAGTGTGCGGCGGCTACGGCAGCACGCCGGACCGGCACCGCCGTATTGGGCCTGGGGGCATCTGCGTCGCCTGCGTCTAAAACATCTGCTGTTTGGTCAAGTTCGCGGACTGGCCACAATTTTCAATCTGGGGCCCCTCCCCTGCCCCGGCGATGCTAATACCATCTCCCAGGCGGCTGTTGCCCCTCTTAATCCCTTCGCCGACACCCACAATATGGCCAACTTACGGGCCGTGTTCGACTTAAATGATCTGGAAAATAGTCGCTTTGTCCTGTGCGGGGGCCAAAGTGGCAATCCCTGCTCCCCTCACTACGCTGATCAGCTTCCGCTGTGGCACCGCGGCGAGGCCATCACAATCCCTTGGAGCCAAGCTGCCGTGATGCGTGCCACCCGTCATACCTTACGCCTGCTCCCTCAAACGTCCCCACGGGAAAATCCTTCCTCGAAAACCGCAAGCACAACAATCCACACAGACCCAACTGAGCAGGTTTAACAACGCAAGCCGTGACTATGAAAGAGACATAATTGTTGTACTGAATGCATTTTCCCTCTTTTTCGACAGATATACTTTTGGGTTGGATCAAGCACGCATTCGGCTGATGGGTCGGTCGCTAGCGTCCGCTGCGGGCCCCTCGGGGTTGTTCGTTGACGCTGTCGGCTGATGCTGAAGTTGACGACTACACGGCACGCCCGAGGCCAGACCGGAAATGGCGCTCACGGTTTGACAACGGGAATCACCCAGCGGACAGGTATTACGACGGTTTCACATTGCGGCTCGGTCAATCGCAATCGGATCAAAGCGGCTCCTGTTGCCGGCAGCTCAGCGCCAGCCGGAATAGAGATGCGTACCGCCGAAATACGATGTTTTCCTTCGGGGTACTTGACTTCAATGGCGGGATGGTCAGATTGGGCCTCGGCTATGTGGATGGCCCCGTCCCCATGTAATCGTAGTTGCACGATTTGCGAAGATAGTAGACCGGGCACCCGATGGAACGTTACTTCCTCAGGAACCAGGTGCACGTTACGAGCAGGACGGCGCCAGATAAACACAGGGATGCGTAACTCGGTATACGCGGGATCGTCCGTCCAGAGGCTGATGCTACCGTCATGTTCCCCCTCGGGTGTTTGCTCGGCGATACCAACCGTGATGCGATAGTGGCCTGGGGTGGTGCTCTCAACCCGGGTGGTCACAAACGGGGAGACCGACGTTACCCGCCGGATGGTTAATGGGCGGGAACGCTGGTCCCGGATCGTAATCGTGTGGGCGGTGGCACCGCTGGCACTGATGATAAGTCGCGTCGGCTGTACTTCGATTTCTCGAACGATCCGGGCACACACCAGCAGTTCTAATGTTTTTTCCTTGGTATCTTCGGCCTTGTCTCTGTAGTAGACGCGGACCGGCCACCGTTGGAGCCCCTCGGGCTGGGTCAAAGTGGCCAATTCCAATGAAAGCAACGCCGTCGTGCCGGGCGGCACCTCGCGTTGACTCACCAGTAACCGGCTACAACCACAGCTACTCTCCACCCGCGTGATAAGGACCGGCGATGCACCACTGTTGCGTAGCTCGAAAATATGGGTCAACAGACTACCCGCCTTACAGTCCCCCTTATCAGCCACTGGTTGGACACAATGTAAACTCCCTGCTTCATCTGCCATGCCAATAGCAGTCGTGACCACCAACGGGAAGGTAAAAAACACCGTCCCCAGACGCACCACAGTGAGCATCGAACCCTCCGAAAGGGTTACAAGGCCTCATCAATCTCGCCTATAGCTGCAGATCGTTGCGGATCAAGATCAGCTTGGGTCAGGACTCTGCTTGCTGCATGGACCCGAGATTGGCCACTTGCATTTTGTGTGATTGATATGCAACAACTGAAGCTAAAAAAGCCGACAGGCTACGGACAGATGATGTCTTATCTACAATCGCTTGGCATTCTCGAGTAGTTTATCTGCGAATTAGCCGCAAAAGAGAGACTGGCCAACCGAACTCACCTTGCGGTTGGTTGTGCTTCTAAGCACTAGCATAGGTAACTGACGTGTGCAGCTCTGCTACAGGGCCCTCACTCTAACCTTGGGAGACTGTCATTTTGGTAGCAACCTGGCGGTGGTTGTCGGAAGGGACAGGTTGGTGCATTCCAGCCGAACAGGAAGTCTGTTTATTAACGCTAAAAATCCCGCAAGAGCAAGCAGCGAGTTGGATGGATTTTGAACAAACTGCAGCCTGGCAAAGCCTGACCGAGATGGAGAAGGACCGGGCACGCCGCTATCGCTCCGCGGCAGCCCGGATTCAATTTGTCACTTGTCGAAGCGCCTTACGAAATTGGCTGGGGCATTGCCTGGACATGAGGCCGGCCGAGGTTCCATTAACAGTCAGTGAAAACGGCAAGCCTGTGCTGGCAATAAGCCGTCAGACAAATACACAAACTGGAACTTACGATGAGCACCCCCCAAGCGTTTTGCATTTCAACGTAGCTCACACTGATGGTCAAGGAATCATTGCCTTGGCCCGGCACGAGGTGGGTGTCGACATCGAGCGTGTCCGCCCCATAGACGACATTGCCGGTTTATTGCGAAGGTACTTTACCCCCTGCGAGCAACTCTGGTGGCAGCGACAGGAGGAATCGACACGTCTGGACGCGTTTTTCCGTCTCTGGACATGTAAGGAGGCCGTTCTGAAGGCCGTCGGCCGCTCTCTAGCTGACCTGAACAGCTTCGTACTGCAGTTGCTAGCCGATTCGACCGCCACGATTACTAGCAAGTCAGTGGCGACGATATTCGACGGTACTTGGCAGATCCGTTCCTGGCGTCAAACAGACCCAACGGCCTCCTTTTGGATCACAGCTGCCAGCCGCCTGAATGTAAGCCCTACCATCGACCATACGGTAATTCGTGGCGCATCTCACGATCATCGAGATCTGATCGATGGCTGAAGATTTTCGGTTGAGCTGTCTCCATTATTTCACAATTACTTCCCCCACTGTAAGTTCTGGGGCAAATTACAACCAATTGTGGAGGGTTACCCATCATTGGGTATAGGTAACCCATGAGGAGATTCATAGATGATTAGCAGATGAATCATCTATGCGTCTTGTGCAGCGAGGGCATGGATAAGGTAATGGATTAGTTGCCGGTGGCGGGTGGTGTGATGGCTTCATCTCCCACAACGCCGCCCAGATAGGGCATGGCCGCCTGGTTCACCTTGCTCGGAGGAACGTCCAGCTTGACACGGTATCCTAGGCGGGGGAAGAAATCACGGTAACCTACTTCCTGGACCCCCCGACGCCGCGCCTCTTCAACAGCTTTGTTGATCACCCCGATCAGTTCTGTCTTACGGTCACGCAACGGGTCATTAAGATTTTGTACAGGCAGCAATCCCAGGACAACATAGCGGGTCTGAGCTGTCATCTGTCCCACCCATTGGCGCTTCCTCAGATCGTAGTATGCGTCTACGGGAATGCCCATGTTAATCAGTTCGCGGACTAATTGTTCAATATCGTCTCGTCCATCGGCATTGATGTCGAAAATACCAACCAAGGCGATGTGATCGGCTGTGCCTTTACGCCAAACGGCATTATAAAGCAAATCGCCGGGAGCAATTCCATCACGGATAGGTTCGGGTTCTTCGGTGATTCGGGCCCGGGAAAGAGACGGTCCCAGTACTTCCACTACTTCAATCTGTCCACGGGGGATAAAGCGGATCTGGTCCCGATAGATGCCTTGCTCGTCTGGGACACGAATACGGCGGAGGCGGGACTGTCGCCCTTTTTGCGGATAATCGTCGGGCAACACAACAAAGGTGAGCCCCGGTCGCACCAGGTCGCGGCTGCCCAAATTGATCTCCACAAGGTTGTTTGGCAGACGTCGTAGGACCGCACCCAGAGGTTCGTCGTACTCAAACACGTCCCGTTTCTGAGCGATCCGGTCCACTAACAGCTCCACTTCCTGTTCCAAACGATTGGCTTTCTGTTCCACTAGTTTTTTCTCACGCTCCAGCCGGGCCACCTGATCGGCATAGGCATCGAGTTCTTTGCGAGCTTTTTCTTCTTCGGCCGCATATGCTTTAGTCCGGTCATCGTATTGCTTGGCAATCTCCCGAATTTTCTCAGCTAGTTGCTTGGGAAAGTCGTCCGCCTTGTTTTTGAAATCCTGAGCGAATTTCTGCAGCTCATCGCTGGCCGTTTTCAGCGCTGCTACAGCTCCGCGGAAGTCCTGGATGGCATCCCGAGCGGTTTTTTCGGCCGCTGCCTGCTTCTGACGGGCGTCGGCATACGACTGAATCAGACCGCGGATCGGTGGTTCTGTGGGATTATCCGGATTCCAGATGAATAATCCTGGTGGGGGTGGTCCGGCCAAGTAACCACCCGCTTTGGCCAGTTCATCATTAATACGACGTAATTCTGCAGTGATTTTTTCTTTGCCTTTGGTTTCGGCTCCCAGATCGGTACGGTCTTTCTCGTCCGCAATACCTAAATAGGCTCGGTATACCTTGGCTTTCAGCTCAGCATCCGCTGCTGCCCCTTGGGCGGCCGCTCGCTCCGAGGCTGCCTTCTTGATTGCATCTTCCTTGGCCTGGTGGTCCGAATATTGCATGTACCACAACACACCAAATGCGATCGTGGTCAGCACGAAAAAGATCAGTGCAATGATAAGGGGTAGATTCGTTTCGCCGGACTTCTTTTTGGCCATGGCTGCCTCGGTACTCAGACCCGAACGTCGACAGGAGGTATGACACGTGTGAGTGTTTTCAACCGCCTAATTGTGAGCATAAAGGCGCTGCCAGACGTGTCAACACTAAAGCGAATGGACAGGGCCAGATCGCGCCTCCAGGTGCCTGTAGCACCGATCCTATCAGGCGAATCTATCTTTTAGATTCTAGCGGTTAGGCTGGAGTACACGACAATTGTGCTAATAGGAGCGACTGCTGAGCTGAGCCGATAGGACCGCATTCTAATTTTCAGGACAACAGTTGGTCTACTTATTAAGCAGCTTTATCGCGATGTCTTTGAAATGGATTTCAGCTCCTTCGGACTGCAAGGCGATCTTCCCCTTGGTCAAGTTGCCATTTTTCCCTTCATTTACCTTGATTCCATTGATAACTAGAGTGATGTCTCCGCCTTTACAGGTGATTTCGTACTCATTCCACTCGCCGAAAGGTTTTTCGATGGGTTTGTCGGTCTCAATCCGGAAGTAGTGTCGCGCTTCCCGTGGATCCTGACGCTTGGGATCCACTTCCAGTTTGACCTTAGGAGGGTAGATCAACCAGAAATCCCCAGCCCGTCCGGACTGCAACTGGGCCTCCACAGATGTCGGCCAGATCTCGTCGTTTTGCACGTGCAGCAACACACCACTGTTGCCCCCCTTGCTGCCGGCAGGGAAACGCCACTTCAATTTCAAGACGTAATCAGCAAATTCCTTCTGGGTTACCATACAGCCATTCGGTTTGCCCGTGCAACGGATATAGCCATCCACAATCGACCAGGTAAGCTTCGGATCCGGTTTGGTACCGTCCTTATTGGGCCGCACGGTGAAATACCACCCCTCAAACGATTTGCCATCAAACAATGGGATAAATTCGTCATTAGCGGCAAGGGGTAGACAAGGGGAGGGGCTGACCCATGCTAAGAGGCACGCAGCCAGTCCACCACCAACGATGAGGGTAAAACGCATACGGGAACCTCCTGTAATTGCTGGAAAACGACACAAACCCACCCGGGACCGCTGCACCGGCTCACCGGAACCACCGCAACACCGGTTGACCAGTCGTCAAGGGGAAGCGGCGGCCAACAGCGTCGGTGTAGTGCGTCTCCGCGGGAATGCCTAGGGCGTGGAACAGCGTGGCAGCCACATCGGCTGGGCTGACCGGCGGTGTGCGTGGATATGCAGCCTGGCGATCCGATGCGCCATCGACGGCACCAGGTGTAATCCCTGCACCTGCCACTACAACTGAATAGCAGGCAGCCCAATGTTTGCGTCCCGGGGCCGAGCCGGCAAAACGGGCTTCACGGGCCACCAACGGTGCACGCCCGAATTCCCCCATGATCACCACCAGGGTGCTCGCCAGTAAACCCCGTTGGTACAAATCCTCCAGTAACGCCGATACGCTCCAGTCGAAACGGGGCAGCAAATGGTGGCGCAACGCCTCAAAAATATCGTTATGGGTATCCCAGCCATAAGCATCCGTGTCGTCGGGATGGACATCCTGACCCCGGATGTTGTGGTTGAAAAAAACGGTGATCCAGGGGACCCCCGCTTCGACCAATCGCCGCGCCAGCAGGCAGGCCTGCCCGGCACGGTATAGGCCGTAACGTTCCCGGGTCGCTGGAGGCTCGCGGTCCAGCTCGAAGGCGGCGGCCAGCGCGTCGCTGTGGAGCAGTTCGACGGCACGACGCCACTGTGGGTCGGCCGCCTGAACGGGATCGAGTCGACCCAGTAGTTCACACCGCTGAGCCAGTCGCTGAGGGGGGACGTCCCCCACCAAACGGAGCATCGGGCGCAACCGGTGTTCCTCCAGCACGTTGCCCACCTCGACCGGCTGATATGCCCGACCAAGCAACCCGGCGAACTGTCCGGGGGCCGGTTCACGAGGAACCAACAGGGGACCATTGAGATGAAGGGCCGTGTAGGGCAACCGTTGCGACGGTCGCACCCGGGTAATCACAGCCCCTAATGCGGGAAAATCCTCAGGGCGTGGCGGCGGATTCGACGATTTGCGCGGATGATATTGACCCGTCAAAGCAAGGTAACAGGCCGAACCATGATCCAGATCATCGTGGGACATGGTTCGGACTATAGTGTACAGACGGGCCAGACGGGCCAGATGCGGCAAATGCTCACACACACGAACGCCCGGCACGGCCGTAGCAATCGTGCCGAAGGCACCACGCACCTCTTCCGGTGCTTCCGGCTTGGGATCCCAGGTGTCCAACTGGCTTTGGCCACCACTGGTGAAGATAATGATAACGGACCTGGCCTGACCAAAACCGGGTGATCGCTCGACAGGTGTGGGTGGGACGGTTGTCGATAATGATGGGGCTGCAAGTTGGCGTGGCAGTCCCAGGGCAGGCCACAGAGCCGCTGTGCTGAAGCGGAGCCACTCCCGCCGCGTCGGCGGCTGTCCCCCATCGTCCGCTACCGGCCGGAAGCGAATCATAGAATTAATCGTTATGCACTCAGACGAGGCCATCAGGCAGGTTGATACCATCATGCCGCAAAGTCGCGTATCTGGCAAGTGGCAAGTGGTCGCGATTGTAGGGGTGGGACTGATCGGCGGGTCCGTTGGTGGCGCTATCCGACAACGCAAACTGGCCGAGCAAGTCATCGGTATTGGGCACAATGAGCACGAACTGGAATGGGCCCGCCACCGCGGCTGGCTGGACACCTGGACTACATCGCTGGCCGAAGGAGTGCGTCAGGCTGAACTGACTGTGGTGTGTGTTCCCGTGGACCAGATTGCTAACTGTATTCTGGAAGCCGCCCAGCATATGCCCGCAAACAGCCTGATCACTGACGTCGGCAGTACCAAGCGGAACATTGTTGTGGCAGTAGAGGGTAAGCTACCGGGATGGGTTGAGTACGTGCCGGCTCACCCTCTGGCCGGCTCGGAAAAAAGTGGTCCTTACCATGCTGATCCGGATCTGTTTGTCCAGCGACAGGTCATTGTGACACCAACACGGTCGAACACCTCAGCCGGCCTGCTGCGGATACGTAACTTCTGGACAGCATTGGGTAGCACTGTGCAGCAAATGAGCGCCGAGGAGCATGACCGGATGGCGGCGGCCATCAGTCATTTACCGCACCTGCTGGCCGCGGCCCTGGTCCGGGCTACGCCACGACAATGGCTCCCCTTTGCCGCTTCCGGCTTCCGTGACACGACGCGTGTGGCCGCCGGTGATCCCCGCTTGTGGACGGCTATTCTGCTTGCCAACCGCGAGGCCGTACAGCAGGCCCTTGAGCTATGGGAACAACAAATAGTTATGGTCCGTCGACTGCTGGAAGCCCCCGATGGTCCCGGCCTCCAGCAATGGCTGGCGCAAGCCCAGCAGGTGCGTCATGCTTTGGGAAGTGGAAATCCGACCGATCGGACGTGATGCCGAACGGGAACGAGTATGTGCCGAATTCAACCTGCTTACCCATTCTCAGCGTGGCCCGGCGATTATCCGCGGCACTGCACGGGGATTCTGCCTGCAAGGCGAGCTGACGGCAGAGGTCATCGCCCGCTTTGCCCGTGAAGTGCTGATCGATCCGGTGGTCGAGGAAGGAACCATCGGACCGGCTGGCTCGACAGGGGAATCGGCGTTAACCGTGCTCTACAAGCCCGGCGTCATGGATCCCACCGCCCAAACGGTGCAGGAAACGGCCGCACGGCTTGGCCTGAACCTTTCTGCGGTCCGGACCTACCGCCGCTACTATCTGACCGAGGCCCTCACCGCCACCGACCGCCAGTTGTTGATCCGCAAGGTGCTTGCTAACGAAGCCATCGAGCAGGTGATCGACGGTCCCCTGCACCAGGAACACCTGGCTACCGGCAAACCCTACCGCTTTCAGTTGATCCATGTTCCGCTTACCCACCTGGACGATGAGGGGCTGCTCCGGCTGAGCCGGGAGGGGATGCTCGCCTTGTCTTTAGAGGAGATGCGAGCCATCCAGACGCACTTCCGTCAACTGGGACGGGAACCAACCGACTGCGAACTGGAAACCATCGCCCAAACCTGGTCCGAACACTGTTCCCACAAAACCCTCAAGGGGACCATCAGGTTAGTTGACCCGATAACCGGCCAGCAGCGAACTTATACTAATTTGCTCAAGGAAACCATTTTTGCCGCTACCGCCGAGATTCGTCGACGTCTCGGTTCCGAGGATTGGTGCGTCAGTGTCTTTGAGGATAATGCGGGTATTGTTCAATGGGAGCCACGTTATCACATCTGTTTCAAGGTGGAGACGCACAATCATCCCTCGGCCATCGAGCCATATGGCGGAGCCAATACCGGCATTGGCGGTGTCATCCGGGATGTCCTCGGTACAGGACGAGGAGCCCGGCCGATCGCTAATACCGACGTCTTCTGCCTGGCACCCCCAGATTGCCCCGTCGAGCAGCTTCCCGAGGGCGTGTTACATCCGCGGCGTGTTCTGTATGGTGTGGTGGCGGGTGTGCGGGATTACGGCAACCGCATGGGCATTCCCACCGTCAACGGGGCCATCGTTTTCGACCAGCGGTACCTGGCTAATCCATTGGTCTATTGTGGAACCGTCGGGCTGATACCCGTCGAGGCTGCTTTTAAAACGGTTGAGGCGGGGGATTGGATCGTGGTGCTGGGGGGACGCACCGGGCGAGATGGCATCCATGGCGCCACCTTCTCCAGTTTGGAACTGACCCATGAATCTGAAAAACTCAGTGGCGGTGCCGTCCAGATCGGCAATGCCATTACGGAAAAGAAATTGCTGGACGTCATTCTGCAGGCGCGGGACCGTCAATTATTCCGAGCAATCACCGATTGCGGCGCTGGAGGCTTCAGCTCCGCCATCGGCGAGATGGCGGCCGATTTGGGAGCTACAGTCCGTCTAGAGGCGGCACCCCTGAAATATGCCGGGCTTAGCTATACGGAAATCTGGATCAGTGAATCACAGGAGCGGATGATCCTGGCTGTTCCTGCGGAAAAGTGGCCAGAGTTGCAAGCTTTGTGCGCGGCTGAGGACGTCGAGGCGGCCGTTCTCGGTCAGTTTGAGGCCACCGGCCGCCTGAAACTGACTTACGAAGGCCATACCGTGGCTGACCTGGACCTGCACTTTTTGCATCAGGGCCGACCAAAGATCGTCCGGCAAGCCATCTGGCCTGCACCTCAAGCGACAATTTCCAACGGCACTTCCGAAGCTGCGGCCAATTGTTCCTCTGCAACAGCTACAGGTCTGGGAGGGTCGTCATCCTCAGGGAGCAGCCACAGTGCCGGCAGTCCTTCCGGGCAACGCGTCGCGGCGCCGAGTGTCGCTGTCTCAGCCACGCCTCCAACCACTTTGCCGGAACAGGAGGCCCTGCTGCGGCTGCTCAGCCACTATAGCGTAGCCTCGAAAGAGTGGGTGATCCGGCAGTACGATCATGAAGTGCAGGGAACCAGTGTCATCAAGCCGCTGGTCGGAGTTGCCAATGATGGACCGTCCGATGCGGCCGTGCTACGACCGCTGGCGGATAGCTGGGTGGGTATTGCCATTGGTTGCGGTATCAACCCCCTGTACGGCGATCTGGATCCGTATGCCATGGCCGCGTTGGCCATCGACGAAGCAGTCCGCAACGTCGTTGCGGTTGGGGCTGACCCGCGGCGTATTGCCTTATTGGACAACTTCTGCTGGGGCGACGTCCATGATCCGGTCGTCCTGGGAGCGTTGGTACGCGCTGCCGAGGCGTGCCGTGACGTAGCCTGCGCTTACCTGACCCCCTTCATCAGTGGCAAGGATAGTCTGCATAACACCTATCGCGGGCCCGATGGTGTCCGGCGGAATATTCCCGCCACCCTGCTGGTCTCAGCCCTGGGCCGGGTATCGGACGTCCGACGCTGCGTCACCATGGACCTGAAGGAACCAGGCCACCCGCTGCTGCTAGTCGGGGAAACCCGGCCCGAGCTGGGTGGATCCCTCTTTGGCACGGTCACTGGGCACCTGTCAGGCCAGGTGCCTCAGGTGGACCTGCAACGCGCCCCGCGGTTATTTGCCGCTGTCCATCAGGCGATCCAGCACGGGTGGGTGCGTGCGTGCCATGATCTAAGCGAAGGAGGCCTGGCCGTGGCTGTTGCCGAAATGGCCTTTGCCGGAGGCATCGGTGCAGATATCGATCAGCTTCCCGGCACCGGTAGCGACGCCGAGCGGCTCTTCAGCGAATCCCCCACACGCTTTTTGCTGGAGGTCCTGCCCGAACACCTGACGCAAGTACTAGCTCTTTTCGAGGGCTTGCCGTGCCAACCGATAGGAACCACCACCGCCCAGCCCCGCTTGCGGATCGCCGGACAGGCGGGCAATTGGTGCATCTGGCTTACTCTGTCCGAACTGAAAGAGGCCTGGCAACGCCCCCTCCGGTTTGGAACTTTCTGACACGTCTGCGCACTGCACATGCTTAACCAACGGAGCTTCAGCTCCGGAGCCTGACAATCCGGGGGCTCCTTTCACCTGCTTGCCCGTTTGTTTCGATCACTGTCGTGCTTGAGCGATACAATAGAGCAACGGTTCATCCCAAGGTTACATGGGAATGAGCTATTAGCCATCGCGGCGATTAGGTAAATTCAAAACGGGGATCTGGTCATATGCGCGGGTGCCTGGTAACTGGCGGCATACCAGCAATCGGTGTGGTGATCGCGCAGGTAGCACTGCTTCTGGCCCAAGGACCGGCACCGCCGGGTCGAGGTGCCGCGAATGACCCGCCACGCACCCCGGTGGTCAAGGCGGAGGAAGAGCTGGTCGAGAAAGTGCGCAAAGCAATTGAGGCTGGGGTCAAATATCTCAAAAGCCAGCAGCGGGACGGCACTTGGGAAGGGGTCATTCTCAACGTACTGGCCGACATGGATGGGGGCGTGACCGCCCTAGCCACGCTGGCGTTGCTCACCAGTGGTGTCAAGCCGGAAGATCCCGCCGTGGCCCGCGCCTTGGATTACCTGCGGACTATTCCGCCGCGTAAAACCTACGTTGTCGGCTTGCAAACGATGGTTTTCGCCGAAGCCCGGCAGAAACGGGATTTGCCCCTGATTCAACGTAACGCCGATTGGCTCATTCGCCATGGTGTCGGCTGGCAGGTGGACGACCAGGGCCGGGTGGTCGGAGGACAGCTCCGCGGCTGGACCTACCCAGCTGGGCCTGCACCGCCCAACATGGCCGACAACTCCAATACCCAATATGCCCTGCTAGGCCTGTATGCCGCCCGTCAGGCTGGAGCGACGATCCACCCATCCGTCTGGCAGGAGATCCGTGCCTTCTACGCCCGTACCCAACGGGTACACAGCCCCACCGTAGGCTCGTGGACCTATGCCACTATGACCAACGTGGGCCAACTGGAACCCAGCTTCAGTATGACCGTCGCCGGTGTCTGTGGCCTTTACATTGCCAGTATGGGCCTGGGAGAAAGCGAACAGCAACTAGACCCGCAAACCGGCGTAGCGGCCAACTGCGGTGTATACTCCGAAAACCAGGCCCTGATGCGGGGCATGAATTACGTTGCCTCTCGCTTCAATTTCGAGTCACCCAAGTCTAGTTTCTACAACATCTACGGCATTGAGCGGCTAGGCCGCCTTTCCGGCGAACGCTTCATTGGTCGCCACGACTGGTACCGCGAAGGGTGCGAATGGTTGCTGGCCCGTCAGGAACCCAACGGCGCCTTTCTGGGTAAAGGTGGCATCGATGCCGCTCCGATCATTTCCACTTCCTTTGCCCTTCTGTTCCTGGCCAAGGGGCGCACCCCCGTACTGATCAGCAAAATGGCCTGGGGCGATTACCAGTTTCGTAATGGTATGCTCGTGGAACTGTCGCTGGGCGAACGCGGCCAGGTCAACTGGAACCGCAAACACAACGATGTGCGTAACATCGTGGAGTTCTGTAGTCGCGAATTGTTCGACCAGGCTCCCCTGGGATGGCAGGTGTACGACGCTCGGCGACTCAACTTCGATAATGATCTGGGTCCGGAAGGACGCTCCACAAAGGAAAAAATCCTGGAAGAAGCCGGTGTTCTGTTACAATCCCCACTGTTGTATATCAATGGTCACGGTCTGATTGTGGGCGGCCGGGGCAGCCTCAGCCCAGCCCACAAGGAAATCCTCAAAACCTACATCGAGGAAGGCGGCTTTGTCCTGGCCGAAGCCTGCTGCGGCGACCGGGACTTTGCCGCCTCCTTCAAGGAACTAATGCGCGAACTATTCCCGGACAATCAATTCCGCCGGATGCCGCCGGACCATGCCATCTGGTCAATCCTGGCCGGTATCACCCCGTTAGACTTTCCGGAGCTGGAAGTGTTGGAGCGTGGCTGCCGCACGGTGTGCGTCTTCAGTCCCAAGCCTTTGGCTGGCTACTGGGAAGAGGCCAAATACATGCCCAAAGACTCACGCCATCCCGCCAACCGAGGGGAAAAGGCTTTCTGCCTGGCCCGGAACATTGTCGCCTATGCCACCGGCCTGGAGTTGCCCAAGCCGAAATTGACTCGTACCCAACTGGTAGCCAAAGGAGCGGAAACTGGCGTCACCCGCAGCCACTTCCGTGCTGCCCAACTGGATTTAGGCGATCGGCCCGCTCCGGATGCCTTGAAAAACCTCATGTCGTACTTGCGTGAGCATGCCCGCTTGGATGTCGCCCAAACCAGCGTGGTTTTACCGCCGGGCGACGACCAGTTGTTCCTGTTCAAATTCATGTATTTGCACGGTCGTCGTCCCCTCAACCTGTCCGACCTGGAGGTGGAGGCCTTGCAGGCTAACCTTAACAGTGGCGGACTATTATTTGTCGATGCCGCCTGCAATGGTTTCGAACAATGGAAGGCTTTCGACCGCTCCTTCCGCGATTTCTGTACCCGTCTTTATCCCAATCACCGCCTGACGGTAATCGAAACTCGCCTGCCCGACGGTCGGGAAGAACCGCTATTCCGCATCGCCCGCGAGGCCGGCATCGATCTGCGCCTGGTACGCTGCCGCCGCGAAAAACCAGACGGTAGCGGTCCGGAATTGGAAATGCGTACGTATCCGTTGCTGCTCGAAGGGATTCAAGTCGATGGCCGTTGGGTAGTCATTTATAGCAAATACGATGTCGGCTGTGCCATTGAAGGGCACAAGGCCGCTGACTGCCTAGGGCACGACAAAGAAAGCGCTTTACGCATCGCGGCTGCCGTCGTCCTCTACTCGCTGAAGCGTTAAACCCTGAAAAAGCACACCAGTGGGGCATCCCTCGGCTTAGTCACCTGGAGAGCTCTGTCTACCCACACCGGGCCAGAGCGGATGGATCCGCTTGAGAGCTACTGCTGGTCATTCATTTTTCATATAGCGGGCTTCATAATGGCAGGTGGGCAGGTGTAAACGATGAGCAGTCGGCCCTTCAGTTCCCCAGGCGGGGCGTTACCGTCAGGCGGAGTTGCTGCTCGTCGCGCCGAATGAGCAATTTGACAGCACGACCCGGCGGAATTACTTCGGCAGCCGCGTAAACGTCGTCTACCGAATCGGTCCAGCGATCATCGAGCGTCAACAGGCGGTCGCCGGCACGCAAGCCCCCTTCGGCCGCTGGGCTACCCGGCAGCACCCGTACCACGGTAACGCCCTCCTGGTTATCGTCCGTTCCCTTGGCCACTTCAAAGCCCCAGAGGGCCGCTGGTGCTAAAATCCGCGGCTCCGGTTTACCTTTGGGCGGATTCATCAGTCTTTCCATCATGCCCTGCATGACGTCCTTGGGCTCATAACCGTTGGGAACCAGGGTTAGCTCCCGCTTCTGATAGTCGATGGTCGTTTTATAACGAGCGAAGAAGGGAAAGCCGATGATTCCTTCGATCGGACCGAGGACTCTGGCCATAGCACCTACCGTCGGATGGTCCATGACGACTGCGGGTACGTGGTGCAGTTTTGCCGTGCCGATTTCTAATGTCTCAATGGTTTTTGGTCCTCCCATGCCAAATAAGGGCAGCAAAGGCCGCTCATTTTTCTTCAGCAGCCCGGCTTCACGGGCCAGTTTGTTACTGACCAGGTTCATCGGTGCCCCAGTGTCGAAGACCAGTCGGTAGGGCCCTTTGCCGTTGACTTTAACCTGCACGGCCATGTGCCGCGACCGCAGCAACTCAAAGGGTATAACTAGGGGCTTTGCCGGCTCCTCCGCTTTGTCCTGCCTGGTGTCGGCCCCTTCGCCTTTTTTCTCAAGCGAAGGAGCAGCGATGCCTTTCTCCTGAAAAAGGTCAGCGACTTCAACGGCCCCTGCCCCGGAAGTCAGCCATTGCGTCCCCCCAATCACGCTGATCAGGCCCAGGCCCATCAACCACCAGCCACGATGCAATAGACCCGTTGACATAGCAGTAAGAAAACTCATCGGCGTGGTCTCCTTAGTTTTTTCTGTTAATTTTTCTGCATGAGCGTCTCGGGCGGTCTCTGGATTTGATCTTATGATCCACACGTTTTGACCCGAGAGCGCGTTATAAGCCCTTGCCAAGTTCGACGGTTATTTCACGTGTCTGCCCCTGACGCTGGATAGTAAAGACCTGCCGGCTGCCAACTCCGGCACGCCGTAAAGCCCGCTGCAAGTCTTTGGGTTCGTCGATACTGACGCTGCGAATGGCCGTGATGACATCACCGGCTTGCAGGCCCGCCTTAGCGGCTGGCGAATCCGGATAGACCCGGCGGATGACCACTTTGCCGTCGTCGTGGGTGATTTCGATGCCGACAAAGCCCCGCGGGGCGACCGCGAAGTTAGGCTTAATGCCTGTCAACGCGGCCAGCATCTTGATGAAGGGGCCGAACATTTGGATGTCGTCGGGACCTTCGGCTCGAAGACGTTCAGGATCAGGCGGCTCAAAATCGGGGAGGAGCTGGAATCCCAGTTTGTCCGCCGTAAAGTCGTACTCGATGCGGAAGCGGGCCAGCACGTTGTAGCCGATCACTCCGTGCAGCTCCACCCCTGCCAGACCCAACGTGTTCATGCCGTCAAGCTGCATCAGGTCTTCTATACGCGCTTTGACCTTCTGCAAGACGACCCCGCCTTCTATTTCGAATCTGTCCAAAACGGCCCACCCCTGGGCGTCACTGGTCACGCCAACTTTTTGAGCGACCTTGCGGGGAATAAATACCGCTGGCGCCCCGGTATCCAGAATAAAGTTGAATGGTCCTTTCCGATTGATTTTCACACGTACCAGAACGTGCTGGGTATCCGTCAGACGGTAAGGAACCTGGTAGCGAAGGGTATCCGGGGCTGGCTGTGTCGCTGTCTTGGACCCTGGCGGGTCATCAGCCATTGCGCTGGAATGGTCCGTTGTCCCGACCGCAAACAATGCCAACCCAGCGATAAGGATAATCCATCGCCATGCCGCGTTGGGGCGGTTGCCCCTCCCCAATGCAGGTGCAGCAGATGTAGGCCTACCCACGGGACTACGATCGGCACGCCATAAAAAAGATAATATTTTCATCATGGAATAGTACCTGCGGTTAATCTCATAAATGATTCAACAAATGCAGAGCACTCGACGAATCCAACTCATTTTAGCGAGTGCACCGTCCGCATTCCCAGATCCTTGTGGATACGATGTTATTGATTCAGAACTGGTCGGTCCTCCCCTCGAACGGTATCACTCCGGTTCATCAATCTGATGCACTAGCTCAAACGTGAGTTGACCGTTGATTGATCGTAGGGCTGACTGACCTTATATTCGAGGGAGGCCCGATGAGAATTTAAACTTTTTTACAAATATAATACTCGCAGATAAGCCTTAAAAAGTAACCTGGTCCAGCATGTGGGATGTTTCCCTTGGTTGGGGTGTAACGTAACCAGGAACAAGGGGAGCAGGTGATTTTGCCTTCCGGCGGAGAGAATTGTGGAGATTGCACAGCTAGAAGCGGTCCTGCAAGGGGTGGAACCGGCCCTGCGTCTGGTGAGCGAGCGGCACTTGCTGCAGGTGCTTTACTATCTGCGAGATTGGGGGTATCCCTATGCCGTCCATTCAGGTTTACCGTACTGGATCGGCCGGGCTGATCTGGAAGCAGTCGGGACGTTGCCTGCCGAGGTGCTACGCGGCCAGGAAAATCCACTGCTTTTGATAACCACACCTGACGATCGGCTGTGGGATGAGCTTCCACCTGCTGAACAACTGCGTGGCTACTGGCGGTTACTGTTTCAGGCCGCCATCTACCGTCGTGTGGACCAGGCTTTGCGAAACCACGATTGGACCAGCGAAGATTGCCACCGGCGGCTGCTCCGCTGGGGCCATGCCGCAGAACGGGAAATCCTCCACGTGCTGACCGAGGAGCACATGCTCCCGGAGCAGGCGGGGCCCGTCAGTGTCTATCGGACGTTTGCGGCCGCATACCTGGACCTGGCGTATTTCGAGCCGGAACGCTTGCCGGATTTTTTTCCGTCCCTGCCCCCGCAGGAGGTAATCCGGCAGCAATTGGAAAGTGAATTGGGGGCCACTGACCTACTGACCAAAACACGTCCCACTGGGGCAGCCGAACCTCAGATCCACGAGGCCCCCCCCGAGCAGTGGTGGCAGCTACCGGCGTCGCGTCTACCGCGATCGACCGGCCAGGATGCCCCCAGCGAGGCCTTACGACGCCAGTATGCGGAAGAGGCCGCCGCCGCTGCGAAACAGGGCAACTGGATACGGGCGGCCATCCGCCACATGCAACGGGCCGAACAGGAACCGTCCGTCACCGAACAGTCATCCGCCCACGCCCAGGCACAAGCCGCTCTGCAGCAGGTGGTGACTGGCTTGGGCCGACTATGGAATTGGGACGAACTCCTGCAGCAGCAATGGCTACAGGCCCTGCGTCCGTTGCTTCCTTTAGCGGCTCAGGGCCGCTGGCCCCGGGCCGCCCGCTGCTTGTACGAACTGCAAAAACTCCAAGGAACCCTGCAACGCGAAGTTTACACCGTCGATCTGGTGGAGTTTCTACGCACTTTGGGCCGACGGCCGATCGTCCGACCCCTGCCGCATGCACGGACTGTTCGCCAACTGATCAGTCTGCACAAGGCCCGCCGCCAGATGCTGCGTGCCGGCTTGACGCCAGCTGCCCAACTCCGCCTCGACCAACTGTTCGACCACCAGATACAGCAGGTAGAACAGGCCGTCCGCGACCAGTTAGCTCCTGTGATCCGTGCTTGCCTGGACCAGGCAGGCCTACGCCCCGCTACGGTAGTCGAACAGGTCGGACGGGAAAAGCTCATCGCCGAATTGCTGGACCAGATTTGCACCAGCGGTTACGCCCGCTTCGGCCACCTCCGCGATGCGATCGCTCGCAACAACCTGAAACTGCCCGATCTGCGTGGCCCCGGCGAATGGCTGATCGGCGACGGCCTGCTCCGCGCTGACTTGCTTCTGGCAGAACAACTTGACGGCGTGTATCACCGCGGCGAATTCTACTTACGCCTCCTGCAACGCTTCAGTGCCTTGTTTTTCGGAACCCCTTGGGGACGCTGGCTGACCTTATACCTCGCCTTGCCGTTCGGCGGGGCTTTCCTCATCCTGATGTTCCTTGAAGAGGTGCGTCATCTGGGTCATAAGGCGATCCATTTGTTTGTACCTGCGACCGCCTCAGCCCGTTCCGAGCCGCCTAGTACATCCGAGACCACCCTTCCGCTGGTACCGGCAATGATCGATCCGGAATCAGGCCTGCCCTTGGCCCCTCCCCCCCGACAGCACACCGAAACCGCTCCAGGCTCACCGGGCAAAGTTGCGTCCGAGGTGAACGACGTTGGGCAGTGGGATCCCACCCATGATCCATCCGCCAGGCCTTACGATACCGATGACGATAAGCTGTCCCCAAGTCCACCTGCTTCGGACCCGGCCATTCTCTGGTACGGTAGCGAACATGGATCCTCGCTGGTCACGGGTGTTCTGACCTCCTCGGCTGCCGTAGAGGAGCCGCAAAAACCTGCCCCCTCCTTGCTGGTGGCTCCTCCCACTATTTTGGCGGTGGGATTGTTTTTCCTGTTGGCACTTCATGTGCCACCTTTTCGTCGCACGCTGCTCCGGGGACTGTGGCATGCCGGTGTCCTGCTACGCTGGATGCTGTGGGACGCTCCTCGTGCTCTGTGGCGTTCCCCCATGTTTCGCTCCCTGCGCCAAAGCCGGCCCGTCCGCTTTCTTTACCACCATCTCTGGACCCCCACCCTGCTGACCTTGCTCAGCTATCTGATCCTGTTTCTGCTCGGTGTCAACCCTCTGTTTTTGTTCAACTGGTTGTGGGCAGTGATCTGGGCCGGTATGACACTGGCGTATAACACCCCCTGGGGCTGGTTGATCCAGGACCGCATTGCCGAGGCCCTGGCCGACTGGTGGCGTCGCGTACGGGCCACCTTGCTCCCGGGTCTGATTGCGGTGGTCATCGATTGGTTCCACCGCCTGGTCAACTGGGTAGAACGGGGACTGTACGCCGTCGATGAATGGCTCCGCTATCGTGGCGGCGATTCCCGCGCGATGCTGGCCGTCAAGGCCTTGCTCGGATTACTCTGGTTTCCCATCGCCTATGCCTTCCGCTTCGTGTTCTACTTGCTTGTCGAGCCTCAGGTCAACCCGGTCAAGCATTTCCCCGTGGTGACCGTTTCCCATAAAGTGATCTGGCCATTGGTCCCCCAGATTGCGGCATGGACGGGCATTTCCATCTGGACGGTCAGCATGATCATTAATGGCATCCCGGGGATTTTCGGCTTCATCGCTTGGGAATTGAAGGAAAACTGGCGGTTGTATGCCGCCAATCGCCCTCGGCGGCTTCGGCCTGTGCTGATCGGCCACCACGGCGAAACGATGCGTAGACTGTTGCGACCCGGCTTCCACTCCGGCACCCTACCCCGCTGCTACCGGAAGCTGCGACAGGCCCGCACACCCGAAAAACACACCCGCTGGCATCAGGAACTGCATCACGTGGCGCAGGCTGTCCAACGCTTCGTCGACCGCGAACTGGTGATGCTAATCAAACGCGTTCAGCCCGATCTGTCCCTGCAGGTCAGCTCTGTAGTGACCGGCTGTCGCCGGGTGGTCATCCATCTGACCAACAATGGTTCCGCGACCGAACTGCAACTTGCCTTTGAGGAGATTGATGGGCAGATCACAGCTGCCGTTATGGACGAAGGCTGGGCTGCCCACTGCGACGACCTGCAGCGATCCCGGCTCATTTTAGGTTTGCGCGGCCTGCTTGATGCCGCTGCCGTTGACGTTTACGACGGTCGGGAACGGATTGAACTGGATCTGCCCCTGGCCAAGGACTTCGATGACCTGCGACGCTTCGTCACCTGGAGTGAATGGCAACGGGGCTGGCAATGCCAACCGCTCCCTCTGGCGGCAACTGCCTGACCTTACCCACTTTGGTTCGTCGATTGTCCCCGGTTCGCCTTGCGTCCGGATCACCTTACAATACGAACATCTGCCCTGTTGCCTGAAGATCCTGCTGGTTTTTGGTTTTGTGACGCTGCCTGGGTTTGTTACTATCGCTGATACAAACCTGAACCAGCTTGGGCCAACCAACCGTGGGCTCCTTACTCGATTTGTTTGAACTATTCTCTCCCCTCAAGGAGGAAATTCGTCATGACGCTGTCACGTCGCGACTTTGCCACGGCCATAGCCACCCTGTGGCTGGGCAGCACGGCTAGCTCCCGCTCATCGGCAGTGGACTCTACCGTTCCAGGCACGGGTCAGGCGGCCAGTACCATAGTTAGTACAACCATCGATCCGATCCCCCGGCCGGGCAACAAGCCCCTACTGAAACTCAGCCTGGCCGCTTACAGCTATCGCCAGTATTTGGACCTGAAAAAGCCTACTCTCACCCTGTTGGATTTCATCGACATTGCCGCCTGGGGACCGCTCGACGCGGTCGAGCTTACCTCGTACTACTTCGCCGATACCAGTGAAAGCTACTTGAAAAAGCTCAAGGAACGCTGCCGACAGCATGGTCTGGCCATTTCCGGAGTGCCTGTCGGCAACAATTTCTGTCGTCGCGACCCCAATCAGCTCAAGGAAGAAATCCAGCGTGTGAAAGCCTGGATTGAGCGAGCGGCCTTCCTGGAGGCCGAAACCGTCCGCATCTTTGCCGGCAGTCTGGAGCGGGGCGACACTCTGGAGGCCGCCCAGAAACGCGTAGTGGACGCCATCGAGGAATGCTGTGCCCATGCAGAAAAACATGGCATCAAGCTGGCTCTTGAAAACCATGGCGGCATCACCTCGACACCGCAACAGCTCCTCGCCCTCGTACGCCCGGTGCGGAGCAAGGCCTTCGGCGTTAACGTCGACACAGGTAACTTCCACACCGCTGATCCTTATGCCGACATCGCCACCATCGTTCCGTATGGGATCGTCGCCCAGGTCAAAACTGAAATCATCCGAGCAGACAAGAAGCGGGAAGAGGCCGATCTGGCCCGGATCATCACTATCTTCAAGCAGGCCAATTTCCAGGGTTACGTGGCGTTAGAATACGAAGCCGCCGAGGAACCCAAGGTGGCCGTCCCGCGCTACCTCAAGCAACTGCGTCGCCTCATCGGCTAGCTCAACACCTTGCAGCCACCCACGAAGCCGACCAATTTTTGCTTTTCAACGCATATCTTTAACGGTGGATCCGTTCCCAAAAGCATTTTGACATTCGCGATTTACATTGTTAACATTTACACTATCGCAGAGCGAACTCAGGCCTGATTCTCAAGTTTTCATCATATCGCCAACCTCGCTAACGCCCTGACAAAGGCGGGCAATTGACCAGTTTTTTCATTTTTCACTTGACATCGATCAAATTATATATCATAAGTATACTAGGTGACAAGTGAATACATCAATAAGCGAAGGTGGGCGCTCTACACGGGGTCGCCAAGCGTGGTGCAGGGGGGGTATTACAATGGCGAAGACGCACCAGAGTGATCGTTGGAGCAAGAAGGACATTGGCACGCATTGCGGACAAATATGCTACTCGACATTGCAAAATCGCGAGTTCGGTGCAATTCAACGGGTATATCAAGTCATCGGCGTTCGCGTTGTGTATATGGGTGCTCACAGCATCTCTTGATAGCCGACAGTGTGTCCCCGATATTGACGCCTGATCCAAAACTGTCGAATGGACATGGGGCTTATTCTTCCCGCTCCGGGCGTGGTGGGGGCAGGAAAAACGAGGTGAATAAAGCCACTGCGTAAACGACTGTACCAATTACGGCAGCCGCCAGGGCCACCCGCTGTGGATTCTCACCACTGAATAAAGGAGCGAGCAGTTCCGTGTTGATAACTGCCGCCATGGTACCAATCATCCGCCCGCCAATGTTGGTTGCAAAGCTGCTGCCGGTACCTCGCAAATGGAGCGGAAACACCTTGGGTAAGTACTCGCTGACATAGCTGAATTGGGCAATGGTTACCAGGCCGCACAAGAACAGCGCCGCACAAAACAGGGTGAAATCACCATGATACAGAACCAGATAAGTCAAAGGAAACAGGATCAACCCGGGAATGAGGAACAAGCGGATAAGGAGTTGACTAGCGACGTAAACAACCAGGAGTGCAAACAGAATGCGTCCGGTCAGTCCCCCCAGTTCCTGCCAGCGTTGCATCTGTCCGCGTTTTTCGTCGATGAGACGAGGCACGGCCGTTCGAACGCTGTTTAGACGCTGTTCCAGCTCTTGTCGCTCAGGGGTGTTGTCGGAATAATTTTTGATCAGCTCGCTAAGCTGTTGCGTCTGCGTAGCGGACTCCTGCCGGGCACGCTGGACGTCGGGTAAGCCTGCGGCCATCACCGACGGACCTAGTTGCAAGGCACCGAACGCTGCCCCGTAGCTGCAGGCGGACAGGATGGTGGTGACAAGGGTGGCTTGTCGCAATTGCGGGGCAAACAGCTCGCGGAGTCGAGGACGCTGTAACGTTCCGGCCTGCTTGCGGGCTTGCCACTGCCGGCTTTCCGGCACAAAAGGCATCAGCAGCAGGATGAGGACACCGGGGACCAGCCCCGTTAACAGGGTGTAACGCCAGGGTGTCGGCGCGATCCCCACATCGGTTAGAAGCGACCAGCCTGCCGGATAGGCATGCAGAGCGGCCACAATCGCGTTAAATACTTCCGTAACCAGTATCCCGCCCAGCGAAGCAAAAGCGAGTGTCCAGCCGATGGCACGCTCTCGTTGACGCCGGTCCGTAAATAGCTCGGCCAGCCAGGTAACGGCGGCCACCAGCTCGACGCACACCCCGATAAACGTGGTGCAACGGAACAAGACAAATTGCCACAACGCGGTGCTAGTGGCCGCGGCTACCGGCGACAGCGAATAGAGCAAAATACTAGCGATCATGATGGTTTTGCGGCCGAAGCGGTCAACCAGCACACCGCCATATAGACCGAAAAGCCCACCGGACAGAGCCGCCATCCACAGCATCCGGCCCGCCCATAATCGCACTTCTGTGGCGTTTTGCTCCACCCCCAGCAACTCGGACAGCGCCTGTGCTCCAATTACCGGAAACATCAGTAGTTCATAGGTGTCGAACAAAAAGCCGATGGCAGCGGCTATCAACACCAGCGTGCGTACCAGTGGCGACAGCTCCAAGGGGGCAGCGCTCAGGCCAGACACTCCACCACCTCCTTAACGGCTGCCGAGTTCTCGCTTGTGGTCTGTTCAGGAGAGCTTAGGTCCCACAGGTGGAAACAAACAGTGGAAATCGGTTCCTACCGCCTTTTCATCGGCATCCGCCAAGTTACACACCATTTAATGACAAATGCTGGGAGTGTTCTCTGTTGACCCTGAGCATCCCGACTCCGGACAAATCCCCAATAATTCGGAATGCGATATCATTAGCAAAAAACTTATGGTGTTTTGACAAACAGCAGCAAGGGATAATCCCAAGAACAGGGAGTAGGGAACTGCGGTTTGCAAAAAGTTAGTG
>JANWVV010000090.1 GCA_025055795.1 Gemmataceae bacterium
CCGCTGCCGTGGCGACTTTTTACAGGCTCGTCTGCGACAAAAGCGATAAAAGTCCCTCGACCGCCTGCAGCGGCTGGTCGGCACCTCTTGCTGTCGCCAGCGGCTTCCATCCGCTCCGACCAACGGCCAAAAGCCGGCCGCGACTTCGGGGCGGATCCGGTATAGTCCGAAAATGATTACAGGAATACTGATGTTGCATCAAAAACAAACACTTTGTTGATTAAGTCAACACATGAATTTTCGGGTTTTCCCGAAGATGCTCAAGGTGACCAACATGGGCATCTTGAGCATCTTCGATTATTCCTCGAAGATGCTCAAGATGCTCAAGCCCGTGAGCATCTTGAGCATCTTCGAGGAACCAACCCGACTGTCGAGCTCTGAAACTTCATAAGTTCGTTAGAATGGAATACTAATCGAACAAGACGGCCAATAGCCGGCTTTGACCGCGGCCAGCCCTGCCGCTCCCCTCGATCCCTTTCTCCGCCTTGAACCCCTAGGCACTGCGTCGAGAAAGCTTCGGTGAGAACCCCGCTTCCTCGACGCCCCTCGACGCCGTGGCGTAAACTGTCGCATTTCCCAACCGACCACCAAAGGGGTCGTTTGCCAGACTCGATCGACATCCCCGCACCCGCGATTGCCTCGACACCTCGACGAACCCCCCTCGGCCAGCGAGCTAGGCAGCCACGCTCGCATTGGCCTGAGCGGGCCCGTTGCCTGTTGTGGCGGCCACCGTCGAGCAGCGTTTAGGCCGGTTGCCTGCCCCGCCCCCGCCCGATCACGTTACCGACCACGTCACCGTCTGGCTGGCGAAGTGACTGGCCGACATCCTATCTGTTCAGAAATTGAACAGCTACATCTTCACAATTCGTTAAGGCAGATATGCGATTTCGACACACTTCAACTGTCGGAAAATCCGACAGTTGAAGGTGGCCACCAAAGGTGGCCAACAAATGCCAACTTGGCCATCTTCGAGGGAAATTCGAAGATGGCCAAGTTAGCCATGTTCGGGAACTTGGCTATCTTCGAGAAAACTGAAAATTCATGTGTAGCATTAATTGTTAAAGTGTGCGATTTTGGTATATCATTACTGTGTAGATGGTGTATATGCAACTGTACAGATTCTGTACAGCATGATCGATAAAGGCCGTCATGACCAGTTGCACCGGCCGGCCAGATTCGATCGGCAGCCCCTTCGCCTCGCTCCTGTGTCGACATGTCGACGAAACCCCCTTTTCCTGCTCTAAACCCCTGGAAAACAAGCATTTAACTGCGTCGACACTTTGTCGACGAAACCCCCCGTTTTGTCGACGAAACCCCCGGTTGTGTCGACACAACCCTCCTGCGGGTCGGTTGTCGGGGCCGGGCAGCATAACCGGAACAGGCGGGTAGGCCGACCGCCCGTCTCCGTTGGGGCCTGCTCGACCCACTCCCCCACGCCCAGCCGCACCAGCTCCTCCAACGCCCGCTCCGCCTTCTCCTTGCCCCGCAACGGCCTGTACCCCCGCTGGACCTGCCGTACCGTCACCGCGCCCCCTTGGGCCTTGACCCACTCCACCAGCTTCCGCTGCTGCTCCTCCAGCGGCTCCTCGTCCAGCAGCCCGTGCACCCGCCACGCCTCGTGCCGCAACCACTCCGTCAGCCGTATCGCCATCCCCATGCTCACCTCATCCACCCACTGCTCCGGCACGAAGGCGCTGCCCGCGATGCCGCGGTTCCCACTTCCGCCGCCGGCGGCGCGACCTCCTCGCAGGCGCAGGCATCGACTTTTTTCGCGAGAGTTTTCCCTTGAGCAGGCTCATGGGCCGGTTATGATGGATATAGAGGTTCCG
>JANWVV010000091.1:0-1308 GCA_025055795.1 Gemmataceae bacterium
CGGTGCTCAACGCCTTTCGGCATCACTGCATTCAACACACCGTACTGCGGTAGTAGCCGGTTACCGTTAGCTCCGTGCTCAACGCCTTTCGGCATCACTGCATTCAACACCGCTATTTTTAGGACGTTTCGCACGTCGTCAGGTGTGTGCTCAACGCCTTTCGGCATCACTGCATTCAACACCGGGGGTCAATGACTGATGTTATCGTCCAGTACCCTCTTTGTGCTCAACGCCTTTCGGCATCACTGCATTCAACACCGCCGACGCAAGTGCGCGATATGCTGATCTTGTTGCGTGTGCTCAACGCCTTTCGGCATCACTGCATTCAACACAAAGGAGTCGTTCGAGACGATTAAACTACCAACCCAGTCCGGTGCTCAACGCCTTTCGGCATCACTGCATTCAACACATATCAAAACTAAAAAAAGATGGGGGTGCGTTAATCCGGTGCTCAACGCCTTTCGGCATCACTGCATTCAACACTCATTTTTTATGCTCCTTTTATGCTCTGCGGAAAATGGTGCTCAACGCCTTTCGGCATCACTGCATTCAACACAGGGTAATGTTTAACCCCTAGTACGGAGGTGTTATGTGCTCAACGCCTTTCGGCATCACTGCATTCAACACGACTTGACAAACCGCCTGTCAAGTGGGCGGAAGTACGTGCTCAACGCCTTTCGGCATCACTGCATTCAACACTCGAGTTTTGGGATCATGAGGAGCGCGGCCTTAATTTGTGCTCAACGCCTTTCGGCATCACTGCATTCAACACAGAAGACTGGCCGGACAGACTGCACGACAGAGTTGGTGCTCAACGCCTTTCGGCATCACTGCATTCAACACACGCTGTTGGTGCCGCACATGTATGGAACCAGGGCATGTGCTCAACGCCTTTCGGCATCACTGCATTCAACACCGCGGGCACCGCTGGGCACGAGCCCGGGCACTTCGGGTGCTCAACGCCTTTCGGCATCACTGCATTCAACACCTGGGCAGGGAAGTATGGCGCCCGGCCGATGTGTTCGTGCTCAACGCCTTTCGGCATCACTGCATTCAACACTGACGGCGAACGCGTGGACGAACGTTCCTCTTACGCTCGTGCTCAACGCCTTTCGGCATCACTGCATTCAACACAGCAAAGGCATGGGGCACAAATTCGGACCACTGGATCAGTGCTCAACGCCTTTCGGCATCACTGCATTCAACACCTACACCCACAAACAGACAGCCAACATCAGTAAACTACTGTGCTCAACGCCTTTCGGCATCACTGCATTCAACACGCGAAAACGTCCCTATCACGTGACT
>JANWVV010000091.1:1334-1733 GCA_025055795.1 Gemmataceae bacterium
AAAACGATCCACATCTATTCGTGCTCAACGCCTTTCGGCATCACTGCATTCAACACCAATACCCACAATCGTCTTGTGAGAAGCACCGCCAGTTGTTGTGCTCAACGCCTTTCGGCATCACTGCATTCAACACCTCCTTGGTGCCGTCTTATAACTTACGACGACCTGTGGGTGCTCAACGCCTTTCGGCATCACTGCATTCAACACCGCAAAAAACACATCTCGCGGATTTTTCGACAGGACGTGCTCAACGCCTTTCGGCATCACTGCATTCAACACTTACTCGCTTTGTAAGGAAGACAGCGAAGAGGATGTGCTCAACGCCTTTCGGCATCACTGCATTCAACACTACACATGCCCGTCAGATTTTTGGGAGGTTATTACTTGTGCTCAACGCCT
>JANWVV010000092.1 GCA_025055795.1 Gemmataceae bacterium
TTTTGGTTATGTTTTTTCGGTGCTCAACGCCTTTCGGCATCACTGCATTCAACACGAGCCACACGACTTCGACTTCCTTGCCGTCGTCCTGGTGCTCAACGCCTTTCGGCATCACTGCATTCAACACAACAACTCGCCCAACTCGTCAGCCAAACCATCACCGACATGTGCTCAACGCCTTTCGGCATCACTGCATTCAACACCTCGGCGCCACGGCGACCGAGGACATGCCGTACCTCGGTGTGCTCAACGCCTTTCGGCATCACTGCATTCAACACAAAAGATGATGAAAGCAGATACGACGCTAGAGAATTTGTGCTCAACGCCTTTCGGCATCACTGCATTCAACACATCATTGACCGCCCCAGCTGCATTCCACCAGGTATTCCGTGCTCAACGCCTTTCGGCATCACTGCATTCAACACTCCCCCGGGGGCAGGGTGGGCGATGAAGCAAAGGTGCTCAACGCCTTTCGGCATCACTGCATTCAACACCAGGTCCGCGTGCACCGCAGGTCTGGGCCTCGATTAGTGCTCAACGCCTTTCGGCATCACTGCATTCAACACTGTGGTGAGGGTTCCGAGGTTAAGCCTATAGGTATTATGTGCTCAACGCCTTTCGGCATCACTGCATTCAACACACTACGGCCGTGTGCTTCTCGATGCTGACAACGTCCTTTGTGCTCAACGCCTTTCGGCATCACTGCATTCAACACGTGCGTGCTCAGGCGGTGGCATCGCCACGACAGTCGGTCGTGCTCAACGCCTTTCGGCATCACTGCATTCAACACTCGTAGTTTGATCGCCTTCGTCATCACCTTCTTTGCCCGTGCTCAACGCCTTTCGGCATCACTGCATTCAACACGAAATGTCCTGAAAATAGCGGACTACGCGCCGTATTGGGTGCTCAACGCCTTTCGGCATCACTGCATTCAACACACCACATCCCCTGACAGCTTCTCCTCAGAGCTAAAGTGCTCAACGCCTTTCGGCATCACTGCATTCAACACCGCAAAGGTCGCAGCACGCTAAACAAAAGTCCTATAAGTGCTCAACGCCTTTCGGCATCACTGCATTCAACACATCAAACTTCTGTTCGATAAATTTAGCTACCTCATGTGCTCAACGCCTTTCGGCATCACTGCATTCAACACCAGGAGTTCTGAAGCCGAATCTCGACGCGGTGACGTGCTCAACGCCTTTCGGCATCACTGCATTCAACACCAAGTGTTGACGCTTTGCAGAAAATGGTGGAAGATGTGCTCAACGCCTTTCGGCATCACTGCATTCAACACTCGCTGGATGCAAAAAAAAAATCCAAGTAGCACGCGTGCTCAACGCCTTTCGGCATCACTGCATTCAACACTCAGGCAAACCCGAAAGCGGGAACTTGCGCAGCGGGTGCTCAACGCCTTTCGGCATCACTGCATTCAACACCACGACCGTTGTGGTCACCTCGTCGACACTCAGCCCTGTGCTCAACGCCTTTCGGCATCACTGCATTCAACACTAACACGCACACTGCGCACAATCGTGCCGTCGACTTTGTGTGCTCAACGCCTTTCGGCATCACTGCATTCAACACTTCATGCAGGCTTTTTTGATGTTGATGTAGTATGGGGCGGGTGCTCAACGCCTTTCGGCATCACTGCATTCAACACCAACACGCCTGCGCAGCACAAACAAGAAGGCAATGGTGCT
>JANWVV010000093.1 GCA_025055795.1 Gemmataceae bacterium
GAGGACGTAGGTGTTGAATGCAGTGATGCCGAAAGGCGTTGAGCACTCTTCATTTGCAAGTCTATGATAGCAAGCTTCATAGTGTTGAATGCAGTGATGCCGAAAGGCGTTGAGCACAGCTGGTCCGGGACGGTAGAGTGATATGCCGGTACCGGTGTTGAATGCAGTGATGCCGAAAGGCGTTGAGCACTCGGCGTCGGGGGCTGGGGCGCCGGCGGGGGGACGTGTTGAATGCAGTGATGCCGAAAGGCGTTGAGCACGTGATCTATTCCCACTCTCACTCACATCTATATCGGAGTGTTGAATGCAGTGATGCCGAAAGGCGTTGAGCACCCTACGAGTGGGTCGGGGACGAGCGAAAGCCCATGTGTTGAATGCAGTGATGCCGAAAGGCGTTGAGCACAGGGCTCGTTGCGCAACTGGGCGCAGAGTGTGATGTGTTGAATGCAGTGATGCCGAAAGGCGTTGAGCACTCCAAGTTTTCGTCCGTACTGGCGGGTCCGGAGGACCCGGTGTTGAATGCAGTGATGCCGAAAGGCGTTGAGCACGCTCCGGTCGGGGACCGGAGACTGGGTATTCTTGGGTCGGTGTTGAATGCAGTGATGCCGAAAGGCGTTGAGCACATCTCCTGGGCGTGACGCAGGAACTTACGAGCAAAGGTGTTGAATGCAGTGATGCCGAAAGGCGTTGAGCACCTTTCCCCTCATTTTCGTACATTTAACCATATCTTGAAAAAGTGTTGAATGCAGTGATGCCGAAAGGCGTTGAGCACTTAACGAGAAGGGCGACGTACCTGTTGCTTTGCGTGGGTGTTGAATGCAGTGATGCCGAAAGGCGTTGAGCACCCTATCTGACCCCACATGACACCATCCCCTCCACCGGTATGTGTTGAATGCAGTGATGCCGAAAGGCGTTGAGCACATCTATCCCTCATCACACGAGCTAGCTGGACTGCGGTGTTGAATGCAGTGATGCCGAAAGGCGTTGAGCACACACCCCCACTCATTGCAGACGGCGCGGAGGTATGGCTCGTGTTGAATGCAGTGATGCCGAAAGGCGTTGAGCACTTTTTCAAATTTCTATCACATATAGTGTCACTTTGCAGTGTTGAATGCAGTGATGCCGAAAGGCGTTGAGCACATACGCACTCGTATGATGTGCTGGTATGCGAGTGCAGCTGTGTTGAATGCAGTGATGCCGAAAGGCGTTGAGCACTGGCTAAAGCCCACTATGTCACATTCAAGGTGGATGATAGTGTTGAATGCAGTGATGCCGAAAGGCGTTGAGCACGCCAAGAATTGAAATTGCCCGACAACTGAGGCGAAAATGCTTGTGTGTTGAATGCAGTGATGCCGAAAGGCGTTGAGCACATCGGGGGCTGGCTGACGTACCAGCCCCACCATCCCCGTTGTGTTGAATGCAGTGATGCCGAAAGGCGTTGAGCACCCCCTATCTCTCTATCTCTCTATCTCCATCCATATCCACGTGTTGAATGCAGTGATGCCGAAAGGCGTTGAGCACGTGGAATCTCCGGCTATTATCGTTGGAGTGACCTTGATTGTTGTATGCAGGGAG
>JANWVV010000094.1 GCA_025055795.1 Gemmataceae bacterium
AATGAACTATTTCCCAAATCGAACCGCATAACTCTAATTGCCCGGGCGCAGCGGGTTTATCCACAAAACAACTAAATGTCCACATGTTGCTGGAGGTGTGCACATTTTGGATTCCGCTCCCTGTGGTTCTTTTCAACCCACATGAGAAATAGCCTTGATCAAATAAAGGCTGACAAAATCTTCTTCGCTGGCAGCAAGCTATGGTGAGGTGATACTTGTAGAGGGCATGTGAGGCGGTGGGTTTAACAGCTGACGATAACTTGCCCCAAGAACCATTCGCCAGACAATTCGTTGGCGGGTCCAAATCTTCCAGCGTTCCTTAGCATATCCGACCAATTACGTGCTCTGCAATCAAGTTATCGACGTTGTTAGTTTACTTGTGAATCCTCATGCATTCAGGTAGGGTACGTCGCTGACGATGTGGTACGCTCGTGTTGAGCTGAATGTGGTGTCGTGCTCTTAAAGATGATACAATATCTCCGATGGCTGACTGGGTAGGGGCTGTATGTCCAGCGATGATGCATTCGTCACCGTCCGCCTCAATGGATTGGCAAGGAGATACTGCCATGATGAGCCTGCGAGGAGCGTCCGTGTTCCTGTGCCTGCTGTTGCTGTGCCCCGCTTTTGTTAAAGCCGACAATGCTTCCGCGGCTAAGCCGGGCCAACCAGTTGCAGCGGTTAAGATCTGGGATCGGGCGCCGCACAATGCGTTCACTGATCTGATCCGATTCGGGGGGCGCTGGTTCTGCACATTCCGCGAGGGCAAGGACCACGTATCGACCGACGGTGCGTTGCGGGTCATCACCTCGACGGACGGGAGGCAGTGGGAATCTGCCGCGCTCATCACTTCCAAGAACGCCGATCTGCGTGACCCCAAACTCACCGTCACGCCGGACGGTCGCTTGATGCTCTGTGCGGCCGCATGGCTTCATGACCAATCCAAGTATCAATGCCAATCCCTGGTCTGGTTCTCGCGGGATGGTCGAACCTGGGGCGATGCGCACCCTATCGGCGACCCGGACTTCTGGCTCTGGCGCGTCACTTGGCACAAGGGCCGGGCATACAGCATCGGTTACGGCTGCCGCAAAGACCAGGTGATCCGACTTTACGTCAGCCAGGACGGCAAAAAGTTCGACCGACTAGTCGAGCGGCTCTTCGACAAGGGCTATCCCAATGAAACGTCCATCGTCTTCGTGGGCGACACGGCCTATTGTCTGCTTCGGCGAGACGGTGAAGGGGCGGGTAACTCAAACGCGATGCTGGGCATTGCTCAGCCCCCGTTTACCAAATGGGAATGGAAGGATCTCGGCGTACGGATCGGCGGGCCGCACATGATCCGCCTGCCCGACGGCCAATTCATCGCTGCTGTGAGACTCTATGACAAAAAGGAACGCACCTCGCTGTGCCGACTCGACCCGGTCGCGGGAAAACTGACCGAGTTCCTCCCCCTGCCCTCCGGCGGTGACACCAGCTATCCAGGACTGGTGGTGTATCGGGACGAATTATGGATCAGCTATTACTCCTCCCACGAAGGCAAGACGAACATTTACCTG
>JANWVV010000095.1 GCA_025055795.1 Gemmataceae bacterium
TTATTTGTGTTGAATGCAGTGATGCCGAAAGGCGTTGAGCACAAGGAACGCCAGAAGAATGTGTCGAAAAGTTACTCGAATGTGTTGAATGCAGTGATGCCGAAAGGCGTTGAGCACTGTATGTGAATGGTATGGTATCCAGCAACGTATATGGTGTTGAATGCAGTGATGCCGAAAGGCGTTGAGCACCCGGGGTAATCGTGGGCGTCCAAACGCAAGGGAGTAGTGGTGTTGAATGCAGTGATGCCGAAAGGCGTTGAGCACCATAGCAGATAGCGGCACCATATTTTTTGGTCCAACTGTGTTGAATGCAGTGATGCCGAAAGGCGTTGAGCACTCGTGCTCTCGGTTGTCAATGCGATTTTCCAAACCCGTGTTGAATGCAGTGATGCCGAAAGGCGTTGAGCACGTGAATTTTTTGTGAAATTAAGGCAGGGATTCCCAATATTGTGTTGAATGCAGTGATGCCGAAAGGCGTTGAGCACGAAGGAAAACCTAGTAAGGGAGCAACAGGAAAGCTATAGTGTTGAATGCAGTGATGCCGAAAGGCGTTGAGCACGTATTTGCGGCTTTATCACCAAATTGGGGCTATTGGATGGTGTTGAATGCAGTGATGCCGAAAGGCGTTGAGCACGCGTATGCAACTCTGTCGTGCAGTCTGTCCGGCCAGTCTTGTGTTGAATGCAGTGATGCCGAAAGGCGTTGAGCACCAGGGCTATCCGGATATTTCCCCACAATATAGCGCAGTGTTGAATGCAGTGATGCCGAAAGGCGTTGAGCACTAGCTATCATTCGTGCGCCAAGCCAGACGCCAAACGATGTGTTGAATGCAGTGATGCCGAAAGGCGTTGAGCACTTGGCGGCCAGCAGGCAGTCGGGGGTCCAAAGCATGTGTTGAATGCAGTGATGCCGAAAGGCGTTGAGCACAGCAAGATAAACGAGAGGAGTATGATGACGCTATTAACGTGTTGAATGCAGTGATGCCGAAAGGCGTTGAGCACCATATTAGATTGCTGTTGAGGTCGCTGGGCCGGCGGCGTGTTGAATGCAGTGATGCCGAAAGGCGTTGAGCACGTATGTATTGCTAAGCGTTGATCGATTCATTCGATGTGTTGAATGCAGTGATGCCGAAAGGCGTTGAGCACCGGACCTTCAGGACCTTGAGGACCTGGTGGTCCTTGGTGTTGAATGCAGTGATGCCGAAAGGCGTTGAGCACAAGGTTTCTCCTAATTACAATTGAATATCCATAATAGGTGGCGTGTTGAATGCAGTGATGCCGAAAGGCGTTGAGCACATGGAAGCTCCTGTTGAAACTTCAAGTGAAACTCCAGGTGGTGTTGAATGCAGTGATGCCGAAAGGCGTTGAGCACTACAGGCGTCTTTTTGTACAGTATTTGGGGGCGGGGGTGTTGAATGCAGTGATGCCGAAAGGCGTTGAGCACAAGCCAGATCGCATTAAGTGTGGCCCTAAGTTAAAGCGTGTTGAATGCAGTGATGCCGAAAGGCGTTGAGCACAGTTTGGCTTAT
>JANWVV010000096.1 GCA_025055795.1 Gemmataceae bacterium
CATTTCCAGTACACCGGTGATGATGCTACTCGTAGTGTTGAATGCAGTGATGCCGAAAGGCGTTGAGCACTACGTACGCACATACATCTCCAACCATTAAATACAGTGTTGAATGCAGTGATGCCGAAAGGCGTTGAGCACTGCGGGCCCGGGAAGATCCTGGATCTGCGCCTCTACTCGGTGTTGAATGCAGTGATGCCGAAAGGCGTTGAGCACTTGCATAACCAGATCTTTGGGAGCCTCATCGTGCTCGTGTTGAATGCAGTGATGCCGAAAGGCGTTGAGCACCCAGTATGAGGCAGCGGTGCGGTTACGTCTGGAAAGCAGGTGTTGAATGCAGTGATGCCGAAAGGCGTTGAGCACGCATCAGGGCAGAAGAGCCAAAACCAATACCACTTCCTCGTGTTGAATGCAGTGATGCCGAAAGGCGTTGAGCACGATCCTTGACTGGAACTATGGCGACTTGCACGAATTGTGTTGAATGCAGTGATGCCGAAAGGCGTTGAGCACTGTCGCTCATTATATTAGACGCTCTTCCCCCCCTTTTTATGTGTTGAATGCAGTGATGCCGAAAGGCGTTGAGCACCGCGCCAGAACTAACAACGTATCATCAGGAATAGGTGTTGAATGCAGTGATGCCGAAAGGCGTTGAGCACGAATGCCAAGAGAGTACAACTGAGTTGCGTAATTCAAGTGTTGAATGCAGTGATGCCGAAAGGCGTTGAGCACCTTCACTCTCTGATAGATCAAATGCCAATCGATCAGGTGTTGAATGCAGTGATGCCGAAAGGCGTTGAGCACGTACTACTGCATTAATGGTGAATGTAAGGAGACGTGGAGTGTTGAATGCAGTGATGCCGAAAGGCGTTGAGCACCAGCCCCCGAGAGCCCAGCCGACCAACGCGGCGAGGACGGTGTGTTGAATGCAGTGATGCCGAAAGGCGTTGAGCACCTGACGCCTGACCCCCGCCCTGACATCCGCAGTCCAGTGTTGAATGCAGTGATGCCGAAAGGCGTTGAGCACTACCTATAGGATTTTTCCAAATGTGGCACTCATCTTGCGAGGAGTGTTGAATGCAGTGATGCCGAAAGGCGTTGAGCACACCTCCTAGCCCCCACCCGGGGGGCACGGGGTACGTGTTGAATGCAGTGATGCCGAAAGGCGTTGAGCACAACAGTTGGAATCCTACATGATCGATCAGGTGGATATATTCAGTGTTGAATGCAGTGATGCCGAAAGGCGTTGAGCACGCGACCAGCGGGGGATTGGATAGATACCACCCCCGCCGTGTTGAATGCAGTGATGCCGAAAGGCGTTGAGCACTCGGCTCCCCTACGACTCCATGTCGTAGGGGATCAGTGGTGTTGAATGCAGTGATGCCGAAAGGCGTTGAGCACAAAAGCCAGTCGTTGATTGTGGACTGGCGCCAAACCGTGTTGAATGCAGTGATGCCGAAAGGGGTTGAGCACGGGCTAAGGAGAGAACAA
>JANWVV010000097.1 GCA_025055795.1 Gemmataceae bacterium
CGGCATCACTGCATTCAACACTACGACCCACCACTTCCGCCTCCATGCACCGACGCACCATGTGCTCAACGCCTTTCGGCATCACTGCATTCAACACGCAGCCGCAACCTCACGAGCTGCTTCCTCGCACTGGGTGCTCAACGCCTTTCGGCATCACTGCATTCAACACTTACGCGGATCTATCCTAGGCATGTTGAATTCAACTGTGCTCAACGCCTTTCGGCATCACTGCATTCAACACGCGGGCCCGGGAAGATCCTGGATCTGCGCCTCTACTCGGCGTGCTCAACGCCTTTCGGCATCACTGCATTCAACACCCAGTAAAACCTTCACAACTAGTTACTTTGCTGAAGACCCTGTGCTCAACGCCTTTCGGCATCACTGCATTCAACACTATATAGTGACCCGTCGGGGTGACGGGGGAGGATGGTGTGCTCAACGCCTTTCGGCATCACTGCATTCAACACGTCGCCCAGGCTCTCACCCAGGCGGCGACCGAGGTAGTGCTCAACGCCTTTCGGCATCACTGCATTCAACACTACGCGCTCGAGTGCGGACACGTGCGCGACGTTATCGTGCTCAACGCCTTTCGGCATCACTGCATTCAACACGTCCGCTGTTTGCGTAGGTTAAAACTGTGTGAGTACTTGTGCTCAACGCCTTTCGGCATCACTGCATTCAACACCGTGGTCGACTTAAGGTGAGTGCCGTATTACATATGTGCTCAACGCCTTTCGGCATCACTGCATTCAACACTTTTATAGGCACCATATGAAAATCCCCCGCAACCGCAAGTGCTCAACGCCTTTCGGCATCACTGCATTCAACACCGCAGCAACCCCTCCACATCATTTACACTTAGAGGTATGTGCTCAACGCCTTTCGGCATCACTGCATTCAACACCCACCGCCTGAGCACGCACTCACTTCCTTGCTTGCGTGCTCAACGCCTTTCGGCATCACTGCATTCAACACAAGGCACCGTCATTCGTAGTCGATAGCAAGAATGACCCGTGCTCAACGCCTTTCGGCATCACTGCATTCAACACGCGTTCGCCGTCAGAGTCGTCGATCCTGTTGCACGGATCGTGCTCAACGCCTTTCGGCATCACTGCATTCAACACGGGTTCAAAGTCAAGTGCGCGTGCAGCGCGCTCTACTTGTGCTCAACGCCTTTCGGCATCACTGCATTCAACACCGGGCTATAGAAGACCTCGCAAAGAACTACTGAGATCGTGCTCAACGCCTTTCGGCATCACTGCATTCAACACGTTCCCTTCTGATTCCTGAGCGAGGGCCCACAAGATTTGTGCTCAACGCCTTTCGGCATCACTGCATTCAACACGTGTACCTGAATGAGCTGGTGCGGCGCACCTACAACGGTGCTCAACGCCTTTCGGCATCACTGCATTCAACACAGAT
>JANWVV010000098.1 GCA_025055795.1 Gemmataceae bacterium
TCGTGCTCAACGCCTTTCGGCATCACTGCATTCAACACCCTTGTCGGTGTTTCGCGGGCTAACCCTGGGACAGAGCGTGCTCAACGCCTTTCGGCATCACTGCATTCAACACCCCGATACCCCTGCGGTCACCGCGACCGCCCACGCCCAGGTGTGCTCAACGCCTTTCGGCATCACTGCATTCAACACGTGGTCGGATCGTTCGCATATGGTGATGACGGCTTGGTGCTCAACGCCTTTCGGCATCACTGCATTCAACACACAACCCTCGCGAAAGGCGAGATTGCAATCGTCGTGAAACGTGCTCAACGCCTTTCGGCATCACTGCATTCAACACGTTTGGCACGTTCCACGTCTTGCATCACATCTTCACGTGCTCAACGCCTTTCGGCATCACTGCATTCAACACTCATGACGTTGCCCACTTGATGCGTCTCTGTCCTAGTGCTCAACGCCTTTCGGCATCACTGCATTCAACACAGAAGCACCACCAGTTGTCGTTGCACGACCGTTATGTGCTCAACGCCTTTCGGCATCACTGCATTCAACACCAGGAGAGGGACCGGCGATGGCTAATCACCGTCGTTGGCGCGTGCTCAACGCCTTTCGGCATCACTGCATTCAACACTCCGCCCCACAAAGATCCAGTCTCCAGCCGGAGACTGGTGCTCAACGCCTTTCGGCATCACTGCATTCAACACGATTCTCGCAGTCCTGCCCGCCACGGACGGCGGGCGGTGCTCAACGCCTTTCGGCATCACTGCATTCAACACGCACTACGTCGACGCGCACCAGCTCTACCACTCGATGTGCTCAACGCCTTTCGGCATCACTGCATTCAACACAGGATAAATAGCCCACAACTCTGCAAAGTCATATTCCGTGCTCAACGCCTTTCGGCATCACTGCATTCAACACAACTGACAGCCAGTTATCGAGTGCGTTACAAAACCGGTGCTCAACGCCTTTCGGCATCACTGCATTCAACACCTGCAATCTCGGTCCAGCGAACCGGGGTCTCTTGGCGGTGCTCAACGCCTTTCGGCATCACTGCATTCAACACTTTTGCTGACACTTTCTGCTAAAAATTTAAAATGCTCGTGCTCAACGCCTTTCGGCATCACTGCATTCAACACCAAATAGATCACGTCATCGACTCTGTGCCGCGTATGTGTGCTCAACGCCTTTCGGCATCACTGCATTCAACACCTTTTTGGGGCGAACAACCTTGCGTGAAGGTTGCTCGGTGCTCAACGCCTTTCGGCATCACTGCATTCAACACGCGCAAATTACCCGTCTACGTCAATCCCCGGGCGAAGTAGTGCTCAACGCC
>JANWVV010000099.1 GCA_025055795.1 Gemmataceae bacterium
GAAAGGCGTTGAGCACGTCCCCTTCGATAGACAGTCCGACCTCGATCCCCCGGGGTGTTGAATGCAGTGATGCCGAAAGGCGTTGAGCACGCGAGGAGGTCATGGAAAAGTTTGCGCAGTTCTTCCATGTGTTGAATGCAGTGATGCCGAAAGGCGTTGAGCACCCATTTTGGCAGACGCCTTTGTACAGGGGCCTTTTTGGTGTTGAATGCAGTGATGCCGAAAGGCGTTGAGCACATATGGCACCGCGTAAAGTCTTGAAAGACCTATATAGTGTTGAATGCAGTGATGCCGAAAGGCGTTGAGCACTTAACCTGAGCTTGCTGATCTGGTCTGCAATCGTCGTGTGTTGAATGCAGTGATGCCGAAAGGCGTTGAGCACGCAGAAGTACCACCAGTCAAATCATAAAGTCTAACAACGTGTTGAATGCAGTGATGCCGAAAGGCGTTGAGCACACCACCTACGACTTGAATTTGCTTAACCTCAGTTAGTGTTGAATGCAGTGATGCCGAAAGGCGTTGAGCACCTGTCCTTGCGACGCTGCCAAACGGAAACAACAACTGGGTGTTGAATGCAGTGATGCCGAAAGGCGTTGAGCACCCTTCTTCAAGCCAACTAACCATCCGTACCAGCTCACGTGTTGAATGCAGTGATGCCGAAAGGCGTTGAGCACCCTTCGCCTTCGGATATTTCTCCAAATATCTTATCCCTTGTGTTGAATGCAGTGATGCCGAAAGGCGTTGAGCACATTCCCAGAACAAACCAGAATAGGTTACGCCACATGGTGTTGAATGCAGTGATGCCGAAAGGCGTTGAGCACGTAAAGTTGGATCGGATTTTTGGATCGAATTTTTGGATTGTGTTGAATGCAGTGATGCCGAAAGGCGTTGAGCACAGGTTATCAAACGATAATCTTCGATTCTCATCCTTGTGTTGAATGCAGTGATGCCGAAAGGCGTTGAGCACTGTGCGCAAATTGTAGTCAAGTTCTAAACTAGTCGGTGTTGAATGCAGTGATGCCGAAAGGCGTTGAGCACCGGCTCAGAGTGTACAAACCTCCACAGGTCGCCACCGGTGTTGAATGCAGTGATGCCGAAAGGCGTTGAGCACCCTCCGTGACCGGGCAGCGGTCCGCTTTTACCTCGGTGTTGAATGCAGTGATGCCGAAAGGCGTTGAGCACTCACTAACTGAACGTAAGCTAAAGACATAACCACCTCAAGTGTTGAATGCAGTGATGCCGAAAGG
>JANWVV010000009.1 GCA_025055795.1 Gemmataceae bacterium
AAAATTGGACGCTACCAGTTGGCCACAATTCCGTCAAATAGTGCAGCATCTCTGCCGCCAAGCGTCAGACCTCGCCGATCTTTACGAGGTAAAAATAAATTTTCTACTACGTTGGAAACACCGGCCTGCTCAGCGACGTGATTTCATGGAACAGTGGTATTGTTCCAAATCCTGCGGTGCAGCGCCAAATAGGCTGAAATCATCTGTTGGGTGAAATGTCGTCCTCCATATGACACTCATCGAGTCATTCGGCACCAACAGGATTTTTCAATGCTATACCAGCGTGTCCCTCCACAAGCTACTATTTGTTCACTCTTCTGAGGCGGTTACAAAATGTCCTGCGTACGGACCGAGATACCCCTGCTAGAAAATTTGAGAAGTTCAAGCATGTCAATAACTGTATGGTCGTCGCTGGCTGCCTCAGGTCGGAAGCACAGAGCAGCTGCAGAGATAGATAAAACTCGGTCTATGGGCAAACGCTAAGTCTTGCTGCCGGGAAAGCAGGGTAACCCTCAGCAGTTATAGGAGCTGGTTGCGTGTCAAGGAAATCATCGATAAGCACCGAGAAGCGTTGGTATGCCGCTATTCTGACGGACGCTCAGACTCGCCCGATCGGTGTGTATTCTGTATCATTCGAAGGTGTTCGGATGGTCCGTGGGCTGGGGACCGTAATACCCTGATTATGGCGATGGCCCGTGCAGGTAAAACACTCCTGGCCTTGTCGGTGCGTCAGCCGTGGGCGGGGCTGCTGGTGGCGGGGATCAAGACGATCGAAGTCCGGCGTTGGTCGGTGCGGTATCGGGGCAGCCTCTTGATCCATGCGGCTCGGCACATAGATGAAGAGGTGAGGAGCTGGCAGGTGGTCGCGGTTGCCGCTGTGCGGTGCCCTTGGCTATGGGAGTGGTGCACGTTGCGGGGCGGCATCATTGGTCGGGTGGAACTGGCCGGGTGTCGCCGATACACAACGCCGATGGATTTTGCAGCGGACCAGTCGGCCCACCTGTTGAGTCTGCAAGCGTTCCGGGCACCGCTGTACGGATTGCTCTTCCGTCAACCCCGGCCGCTAACGTATCATGCATGCCCTGGACAGCCTTTTCTTTTTCCGGTGGAAGGATTCCACGCCTATGACTGCGACGAAGCTGACACCGCAACTTCTGGTCAGTGTACGTCGGGCGGACGAGGTAGCTGCCGCGTTGGCCGGGGGAGCTGACCTGATCGACGTTAAGGAACCCGCGCGTGGCGCCTTGGGAGCGGCCGAAGCTGAAGTGGTGGCCGCGGTACTGGAAGCCGTCGCGGGCCGCGTGCCGGTGAGCGCCGCTTTGGGCGAATGGTCCGAACATGCCCTGGTGCATGCCCACTGGCACCTGGAACTGCCCCTGCGGTACGTCAAATGGGGGCTAGCCGGCTACCCCTTTACCCCCGGCTGGGGTGAAGACTTGTTGGAGGTACGCCGCCAGCTCCCCCTGCACACCGATATGGTCCTGGTGGCCTACGCCGATTACGAGCGAGCCAAGGCGATTCCGCCCCAGGAAGTCGCTCGCTTTGCCCGCCGCTACCGTTTCGCTGCCTTCCTGCTGGATACAGGCGTCAAAGACGGCAAAACCCTCCTGGATTTCCTTCCTCCCCCGGCGATTGCCGAGCTGATCCAACCCCTGCAGCGTATCGGCATAATCGTCGCCCTGGGGGGAGGACTGCGCCCCGAACACCTGAAACAATTGCGTGGCATCTGCCCCAATTACTTCGCCGTCCGGGGTTCCGTCTGTGCTGGCAGCAAGCGGACCGCTACTATCGACCCTGTACGCGTCCGCAAATGGAAAGAAGCTCTGCAGGCTGTTTACGCACCGGCCAGTGCCTGAACGGCGGCCGTGTTTTATAATCCGCGTGCCGACCGACCGGTCGCGAGACCACACAGCCCAGCTCGCTGTCGTTGTCTCAAACGTCAGGCCGGTCTTGTTTGCCGCCCTACCGGCAGCCTTCGCCCACACAGCGGGATAAACCACGGCTTCCGGCTATGACGACCGGCCGGGTTGACCACAATGGCAGTCGAATCCCGAAGACAGCTGCTGACCCCCGGCCCGCCTGCCGTCACGAACAGGAAAGACGGATTCCACCTGCCGACGGAATCTCTATACTAAGCGTGATCCATACCGAATAGGATCGTCGCTGCGCAAGAGAGCATGATTTGAGCAAAACCGCAAAACGGTTCGGAAATTCCCCGCTTTGTACCGCAACGAGTGCAGCAAGCAGGCAAGGACGTCTCCGCACAAGCTTGGGTGGGCCGATGCACCCTTCCGAACCGCCGGAGGCACGGAGGGCAACGGCAAGCAGCGGACGCAAAACCATGTCGGTGGTGGGATGAGCGATGGCGACAGTGTCTCGCCGGGCCGTGATTACCGGTTTCGGCGTGCTTAGTCCGATTGGCAATGCTCCGGATGCTCTCTGGTCAGCTCTGCTGGCCGGCACGCGGGGAGTTCGCCGCATTACGCTGTTTGACCCGTCCCATTTACCTTCGCAAATCGCCGGGGAGGTCGCGGATTTCCAGCCGCGGCAGATGATCGAGAAGTCGTATCGGCGAACGCTCAACGCGATGGCCCGTACGGTCAGTCTGGGCGTGGTGGGCTGCCAGTGGGCCATGGCCGACGCCGGTCTGAGCCGCGGTAGTTTCGCCCCCACGCGGTGTGGCATCGAGTTCGCCTCGGTCATGGGGGCCACTGAATTGGACGATCTGGGTCCAGCGGCCGTCCGGGCGATACGCCCCGACCGGAGCGGGCCGGACATGCGTGCCTGGGGCGAGCAAGGCATCCCGGAAATCCCTCCGCTGTGGATGCTCAAATACCTGCCCAACATGCCTGCCTGCCACGCCACCATTCTTTACGACATCCAGGGACCCAGCAACACGCAGATTCTGGGCGACGTCGCCGGGGCCTCGGCCCTCGAGGAGGCACTCCGCATCCTGCGACGCCAGACCGCCGACATCATGCTGGTGGGCGGCAGCGAAGCCAAAGTGCATCCGCTGAGTCTGAGCCGCTTCAATCTGTTTGCGGAATTTTCGCGTCGTAACGACGACCCCGGGGGGGCCATCCGACCATTCGACCGGGAACGCGACGGCACCGCACCAGGCGAAGGGGCCGCGGTGTTCGTGCTGGAAGCTCTGGAGCATGCCCGTCAGCGGGGGGCCACGCCCTACGCCGAAGTGGTGGCCGTGGCCACGGGCGTGGACCGCTCCCTCAGCGGCCAAGGGTTGGCCCGCATCATCCGCCAGGCCTTGGCCCTGGCCGGTATCACCCCGGACGAGGTGGACCATGTCAACGCCCATGGCCTGGGAACACGCAGTGGGGACCGCTTCGAAGCGCGGGGAATCGCCGAGGTGTTCGGCAGCCGCACCCCCGTGTTTGCACCCCTGAGTCGTTTTGGCAACCTCGGCGCCGCCTCGGCCCTGCTGGAACTGGCCTGCAGCGTGCTGGCGTTGCGCCAGGGCCTGTTGCCCCCCACACTCAATCATCTGCAGCCCGACCCCGAATGCCCCATCCACGTACACGTCGGCGAGCCACGCCCCATCCGCCGACCCTACGTGGTCAAAACCACCTACACCGATCTGGGTCAGTGTGCTGCCATTGTCATCCGGCGGGCGGAGGCATGAGCCGTGACGGAAGACACCGGCTGCAACTGCACCGACCTGCAACATCCTCCCTCGCCGTAGGCTCCTTTGTGGGTTCCCATTACGGAGGCAAGTGAATCCGGCATGCGCAGACGCGTGGTCGTCACCGGCATGGGGGTCATTACCCCTTTGGGTCACAGCGTGACCGAACTGTTTGCTGCCCAAGTGGAAGGGCGGACAGCCGTCGGACCCATCACCCGGTTCGATGCCCGAACCTTTCCCACGACGTTCGCTTCCGAGGTCAAAGGGTTCGACCTTGGACGGTTCGTTCGCGAGCCGCAACGCTTCCGCAACTGCGGCCTGAATACTCAGTTTGCCCTGGCAGCGGCCAAGCAGGCCCTGGAAGACGCCGGCTTGCTCGATCCGGCCCGGGGCGACCGCTCCCGCATGGGGGTCTACCTGGGCTCTGGTGAAGGAAGTGACGAGTTCCCCGTCCTGGTTCGCGCTTTGGCCTACGCCTCTCCGCCCCCCGGCACTCCCGGACCGGTCGACCCCGCCCGCTTCACCCAGGTCATGCTGCAATGGATGAACGGCCCACGCGAAAGCGAACAGGAAATGTATACCCCAGCGGCTCGGCTGGCACTCGAATTTGCCCTGGAAGGACCTAACCTGGCCTGCCAGACCGCCTGTGCCGCTAGCTCCCAGGCCATCGGCGAAGCCCTGGACCTGATCCGTTGCGGAGCCGCCGACGTCATGCTGGCCGGAGGCTCCCATAGCATGATCCATCCCTTGGGTGTCACCGGTTTCAACCGCCTTACCGCCCTGTCCCAGCGTAACGATAGCCCTCAGACCGCCAGCCGACCCTTCGACCGCGACCGCGATGGCTTCGTTTTGGGCGAAGGGGCCGGAATGCTAGTCCTGGAAGAACTGGAACATGCCAAAGCCCGGGGGGCGCCCATCTACGCCGAACTGACCGGCTACGGCTCGACCGCTGATGCGTTCCGGATGACCGATCCGCATCCCGAAGGCCGGGGTGCCAGTCAGGCCATGGCCGATGCCCTGGCCGACGCCGGCCTGCAACCTGCCGACATCGGCTACATCAACGCCCACGGTACCAGCACCCAGGCCAACGATGCCACAGAAACCGCCGCCATCAAAACGGTCTTTGGCGAGTATGCCTATCGCATTCCTATTTCTAGCAGCAAAAGCATGCTGGGGCACCTGATTGCCGCAGCCGGAGCCGTCGAACTGATCATCACCATCATGGCGCTACGTCAGGGCGTGATCCCACCCACGATCAATTACCAGACGCCCGACCCCCTTTGTGACCTGGACTATGTGCCTAATACCGCGCGCCAGGCCCGCTTCCACCATGCCTTGAGCAATAGTTTCGGCTTCGGCGGACAAAACATTGCCCTGATTGTGTCCCGTTTCTCCTCCTGACCATCCGGGCCTGCACTTTTCAGGGAGGAGGCGTATCGTCCGGCGACGGCCCCTCACGCGGAGGAGAAGCCCGTAAGGTCCGGAAGCGGCTCTGCAATCGCCGTTGCCGGAATACAGCCAGATCACGCTGCAGACGCACCTGATGGTCAGCCTGCAACTCCCGATAGCGGGCCAGCCAGTACCGGCGTGTGGCTATCACGTCCAGACAGGCCAACATGACCACCGCACCCAACAGCACAATAATGCTGATCCAGTAGTAACCCATCAGACGGGTGAATCGCCGGTCGTTGACCACCTCGGCTTGTTCCTCCGGCGTAAGGGGGCGTTGTTGGGCCTGATCAGCGGCCTGACGCTGCCGCTGCGGGATGGCCACCAGTCGTTCGTCCATACCGCTGAGGTAGTATACACCGATCATTCCACCGATGAGAGTCAGCAGCACCGACACAATCAGCCGACGCCGGGCCTGAGAGCGGAAATGCTGGCGATCCTCAGCGGGCAGAAAGGGCTGCTGTTGCAACTGACGCCACAACCGTACCTGACGCCAGCCGGCCCCCAGCCCCAATACGATCAGCCCCCCCGACAGCAATAGTCCCAGCAGCACGGTTTGTTCCTCACTGCCACGGGTGCCCGCCACCCTCGCCCAGCGGTGCTATGCCTAATGACATCAGATCGCCGATACCGGGTGCTTCTTCTGACCTTTCCTGCCATTTCCTGAAGGGGCTGCCCCACCTCAGGGCAAGCGCAGACATAGCAATTCCTGCTCGTCCCGCAGGTAAAGATGACCGTCCACCAGCGCCGGGTGTGCCCAAGTAGGACCACACACCTTGCTGCGGGCCAGTTCCTTGTACTCTTTTGGGTTCGGCTGCACTAAAGTCAGATATCCGTTATCGTCAAGCATCAGCAGACGCTCTTCTCCCGGCGGACCACACCGCAGCAGGGCCGCATGATAACGCCCGACATCCTTGCGTTCCCACAGCACGCGACCACTTTTCAACTCCACACACCGCAGCGTTATACTCGGATTAAGCAGCGAGGTCGTGCCATTTACCATGTACAGATACTCTCCCACCGCTACCGGTGTGGAAAAGTAGCAGGTCAAACTCTTGTTCTCCCATACTTTTTCCGCCTGCCATTGCGGGCCGCGTTGTACCAGCCGAAGGGCCACACTCCCGGAAGTAATCGTACTGCCAATGAGCAGATCCTGGCTGTAAAGGGGCGTGGTCGACGACTCCACCAGTCCGCCTACCCGTCCCTCGAACGGATAACGCCACAGCAACTCTCCCTGCGGCGACAGACCCAACAGATGGGCTCCGCCCAGGAAAATCAGTTGTCCTTTGGCGACGATGGGAGAGGAGTAACTAGCCGGCTCCTGGGTGGCCTTCCAGACTGTCCTGCCCGTCTGCGGATCGAAGGCCACAATCCCGGCGTTGACTCCGCCTACCATGACGACCAGCTTGTCATTATCCACGATCAGGGGCGAAGTCGACACACCGAAAAACAGGTTTTTCGCCTGGAAGTCTGCTAGTGTATCCACCTTCCACAGCAGTCGGCCCTCCTGGGCATCCCAACAGGCCAGAATGCCCGTAGCGCCGTAGGTGTATACCCGCCCCTGATGCACAAGGGGTGTGGACCGCGGCCCCGACCCGAACAACGGCTTGAACTCGGCACGCTCATAACTGTTTTCCCACAATCGCTTGCCCGTGCGTGCCTCAAACGCGGCCAGTGCATCGGCGTTTTTGCCCGCAGGCTCGTAAAAGGCGTAGACTATCCCCCGGGCCACCACCGGCGAGCTATGACCCGGACCCAGCGACGCTCGCCACACCGGTGTCAACGACCCCTTCCAGGGACGCACCACTTCCAACGTGCTGTTGTCCCGCTGGGGACCCAGAAATTGGGGCCAATCCGCCCCAGCACTCGGCAACACTGCTGTTATTAAAACAATAGTCCAACTTGAATACCCAATGAATTTCCGCATCTATTTGTCTCCATAAAAATCAACTTTGCAGTTCTGTCGTTCGCTTGAACTGGACGGTGGCAATAGTTGCTATTTATGGTCGGCCAGTTACCGTCAAATTTCTTTCGGCGGGAGAAACCTCCGACTGATATTCGGTTGGATCGACCAGACCGGCCTCAGCGAACCCTTTTTGACGCAGCAGGCAGGCATCACAGTGACCGCAGGCACGCCCAGCAGCGTCCGGATCGTAACAACTGAGCGTCTGATGCACTTCCACACCGAGGCGGTATGCCTCGCGGATGATGTCCGCCTTGGTCAGGTGCAGCAGGGGGGCGTGGATGCGGAAACGGCCCCGTCCTTCGACCCCTGCCTGGGTAGCCAGTTGGGCGAGCGTCTCGAACGCTTGGAGAAACTCGGGGCGGCAATCCGGATAGCCGGAGTAGTCCAGCACGTTGGCCCCGATGAAAATGTCAAAGGCACCGATGGTCTCCGCATAGCCCAGGGCCAACGCCAGCAGCAGCGTATTACGTGCCGGCACATAAGTAATCGGGATGCCTGTGGTCAGTTCTTCGGGCGTCCGGTCTTTGGGCACGGCTAGTTCTTCGGCGGTCAGCGCCGAGCCACCGATGGCCCGCAAATCCACCCGCACGACGCGGTGCTCGGCCACTCCCAGGCGGCCAGCCAGGTATCGTGCCCGTTCCAGCTCGACACGGTGCCGCTGACCGTAGTCAACCGATAACGCGTACACCGTATACCCTTGTTCCCGGGCCCAGGCGCAAGTGGTCGTACTGTCCAGACCACCGCTCATCAACACCACTGCCCTGCGGCTCACGCTGGATACCCTCCCATCGACTACCTCTTTCAGGACCGCCTGTCCATCCTACTATAAATCTAGTCGGACACACCTTGAATCGGTGTTTCGTTGTTGCACGCTCGTTGCAACCGTTGTTCCGCCCGGTGCGGGCCCCCGGAGCAACCCATGGAGCCGACCCCCACCCCTAGTGCCGAGCAACTGGAAACGTTCCCCAATCCCCGACCGGGACGCGACTATACCATCGAAATTGTCTGCCCGGAGTTTACCAGCGTCTGCCCCAAAACCGGTCAGCCCGACTTCGGCACTATCATCTTCACTTACGTGCCGGACCAGTGGTGCGTCGAACTGAAATCGCTCAAACTTTACTTGCAACGTTACCGCAACATGGGGATTTTCTATGAACAACTGACCAATCGCCTGCTGGATGACTTTGTCCGGGCTTGTCAGCCTCGCCGTTGCACCGTCGTTTCCAAATGGACACCTCGTGGCGGTATCACGACGACGGTTACCTGCCACTACCAGCGTGATGATACCCCCTCAGCGTCGGCTGAACCGACCACAGCCATCCCCCCGCAGTCCGCGAAGTAAATAATCTCCGGCCATCCGCCCAAGCATTGCAAGCGTTCCTTCGTCCAACCTGACTCCAACTGCCTTAGCTTTTTTCCCTGCAGATCCCGAGCAAAAGTAACCGTTCGCTATTATGGCTGTGGCCACGTGAAGCCGGAGGGGTTTGGATCGCACGCTTTCTTCCAAGGACAGGATGCCCACAGAACTGTCGTAGTGTGACGAAATCTGCAGATATGGTTACATCAGCGTGGTCACAGGCGAATAACACGCACGCGACGGGTGATCTCTTCGGCGGGGATTAACTCCCCCTGGCCACACCCTGGGCAGACGCGGCAGGTCCGTTCCCAGGCCTCGGGGGTGGCCACGTTACTCTCCCAGAAAGGCCAGGTCCGGCATTGGCGAGGCCTGACGGGATAGATGGTGCAGCCGGCTTGGGCATCCCAGAAAATACAGTCCCCGTTGCTCCGTTCGCGTAGCGAGCGTTCCCTGTGGACCGGCCGGGTATAAACCGCTCGCACCTGCTCGACGGGCTCGTTCAAAAACGCGGCAATAGCAGCGATTTCCTCCTCATTAACCCAGACGTACCCTGGAGCGCCGCGGCAGCAATCGCCACAACGCGTGCACTGGAAGGCCAAACCAGCGGCATACCATGGCTCCCTCTGTTTACGCCCCATACGCTCCCCCGGTGTAGCGAGTTTACCGTTATCTTATGTCTGATCTAACTGGCAGAAGACACCACTATTTTGTGGAACTTCTGTATCATTTTTGCTAAACCGTCAGCAGTGGTTGTTGAACGCTTGTGGTAACGTGGGAGTCAGTCAAGAGCGGCTTTGCCCCGGGCCGGGTGGCAATTTATGAACACGTTGTGCCGTGTAGTGATTGCGGGAACGGGCCGCTGTCTGCCCGCACGTCAGGTCACCAATGATGAACTGGCGGAAAGTTTACAATTGGATACCTCGGATGAGTGGATCCGCACCCGCACAGGGATTCGCTCCCGCTGTTTTGCCGGTCCCGGGGAGACCGCAGCCACACTGGGAACAGAAGCAGCCCGACGTGCGTTACAGTCTGCGGGCCTGCGCCCTGAAGAGATTGACGTCATCATTTGTGCGACGGTGACACCAGATCTGATGTGTCCAGCGACTGCCTGCTTGATCCAAGCGGCGCTGGGGTGTCGCCCTATCCCGGCGTTTGACCTTTCGGCAGCCTGTTCGGGTTTCCTGTACGCTCTGGCGGTGGGGCACCAGTTTGTCCAAACGGGGATGGCCCGCCAGGCCTTGGTCGTTGGCACGGAGGTCCTCAGCCGGGCCATGGACCTGACCGATCGTGGCTCCTGCATCCTGTTTGGAGACGGCGCCGGGGCAGTGCTGCTCTCCGCCCCCCCTTCGGTCAACCCCCAGCGAGGCATCCATCGCATCCGTCTGTATGCCGACGGTTCCCGGCAGGAACTGATTCAGGTGCCTAGCCGGGTCACCCCTCAGCCCCCCCCTGGCCTGAGCGTTCCCCAACGCCTTGATTTCATCCGCCTGGTCGGCCGCGAAGTCTTCCGCTTCGCCGTTACCCGCATGATCGAATTGATCCAACAAGCCGAACGCGACTGCCAGGAACTCGGCCTGCCCCCCTTTGACCTGCTCATCCCCCACCAGGTCAACCAGCGGATCATCGATGCCGCCCTCGAGGCCACCCACATCCCCCCCTCCAAAGTCATGGTCAACCTCGACAAATACGGCAACACCTCCGCCGCCAGTATTCCTATCGCCCTGGACGAAGCCCTGGAAACCGGTCGTTGCCGACCAGGAGATACCCTCCTGCTGGTCGCCTTTGGCGGAGGCTTGACCTGGAGCAGTGCCCTTCTCACCCTCTAAACCCACCTCGCAATATCCGACCTGCCTACTTTTCGTCTTCTATGGCCCTACTGCATAAACACCCCTCTCCTACTGTTCAGGACCACGATCCTGTAGTCCCTTACGCTCACTCCTCCCAAAGCTCTTATTATATGTAAATATGAACACAAAATCTATCGATGTCAAATTAAAAATTTCGATTCTGTACAATAATATAGAATAAAAATAATCACATAAATCGTTTTAGTCAAGTACCAACAATGAACATACCGCAGACCGCAATTCGGTTAAATAAAATCCCGTCAGTCCAGCCGGATCGATTATTCCGCCTGTAGCAACGACTCCAGGGCCAGTAGCCAGCCGCGTGAGCAAAAACTCCGGTAACGCTCCAGTAGAATAATTTTCAGGATCGCTTAAGCACCAACCGACATGACGTACAGCGCGGAAAGCGATCATATAAGGAGTAAGGGAACGGGAGCGTTGAGCACAGGGAGGGGACAGGACAAGGAGTAATGGCACAACAGGTGCATTTAATTGTGGCCAAAGGACGGGCGACGCGTTGGCGTCGGCTGCAAGAGCAATTTATTCATCTGCGGCAGCACCTTGGCCCCGATGGGGTAGTGTGGCTGACGGCCCATCCACGTCAGGCACGCCGCTGGCAATCCGCGCTACCCACCGGATGGCTGATTGCCGATGTGCAGCAATTTGCGGATGCCTTGGTCCAACACTACGAGCCCAACGGACGCTGGCTGCAACCTTGGGAACGCCGTTGGCGGACCTGGCAAGTCGTCGAGCGTTGCCACAAGCAGTTGCGTTATTACGACCGGGTGAGTCGCAAACGGGGATTTGTCGACCAATTGGCGGAAACAATCCGGGAACTGGAACGGGCCGGCCTGACGGGCTCCACTTGGACGCATTGGTTGGGGCAGCTGTGGGGGCAAGCCGGACCACTATGGCACGATTTGCTCTTGTTGTTCCAGCAGTGGGAGGAACAAACGTCGCACAAGGGCGAATGGTCGGCTGAACGCCGGCAGTTGCTTGCAGCGGACCTGTGGCATCGGGGACAACGGCACCCCTGGGAGGCCCTCCGGGCGGTCTGTGTGGTCGGTTGCGTCGAATTGCCTCGTTGTACGGCTTTATTGCTGGAATCTCTAGCCGCCAGTGGCGTGCAGGTCTGGGGGGAGGCTCCCCTCAGGCAGGACGAAGCGACGGGTGAAGTCTACCGAGGCTGGTCGGTCCTGCCGGCAGACAAAGTGGACCTGATCGAGCTTCCCGATGATCCATCGCCCCAACGACTAGCGCAGATCAAACTGATCGAAGCAGCCGGTGCTTTGGGCCAGGCACGCTGTGTTTTGCGTCAAGTGCGTCAATGGCTTGATCAGGGGATCGCCCCCGAGCAGATCGTTCTGACGGCCCGGCGTATCGATGAGTCCTTGGCTGGTCTGTACAGCGACGTAGCCGAGGAATATGGCGTCCCCCTGCAGGTGGAACGACGCTTACCCCTGAGCCATTGCCCCGCTGTAGCGTTCCTGCTGCTGGCATTACGCCTACCTGCACGCCACTGGCAGCTTCGGGACGTGACCGCCCTGCTACGACACAGCTATTTCCAACCGGACTGGCCCGAACTGACTAGCGACCCCTCCGTGCGCTACGCCGCCGAGCTGTTTCTGCGGCAGTTGGGCATACCACAAGGACGTCGCGCCCTGGAACGAGCCATCCGCTACTGGGAACAACGCGCCAACGCGGCTCCGCCGACTGCACCTGCTGATACAGACTCCATCCCGACACCGATAACAAACCAACCAACACTTACAGACCATCATGGAGCACCATTTCCCTACCCCCTTGACGAAGAAACAGAGCAGGACAACGAACACAGCCGCTATCTGCAAGCGTTGGCAGGTCGTTGTGCCCGTTTGTTGTATCGTCTTTTCGAGCAGTACGACACGCTGGAACAGCACTGGGTCAGTGCAACAGATTGGAGCGATAATCGCCTGGCATTCCTCACAGAGCAGTGGTGGGAAGAGGAAGGAGCGGACATTTCGCCGGCAGCCGAATCAGACGAGCCGGTAGCCTCGATTCATCAACCAGAAGGCAAAGTACTTTTACAGCGGTTGCAAGTATTTGCTGCGGGGATAGGGTTGCGCCCAGGTTTGCTCAGCAAAGAAGAGCAGGAAGCGTTGGAGCAATTATGGCAGGGTATGGCCGAGGCACTGGGCCAGCTGAAGGTACACAGCTGGGGGTATCTGGCCCAAGTGGTCGAACAAACAGCCCAAAAAATGGAGCGTACTGTCTCCGTAGTACAGCCCGAAGGCCAGGTCCTACTGGTGGAGGCCGAGGAAGCCGCCGGCCTGCCATGTGATTACCTGATCCTCCTGGATCTGGGGGAGGGGAGCTGGCCACAAAGCAGCGAGGCTGGAACCCTGTTGCAAGAGGGTTTACGACAGCGATTGCGGAACGCCGGTATGCCGGTGACCACCGCTGCAGAACGCGTCCAGCACGAAACCCTGTTGTTTTCTCATTTGACAAAATCGGCCACTAGGGAACTGATACTCAGTTATGCCGCTTTTGATGCTGCGGGCGAACCGCTGCTGCCCACTGCTTTGCTGCAGGATTGGTTGGAGAACATTACGCCGGGGCAACTTACGATCATCCGTCAGAAAATGCTGCTGGACGGCTACTGGACGCAGCAACCTCTCAGCCAGGCCGAACAGCGGATTCAGTACGCTCACGCCCTGGTGCACGAGGGAACGGTGGATCGTCAGCGTTACCCCGCAGTGACCGACGAACTGCTTCGTGTTCTGCAGCGGGTGGAGGCGATGACTGCGGCACGGTGGCAACAGCCCTGTTATACCCCCTACGACGGGCTGATAGATGCACCGGCTGCTCGCCAGGTCCTGCAGCACCTGTTCTCCGAAGGCTGTCTGTTCAGCTCGACGGCACTGGAGACCTACCTGTTTTGCCCGTTCCGCTTCCTGGCCCACTATGTGCTCGGCTTACACGAGCTCCCCGATCCCACGGAGCACATCGAGCAGAGCCGGCGGGGCATCGTTTTGCATGCCGCTTTGGCCCGCTTTCATCAGCACCTGGCGTGTCTAGGTCTGAATCCCCAAACACTTCTGAACACTCGAACAGAAGGAGTAGCAGCTTCGCATCATTCCCAGAATGATACGGTCGAGACAAGGGCAGATCAGTCCACTCCTGCGCTCAATGGCCTGGACCCTGTGGTCCTGCTGGAACAGATGATCGACGAGGCCATCATGGCCTACCTGCCTGTAGGTCAGGGGCGCTTGACCCGAGAATTGTGGCGCTGGGAAGGAGTCCGTCTGCGTCGCTACGCAGGACGCTACTGGCGGCAATGGCTGCGTTGGCTGACCCAGTGTCAGCGGGCAGGGGTGGTACCGGAACCAGCCGCTTTCGAAACTCCATTCGGAGAGCACGATGATATGTGCAGGCTGACCACACCAGCGGGCACAGTACGCCTGGGAGGGCGCATCGACCGCGTCGATCGGGCCACCGCCGGCGAAGGCGTGTGGATCATCGATTACAAGACGGGGAGGGGGTACAGCTACAGCGCAGCCGCCGTGCAACGTTTGGAGCGGCTGCAACTACCGCTGTATGCTTGGGCCTGGGAACAACAACAGGGCCCCGGGCAAACGATCCCCTTGCGAGGTCTGGTTTACTGGTTCGTTACTGGGGATGGCCCCAAAGTGGTCTGGCCCGCCGGACGAGGCAAACTCCTGCGTCTGGGCGATACCACCGGCTGGGAACAATTCCGCCACCAGACCATGCAGCAGATCCAGGCGGTGGTCGCTGCCATCCGCCAGGGTCACTTCCCGCTGCTGCCGCGAGACCGCGACTGTACCAGCCACTGTCCCTACCGGACCATCTGCCGCATCCGGCAAAAGCCGTCCCACAAACCTCGTTGCTGGCCGCCGTTGCTGCAGCACCAGCCAACCGTTACCACAAACAAACTTTCGACGGAACCCATCATGCGGGAATCCGCTTGATAGTTACATTCAGCACCCGGCAAGGAACAGCGACGTAGGTGTGCGGAAACAACCGCCAGGCCTGTAGCTGCGGTCGTCCCTTATCGGCCAGACTGATGATCAGATGCACGACGCCGGGGCCGTAAGTATTGTGGGACAGATCGCGGCGACTGGGATGAGACGGTCCGGCCGGGTGCGAGTGGTAGAAACCGAGCAACTCCAGTTGCTCTTGCCGCAGGCCGCGAAACGCGCGGAGCAGTTCCCGCGGCTCTGTCTGATACGCAACGGGACTGGCCAAGGCATTGGTCACAGGCACGACACGACTGACATAACCTTGGCGACGGTGCACTCGTCCGGCCAGCAAGCCGCAGCATTCCTGGGGCCAGGTGGTCCAGGCGTGCTCCAGCAGTTGTTCGTAGCCAGGCTGAGGCAACAGTACCTGATCAAAGGCAAAGCTCAGATCAGCAGCGTCACCGCACACCCCCTGGTTCATTGTCCGATACAAGTTCCTGTTTGTGTGTCGTTCCAAGCCTGGGATAAATCCCGAGCCCAAGCGCTTATATCGACCGATTCAAGCTGCTCCAAGCCGGCGGATAGACCTGTCCGGTGGCAGCCAAAGCCCGGGCACTGACCTGCAAAACCCGTACAAATCCTTCGCTGTCGGCATGATCAAACTCGCCGACGGCTTCCATACTGGCGTTGCTTTCCGAGTAGAGTTGATGCGGCACGTCCTCGGCCGCGAGGAACTCTACCCGCCCTTTGTACATCTGCACGGTAATGGTCCCGGTAGCCAGTTGGTTGATTGGTGCGAGGGCGGCACGGGCCAGATGCGACGCCAGGTCGAAACCGTAACCCTGATAAATCTGACGGGCCATGAACAAAGACAACTGGTCGAACAATTCTCGGGCTCGGCGATCGAGAATCAGTTGCAAAAGGTAGGCATAAGCCGTTCCCAGCAGTTCCATGCCGGGCGCCTCGTAGACACCACGGGACTTGATCCCGACGAAGCGATTTTCCACCACGTGTGTACAGATCCCGATGCCGTGCCGGCCTGCCAGGGCATTGGCGCGACGAATGACCTGAAAGGGAGTGAGCAACTGGCCATTGATGGCCGTGGGGACACCTTGCACAAAGCGGATAGTGACCGTTTCCGGTTCAGCGGGTGCCTGGGTTGGCAGAACTCCCATGCCGGGCTGGACAAACCACGGACTTGTGCTCAAATGTTCCAGTTTCCCGGCTTCATGGGTTAGTCCTAGAAGGTTGGCGTCGGTGGAGTAGGGGGCCTCGCGGGTGGCCTTGATGGGCAGGCGGTGGGCCAGGCAGTAGTCGATCATTTCCGCGCGACCGCGGAAGCGTTGCAAAAACGCGGGATCGCGCCAGGGGGCGTAGACGGTAATTTCCGGAGCCAGCATGTTGGTGCACAACTGGAAGCGGACCTGATCATTCCCACGCCCGGTGGCGCCATGGGCCAGAATCGGAATGCGCCGTCGGCGTAACTCGGGAACCATGCCGGCCACGATGACGTGCCGACCTATGCCGGTGGTGTTCCAATAGGCTCCTTCGTAGCGGGCCTGAAACTGGATAACCTCGATGCCGGCTGCAGCGATCATGTCGTGCAACGGCAAAGCAACAAAATCCACCGCCCCGCAGGCACGCATCCGCTCTTCAATCGCTTGGAAGTCCGTCTCGTCCGGCTGGGCCAGATCAGCCGTAAAACAGACCACGCGCACGCCTTGCTCGGTCAGCCAACGGGTGATCGTACACGAATCCAGGCCGCCGGAAGCGGCAAACCCGATCGTTTCACCTTTCAGATCGCTTACAGTTGTCATGGTAGTTGCCCGTCCTCGTTTGTTGCCGTACTACCTTTTGCCCAAAGCTTACAATGGCCAATGGGAGGGCAATGATTGGCCCCTCCGGAGAATCGGCCACATATTATCCCGGCCAGGTCGGGGGCCCCCTCTCTATGTTTTCCAATTATTCTGTCTTCCCACCATCTGACTGGTGAGGTTGTTTTTCCCTCTCCCGGCTGTTTATTGCCAAGGATCAGCTTAGGCAAACCGCTGCAGGTGGCATCCGGAGAGGTTTTCGTTCGACCTGGTTCAGTAGCACGATGCCAAAACCCTGTCGTACTCTGACAAAGGGTATCCACCGGGCCGGATCAGCCTTTGGACGCCAAAAGAGTGGAATAGCTATCCCTTGGGAGACTCTAATGCACGTCCGGGTAGCTAAATTGTTTTGTCCAGAGATGAACTGAGTTAGGCAGAGGGCGGGGCTAGAGAAGCGGCTGGAGGTTAGCGTTTGATCTCTGAAGGTTCAGAAGGGACAGGCGGCGGTGAGGATGTCTCATTTTTGACCTGGGGCAGGCCATATTTGAGCATCCAGAAGCCGAATTTGACCAAGGCGGCTTGCCGGCTTTCTTCACTATCAAAGGCATAATTACCGTAGGAGAGCTGATTGGGTACGGCCGTCTGACCAGGGGGGAAACGGAAACCGTAGTCGGTCAGGTTCTGCTTGGTCAGGTAAAGCAGGGTAGCCAGGGCGAAATCACGCACACGCAGATCGTATTGAACAGGTGGCTGATTAGGCTGGTTCGGGTTGCCGAACCAGACCTGGGTGATGGAGGTATCGTCCTGCAACAGGGACAATAACAGCGGTACTTCGGCCTGGCCATTGCGGCGGATGAGGCCGACCAGGGCCTGGGCTTTGGACCAGCCGGGGGAATTGGGACTAGTGGCAATACGCCGGAGTAAAGGTAACGCTTGCGGGAACCCATGCAGGATCCCCCCCGGACTTAGCAGATGGACCAGGTTATTCCAGTCATTAGGGTCGTCGCGGCTGGCTAGCCAGATGCCTACCAGGCGGCGATAAGCCTCGGCGTGGGGGGCGGAGGAGTTGTGCAGGACACTGACAGAAGCCGGCTGCTGCAGGAACAGGGTACCGGAGACATGGTTGAACACCGGCGTCGACGGAATGAACCGGGCGGGCACCACGGCTTCCGCAAACAACAGGCAGGCGATATCCGCAAAGGCGATGGGGCGTGGCTCATGCACGATGGCCCCGTTGGGCAGGATGCGTTGTCCCTGCAACTGGGCAAACAGCAGGTAGCGTCGATCGGCAATGGCCCGTCCGGCCGCTCCTTCTCCCTGTTCCACAGCGGCCAAAAGTTCCAGATTGTGGGGTGATTTAACGAACTCGGCGAACAGGTTACGGGCCTTGACGTCCGTGCCAACCAGCTTGCGGAAGCGGGCCAGACCGGGCAGAGCATGTTCATAACGGGCTTCGCTATCGGCCAAGAAGGCGTCCAGGCGGGCTTTCAGGTCTTCGGCACTGGCCTGTGGCAGCAGCAACTGGGCGCGGAAGCGCACCTCAGCGTTGGGATGCTGATCGATCGCTTCCAGCAAAGCAGGCCGGGCCAGCCGACCCATCCTGGCCAATTCCGCCTGGGCCTCTTCCCGCTCCCGGTATGAGTCGCTGCCCAAGCGTTGCACCAGTAACCGGGCCTTGGACATTACTTCGGGCGGCACAGCGAGATCTTTCGGATCCAGCGGGGCGCTCTGGCCCCATCCGGCCCACCAGACCAGGGCGGCACCCACTGCCCACCCGGCGACTACCATCACTAACCGAACGCGTTGCGTCTTCATCGATTCTGCCCGCCTTCCTGCACCCGAATGAACCATTTACTTACAGTTACCCGGCGTTGGGCCACCGTTGGGCCTCGGACTGGCTGTTTTCCGTGTCTTGTGTTCTTCCAGGCCCAAGTCCCCCACTAGGTTGACGTCGACAGCTCCGTCTTCTGACAACTAATTCTGTGCAAATTTCAGAATGGCTCACCCTTGCTGCTTGTTGGTGATGTATTATTGGCCACTGGATTTTCTACAAGGTCCGATCTTACTGTTGTTTTACCTTTTGTCGGTCGGCGGCGGGGACGACCGCGGATGGGCCGGCGGACCAGACGATGCGGGCCGTTCCCGCTGATAGCGCTCAAAGGCCCGCTGACGGACCTTCTCATCCGGAAAGTAATAACGGGTGTATTGGAAAGGTGGGGCATTAGCAGGGACCCCGCCACGATCGACGAAACCGTAGTCAGTCGGCGACCGCTGGGACAGGTGTAAAGCCAGGGCCAAGGCGGCATCGCGTAGCTGGATACTGATCACCTCGCGAGTCTGTTGTCCCTGGACGTTGCGGACGACGGTCATGTTGATGATTACGCTAGTGTCGTCGAACAGGGATTCAAGAAAGGGGACTAACTGCGGCGTGGCCTCGACGGCCAGGCGGTTCAAAGCGGTGCTTTTGTAGCCGATGGGTGCACCAGGGTGTTTGAGCAGCCGCATCGCCAAGGTGGTGGTCAGGTGGTGTAGCTCCAGATTGGGGGCTTGGATGAAGAGGTAGTACATGTCCTGGGGATCGCGGCGGGACAGGGCCCAGTTAGCCACTACGTTCCGGACCACCTGTCCGGTGGCATCCTGTTGTCGTAGGAGCGATTGCAACGGGCTATTCAGCAGGCTTGCCGCCATTGAGGCGACGCGGTTATTGACCACCGTTGCGGGGATTAGCTGTTCCAGGAACAGCACCGTGAGCCAATCGGCAGGGGAGGTCGAGCGGGGAGGAAGGGCCACTACCTGACCATTGATAATCACGTTGCGCACCGTGCGTGAATGGATCAGTTCCAGGCGCCGTTCGGTCAGCAATTGACTGATGGAGGCATGCGGATTTTCACTGGCAAAAAGCAGGTCGCGATTGGCCGGTGTTTGGAGCATCTCAGCATAAAGTTTGCGGGCGGCGGGTTCCAGGGAGGCGTCGCGGGCAAGCACCCAACCGCACCAGCGCCATTCGTTACAGGCGATGGCCCGAAAGGCCTCCCAGCCGGGCAACTGGTGGGTGTAGCGGCCGGCAGTGTCGGCCAGAAACACTGTCAAGCGTACCTTAATGTCGTCTTCGATAGCGGCAGGCAACAGAACGGCACACCGCTGGCGAACTTCGGGGTCGGGATGGCTGGCCAGGGCTTCCTGGAGAGCCAAGCGGGCCAGTCGCCCCATGCGGGCCAGTTCGGTCTGAGCTTGTTCCCGCTCGGTATACACAGGGCTGCCCAGTTGCTCAACCCATGCGCGGGCCCGCTGCAGATCCTCGGGCTGAATCTCCAGCGTCTTTGGATCCGGTGGTGGAGCGGCACGGATCCCGCCACTGGATTTGCCCACCAGCAAGGCCACACTTGCCAGTCCCATCCAGACCGCCTGCCGCAGGATCCTCGGTTGCCCCTGCATGGCCGGCCCTCCCACTGCCTGCGGATCGGCACCATCCAGGCCTCATCCAAAATGCTAAAAACGATTATAACCCTTCCCCCAGAGGAATTGAAGGGACCAGCTCACAAGTCACCAGGGGGTCAGATCGCTGCCGGCTTCGCTACCTTGATGGTTGACCTTTTTCAGGGGAGTTCCCCGCTGGCTGACCAGTTTTCCAGCAGCTCAATAAATTCAGGTGGCGGACTGATAGCTACCGTATCCGGTTTTTCAAACCGGATGTCGAAGGTGTGCCAACGCCCCTGATAGATCCAGAAGATGTCATCACTGATGGGGTAGGCGTGTTTTTGGTAGTTATCCTGAGCAAAAAGTTTCAGATGGGGCAGGTGCTCCAAGGCGGCGGCGCTGACGGGCCACACGTACAGTTCATCGCGGCTAGGCACAGTTACCCATAGTCCTGCGGGCGCCGGCTCGGGGAGCAATTCCTCGACCAGTAACGCCCGGCTAGCGTCGTAGCCGTCCCCGGTGTGACCAAGCAATAGATCCAACTCCTCGGTGACCGGTTGGAGAAAATCATCGGGGGTATCCTGGCGGAGGTTGTCCAGGGCAGATTCCAGCAGTTCGTCGGGGGTGGCTTGGGAATTTTCAACCATCTCTTGCGTGGCATAAGCCATGGCGTGCGGAAAATCAATCACCAAGGAGATGATCAAGGGCGTGCCCGGCAATGGCCGGCTCCACAAACGCGGTTTGAGATCGCTACTGAACGGTGTTACCAGGCGCGGTCGCAACTGCGCTGTCACCGTATCCAAAGCAGCGGGCAGATCCGGGCCACCACTGATGTGCGTAACGTGTTCCAGAAACTGCCGGATCAACAGCGGCCATTCCGCCTGATCCAGTCCCAAAGCACGGCGATACAGATTGTTCAGACCCAGATATTGTTCGTCCGCCTGCGGACCGATGACGTTAACCCCGTCTTCTTCCCACGCGAGCACTGTGTAGCCTTGCTCCTGCAACGCAGTGGTTACCGCGGCCCGGAAATTAGCCGAAAAGTGGCCCGAGAAGCCGGGCTCCGCCTCGTCGAAGCTGTCCAGAGGAGTCATCAGCGTAGACCTCGGTACCAGCAGTAAGTGAGAACGCGCTGCACTACGATGCCGCCTTCCCCCGCTGGCACCCCTCGGGCTAAGGCGTGGATCGAAGTGAGAAGACCGCCGACAGATGCTTTTACCTATGTCTCCGGCTGCCTTCGCTTCTTTGTACCGTATACCGCCGGCCGCCGCTAGCATTTTTTCATCCCTTCTGACCCGCCCACACGGAAACTACTGATAATCCTCATCATAGGAAGCCATTCTTGCCTGAATCGCATCCGCTATATTGTGAGGACGTTCGGGTCAGGTGCGCTCACTAGGACCACCCGAGACGGGACCGCCGCTGGCGTCCGGATCAGTGAACGATCCATCATGTGTCCAGAAGAGCATCCGGCATCCGCCCGCACGAGCGTCGGACCACACACGGCCTTCAAAGCGTTACCCGCCCCTCAACCGACTGACTATTCTTGACTTTTCCCAATCTTTTGTATATATTACTACTACTATTCTAAAGAATAGTATTCCCTGAGAGGGCGTTCTACACGGAGAAAAGCGAATCGTCTGAGGTAATGTGTTCAATTGTTTCAATAAAAATCCGGCGTCAAGTTAGAAACCCTGAAGAGGGCGGCACGATCATACCTGGCAGCCTCACAACGTTCAAAGGAACAGTCCACAAAAGGTGAGTCAAGTATTTACGCGGTGTAGATTGGCAGTGGGGGAGAATCTGGTCACAATCAGAGGATTGGGCATGACCGTTGCCAGCGATTGATGTTGATAAACGAGGCAGAAACGGTATGCACGGCAAAACCGTTTAACAGGGAGGGGTACTTCAGCCGAAGAAAGAGAGGAGGGTGACAAGCCGCAAAGGGGCGGTGACAAAGGCCTGGGCGGTCCATGCGCGTGGGTCGCAACTGCGGATGGTGGCTGATAACGCTCGTGGCGGGGTGTTGTGCACCGAGCGGAGGGACGGTTGTTCGCCATCCGCCTCCGACGGCCCCCACCATTCGCGGAGAACTCCCTCAAGTATTGACAACGCCTGCTCCTCCGGTTCTCGATGACGTAGACTCCGGTCCGTCGCCCTTAACGGCGGGGCAGTTGCCTCCGGTATCGGCCTACCGCTTGCTCACAGCAACCGAATGCCAGAAGCGGGCAGCTGCCGCGACTGCAACGGCCAACTACTGGGATGCGTTGAATCGTCAGGCACGGAGCGGTGACCTAGCCGCTGGCTGGCGCTATTACGCAGCTTTGGAAGCCCGTAATCAGGCGTCGGCTGAAGCCTTGGTGTTGTATTATCAGCTAGCGGCTTGGGAGGCCCAGCGTCCGCTATTTCGTCAGGCGTTGGAAGTAGTGGAGACGCTGCAACAACGGGCCGAGGCCGCCCGTCAGGAGAAGGTGCCCTATCCGGTTGATCCGGAGGACGTGGCCCTGCAACGTTTACAGCTTCTACAATCCCTCGACGAGGCGGACAGTGCCATTCGTCTGTTGAACGTAGAACTGAAACGCCGCCTTGGCTGGCCGGCAGAACCGATCACAGAGCATTTGTGGCCGGTGGGCGATTTTGCTGTCAGTCCGGAAACGCTGACGCCGCCGGTCGCTGCAACTCTGGCCGAACAAGACCGGCCCGAACTGCGGGGCTGGCGCTGGGCCCGGGACAGACTAAATGCTCAGACTCTCCCCCAGTGGCACCAAGAGGTGCTGGGACTACCCGGAGGAGATGCTGAGGGGCAAACATTAGCCGAGCGAAGATGGTCCGGCATCACGGACCGGTTGCTACACCCCTGGACGAGGAGTAGAGCATACCGGATGGCAGAGGAGTCGCAGCGGCAAGCGACCCGCTGGCGGCAACAGATTGAAACGATTCTGGTACAGCGGAGCCGGGAAGTGGCCGATGAGGCGCGGTCAGCCGCCATCCTGCTGGTGCAGCAGACGCACAAGGTAGCAGCAGCACGCGAGCGACTGCGACGATGGGACAGCCGGCTACGCGAGGCCCTACGCAAACGCGAAGCCCGGCAACCCAATGCCGAACTGTACGAACTGCAGGTACGCTGGCAACGGCTGCTTGCTGAAGCCGAGCTGATCAACGCCGTGGCCGCGTGGCATCAGGCGCGGGTCCGCCTGCGGGCCGCCTTAGGGTGGTATGCTTACGATCACTTGATGGCGGAAGATTCCTCGGCTTCCCCCCCTCGTTCCGGGCCAGAAGCCGTGCCGCCAGCGGAAGGGAACGCCAAGGCAGGCCACCCCGCTGCTGACAAGCCTTCCTCCTGATCCTCCCGGGCAGATGAAGGAGTTTCTCCAGAGGCGTCGGGGGGGAGAGACCGTCCGGCTTGGCGGGCAATCCAGAGCAACTGTCGGGCCAGACCGTGCAGCATGCGTACTTCGGCCACCGTGGGACGTGCCCGAGCCAACAGATACCGCACGGCACTCATCAGGACTTCCTGACGATCGCCGAAAAGATAGCCGACGGCTTCCAGCCCCTGCCGCAAATGTTGGAACATCCGTTCCAATTCGGCGTGCGAGGCGGGTTGCCGGTCCGCATGAACAGGAGTCGGCGGTATAACTGCCGCCTGCCAGTGGAGGTACCACTCGTAACAGCAGATGGCAACCGCCTGAGCCAGATTCAGGGCCGGATAATCGGGATCGGCGGGGATGAAAAGTTGGGCATGACAGCGGTTGACCTCCTCTAAAGTCAGACCATGGGGTTCAGGTCCGAAAACCAGGGCGACGGGTCCATCGAGGGCGGCTTGCGCTAGCACCGGCATAAGCTGACGGGGAGGTGCAATCCGTCCCCGACGTTGTAAGCCAGCCGTTTCGGCCGAGGTCGCCAGCGTATACACGCACTCGGCCAGAGCGGACCCCAGATCGGGCACAATACGGGCAGCGTCCAGAATGGACAAGCCGTGGACGGCCAGGCGTCGAGCTTCCAGATCGCTCGGCTGGGCCCGCGGCGCGACCAGGACCAGATCCCGCAGTCCGAAGTTCCGCATCAGGCGGGCCACCGCGCCCAAATTACCCGCATACTGAGGACGGACCAGAACAATGCGGCACCGCTGCAGACAGGCCCGGGCCACTGCTGGGTCGGCGGGCAGCCAACGCTGACCTTGTTCCTCTACGCCCATCGTCATGGTCACCCCAGTCGCCTGCGGTCACCTCGGCAGCCACCAAATGTCCCTGTACTTGTTCACACCCGCACGGTGATGCCGAGTGACAGCGCCTTTTTACAACCGACTTTTTTCTTTCTATACCCCGGCCAACAGGCCGTAGTGGGACAAAACTAGTGGGAGCAAACGCACAAACGGGGTGCCACAATCAGGCCACGCCTGCCCCCCAGCCAGGTCTTTTTCCGTTGACCAGGATGACGGGCCGTCCAGCACCCCAGGAAGAACTGCAGGTCCCCGTAGGCTGGGACACTTTTTCTGTTAACCAGGATGACGGGCCGGCCAGCACAGTCGGCAGATAGCAGAGCGTCCAGCGATTGTTCAGCGGCAGCACGCCAGCTCCACGGCCACTTCGGTAAGCCGCTTGAGGTCCAGTTTGCCGCTACCTAGCACAGGCATGCTATCCACGGGATAACAATCCCGGCGGTCAGGAATCCAGAGGGGAGGAAGGCCCCGCTGAGCCAGGGCGGCTAATGTCGCATCGAGCCGTTCCGCGATGCTGGACAGGTACAGCACCACAATCCGCTCCCCCCGTCGGCTGTCTGGCACCGCGGCGACAGCCAGATAGCGTTCGCCCCGAGCCTGCAATATATCGTGCAATTCCTCGTCGAGGCGTTCCAAGGGTACCATTTCGCCACCGATTTTGGCAAAGCGGGACAGGCGACCCGTGATCCGGACAAATCCGTCCGGCTCGACACAGCCGATGTCGCCCGTGCAGTACCAGCCATCGCGGATGGCCTCGGCGGTTTTCTGCGGCTGGTGCAGGTAGCCGGCCATGACGTTGGGCCCCTTTACACACAAGACCCCCTCGTGGCCAACAGGCAACGGCAGACGCTGATCGTCAGGGGTACAGGCACGGACAGCAACCCCCAGGATTGGCTGGCCGACCGTTCCCGGCCGGTTGCGTACTTGGATGTCGTCGTCGACAATCAGATCATGCAGGTTGGTGGACACCACGGGCGACAGCTCGGTGCAGCCATAACCTTCCAGGGGTCGGACACCGAATTTGTCTTCAAACTCCTTCTGCAAGGAAACAGGTAGTTTTTCGGCCCCAGCGATCAGAATCCGCAGGGTACGGAAGGCGTCGGCCTCGCACCGCCGCAGATAGAAGCGCAGGAAAGTAGCGGTACTCAACAGGATGGTTGCCTTTTCCTGACGGACGATGTCCCCGACGTCCTTGGCGGCCCGCGGATCGGGATAGTAAATGGCCCGGCAACCAGCAGCTAAGGGAGCCCACAGACATACCGTGTAGCCGAAACTGTGGAAAAACGGCAAAACACCACAAAGGCGGTCGCTGCGCTGAATCTCGATGGTCTGAATGGCCGACAACACGTTGGAACCCACATTGCGGTGGGTCAGCATCACGCCTTTAGGTTCGCCGGTGCTGCCACTGGAAAAGACGATGGTCAGCAGATCATCTGGGCGGAGGCGGTGCAATTGATGGCGTCGTTCCAGGAGCCAGCCGGGCAGGAGCAAGGCAGCCAGGAAATGGCGCAGACGCTGTCTGGTCGTCACGCTTTCGAGAATCTCTTCGAGCAGGATCAGGTTCACCCCTTCTGGTACGGTCAATGGACAACGCTCCAGAAAGCGGCGTGCCGTAATGATCCAGCGTAAACCGGCTTGCCGGATGGCCGAATGAACGGCAGCGGTACCAGCCGTGTAATTCAGATTGACTACACCGCGACGCAACAGAGCAATCGCCAGATTGGCCAGAGCACTGCCCAGGCCAGTGGGTAGCCAGACGCCGATGTGAGGCTCCGTTCCTACCCGAGCACGCAGATAATCGGCGACGCAACACGCAGCCGCATAGGTTTTACCCCAGCTCAGTACGCGGCGATTGCCGGCGGCATAGTCGACAATACACGGACGCAACAGCAGCCGCCAACGGGCCGCTTGACGCACAAACAGAACAGGCAAGGGCCGCAGCCAGGAACTGTCGGCAATAGCCAGATCGCTAAGCACCTCCTGCACCGCCTGGCGATAATCGGCAGCGGAACGGTCTGGCGGCAACGGCATACCAAAGCCTATCCACACACGCGGTCGCCAGCGAGGCCATTTGCGGAAGGCCCGTCCGCCGCTTTCCGCCCACCAACTCCCCCACAAACCATAGATACCCGCGGGGATCACCACGGCCTGGGGGGCCAGACGCAGAATACGCTCGATTCCGCGGCCAAAACGACGCATCGCCACACACCGACTCAGTTTCCCCTCGGGAAACATGACCACCACCTGACCTAATTGCAAAGCGGCGGCAATCTTCTGCAGGCAAGCGTCGAGCGTATGCGGCCGTTGCACCTCATCATCAATGCGGATGGTCCAATGCCGACCCCACGACAGCACAAACCGCAGGAGAGGATGGCGGTAGTACCGGCTCCACAGAACAAAGCGAACCGGTCGCGGACAGGCTACCCACAGCAGCAACCAGTCGATGTAACTGACGTGATTGGCAATCAGTAGCACCCCGCCCTGAGCGGGAATCCGTTCACGTCCGACCACCTGCCAGCGATACATTAAGCGGCACAGCACCCACCCCGCCGGTCTCAGCAACCCCGGGAACAACCAGGTGACTGCTGCAGCCGCGGCCACTGTGCCCACCAGCCATAACAGTACCGTCCCGCTCATGGCTCGCCTGCCCGGCTTGAATGATTCATGAGGAGTGCCAAAGGTACGAAACTGTCTCCCTGGATTTCTTGGGCAATATTATAACTTCGGTTTCAAGTGGGGTACAAAGCGGCTAACCAGGGGGTCGCAAAGCGTTGTACTGCGATTGAAGCTGGTGGAGTAACTAGTGGTGGCGTAGAGCTTGCGCGACTATGTGCGATCTGTCGCAACAGCCTGCAAATCCGCATGTCGACAAAGCTCTTGATTCCGTTCTAGGTGTCGGCTTTTGGGCCGAGGCGCAAAACTGGCAGAGCCGCTCGGCCAAGTCTCACGAAGGGCAGGGTGTTCGGGGTTCAGCGTCCGCCGGTGGGGGCTTTGGGTGTTGCGTTAGCGGAGGGGGGTGTACCAGTAGTAGGGCCGCCGGCAGGGGGAGTGGGGGTGTTGGCCGGAGGACTGTTGGCACCGGCAGGGACGTTGGACGGATTGGAACCGGGCGGCGGATAGATAGTAATTTGGGCCCGGGGCCGCATTTGCTGGATGACAGCTTCACGCAAGCGCATGGCAAACAGCAGGCGAACGTCTTCCTTGACTTCCTCGAATTTTTTGGGCGTGCCGGGCTTGCGGGCCGTTACCAGAATCAGGTGGTAGCCCACCTCGGTGGCCACCACGTCGCTCATTTCATACGGCTTGAGGGAGAAAGCCACCTGGGCAAACGGTTCCACCATGGCCCCGGCCCGGGGGAAAAAATTCAGGTCGCCGCCGTCCTTCTTCGATGGACATTCAGAATATTGCTTAGCATAGGCGGCAAACAATTCCTCGATCTTGGCCGCCCGGGCCTGCTCTTTAGCTAGAGCGTCCGCTGTGGCAGGTAGCGCGGCCACGGCCTTGGCGGCCTCCTGCTCGATCACCTGCTTGATGCCACGCAATCGAGCTGCTGCTTCCTTTTGCTTATTCTCGTCAGCACCCGGATTGATCAGAATGTGGCGGGCGCGGACCATGGTGCCGTCGAATACCTCGGGATTACTGTCAAATAACTTTTTCAAGGCTTCGTCCGTGCCCTGTTGCATGACGAACTTTTCCCACTTCATCTGGGCCGTGACTTCGGCCCGAAATTCCTCTTCGGTCAAAAGCAACGCTTCCAACTCCTTGTTGTAATCTTTCTTGGCGGCCGCCAGCTCGTCTTTCAGTTCCTGGATGATCTTGTCCACTTCTTTGGGATCAACCGTGACTTTGATGGCGGTCAGGTACTGATCAATCAGCACGTTTTCGATGAGGTGGGCCAGGATTTCCTTGCGGGCCAGCTGGTGATGTTCAGGGGGAAACTGACGCAAGGCGCGATAGACCGCCTTTTCCGGAATGGTTTGACCATTGACTATGGCTGCTGGTCCATTCGGAATGGTCGTTGGTGCTGTGGGCAGGCTGGCCGCGGCTGGTGAAGTGGTGGCCGGAGCGACTGGTCCGCTGGACGACGCTGCGGGGGAGCTAGGCGTTGCGGGCGGCATCTGCCCGGCAGCGATGCTGACCATGGTTCCCCCCAACATCCAGGCTGACAACCCACGCACCCACCACTTGTTCATGGCATTCCCTCGCGCCGTGACCGGTTCTGTAGCCCCCGGTGGAGCGGTCTCCTCACCGCAGTACCTGGGTGGGGAACTCGTCACCGGTCTATCAATACCTCCGTGACGGCCAGACATACCAGCATCACTTAAGCTGTCAAGAGCGACTCCGTCTTTGGGTTCCCGATTCTGGGGCCAGACCTTTACGAGGATTGGCCCGGACTTGTTTGCACTCTGTGCATTTCTGGTTCGTTGTCAAGTTTCACCGACCGCCTGCTGGAGCTGAAGTGTCGGGGGGTATAGGATTGCGTGGGACCAATGCCAACGTGACAACGGGACCCGGCGGATCAGCTTTTAGCTCCTTACTGCCGGTGAAGCCTGTCCGCATCGACCTGCCACACCACAAGGTGGGCTCGACTGACCAGGTGAAGGGCTGCAAACTAAAACTGAAGAGAGGCGAAAACATCTCATTTCACCCTCAGGTCGGTTGCTGGCAATAATTTCCCGTTGGCGGAGCGGCGGTGATTCGTCCTTTCTACGAGGTCCGGGAGCCCGCAACGGCTTTCCCCAGGGAGCGCAAAGCACAACAAAGCCATGACACGACTGGCAGTTTGCACAAAGCTTAAGCGTGGCAAAGCGCAATGGATTGGGTGGGCGGCCATAGCTCTGACTGGAGGAATCTGCGGAGCCATTGGGCTGAGCTCACCAAACAGTTGGGCCACGGAAGTCGACCAAATAGTGCTTCAAGCCCAAGCAGAACGGATCGCGGTGATCCGGAAGGTGGCCCCGGCCGTGGTGGCGGTATGCCGGCAGGGGGGCCAAGGGGTTGGTTCCGGCGTGCTTATCTCGCCGGAGGGGTATGCCCTGACCAATTTCCACGTGGTCCAACCGACCGGTCCGATCCTGCAAGCCGGCCTGCCCGATGGCGTCCTTTACGATGCCGTGGTGGTGGGAATTGATCGCGTCGGCGACGTCGCCTTGATCAAACTGCTCCCCAAACAGGAGGGTAAGCCGTTCCCCTACGTCCCGATGGGCGATAGCGACAAGGTACGCATCGGCGATTGGTCGTTGGCTATGGGCAATCCTTTTTCGTTGGCCCTCGATTTCACCCCGACCGTCACCTATGGCATTGTTAGTGGCACCAATCGGTATCAGCCGCCCGAAGGCCGCGGACTGCTTGAATACACCGACTGCATCCAGATTGAAACTTCGATCAACCCCGGCAATTCGGGGGGGCCGCTGTTCAACATGCAGGGGGAATTGATTGGGATCAACGGTCGCGGCTCGTTTGAAAAACGGGGCCGGGTCAATTCCGGGGTGGGCTACGCCATCTCTATCAACCAGATCAAGAATTTCCTGGGCCACCTCCACGCTGGGCTGGACGTGGACCACGCCACGCTCGGAGCTATCGTGCAAACAGCCGGTGACGATGCTCCTTTGTCACAGATGGTGATCGGCCAGATTCTGGAAGAATCGGACGCCTACCGGCGGGGTTTGCGCCCCGGCGACCAGTTGGTCTCCTTTGCCGGTCGCGTCATCACCAGTACTAACCAGTACAAAAACATTCTGGGCATCTTCCCCAAGGAATGGCGGGTGCCCATTGTGGTGCGGCGCAACAACGAACGCATGGAGATGCTCGTGCGACTGATGGGTAGTCTGCCGCAATCGAAGGAAGGGGGACAGGTCAAGCAACCGGAATCGGGCAAGCCTCCGGTGCCCGTGCCGGTACCAGCCAAAGAACCCAAAAGCATGCCTGCCAGCCCGGCTGCCCAGTTCTACAAGCCCAAGGCAGGATACGCCAACTGGTATTTCAATGAACTGGAACGCGATAAACTCCTGACAGCTTTCCGCCAGCATGGCGACTTTGCCGCCCTGGCTGGGAACTGGACCTTGCAGGGCACCTACCAACGCGGCGAACAGAAAGGTCCATTCCGTTGCGACCTGCTTGTCCAGGGCGAAGAACCGCTCGTGAAAATGGTGCTTAATGCCAGCTACGAGCTGGCACCACTGAAAACGTCAGATCCCGCCCTGCTCCGCGAGCCGATCGGCAGTGGTGGCCTGATGCTGGCCCTGTATCACTACCAGCGGTTGCTGACCATCGGTCCTAAAGGATTTGAAGGCGAATGTAGCCACGCCGGTCACGAACCGTGTTACCCCTTCCCCCTGGACGGTTCAGTACCCGCTTCGCTGGCGGAGCTGCGGGTTGATTGTGCCGTACTCCGGACCAAGCACGGGGCCACCGAATGCAAATGGTACTTCAATCGCAAGGATAATCGTCTGCTTGCCTTTGAAGTCTACGTAACCCGCGACCAGGATCCGTGTGAGGTGTATTGTCACGATTACAAGGCGGTGGACGGCCGCTGGCTTCCACACCGCCTGGAAGTCCGCCACGGCGACCGTCGCTATGCCGTGATTAGCATCGAGCAATATCAGTTCCACAAAGATAAACCGTAGCAAGTGCCGGAGCACCGTGCCCCGGGCAATGGAATTCCCAATAATCGATAGATGTTGCTAACCTTTGGGGCCATGGTGACAGGGTGACATTCGGGTATCTTGAGCATTGGCGAACCATGAAAGGCACACCGATCAGTAGATGGCTGCTGGGGAGCGGTTTGGGGGTGGTCCTGCTGGGAGTGGGTGGAGTGCTGTCCGCGTCGGCGGCTGACCCATTCCATGAGGTGGCCGAAAAGGCCAACCGCAAGCTGGTCAAGATCTTCGGCGCCGGCGGCTTTTCTCGCCTCAACAACTTCGGAACAGGGATTATCGTCAGCCCGGAGGGACACATCCTGACGGTGGCCAGCCAGCTCCTGGATACGCCTGACCTGGTGGTCCATTTGTACGACGGGCAACGTTTACGGGCCCAGGTGCTGGTGATCGAGCCGGAGCTGGACGCCGCGTTGCTGAAGATCCGAGTAGAGGGAAAACGCCCCGACGAGCCGGCTGGCCTGGAGCTGGATTATTTCGACATAGAAGCGGCTGCCCAGCGTCCCCGTGCGGAAGTAGGTGACTGGGTCCTGGCTCTGAGTAACACCTTCGAGATTGCCCTGCGGGACGAACCGCTCAGTCTGCAGCGTGGTGTGGTCATGGCCTACACGAAAATGGCCGGTCGCCGCGGCATCTTTGAGTTCCCCTATACCGGGGAGGTGTACATTGTCGACGCCATTACCAACAATCCGGGAGCGGCGGGCGGTGCCTTGCTGGATCGCAAAGGAAACTTGTTGGGCATCATCGGACGTGAATTGCGAAATACGCTCAGCGATACCTGGATGAATTATGCTATTCCGGTCCAGGCTGCTGTGGAGATCAAAGTTCGCGAACCAGTCAAGGACAAAGAGGGGCGGGTCAGCGAGCAGGAACGGACCGTACACATTTCCCTGGTCGAGTTTGTGAAGAAAGGGGTGCGTGGGGAATACAAGCCGGTTTCGCGTCCGCAGACGGTAGTGGGGGAAGGGGGCTGGCATGGGATCATTTTTGTACCCAACGTCCTGGAACGGACGCCAGCCTACGTGGAAGATGTGGTGCCGGGTTCCCCAGCCGCTAAGGCGGGCCTGCGTCCAGACGATCTGATCAGCTTCGTTGATGGCGAACCGATCGTCAGCATCAAGGCATTCCAGGATTGGATCCGGAAAAATACCCGGCCGGGCATGACCATCCGTCTGGAGGTACGTCGGGGCGAGGCCTTGCAGACGGTGGAGCTGACCTTGGCGTCGCCTCCACCCCGGCCGCAGCCGCCGCGACCGACCCCAGCGCCACCCAAAGCGGCAGATGCGAAGACGGAAACGCCGGCCCCCAAAAAGTAACCTTGCTGGTACCGGTTCCAGTAACCGCCAACCGTTCTGTCAGAGGTGATGGTAAGGTATCGATCCATGACGATAGCACGATTGTCACAGCGGGTAGTTGGACTGGTTCTGCTGGCCGGTTGGATGGTGGGATGGCCCGCCCAGGGGTGGTGCCAGGCGCCGACAGCCCGACCCGACGTGAATGAGGCCACCGAACGGGCCTTGAAGGCCGCTGCTAGTCGTGTGGCTCCATGTGTGGTGCGCATCGATACGGTCGGCGGTGCGGAAGTCATCCCGGGCGGTGGTAAAGGTCTGCCCGGCAAAGGGGCCGGCCCCCTCATCCGTAAGGGCACCGGACCCACAACCGGCCTGATCGTTTCAAACGATGGCTACGTTATCACCAGCTCTTTCAACTTCGCCCATAAGCCCACCGATATCTACGTCACCGTGCCAGGTCACCCCACCCCGCTGGTGGCTAAGGTGGTGGCCCACGACCAGACCCGCATGCTCACCCTGCTGAAGGTCAATGCCAGCGGTCTACCCACCGCTGTGCCCGTACCCAAAGCGGAAATGCAAGTTGGACAGTGGGCAATTGCCCTGGGCCGGACGTCCGACCCGGACGTCCGGCATCCGCCGTCGATGAGCATTGGCATCGTCAGTGCTCTGAACCGGATCTACGGCAAGGCGATTCAGACCGATGCCAAGACTTCGCCGGTGAACTACGGCGGCCCCCTGGTGGCCGTCGATGGTCGCGTCTTGGGCATTATTGTGCCGATGTCGACCCGCGGCGACGATGAAACGGCTGGTGTGGAATGGTACGACTCCGGCATCGGCTTTGCTGTGCCGCTGGAAGACATCTTGCGGGTGTTGCCCCGTCTGCAACAGGGACGCGATCTGCGTCGCGGCCTTTTGGGGATCACGCCGCAGGGGACCGACTTGTATACGGCTCCGCCGGTCGTTGGTTCCATCCTTCCCGATTCCGCAGCCGCACGCGTGGGCTTGCAGGTGGGCGATGTCATTCTCGAGATCAACGGCAAGCCCGTGCCTCATTATTCGGCGTTGCAGCACCTGCTTGGCCCCCTCTACGAAGGGGACATCATCCGGCTGAAGGTCCGACGGGGTGATCAGGAACTGACCTTTCCGCAGGTCACTCTGTTGGGGCCCAGCGCCGCCTTTGTCATGCCTTTTCTGGGGATTCTGCCTCTACGCGACGACCCAGGCCCGGGCGTCGTTGTACGCTACGTGTACCCGAATAGTCCTGCCGCGGCGGCCGGCGTGCAACCGGGTGATCGTATCCTCAAATGCGGTCCTAGCACGGCCAAAGTGCTGCCGACCGTTACCAACCCGGCTGCATTGCACGCCCTGCTGCGACGCCTGACACCCGGTACGGAAATCACTCTGGAGGTCCAACGGCCAGATGCGGAAAAAGCAGACACCGCTACTGGTCCGCCTCCAGCGGGCAAAGAGCCAACGGCGGACGACTCCAGGCCATCTGCTCCGCCGGTGGTCAAAGACACTACCAAAGGTGGGACCGAAAAAGGCAAAACCACCCTGTTAACCTTCAAGGTAAAACTGGCCGCTATGCCCGATGTGCTGCCGGAGCGACTGCCGTTGCCTTCCTCAGCGGGTCGAGCTTTGGAAAAGCCGAAGGCGGCTCCGCCTCCCCTTCCGCTACCGCCAAGGGGGCCGAAAGGACCCAAAGAGTCTCCGTCACCGGCTCCTCCACCCCGTAGCGGCACAGCGGCCCCTGCCGCACTCCCCTCACAGTCGTCCAGCGGAGTGGAACCGATCACTGCCAGGCTGAGTGCGGCTCCTTACACCAGCGGCACCGCGTCCTCGCTGTTCCGCGCCAGCAGTCATCAATCCCCTACGGCTCAGCCAGCCCGATCGTCAGAAAAACAAGTCAAGGCGGACGAGCCACCTGCCGACAAACCGGCCAAACCGAAGGTGGAAACCGGTCTGTTGCAACGCCTCAACGAAGCGCTGGGACGGGAATACTGGCTGTACGTGCCCGATAACTACGATCCCAACGTATCCCATGGCTTGATCGTCTGGTTCCACGATCGCACAGGGACAAAAGATGGCGAACGGATCAGTGCTTTGTTCCAGGAGTTCTGCGCCGAGCACCATTTCCTGGTGATGGGGCCAAAGTCTGCCAGCCGGGACGGCGCCTGGCTCCCCAGCGAAATGGACCTGGTTCTGCAGGACGTGCGTGCTGTGCTCAATCAGTATACGATTGATCGCAACCGTATCGTGGCCCATGGGATGGGTCAGGGTGGACAAATGGCCTTCTACGTCGGTTTTAACGCCCGGGATCTATTCCGTGGAGTGGCGGCTGTGGCCGCTCCGCTGGGCACCAACCCCAAGGACAATCTGCCCGATCAGCCTTTGGCTTTCTTCATCGCAGCGGGTGACAAAGATCCCGCCTTGGCCGAAATCCAGGAAAGTGTGCAACTGCTACGCGAGCGTCGCTTTCCGCTCATCTATCGCGAAATGAAAAACCGCGGCAAAGAGTATCTCGATGCCGATACCTTCCGCGATTTACTGTTTTGGCTCGATTCGCTCGATCGCTTATGATCCGTCCCCCTCTGATGATGGAAAACAGAACGTAACGCCGGAGAGTGGAAGGGATCAGCTCGGGAACAAGCCATACGCAGCAGTGTCCGGGCTCAGGAGAGGTGCAGGATTTTGCCCCGGTTTCGGCTGAGGGGAACTCGGCCAGTACCCTTTGAGGCAGAAGATACTTCTTCAGAGCCGAGCAGGCAACGGAATACTTGGGCAGGTCTAGCAGGAGCTGGCAGGTCGCGTCCCCTCGTGATTAGTCCTGGAAGTCCTTGGCAAAAGCGACGGCATTCAGTTCGCTGCCGGTGGCTTGTTTGGTCAGTGCGTTCCAGGGGAGAGTGCGGCCGGGGGCAATTATCTTTTCTTTCATGAATGCACCGACCTGTTTGTCGCCGACATAGACCACTTCCGCGGGGTGGGCACGGAACAGTTCACGGGCCAAGGTATGGTGCACCTGCGAGGCGAACAGTTGCCCCATCATGTAGTTGTGGTAGTAGACCGGAGCCGAGCAGATGTGGATTTTGCTGGCATAGTCCGGGGCATTGCGTCCGGGTGGCCGGCGGACCTGCTGGTACTGTTCGACCAGGTCCCACCAGAGTTTGTTCAAGTCCTGTTGCGGGTTTTCATACATGCTTTTTTCGAAGCGGAGCATCACCTGGCACCAGCGGCTGAAAATAAGCAAGCCATTGCGTTGCACTTTAGCGGCGGCAGTGGCGAAGGCCGCCGGATCCCGCAGTTTGACTCCCATCTTTTCCAGCCAGGCGCGGGATTTGGATAGCCGTTCCATTTGCATGGCCACCCCTTCCGTGGTCAGGATGTGGGCGGCATCACGCAGGACGTAGGGGACCGTAGCGGGTATGTACAGACTCGAATAGACGGCGTGCCCCAGTTCATGGAGCATGGTGCCCATCCATAATTCGTTGGGAACGATGTTGGCCAGCACACGGACGTCCCCTTCCCGGTCGATGTCGATGCAGAAGGCGTGGGGGCTTTTGCCTTTCTTTTCGTACAGGTCGCTGTTGGCCAGTACCCGGTCGACCGGCAGGCCGATGCCCGCGTAGAAGTCGCGGCACAGTTGCAGGATGTCCACCTTGCGGTACGGTTCGTCCAGGTCGGCGTCGAAAACAGCGGGCGACTCCTGGAAAAACGGATCGTGATAGTGCCAGGGCATCAGTTCCTTGGGACTGATGTTACAGGCCTGGGCCAGGCGGGCATCAATCTCGGCCTTGGCTTGTTGGAACGGTGGGCGCGTCAGTTCGTCCAGTTCGTCGAACAGCTTGAGGATCTGGGCGCTGTCCTGCTCGTTGAGATAGAGCATCAGGGCATGGAAGTTGGCAAAGCCGAGTTGACGGGCGGCCTGGTTACGCAACTGGACTAGTTCGGCCAGGTCGGCCGCTACGACCGACCCGACCCCCTTGCTGGCTTCCCATACCTTACGCCGTTCTTGCGAGTTTTTTGATTCCTTGAGCACAGCACGCACACGGCTATCGGTCCATTCCTGACCGTCCACCTTGGGCCGGTACACGTTGAAGGCCTGTTCCACCGCGTTGGCCTTGGCCGTAATTTTGCGCAGTAGTTCGGGCGGCACCTGCTTTTCCAGATACTGCAGATACAGCAATTGGATCTGCCGGGCGATGCTAGCATTGCCGAGCCGGCCGGCGTCTGCTGCTGCCTTCAACTGCTTGAGCTGGGCGAAAGGCTGCGGGTCTGACAGGATCGCGTCGATTTTGTTCTGCAATTCCTCTTTACGTTTGAAGTCTTCATCTTTGCCGCTGATATTGGCCTGCCACCAGGCACGATTGGCGGCAACTTCCAGCGGTCGCACCTTCCGTTCGTGCTCGGCAATGAACTGCTGGGCAGCCGCTTGGGGATCTTCTTGGAAGGCGTGCAACCACTCGGCTGTCAGAACGCTACTCACTGTTGCTCCTCCCCATGCCAGAAAGCGGCGGCGATCGATACCTTGGTAACTGGTTGCGGAAGGTACGCCGGTCTGGCCGTGCTCCCTCATGGAATCTTCCTCCCTCATTTGTCTCGTTGGTCGGCGAACGCCCAGCTGCCGCAGCGGCATTTTCCCGGTGTTTGGTTGGCAGGTTCTTGTCCGCCCGACGCTACCACTGCCCCCGGTCACAACGGCTGAGACAGCGTGGGTCGATGGTGGATCGACCGTTGACCTCAGGTCGCGTATACCCATTTTCCCAGCCAGCGGGCCGGGAGCAACAACAAAACCAGCAGCAAAGCCGGCAGGCCGGCAAAGACACTGGCTAGTAAGGCGTCCAGGACAATCAACCCCCGCAGGCAGCGAGTCACGGCCGCTTGAACCAGGTACGGCTCGGGCCGGCGGATTGCCTGATACACCGGATCGGCCAGATAGAAGGCAAAAGCCACCAGCAGGTAGGGAAACCAGAAAGTCCCCAATCGTTCAGGCAGGCAGGCAGGCAGGAACAGAGCCAGCAGCAGGGCCAGACCGATTACACCGACAGCCAGCAGCAACTGGTGGCGTGCACTGCGGCTTTCTTCGCGGCGGGCCAGCCAGGTAACTCCGACTATGTACACGCCCACCACGCTGGCTACGTACACCCGTTCCATGTCGGGTAATGCCTGGGGGTCCAATAGCGACAGGCCCAGCAACACGTTGGCCAGCCGGCAGCCACCCATCAGCAGGGGGCCCAGCCAGGTGGCTTTCAACACACCGTCGTAAAGCAGGATCAACACGGCCAGAACCGTGGCCATCAGGCCGGAATTGTGCCAGGCCAACAGGGAGTGTGTGCCCTGCCCGACAGCGACCGCCCAGCCACTGCTCATACCGATGATCAACAAAAAAGTGGCCAGCAGCACGGCGGTTCTCAGCGAGACCCGTCGCGACGGCAACGGACGATATGGTCGACTCCGGGCGTCCTCGTGGCGGTCGAAAATGTCGTTCCAGACCATACCGCTCATGTATAGACTGCCTGAGGCGGTGAACAAGCCGGTCCAGAGCCAGGCAGAGCCGGATGACCAGGCCGACGCCGTCAACGAGTGGGTCACGCACAGGCCCAGACCAATGTCGGCCAAGGCACTGAAAACGTTGGGCAAGCGAACCAGTTGGGCGTAAGCCAGCCAGCGTGTGGTGTTCATGCCAATGGTATATCCAGGCTGTAAGGGGCGGGGCCGGTGGCAGCAGTGACGGATTGGCCGCCTTGGATCAGATCGGCTTCGGAGGTAATAATCCGGACATCGTGGACGCCTGCGGCCGTCAGTCGGCCCACGGCTTGCCAGGTATGGATCTGCTCGGGTAGGATCAGCAGCACGCTGACGGCAAAGCCAAGGCGGCGGAGCATGCTCAGGGCCGTGGCGGCCCCTTCATCCACGTGGGGCAGGATGGCCAGGATGGTAGCATCGCGTGGCAGACGGGGCGCCATCACACTGACCAGAGCGGCGAAGGTCAGGCCATCGTTCAGTTCCAAACGGGCCAGGGTTTCCCGGACTTGAATCAATTGATCGATGCCACGACGCGTTTCGACCACCACCGGCTGTAAGTGGCTCTGGGCCTGACGCAGAGCGAACCGCTGATGCAACTGGTCGCGATCCTGCTCCTGTCCGAGGGATTGTTCCTCGGGTGTCTCGCTTGGGGTCAGGGCGCTTTCCTCCTGGATGCGGACGGCCGCATCCCGCCCATTGCTGACCAGACCGACTGGTTGCTTCAGTAGCGACAAGGTGTAGGCCACGCTGGCCGCTGTGGTTACGGCTAGCTCGGAGCGATACGGCTCACCGCGGGCCGGATAGACGTTATGGTGAAAATCCAATAGCAGTGTGGCGCCGGCCAGAGTTGTCGGCTCGTACACCCGGCAGTGCAATTGCCCCATACGGGCCGTTACCTTCCAATGCACCCGCGACAACGGATCGCCCACCTGGTATTCCCGCACTCCGGCCGTACGCGTCGGATCCTCGAACAGTCGCTGGTGCAAGCGAATTTCGCCGGTGGGGCGGCGCGAGACGAAATCGTACCGCTGCAGGGGCCACATGCGGGGGAGTACCAGCAGGTACGTCGGCGAGCCGATAATCCGGAAACGGCGATGCAACCCGAAGACGTCGCCACTTTCCAGCAAGGTTGGTCCGACTGGGTAGTAACCCCGGCGCTGGAAGGTCAGGCGATAACGCCAGCGGCGTTGCTGCCCGGGCCACAAGCTGATCAGCTGCAAGCGGTGCCCCTTGATCTGGACGGCCGGCGGCCGTTGTTGCAGGTATTCGTCGGCGAACAGATCTTCTGCCAGCACCCATAGAGTGGGCCAGCGGCCCGTGTGACGCACCTGCAGCTCGACTTCCACGCTTGCCCCTACCTCCAGCGGTTCACTGGGACAGTGCCGCTGGGCCTCCACATTCTCGATCCATTGCCGCGACAGCCAGCGGGAAAGCAGATAACTGCCTAGTACCACATACCCGGCAAAAGCAGCCAGCCCTGCCTGCAACGCCAGGGCTATTCCTACTATCGCTCCCACAGCCACTAACCAGCCCATACACTGCACGCTTACTTCTTCACAGGGGTATCGATGGCCGGCAAAGGAAAGTCCGGATTGTAACGGTGTTGTTGCTGCATCAGACGTTCCAGGCGGGCAACGATGTCCGGGTGTTCAGTGGCGACGTCGTACTGTTCGGCTTCATCCATCTCCAGATGGTACAATTCCGTGCGGATTTTGCCCTTCGAGAGGTTCTGTCGGACAGCCTTCCATGACCCGGCGATAATGGCTTGCTGGCCACCGTAGCCAGGAAACTCCCAGTAGAGGAACTCATGCTGCTTTTGCGTACCCCGGCCGCACAGCGTTGGCCAGAAGCTGAGGCCGTCGATGTCGACGGGAGGCGGAAGGCCTACGACGTCGCACAGGGTGGGGAGAACGTCCGGGAAGTAGAAGCGGTGGGAACAGGTGGTGCCAGCGGGGATGACCCCTGGCCACCAGGCGATAAAGGGGACGCGAATTCCGCCTTCGTACAGACTTCCTTTCAAGCCGCGTAACTTCCCCGCCGACTGGAAGAAGGTGGAATCGGCTCCGCCGACGTTGTGTGTCGGACCGTTATCGCTGGTGAATATCACCAGCGTGTGTTTGTCCAGTCCGAGTTGGCGCAAGCGGGCCACAATCCGCCCGACGCTGCGATCCAGGCGGCTGACCATCGCTGCATAACCGGCCCGTGGTGCCGGATGAGGCTGATATCCTTTGCCGCCATCGTACGGAGGATCGTCCCCTAGCTTACCCCGGTATTCCTCCAGGGCTTCTTCAGGCACCTGAATGGCGACATGAGGTAGCGTGAAAGGCAGGTACAGGAAAAAGGGACGGTCTTTGTTTTTCTCCACAAAGGCCAGTGCCTCAGCCTCGAACAGATCATGGGTGTAGTGCCGGCCGGTTTTTCCGTCGTTGCCCGGTAGTTCCAGCTTCTGACCGTTACGGTAAATGTAGGTGGGATAGTGGCTGTGGGCATGAACCTGACAGTTGTAACCGAAGAAGTAGTCGAAGCCGTGCTTAAGGGGGCTGCCGCTGGTGTCCCAATTGCCCAGTCCCCATTTACCCATGGCGGCCGTGACGTACCCTTTTTTCTGCAACAGGGTGGTCAGGGTAACGTCGTCGGGGCGGAGAGGAAACTGGCCCTCTTCTCCCGGGCGGTATTGCCGGTTGTTGCGGATGGTGGCGTGCCCCGTGTGTTTGCCCGTCAGCAACGCGCAACGCGAGGGCGCACAGACCGGACTGCCAGCGTAAAAATGCGTCCAACGCATTCCCTGAGCTGCAAGCTGATCCAAGTGCGGCGTTTTGATCCACTTCTGACCGTAGCAGCCCAGTTCCGCGTATCCCAGATCGTCCGCGACGATCATGATAATGTTAGGCAGACGTTCACAGGCCTGGACGGCTGACCCACTAACATTGGCCAAACCGGCCAAAGCGAGTAGAGCCCCTGCTAAACCACGGTTCATGGTCCCTGACCTCTCTATCCTATCGCAGTGCGATTTCCTTCCCAAACGACACGGGTACAGGCTGATACCCCTTTTCCTGGTTCCATTCTGGCTGGCAACGAGCGAGATTGCCAGTCAAAGTACCGCGGCGATAACTGGATTCTTGCATGGCTAGGTGCGATGACCGTGTGGTCGCTCGGTCAATCACCTCTGATCATCGAGAAGTCGCTGGGGGCTCGTCGGTTGATGTAGATAGCTGCTCTGAAAGTGTAATCAATCCGAAGGATCGTGAACATCCGTCGTTGGGTGGCAAAGGCGGCAAAAAAGAGTCGAAAAGCAGATAAATAGTGAGGGTTGCCCTAGCGGTCGAACCAGTCGTGGGCCATGGCTCGCTGCTGATCGGTGATGGGCACGCGGGCGTCGGTCACTAGTTCCTGGACCACGCTGGTTGTAGTCCGCTTGCGGAGTCGGCTTTCCGGCTTGAGGATGATACGGTGGGCCAGCACGGGCTGGGCCAGGCGTTTGACGTCATCCGGGAGGACGAACTCGCGTCCCTGCAGGGCGGCCTGGGCCTGAGCCATGCGGTAAAGGGCGAGCGATGCCCGGGGACTGGCGCCGAGGAGCACGTCTTCGTGGTGCCGACTGGCGTGGACGATTTCCAGGATATAGTGCCGCACCTTCTCGTCCACGTAAACCTCCCGGACAGCCGCTTGGGCGGCCAGGACCTCTTCGGCGCTTGCTACCGCTCGGATTTCCTCAATAGGGTGGCTCCGCTGCAGGCGTGCTAACATCTGGGCTTCTTCCTCGAGACTCGGATAGCCCAGAGACAGTCGCACCAGAAAACGATCCAACTGGGCTTCCGGCAGGGGGAAGGTGCCTTCCTGATCAATCGGGTTTTGCGTGGCGATCACCAGAAAGGGCGGTTTGAGCACGTAGGTCTGACCATCCACGCTCACCCGGCGTTCGGCCATCGCTTCCAGCAGGGCCGACTGCGTCCGCGGTGTAGCACGGTTGATCTCATCGACCAGCAGGGTCTGGGCGAAGATCGGGCCAGGCCGGAATTCAAATTCCCCGCTTTTCTGGTTGAATACCGACACGCCAGTTACGTCGCTTGGCAACAAGTCCGGCGTACATTGCAACCGTTTGAAGCTGCAACCGACACTGCGGGCCAGGGCCCGGGCCAGCATGGTCTTGGCTACGCCGGGAACGTCTTCCAGCAATATGTGCCCTTCGCTCAAATACGCCGCCCAGGCCAGAAGTACTACCGACCGCTTGCCTATAATCACTTTTTCAACATTACTGACCACCCGTTGGGTCAGATCCGCCACTTCGCTGACCGTCATTCCCTAGCTCCCGTCGATCTGGTGGATTGCTGATGCTGGTGTGCTAGTCCTTGTTCCGACAGTTATTGATCAACCCGTCTCGCTACTGATAAGCTCGTCACCGCTGTCTCCATCCTAACCAAAAGCAAGGTCAAGTTGCTTTGTTTTCTAAGCGGTGGGGCGACCCGGTTCTGCCGAGCGGAACGCGGACGCTGGTCCCAGCGCGCCGGTGTATCTTCCGAAAAAACGGCAACAGGGGTCAGGAAAAAACCGTTGGCACGTCTGAAAAGATAGTAACAGTACGAAGGACGTCGCGGCGTGGCCTCTGCTTTTGTTCCTGTTCGTCGATCCCTTCCAGGGAGGCGGCCGGGGGAAATTGCCTGCTTGCCAAACGGCACTGTTGCAAGCGGTCCCTTAGAATGGCACTAAGGAACCCGTAGCGGGCCGCCCGCGGGAAAATCAAGAGCAGGCAAGGAACCGAACTTTCGCAGCGGGAAGCAACCTTAAGATCTACCAGACTTGTTTAAACTGTAACCGGAGACGGATTTATGATTGGAGCAAAAGCAAAATATTGGTTGCCTGGTGCTGGGCTGATTATCGGGGCTATCGCCCTGGTGAGCTGGGCGGTCGTTTATTATTACTGGTCTGGTTCTGCGGTGCTTCCCGAGGCTCCTGAGGATACGGCCCGGCGGACTGATCAGTCGGAGCCGTTGGGGGACGGAAAGCCGTCTTCGGGGCAGGTGCCGCAGCAGCCCACCCCTGTAACATCAACGACGACAACGGTCCGGCCCATGGGGCCACCGGCATCTGAAAGTCCATCGACATCTGAAAATCCTCCCGCAGCAACGCCTGTGCCCCCTACGGAACGGCTCCCCGGCCTGGAGGAAGACAAACCCGAGCCGTTGCCGGAGTATCCCAAACTGCACCCGCACAACACGCTGACCGCCTTGAACCCTGAAAAGACTCTTTTTGCGGAAGTAGCAACGGTGGACGGCAAGAAAAAAGTGGTACGGGTGGGTCTGGCGTGCGAGGTGTGTCTGCGAGAAGGTCCGTTAGAGGTCTTTTTGTGCAAAAAAGGAACCAAGGAGCACGAAGCCATCGTGCGGGTGGACGCCGATGCCAAATTCATCCACGCTGCCCTGGAGGCCGCTGGGGCCAAACGAGGCAAGCCCACCCAATTTATCAATCCACAGACCGAACAGGCCGAGTACAAGCCCGCCACCGGGGACAAAATCAGGGTTGTAGTACACTATCGTCGAGGCGGCCAACTCTACACCCATCCCGCCCAGGAATGGATCTGGGACCGCCACAAAAAGGAGCCTTTACCCCATGACTGGGTCTTCGCTGGCAGTGTAACAATTGTCGATCCGGACAGCGGCCGGGAATTCTACGCTGCCAATAGCGGCGATATTATCAGCATTTCGAACTTTCCCTATTCGATGCTGGAAATCCCGGTGGAAATATCCAAGGACGACGCCAATCTGACGTATGAGGCGCGGACAAGCCGTATTCCGCCTGTAGGTTCCAAGGTTTGGGTCATCCTGGCCCCTATGGAGGCGATGCCGCCAAAAGGCGAGAAGTAAGCACACGGTGTGATTTTTCCAAGCTCGGAATCTTACTTCCCCGGTGGTTAACCAGCAACTTTTGTCTCCACCAAGGCTATAAAGTGAGGGTCGCGAAAATAAAATCGGTCTGCCGACAGCCTCTCCCCCCGCCGACAGACCGATTGCGGCTCTCGCCACTGAATTCTGTGCATCTTGCATACCAAATACTCTGCACCCTTCCACAAATACTCGTTGACTGATAACGTAAGACCATGCTAGTCAAGGAGATAAGGTGTCATCAGTCCACTCTTTTATTTCTCGTAACAACAAAGGGATTGCCTCAGGAATAGGCGTCAAGCCTACTTTATAAGCAAATTTTGCCAATAGATTGGTCATAATTGGTGGGTGCATGCTCAGCGCTTAGCCTTGGTATCATTGTTCCGAATCCAGATCTTTGCGGTTAACTAGACGGGGTCTAGTGTCAAAGACCCTTTGCCACTAGTTGGCATTTACTTCTGTCTACGGTAGGTTCTGATCGCGTCCGAACCGATGATCAACCGGCTGGATCGGACTCAACGGAGCGAAGGTCAGAAAAGATCAGAGAGTTAAGGATTTTGGCAACTGGTGTAAGCGGCTCCATAAAATCGAGTAGATCGTTAGTTCCTTGGGTAGCTGCGGTGGGCTATCCGGGGAGGGTTGGAGTGGGTGGATCGATTACATCCCTCGTCGATTTCGCGGTAACGAGAGAGGAAAGGAGGCCTGGTGGGGCTAATTACATTCCCTTGCTTAAGACGTAAAATACTCCGACCTGTACATAGGTCGGGAAGATGTGGCGACGTTTGGGCGATGCCATTAAGGCGGAACGCAAGAGTCCAACGAAACGTGCCTCCGGTCCGGCACTCGCGTTAGGGGAAACATTAGTCGGGCGGTGATGCTAGGGCATGGATTGGGTCGATGGCAGGGCTGTAGGTAAGGGAGGTTGAGAAGATGGCCAAGTTGTAATAGTTGAATGTGTCCCCCGATGGGCCAAAGATGTCGTCGGTTCCTCCCTGAAATGAACCATGGAGTTGCTTCAACCACACTCAGCAAAGAGCAGAAGGGGTGTGACTGATGGCACGTGTGGTGCTGGCGATGAGCGGTGGGGTGGATAGCTCGGCAGCAGCGGTGCTGCTGCGTCGGCAGGGGCATGAGGTGATCGGGTTGTTCATGCGGACGGGTGTGGAGTATCCCACCGAGGGTTCGGCTCGACCGGATCATAAGAAAGGGTGCTGCTCGGTCCGGGATGCTTGGGATGCCCGGCGCGTGGCTGACCGCCTCGGCATTCCCTTTTATGCCTTGGATTTCCGCCATGAATTCGACCGGATTATCGACTATTTTGCCGACGAGTACGTGCGGGGGCGTACGCCCAATCCATGTGTTGTGTGCAACACCTGGCTGAAATTCGGACAGTTGTGGTCGTTTGCCCGGCAACTGGAGGCGGATTACATTGCTACGGGGCACTATGCCCGCGTTGTAGCAGGGCCGCAGGGAGCGGAACTGCACCGGGGTCTGGATGAATCGAAAGACCAGAGTTATGTGTTATGGGGTATCCGTCGCGAGGTCTTGGAGCATGTGTTGTTTCCGGTAGGGGAGTCACGCAAAAGCGAGATCCGGGCGTTAGCGCGGGAGGCCGGCCTGGACCATGTGGCCGACAAGCCGGATAGTGTGGAGATTTGTTTCGTACCCGGGGGGCGACCCACTGAGGTGGTCCGCGCCCGCCGACCCGACGCGCTACGCCGGGGCCTGATTGTCGATCGCCACGGACGGGTGCTCGGCGAACACGACGGGATCGACCGCTTCACCATCGGCCAACGTAAAGGACTAGGGATTGCCACAGGCCGACGACAATTCGTTTTGCAATTGCTGCCCGAAACCCACACGGTTGTAGTAGGAGATTACGACGATCTGCTGGCTAGCGGCCTGCGAGCCGAAGGCGTGAACTGGCTGGTTCACCCACCATCGGGGGAAATAACGGTCTGGGTGAAGATCCGCTATCGGCACGCTGGGGTCGCGGCCGTTGTTCGTCCCCTGTCGCAAGGACAAGTTGAAGTCCGTTTTGTTCAGCCGCAGCCAGCCGTAACCCCGGGCCAGGCGGTCGCCTTCTACGACGGTAGCCGCTTGCTCGGCGGTGGCTGGATTTGTCAGGCTATCCGCAACCCGGACGACAATCAGCCCACCGTATCCCTCCCTCAGACGTGTTGTCAGTCCTAGGTGCTTGGGCCCGACAGCACCACTTCCAGATGGCTCTCCGCCCAACGACAAGCCCAGCACCACCCCGGTCTGGACTTTTGCCGTCGCACCGTCTCCCTTTTTTCCTGGGCGACTCCGTTGCTAGCTGGGCCAACCACCAAGATGCCAGGAGAGTGGAAGGCCCTTACGCCGCCTGGTTGGCCCGCGGGTGGCCGGTGGGCTATTCTTTCTGATGCTTGTCTGATTGCAGCAGCGGTCTGGAGGAACAGTGGGATGGAAAGTGGAAGCCTGGCGGCCCTGCTGATAGCCGCGGTGGCAGCGCTATTGATTCTACGCGGTTGGGACGTCCGGCTGGTGCTGTTGGGAGCGGCCTTGCTGCTAGGTGCTCTGACCAACGAGCTGCCCCGTGTGGTACGCACCTTTTTGTCCACCTTGGCCAACGAAAAGTTCGTTGTGCCCATCTGCTCGGCCATGGGATTTGCTTATGTATTGCGTCATACGGGTTGTGATCAACAGTTGGTGTATTTGTTGCTACGGCCGTTGCGACCGGTTCGGGGGTTGCTCATTCCGGGTGTGATCGTGGTGGCCTTTGTGGTGAACGTTCCTGTGATCAGTCAGACAAGCACGGCAGCTTGTGTTGGGCCGGTAGCTTTGCCGCTGCTGCGGGCAGCCGGGTATTCCGCGGCCACGGCGGGAGCGTGCCTACTGCTGGGAGCCTCGGTAGGCGGGGAATTGCTTAACCCCGGCGCCCCCGAACTGTTGACCATAGCGGCGGCCAATCCGGATCATCCCTTGGCTCCGCCTACCCTTCAAGTTCGTACGACTTTGCCACCCGTCGTTCTGACGCAATTGGTTGTGGCCCTGGTCGTCTGCTGGTTGCTGAGCCGTTGGTGGTGGCCGGCCGCCTCGGAAGCGGAGGCATCCCCGCAAAGTCGCCCCCCGCCTCCGCTGGCACGCCACCGCTGGCTACCGGCGGTGGTGCCGCTGGTACCTTTGCTCCTGCTGTTGGCCGTGGGGCCGCCTTTTGCTCTGTTCGAGGTACCGGAACAATGGCTGGTCGCAGCCAGTCCGGAAGGCAGACGCGATCCCGCTTATCACACCCGCTTGATCGGTCTGGCCATGCTGGTCGGGGTTGTCGTTGCGGCCATTGCTGTGCCCGCGTGCGCCAAGGATTGTATGCGTCTGTTTTTCGAGGGAGCCGGGTATGGCCTGGCCCAGATCGTCAGTCTGATCGTGACCGCCCACTGTTTTGGCACCGCGATGGAAGCGGCCGGTCTGGCCCGCGACCTGGGACGGTTGCTGCAAGCGGTGCCAGAGTTGCTCGTTCCGCTGGCCGCTGGCATTCCCTTGCTGTTTGCCGTACTGTGCGGCTCTGGTATGGCCAGCACCCAGAGTCTGTATGGATTTTTTCAGGAACCGGCCTTGGCATTGGGGATCGACCCGGTGGCACTCGGTGCCTTGACGGCTGTCGGTTCGGCAGCGGGTCGGACCATGTCGCCCGTGGCAGCCGTTACCCTGCTGTGTGCCCAGTTGACCGGTACGCCGCCGCTGGTACTGGCCCGTCGGGTGTGCGTCCCCCTTCTGGCTGGCATTACCGTGGTAGTTGCCCTTCGCTTGCTGGAGTGGTTGTGAATTGGCGGCTGGCCAACGGCCCACGCTGGACTGCCCGCGGAACTACCTACTGCTTGAACCTACTTGGCCGCTGATTGGAACAGGTTCCGTCCATCGCCGTGATGTCAATCGCTTACTAGGCCGGGCAACTAGTGACTGGGGAACAGATGGGACATAGGGTCAATCAGGTTGGGGTGGGGAAAACAGGCGGTGCAGGGGGATCGGATAGGGGCCGAGCTTGCCGCCATAGTTACCTGCGGAGATGCGGACCACGCCCGGCAGGCAAGCGGCGGTGATTCCGAGCCGCATGGCTTGCTCGACCGCAGCCAAGGTCAGCCCATCGATGACGATTTCGTAAACGGCATGCACACCCGTGGGCAGATGGCTGGCGACCGCCCCACGCAAGGAAGGGCAATAGGCGTCGTTGGTGCTGGCCTTGAGAGCCTTGTATTTGCTGCCCACTTTGCTTCCGCTGCGAACGATCCCACCGGGGAATGGCAGGATGACCTCAGGGACTTGACGGATGGCCCGCACGGCCGCCTCGGCAGCCGCTAAGGCCGCAGCCTGGGAACGCCCGAGGATCAAGAAGTTGCCTCCGGCCACTCCTTTGACCGTGCCGAAGGTCTCTTCGCAGAGGAACTCGCCATCCATGGTGGGAATACGCCAATAGCGCTTGCCGTCGAGGAACTTGCTGATTTGCCAGCCGTCGCCGAAATAACGCAAGGCTCCGCCGACTTTGATGACCCGGGCTGGGTCCAGGGGCAGACCGTTGTAACAGGCCGTTGTCGCACAGGTAAGGATGCACTGAGCCACGCGATTGACCACGGCTTTCTGTAGAGCATCCCGACTGAAAGCAAACAGCAGGATGCTGACACCGGGTCGGCCATCGGGCGTTTCGGCCGGCAGCAGGGGGCGTTCGATACCCGCTTCGGCATCGCAGCCGATCACCGAAGTGGCATAGCCGGTTGCCTGCTGGGCGGCGATGTGGGCCCATTCCGAGGTCTCGGCCGTGATGATCAAACGGGCGGCCGTCATCCCGAAAGCCTCGGCAAACGTATCCTCGATCTCCACACCGTTGAGCTGTAGCATTGCTACTTCCGTTTTGCAACCGTCCAGCGGGACGGGCGGGTGACTGCTGCCAGGCTGCTTCCTCGTCAACGGGGAAGGTTTTTTCTAGCATACCGTTACCCCAACTGGGAGAGGCTGCTCATGCCGGACCGGTATCTGCTCATTCCCATCCGCTCCAACAAGCAAGGGGTCCAGGTGAACGTAGGCAAGGAAGGAGCGGAGTACCAGACATTGGTCACGACCCTGACGATGCATGCCCAGGACATGCAGCAAGCTGGACTGGTGGCCGGTCAACGCGTGCGGCTGCGGACCCGCTTCGGCGAGGCCGTCTTTATCTGCCAGGAAGGGAACGTGCCACGCGGTTTGCTCCTGGTTCCTTACGGCCCGCCTACCTGTCGCTTGATGGGCGGAGACACCGATGGCACCGGGATGCCCACTTCCAAAGGGTGGGAAGTGGAACTAGAAAAAATAGAAGAGACCGTTTCGAGCCACCCGCCGGAAAGCCCGGGAGGATAAAGCGGCGATGTCTGCTCCTGATGTCCGGATAACGAGCGTTACCGATCCGGCAGCGGCCGTGCCGCCCTGGCAAGAAATTGCCCCGGGGCGTTTCATGCCGCGGCGGATCCGGGGAAGTTTGCGAGGCCGCGTACTAGGGTGAACGTTTGCCCTGCCGCCGTCCGGTCCGGACGGCCCGACGACAACGGCCTCCGCCCCACAGCTACCGGTTGCTCCCCCTCCAGCGCAAATGCCTGACGGAGAGCAGCCACTGCCATAGTATTGCCCGGCGCTGCCATCGGTGGCTTGCTGCTATGGCCCTGGACCGCTGGTGAATGGTGGTTGGCGGACGCCCCGATATCGAACCTGCCCGAGGAGCGGCTGGTTATGGAACTATCCGTCGTTCAGAACGCCGTATGCACCTTTTGTGGTTGTGTCTGCGACGACATCGAGCTTCATGCCGATGGCCAGCGGATCGTTGAGACCAAACGGGCATGCATTCTGGGCGAGGCCTGGTTCAAGCACCACACGGCGGAACGTCTGTACCCTGCGGCTCTGATCGACGGACGGGAAGCCTCTCTCGAAGAGGCGATTGCTTGTGCCGCTGAAATTCTGGAGCGTGCCGATCTGCCCCTCATCTACGGCTTGAGCAACATCACCTGCGAGGCTCAGCGTGAAGCGGTCTGGCTGGCCGAGACGGTAGGGGCCGTCATCGATAGCCACACCTCGCTTTGACATGGCCCGACCGAAATCGCTGCCCAGTTGGGTGGCAAGGTTTCCTGCACGTTGGGTGAAGTCAAAAATCGGGCAGATTTGATCATCTACTGGGGGGGCAATCCAGCCGAGTGCCATCCACGGCACTTTACCCGTTATACGCTGACTCAGAAGGGGAAATTCACACCGCGCGGCCGCAAGGACCGCACCATGGTACTGGTAGACATCCGGGAAACCCCAAGTGCCAAAGCGGCCGACATCTTCCTGCAGATCCGCCCCGGCAAGGACTTTGAAGTCCTGACCATCCTGCGGGCTCTGATCAAAGGACAGGCAGTGGAGGCGGAAGCGGTGCGGCCAACCGGCCTGACTCTGGAACAACTGCAAGACCTGGCTCAGCGGCTGAAAAAGGCCCGTTTCGGTGTCCTGTTTTTTGGCATGGGCTTGTCGATGACCCGCGGCAAGCACATGAACAGTGCCGCTGCCTTGACGTTGGCCGCTGAACTGAACGCCTTCACCAAGTTTGTGGCCATGCCGATGCGGGGCCATGGCAACGTGACCGGTGCCGACGTCGTGCTCCGTTACACCACGGCCTATCCGTTTGGTGTGTCCTTGTCGCGGGGTTATCCCCGCTTCAATCCGGGTGAATTCTCCACCGTCGACCTGCTCGTGCGTGGCGATACCGATGCCACCCTGGTGGTCGGGGCTGATCCTGGAGCCACCATGCCCCAGCCGGCCATCGAACATCTGCGTCGCACGCCGACAATTGTCCTGGATCCCAAGGTCACGCATACCAGCCGGCTGGCCAAAGTGCACATTACCACCGCTGCCACGGGTATCAGCGCCCCCGGCACCGTCTATCGCATGGATGAAATCCCCCTGCCGTTACGCCCCATCTTGCACTCCCCCTATCCCACCGACGAGCACGTCATCCGTTCCATCCGCCAGACCATCCAGAACCGGGGCGGTGGCTTTCTGCCCACGCCGGACCACTTGCAAATCGCCTAAACCATCCGTCTGTCGCGGTTGTAGATAGCCGTCGCCGTTGGGGTGCGGTGTTCCTTAGAGGGGCCTAGTGGCTTTTTTGAGTGGCATCCCCTGCCTCGGGGCAAGGTCGCTGCCGTGGGTGATTCCGTTACCGCTGGTTCCCTGCCGGGGCAGATGGACGCCGTTTTTATCTAGAAGCGACAGAGCGTGGCTGTCCAGAGCAGGGGAAATAACGTTCCGAGCAGTGAGGTGGGCGATTTTTAATAGTCTGGCCATTGCCAAAACCTGGCCCCAGGCTTAGGTTTTCTGACGCTGACACCCGGTCACCAAGACATGGTAGCGGTCGGATCGCCAAAGTTGCCTCTGTTCCCTCTCCGGAGAGTTTTGCAATGTCTCTGTCACGCCTGCTGACGGCTGTGGGATGCCTGTGGTGGGTCAGTTTGCCCAGCGTGCGGGCCGACGTCACTCCGCATCCGTTGTTTTCGGATCACATGGTCTTCCAGCAGGGCATGCCCCTGCGTGTGTGGGGCAAGGCACAGCCCGGGGAAAAAGTAACGGTCCGCCTGCAGCGCGAGGAGCAACCGCCCATCACGGCAGCTACCAATGCAGACGATCAGGGCCGCTGGAGCGTTGAACTGCCTGCTCAGAAAGCCGGCACCGGCTGGACTCTTACCATCCAAGGGCACAACACCCTCACCTTCAACAATGTGGCCATTGGCGAAGTCTGGATATGTTCCGGTCAGTCCAACATGCAGTGGGAGCTGTGGCGCCTGACCAAAGACGACCAGGGGAAAAAGGTAGCCGCTCAGGCCCGGCATCCGCATATCCGCTTATTCACCGTTCCACGACGCCCGGCTCTGACACCCCAAGAGGACTTCCCCGTCCAAACCGTGACCCGGGCCAAAGAGTATACCGTGGTCTTTGGTCGTTGGCAGGAATGTACGCCGGAAACCGCCTACGAGTTTTCCGCTGTCGCCTACTTTTTCGGTCGGGACCTGGAAAAAGCCTTGCATGTACCTATCGGCTTGATTGCCACCAACTGGGGCGGCACCGTCTGCGAGGCCTGGACCAGCCTGGAAGCTCTCGACAAAGTGCCCTCGCTCAAATATCTGGCCGACCGTGCACGCCAGGCCCAGCAGAACAACCCTTCCGACAAAAAGGGGCTCAATCCCAACATTCCGACCGTGCTGTTCAATGGCATGATCCATCCCTTGCTGAAGTTCCCCGTGCGCGGAGCCATCTGGTATCAGGGCGAATCGAATGCTCCCCGGGCCTTCGAATACCGTACCCTCTATCCCACGATGATCCAGGATTGGCGTCAGCGGTGGGGAGGTGATTTCCCCTTCCTGGGCGTTCAGCTGGCCCCTTACTGGGACGGCAATTCCGACGGCGTCCGTTACGCCGAATTACGGGATGCCCAATTGTTGGCCACCAAAATACTGCCCAAGGTAGGACTAGCGGTCATCACCGATGCCGGGGACGAAAAAGACATTCATCCTCAGCAGAAGGAACCGGTGGGTGCTCGCCTGGCCTTAGCCGCTCGCGCTTTGGCCTATGGTGAAAAGATTGTCTACAGTGGTCCGATCTTCCGCGAAGCCAGGTTTGAAGGCAAAAAGGCGGTGCTGTCGTTCGATCACGTTGGCGGTGGACTGGTCGCCCGGGACGGGCCCCTGACCGGCTTTACCGCTTGCGGGACCGATCGCATTTTCCGTCCGGCCAAGGCCGTCATTGAAGGGGACACCGTCGTCGTGACCTGCGACGACGTGGATCAGATCGTGGCTGTCCGCTACGGCTGGGTCAATTTTGCCAGGCCACCGTTGAATCTGTTCAACAAAGAAGGTCTGCCGGCCTCCCCCTTCCGCACGGACGATTTTCCCCTCACCACTCAGCCCAAGGACAAAAAATAGTTTGCTTCTAGTTACCCTCTTTGCCCGGCACTAGGGTGTTCCGGTGGGGATTGCTGTTCCCTCCGGATCGTTTTTATTTCCGATCGTCCTTAATTTTCCGTAGGTGCCTGAAGCAGGATCGCTACGGGGGGCAAAATCAGCGACAACAAAAGAGGCCAAGGCCTCAGGTCAAGTCAGAAAGCCGGACGCTCGCTCCCGGGAAGGGATATGTGTGATTTTCTTTGCCCTAGTCCGCTGCGGATGAGGCGGCGAAGCATCTGGGCCTTTAAGCCCGCACGTGTGGATTACTGTGCATCCTCTGGTAGCAAGTTCAGGCACTAATGAGGGTGCCGATGCGATGACCGGCGATGGCCCGTTCGATGGCCCCTTCGTGTTTGTAGTTGAAAATGAGAATGGGCAGGCGTGCCTGACGACACATTTCGAAGGCACCAATATCCATTACCCGTAATCCTTCGCGGATGACCTGTTCGTAAGTCAGGTGATCGTACTTGACGGCGTTGGGGTCCAGCTCCGGGTCGGCGGTGTAAACGCCATCGACACGGGTGGCTTTCAGCACGATGTCGACTTCCAGCTCGGTGCCACGCAGGGCGGCAGCCGTATCAGTGGTCACGAAGGGATTGCCCGTGCCGGCGGCCAGGATGACGATACGCCCCTTTTCCAGGTGCCGGAGGGCGCGGCGGCGGATAAACGGCTCGGCTACCGTTTCCATACGAATAGCCGACAACAAACGCGTTTCCAGACCAAGTGCTTCCAAGGTATCCTGCAGGGCCAGGCCGTTCATGACGGTGGCCAGCATGCCCATGTAGTGGGCGGTGGCCGGCTTGATCGTCTCGCCGCCGGCAGTAAACTGGGCCCCGCGTAACAGGTTGCCTCCGCCAACTACCACAGCCAGTTGCACACCCCGCTGATGGACACGCTGCAACTGGACGGCGATGTGGCGCACTTCGTCCAGATTGATTCCCAATCGGCTGCCGCCGTAGCCGAGCGCCTCGCCGCTCAGCTTGAGTAATACGCGGCGGTACTTCGGTGTCAACAAATGCGTCTCGGGCATGGTACGGCCGTTATACGAACACCTTGCCGACTTGCCAGACGTCTGTTTCGATAACCCCTCCTGGTGCCAATCCCTCCTGCACCTCAAAGGGGATGCACCTTCCACCACTTGACCCCTCTGCCCGCTCGACTGAGGGTGGCACAGCCCATCGCTTCGTCCGTGACCGGCTGCCTGGCTCCCAACGGGCTGAACAGATAGGGCCATAACATTGTCGTCCCTAAGAGGACCGCAGATCAGTTGAACTTGTCATGCTTTCAGACCGCTGGGGACCTGACAACCGCCGATGCCCAAGGCAAACATCAGCATCAGCATGAAGCTGAGAATGACCGCCGCTACAATCCGCAGCACCAGTGGCTGCTCCGTACGCAGATAACCGACACATCCTAACCCCAACAACACGAAACCGAACAATTGGCCATAACGGTCCCACCATTGGGAGCGAATGTTGCTGATACGCGTTTGTTCAGCCTCCAGACGGGCAATCTCGATCTTGCGTTCATACTCCTGCCGGATCTTACGCTGGCGATCTTCAACGCTGCGGCGTTCTTCCTCTCGCAGATCGGCGAAATTTCTTCCCGGGGGAAGCAGATTCTGCAGTTCCCGTTTCTGATCCAATTCCAGTTGATCCACTCGGGCTTGAGCCCGACGGGTTGCGGCTTCCCCGATCGGCACCATGTAGGTGAACACAATAACCAGGAAAAGACCCAGCAGAAACAGCAGCGTGGCCAGGCCACTTGCCAGACTGGAAGTCACACTGGACGACAAACCAAAAGGTTGCTGCATCGTCAGAGTATCACTGAACGGAGCCGACCCAGACATCTCGATCATCCCCCCTCCAGAGGTTGCGGGGCCAGACGTCGCTGCCGGTCCGGAACTGCCAGTGCCGGCTAATGTCGCTGGGAACTCCGGACCGCGGATCAGCCCGTCAGTGGTTATCGCCAGCGCCACGCCACACCGCTTGCAGCGTACCCGCCGTCCGACGTCGTTAGGGGTTATCGCATAAACCGTACCACAGGCAGGGCAGGTGTTATTCATCGCTACTTTGTGCCTGAAATGACCCGCAACTTTGCCCCATTATGAACCATGCCTGTTCGCCATGCAAGCACAGTCGACCCCCGGGCGAATCCGTTCACTTATTTCTTCCGGCAATCCATCAACCATCAACACGGGCTTGCTATTTTACCCCGCTGAACGACGATTACCCCCTTGGACAAAGAAAGCTGGTTGTTATCCGTAAAAGAGTCGGCTCATCTGACTAGCCTGATCTTGTCGGCAAGCGGTCCGTAAGCAGTGCAACCGCAATTTGCAGCACATGTCGTTGAAGCAGTTGACGCAGGAGTCATGCAAATCTTCTTGACAGCGAAAGTTTTTGGGTTCCGGCATTCACTTATTTTTCGGTTTTTCGTTGGACAACGATGCTACAGTGTGATGATATATTCAAGCCTTCGGCACAAGGGCAGGATGGTCCATTGCGGTAAGGTGGTCGTGGCCTCCATCGATACTCCTTCTGCCCCTGCGGACAACGGCCAGAGATCAGGAGCTTTCCAGGAGGGGACGGTCATGGGAAACCGTCATTGGGTTATTTTGAAAGGCGGTGCGGTTTGGGGGGTGCTGCTAGCCAGCGGTATGCTTTGTGCGGAGACGCCTCCGCTGGTAGCCGTGGAGGGTCAGCCATTAGCAGCCAACGTCCAACGTCTGTTGCAGGCATTGGACTTTCTGGGCGCCCCGCTGGATGCCGCCACGACCACCGCTTTGCACAAGGCCATCGATGCCCAGGATGCCCGTCGCTTGCAGGAGATACTGGATCCGCACGTGCTGGTGGTGGTCACGTTGAATCCGGAATCACGGGTCAAAGCGATCCGCGGGCCGGCGGTGGCCCGCCTGCAACAGGCGGGTTACACCCCTGTGCTGATCAAGGTTGTCAACGAAAGTACGGTCCGCAAGGTGCTCAATGTCAGCAGTCCTCAGGCTGGTCCGGTTTATAGTGACCCGGGCCGTCAGCAGCGGGACCCTCAGGCCGATCCCCGCATCGTCCGCCGGTTCCTGCAGGTGGAGATGTTCCAGTCACCGCCGATGACCCGCCAGTTAAGCGGACTAGCAGTGGAATACGTCATCGCCCTGATCTATTCCAGCGAAGCGGGGCAGCGCGAGGCCACGCTGGCCTTCGACGTGGGGCAAGGTACCCAGGATCTGGGCTTCCGGGGCGAAGTGCCCATCCTCTTCGAGGTTCGTCCGGCCGTGGAGGTACGGCTCAAAGTGCGTGACGTCGATGGTACCCCCACTGTCGGACGGTTTACCTTCACCGACAAATGGGGCCATGTTTACCCCCCGCAACCCAAGCGCCTGGCCCCTGATTTCTTCTTTCAGCGACAGATCTACCGGCCCGATGGCGGGACCGTTCGACTGCCTCCGGGCACCTTCACCGTCGAGTATGGTCGTGGACCAGAATATCGCTTATTACGCCGGCAGATCACCATTCCGGACAAAGGACCTGTTGAATTGAGCTTCCAGTTGGAACGCTGGATCCATCCTGCTGCCTGGGGGTGGTACAGCGGTGACCACCACATCCATGCTGCCGGTTGTGCCCACTATACCAATCCCACGGAAGGGGTCCTGCCGCAGGACATGTTCTTGCACGTCAAGGGAGAAGGGCTCAACGTCGGCTGTTGCCTGACCTGGGGACCCTGCTATGAATACCAGCGTCAGTTCTTCGATGCCAGACCCTGGCACCGGAGCGAACCGTTCACCCTGCTCAAATACGACGTTGAGGTCTCCGGTTTCGGTTCGCAAGCTCTGGGGCACGTCTGTCTGCTCAATCTCAAAGATCAGACCTACCCCGGCTCGGAAGGGACCAAATTCAAAGGCTGGCCAAGCTGGACCACCCCTCTGATGCGGTGGGCCAAAGCCCAGGGAGCGGTCACCGGCTACGCCCACTCGGCCAGTGGCCTTGGAGTTAATCCGCAGGAAGCCACGCGTCGCCTGTTGGAAAGCCTGGACCGGAACAAGGACAATACCGTCAGTGCGGACGAAGCCCGCCAGGGGCTCCTGCCACTGCCCGAACCTTTCGCTGCGATCGACCGCGATGGCGACGGACGCCTCAATGCCGAGGAACTGCTCCAGAGTGCCCAGCGGACGCTGCGGTTGCTGCCCAATCTGAACATCCCGCAAATGGACGGCATCGGCGCCCAGGAAGTCTGCGTGACCACTGCCATGGGCGTCTGTGATTTCCTTAGTGCCATGGACACGGATCGCATCCCGGAATGGAACTGCTGGTACCACATCCTCAACTGCGGCTTCCCCTTGAAAGTGTCCGGAGAGACCGACTTCCCTTGTATTTCCGGCAGTCGTGTCGGTCAGGGACGGGTCTATGTGCAAATGGGTAAAATCGAAGCCTTGGATTTCTCTGAATGGTGTTACAATCTGGCTAAAGGTCGCTCCTATGTATCGGATGGTTATGCCCATGCCTTAGAGTTTACCGTCAATGGTGTGGCTCCGGGGTTTGGAACGGTCGCTCTGACTGCCCCAGGCAAGGTACAAGTTAAGGCCAAGGTGGCCTTTGGGCGCGAAGTCGCTTTGGGTACCGCACCCGGAGCACCGGCCCCTACCGGCACCACCCGTCTGGTCGAACTAGTCGTCAATGGCCAACCCGTGGCACGCCAGGAAGTTCCCGCTGACGATCAAATCCACTTGTTGGAATGGGAAATCCCTATTGCCAAAAGTTCCTGGGTGGCCCTGCGACACTTTCCCCAGATGCATACTAACCCCGTGGAAGTGCTGGTGGCAGGTAAACCGATCCGTGCGAGTCGGGCCAGTGCCCTGTGGTGCGCCGGCGTCATCGAACAGCTCTGGCGCATGCGGGCCGACCACATCACACCGCAAGAGCGACCCGAAGCCGAAAAAACCTTCCGCCAGGCGATCGAAATCTACCGCCAGCGAGCGGCCGAAGCCGAGGAAGGAAGCTGATCCCTGCAGTAGTATTGCCCGAGCATGCCCCACTTTGAAATGATACCACTCTGCGGCCAGGATCCTGACCGCTGGTGTGGAGGGTTCGCGGGCTCGCCGTTTCGCTGGTCCGTGCAGAAGTTAAACGTTCACAACCGTCCGGTATTGCTCCATAACACCTAGATGGATGGCAGAAGTAAAAGCTCTTACGCTTTTGGACTACTCGACTTTCACACCCCTGCCTGACAAACAAGGACGACATGCCCCCTGAAACCAGTTCATACGCAAACTTTTTGAACTGGATTTCACACACCACTCCGCTGTAACGTTTCTCTCAAGCTTACCGGCATATCAAACGGCTAACGTTGTCACACGATCGCCCTTCTACTGCTCCCAGCTTGGCAACCACTCGCTCAAAACGAGGCCTTTTTCTGTTCAAATTGTCTTGACACTGTGAATCCAGACGCTATGCAGTCCATTCTTCGGTCGGTAGGGGGTGCACCGGACGGAATTCGCCGAGGGATGGTTCCGTTGCCTATGGTCAGGACGTGCTCAGGCCAGACCTCAAGCCTAAAGGGGGATTTCGATCACATGTTTCCGTTCAACAAGATTGTGTTGCGTTGCAACAAACCACAGAAAGCTTTCAACAGAAGCACTGGCCCAGCCCCAGGCCAGCCAGTAGCATGGGTAGCCGTTCTGGCCTTTGTAGTCAGTCCCGGCCTGCTATTAGCCCAGGACATTGTCTACAAGCCGATTGACGTGAATCGCTTGATTGTCCGGCCGAGTCATGCGTCGGCTTCCTTGGCAGAAAAAACCATTCAGCTACTAGGTACCGCCACGGCCAATGCCATCGAGAACAACGGTTACGTCAAAACCATCAACAATTTGTTCGGCAAAAAGGTAGTGATTCCCCATACGCAAGCAGGGCCCAGCCCGCTCCCCGCTCCGACGCTCTTCCCCTCGACACGCTATCCCAACTACAATCAGCCCGTTCCGCCCACCTACCAGCGGATCCGACGCTGAAGCACGCCTGCTTATAACCCTATCTGCAAAAACCAGCTGATGTACGATCAATAGACATGGTGCCCGCTGACCCGGCTAGGGCGGGCAAAACTCATCGCTTTGTGAGACGCATACGACCGATGGCAACGGCGAGCTCGGCATGCTAGCCGCATCTAGGCGGCTCAAGCCACGCTAGGACACCCCATCGTGCAAGTTTTTCAAACCATGTTGCCTGTCATATCGATGTCAATTGTTTGTTGATTGATCTCTACCCGGTTATTCGGCTCTGTCGATAGGGCCTTCGTAGCTTGCAATCGGCCAACTAACAGCGATAAAGTTGCACTCATCTTCGGCCTTGCAGCCATTCAAACGCTGGTTAGAGACTGCATCGGCATTATCAGGTCAGATAAAATGAAGTTGTTGCATGGGTGGTACCTCCACATGATTAGTTGAAGGCAGTCTAAAAACTGATTTGTTTAGTATCAAATGTTCAGTTTACTGAAATTATGAATCAAAAAATCAAAAAGTCAAGTGGAAATTTCTTTTCGTCAATAGGGTTGGTCAGGGCCTGATCAAAAGCTATCGCAAGAGTGGTTTGACGACTGTACACTGTTGTTCGCTCTTCCACCGATCTGCAGGTGACGCCAGAGTAAGATGGTAAAGACCGATTGTTCAAATTACATGCAGATTTCGCATGTTTTGCATAAAAGGGGCACCTGTGCGTTATAATTAATGCTTGCGAGTATTTGAACAACCTAGGTGGGCAGGCCCTTGCAGCGGCTTACTGAGCCTACGCCCCTTGAGGAAGGCCGGATCGCCGCGATATGATCGCTGCAGTTAGTGTTCTTGTTGCGATTGTGAAAGTGGCACGAGGCAACATTGGTTAGATGACAAAGGTAATAATAATTGGTAGTTTTCGAATAACTGAGAGACAGAGTGATTGTCGGGGGTGATCGCCGATGTTGGGGGCTGATGCGTATCGCAGGAACCGGATTACGGCTTATGCCATAGCTGGGCCGAGGGTGGTAGTGTGGGTAGGGCTGGTAGTAGGAGTTATCGGTCCGGGTGCGATGCCGGCAGTGGTCCAGGCAGGGGAGGTGCGACGAGGGGGGACAGCGGCCGAGGTACTAGAAGCCCAGCGGCAGGGGCAGATCACAGTAGATTCGCACGGCGACGCCGAAGCCGGTGTCGCCGAATTGTATCGGTTCCCCAAGCCGTACACTTTCCGTTATACCCTGCGATTGCGGCACGAGTTATCCTGCTGCGGCGTGCGGGTGTATGACTTGTGCTTCCCTTCCCCTGTGGTCAGCGACGTGGCAGAGAACAACACGGTGTATGCTGAGTTGTTTTTGCCTCCGGGGGCGGGGCCGTTTCCCGCTGCGGTGGTGCTTGACATCATGCAGGGGAACGCCTTGGTGTCGCGGGGCAAGGCATTATGGCTGGCCCAGCACGGGGTAGCGGGGCTGGTGGTGCACATGGCCTACTATGGTCCTCGTCGTTCGCCGCAGCGGTCGGTGCGGTTGATCTCCATGGATCTGGTGCGCACACTTGAGGGGGTACGACAGACGGTACTGGACATTCGCTGCGCCGTTGCCTGGCTGGCGCATCAGTCTTGTTTCGACACTGAACGATTGGGCCTGGTTGGTACGAGTTTAGGCAGCCTGGTGGGAGCAGTGGCTGCCGCTAATGAGCCACGCCTACGCCATGTCTGCCTGATATTAGGAGGTGGCGGCCTGGTGGACGCATATGCGGATCACCCTCTGGCCCACCGCTTTCTGCCACCGACCGAGTTGCTGGGAGGCCAGATGGTCTTACGCCTGCTGATCACTCCCATCGATCCGCTCACCTACGCCGCACAATTGCGGCGCAAAAACCTGCTTTTAATTTGTGCGGCCCGCGACGACATCGTGCCTCCGCGGGCCGGCCGGCAACTGTGGGAAGCCACTGGCAAGCCCCGCATCGTATGGTTGGATACCAACCACGTCGGTGCTGCCGCCTACATGCTGCCCATGCTCCAGAACATGACGGAACATCTGCGGGCAGAGCCGGCCAATCGGGACAGTCGCTAAGCTACCACCTGTGACCGGAAGGAAGTCGCAATGGCTCAATACGCCGAGCGCGAACATTTCATTCCGTTACGGATCCCTGACCTGGTTGATCTCCTGTGCAGCGATCGGGGACCTGGCGGAAACCACCCCTTGGACGCCGAGGAACAAGCCAGCTTCCGCCGCTTCGCCGACGCCGCTGCCGCTTGCGTACATGCCCAGTGCCATGCCCATCTGCAGCGTCTGAAAAACGCCTACGCTCCATTTGATCCCGATGCCGACACGCGACCGTTGCGCCAACTTTCCCCCCAGGAAAGAGCCCATGCCTGCCAGCATCTGCTGGCCGAGTTTTGTCATCTGATGGAGCGGGCCAACTATATCCGCCTGAACCGGTCAGAAATCGAACAGATTATGCAAGGGGCTAGCGACTGGGGCGTGGACATGGACGTCGAATGGAAATGCTTCGAAATCCTGGAAATTTTCGTGCGTGGCAAAGGAATCGGCAAACGCCTGCGTCGGCGTTGGTATCGCCTGTTCAAGACCGAAACGGTGACGGTACCCATCTTCCAGCGGGTTGTTCTGGTTGTCAAGCAGAAGGCCCATCGTCGCCTTGGACGCAATGCCGATACCCAGAGCGTTTTTCTCAAGCTATTTAAAGACATTCCGCAAATGGATATTGAGATGCTGCTGCCCGGCACGCGGCTGAAAATGCCGTGGAAGGCCCGTTTGCAGCTCGGTGGCTCGGCTGCTGGAACTGTCGGCTATGTCGGTTTCAAACTCAGCTCGACGTCGCTAAGCGGTCTGACCGCCACTCTGACCGGTGGTGCCGGCCTGTTGGGCCTGCTGACCCTCTATACCCCCTTGGCCCTCATTTTGGGCTACGGCTACAAGACCTATGCGAGCTTCCAGACCACCCGCCAGACCTACATGCTCCAGCTGCATCAGAGCCTCTACTACCAGAACCTGGACAATAACGCCGGTGTTTTCCACCGCCTCATGGACGAGGCCGAGGAACAGGAACTACGGGAAATTCTGCTGGCCTATTTCTACCTGTGGCGCTACGCCCAGGCGGACGGTTGGACCGCTCGAGAGCTGGATGACTACGTCGAAATGGACCTGGAACGGCGGCTGAACATGAAAGTGGACTTTGAAATCGACGACGCCCTGGCCAAGTTGCGCCGCCTCGACCTGGTCGAGTGCCGGCAAAGCACGTCTGCCGTCGCTACGGATGAGTTGCTCGCGAGCCAAACCAGCCCCCAGGAACGTTTTCGCGCCATTCCCATCGAACAAGCCACTCCCAAACTTCTACGCCTGGCTGTCAGCACGGTCTCGGTCAGCGAAACGGTTGGTTCGATTGTCACTGCCGAACTGTCTGACACGCCACCAGCAGGGGATCGCCACGGGCAATTGGTGCCCCAGTGAATCTTCCTGCTGATCGAAACTCTCTTAATAGAAGAAGTCGACTGTTTGCAGCAGCAGGGCGGACGCAAAACACAACTGTCGACGTAGCAGACGGGGTCCTATGGGTGATCCGTCAGGCGACCGTAACTCTCGTACAATGGGATTAGACCCGTCAGGCTAGATTGCTTAGCTTCAGAGTGGCGTTTGCCCGGAGCTGTCCTCGACCCGAATGTCGCCATGCCACGCGATCCTTACGAAGTGCTAGGAGTCTCCCGCAATGCGACGCCGGAGGAAATCCAGAAGGCGTATCGCAAATTGTCGAAAAAATATCATCCCGACCGTAACCCGGGGGATAAGCAGGCAGAGAACGCTTACAAGGAGGTGCAGGAGGCATATGAGATTCTGAACGATCCGCAGAAGCGAGCGGACTACGATCGTTACGGTTTCGCGGGTCCGCCCCCCGGCGGTTTTGGCGGTGGTTTTGGTAACTTTGGCCAGGGCGAGCAGGTGCATCTGGACCCGGAGATGGCGGAAGAATTGTTCCGCCGCTTCATGGGTGGGTTCGGGGGTGGTTTCGGTGGCTTCGGTTTCAGTAACCTGGAAGATCTGCTCGGTGGGCCCCGCCGGCGGAGTGGCACGGGTACGCGCACGCGGGTACGGGCCACCCCAACCATGGAACCAGTGGAGACCGAGGTTTCCATCCCCTTCCTCACCGCTGCGTTGGGGGGGACGGTCCCGGTCCGCGTGGGCGAGCGACTCATCGAGGTCAAGGTGCCCGCTGGTATCGAAGAAGGGAAAAAACTTCGCGTACCGGCCGAAGCTACAGGGGGCCCCGAAGTCCTGCTGAAGATTCATATCGAGCCCCATCCGTACTTCCGGCGTGAGGGCAATGACCTGCTCCTGGAAGTGCCTATCAGTGTGGGCGAAGCCATCCTGGGGGGAAGTGTCGAGGTGCCAACCCTGACCGGTGAACGACTGCAGGTCAAAATCCAGCCGGGAACGTCGACGGGCAAGCGGGCTCGTATACGCGGCAAAGGCATCCAAGGGGGTGATCTGTACCTGGTCTTCAAAGTTCTGGTGCCCCCCACCGAAGTGGACAGCCGCAGCCGCGAACTGATCCAGGAATTCATGCAACGCAACCCCTACAACCCGCGGGCCAACGTTCCCTGGGCCTGATAGCCGTTCTGCTCACTGATCTCACAACCGGCCTGCTTTTTCTGTCAATTGATGGATTGATTCGCACCGCATAACCAACGTGCAGCAGTATTTGCCGAAGGGACGTTTAACGACTCTTCGCGTAGGCCTGTCGTTCGAACCAATTATCGAAGTAAGGATGCCGGCCGCGACACCAGGCCCATAAACTTGATAGGCCGTAGGCGGGGAGGAAAAACGGTCCCCATAGGCAATATTGGCGGACATGCACCTGTTCATGGGCGCGACAGAAATCCAAGGAAACGGCAGATCGCCCCAGGATGACGTGTCCCAGAGTCATCGCCTCGGCCCGGCATACGCGTTCCAGAAACCAGCTGGCCAGGCCGCCATGCACTTCGAGTGCTCCCTGCTGCCAGCGGATACCGCCTCCCCGCCACCAGCTCGGCAGAATAAATAAACAACCGAGCAAGGTATTCGGTAATGCCCACAAATAAGCAAATAATCGCAACATTCTTGCCATTTTTCTGCCTGGATAGTTCAAACAAACCAGCTTGTTACATTTTAACCAGATCTCTTCATTGAGGATGAGTCAGGGAGGGTGAATTCAACTTGGTTGCTGGATCTATCCAGAATGGAACGAGGTAGATGGTAAATGCACCAACCCAACGAGCGATAAAGTGAACAGTTGGTCGGTAATTCCGCTGCCCCGCTTGCAGCGAAACAATAAAATCAAAGGGGGGAGCAGACGTGGATGCAGGAGAAGTCGACAACCTGATCGGCAAGGGCGACCGACCAGAGCGACGGGACGGCCCGGAGCCGTCGGAACTAAGACGGCTGCCGCAGGAACCGCGACGCTATACTTTTCCTCCCCATTTGCGACTAAAGCGTGCCGCAGAATTCGAACGATGTTTTGCGCGTCGTCAGTCGGCGGCCGACAATGTACTGATTGTCTATGTCTGCGAAAACGGTTCACGGTATCCGCGTCTGGGCTGCGTGGTGTCGCGCAAATGTGGTCGGGCCGTGCGACGGAATCGCTATAAGCGGTTACTACGTGAGGCATTCCGGCTACTGCAGCACGATCTGCCCGCTGGGATCGACTATGTGGTATTACCCCGGCCAGGGTCGATGATCCCTTCCCTTGCAGCGATACAGCGTTCCTTGCTCCGGCTAGCTCGGCGAGCGGTCCGGCAATTGCAAGATAAGGGGTGGCCCCCTCAACCTTCCCCTCCCCAGGCGGCATCGTCATAATCCCCTCAGGTGTCGGGAGGGCTGCCGAACGTGAAAACATTGTGGCAGCAACTGACGAACCTTTTTCGCGTTATTGTCCATGGGATGTCGCGAGCCGTAGCAGCCTTTTTGATTGGTCTGGTGCGTTGTTACCAATGGTTGCTCCGGCCGCTGTTGCCACTTAATCTGTGTCGCTTTCAACCCACCTGTAGCGAGTATTTTATCGCCGCGGTGCGCAAATACGGCCCTTTGTGGGGAACTCTGAAAGGATTGTGGCGATTGTGTCGTTGTCATCCCTGGGGGGGCTATGGCTACGACCCGCCCTGATTCCCGGATTGCCAAATACGCCCATGATCTAGTTTTATCTGCTTTTATGTACAAAAATTAATTTAGTGTCAACAACAAATATCTTGCCGGTATATTGAACTTATGTATAATTTATGACGCATAGTCAAATCCGCGGAGACAGGGGGCGACAGAGTGGTTGGTTGATGTAACAGTCGCATGGCCAATCCGGGGGACCGGAAAGTTGTACTGCGAGAGCAGGTTGTACAACTGTTTCACCTTTCTTGGCCACAATCGATCCTTGCCTTTCCTTCAGCTAGGGTGAAGACATGGCATAAGATTCTGGAAACGGCGAAGTACGCAGTTGCATGATACGAATACCAACGGTAGGCGTAGGGAGTCCTGTTAAGAGCTAGCCGTTGCAGGGATCAGAAACGTACTCGATGACGAAGTGGCACCAATGGAGCCAACAGAATTGGACCAGCAAGCAGCGGCCGAGGCGACACCGCGGATGGATGCACAGCAATGTGCCGCGGCCCAAGCCTTAAGCCGACGCGGCCTGCAAGTGGCGTTGCAGGCCCCGGGCTACATTCTGCAGCGATTTTTAGGACGTGGAGCCTATGGCGAAGTGTGGACGGCCATCAGTCGCAACACAGGGCGTACGGTAGCGATCAAATTTTTCACGGTCCGGGGTGGCCTGGACTGGACGGCCCTGGCACGAGAAGTGGATAAATTACGCCATCTGTTTTCCGACCGCTACGTGGTGCAACTATTCGAGATCGGTTGGGAAGCGGATCCGCCCTACTACGTCATGGAATATATGGAAAACGGCTCCTTGGAAGAACTCTTGCGTACCGGGCCGTTACCCGTTGCTCAGGCAGTGTCGTACTTCCGCGACATCACCGTAGCACTGATCCATGCCCACGACAAGGGGATATTACACTGCGACCTGAAACCCGCCAACATCCTTCTGGACCAGGATTGGCGTCCGCGACTGGCCGATTTCGGTCAGGCACGGCTGGTGCAGGAAGCATCGCCGGCGTTGGGCACGTTGTTTTACATGGCGCCGGAACAGGCCGATCTGGAAGCAATTCCTGATGCCCGCTGGGACGTGTACGCTCTGGGAGCCGTGATGTATCGCATGCTAACGGGTGAGCTGCCCCATGCTCGGGAGGGACCCTGGCATCAGAATTTACCCTTGGCGGAACGGCTGGCAGCATACCGCGATTATTTGCGAACCGCCCTACCTCCCCGACGCCACCGAATGGTACCTGGTGTGGATAGCGGCCTGGCTGCTATTGTCGAACGTTGCCTGGCCGTCGATCCCGAACGACGGTATGCCAATCCGCAGGCTGTCTATTCGGCTCTTGAATCGTGGCAGATGCAGCGCTTGCGCCGGCCGCTCCTGATGTTTACCGCTGGGGCCTTCGGCCTGCTAATGCTGTTCTTGGCGCTGGTAGGGGCCTATCTGTTCTACACTACGATCACCACGGCCGAGCGGGAGGTAATCCAGCGGGCCCTGGAAGCCAATCGCTTTGCGGCCGCTGCTGAGGCTAACCAACTGGCCCTGGAAATCGAGCATCGCTGGCGCATCCTGGAGTTTGAAGCGGCCGATCCGCAGTTGCACCAGTGGTTGAGCGATAGCCATTTTGCCCATAACCGCGATGCGCAAGCGGCCTTGGAACAATGGCTGGCGGAGCGACGCGCCAAGTATAATCGCGATTTCCGTTCTGGGTCGGAAGCGTCCCTATGGATGGCCCTGGATGCCAAAGGCATCCTGCGAGGAGCGGCACCCCCCAGCCCCTACCGGTTGCACTACTTCGGGCATCGCGATTATTTCACCGGTTTGGGCCGCAATCTGACCGAGGACACAACCGGCCCCCCCGCGGCGATCATCACGGCACCGCACCGCTCTCTGGTCTACCGTCGCCGTAGTACCCGCACCTGGACCGTTACTTTCAGCGTGCCCGTTTATGGCATGCCGGACGATCTGGAACCGCTGGGGGTGCTGGCCATGTCCGTTGATCTGAAGCAAGAGTCGGCCTCCGCGGCAGCCAGCCGCTTCCCGGTGCTGGTGGATTGTCGCCCGGATGAAAAAGAAGCCCGGCCAGGGTTGATCGTCCGCCACCCATACATGACCCGGCTTCCCCCGGAACTACCCGACGAACAACTACCTTTGTACTACGCAGAGTCGATTCTAGCTGCCTTGGGCGAACACCGCTCCTCCCGTCCACTACCAAATGGGCAGACATCACTGCCGCCGGAGGTTGTCTGGCTGGAACATTACACGGACCCGGTCGATGACCCCGTTTACGCCGGGCCTTGGTTGGCCGCGGCCGTGCCTGTCTTGATCCAATCGGACGAAGAACACCCTCAGGACACCGGTTTTGTGGTTCTGGTTCAGGAAAGGCGGGATGAAGTACTAGCCCCGGTACGGGCGTTACAATGGCGGCTAGGTTATGGAGCTGCGGTGGCGTTGTTCGTCGTATTGATCCTGCTGGCAGCCTGGACGGCCGGACTGACAGCACTGCTGCAGCAGTCGCCGTCTTCGCGTCTGACCCGCTTTTTCCGCCGCTGGTTGTCGGGACCGGTCTGGTCGGAATCGTTGCGCTCCTCGTCAACCGGCACGTTGCCAGGCTCGGCGTCACCTGCCTTGTCCCCCGTTGAACCATCGCGGTGACCGCCCTTGATTCTGCCCAGCCTATTGCCCCTGTTGTGCCCATAGATGGTCGTGGGAAGCTTCACGGTCCTGTTGTCGACCGTATTGCGGTACACAAACCGGTCATTCCGCTATAGCAGTGTCTCCACAACGGTTCCTATTGTCAAACCATACTTTAGCCCTGAATGAGAGCACGACCCAAACGGGATGGTCGAAATGTTGACACTCGTGGCGTACGGTCCGAAAGGGGAACATTTCTGGCAGCGGGTACTGCCGGTGTCGGGCACGGTTGTATTAGGCCGGAGCAATCCAGAGTGGTCGGTACCCTGGGAGCCGTTTTTATCCCGTCGCCACGTGGAACTGCGTGTGGAAGGGGAAAAAGTGCACCTGCGTCGGCTGCCTGAGGCCCATAATCCTGTATTCCGACGCGGCGTGGCCATTGAGGAGGAAGTACTGGGCGCTGGTGACAGTTTTGTCATTGGTCAAACGTTATTTACGCTAACAGAGGAGGTGGTTGCGGGGCCCGGCGAGTCGGACGACAGAGCGCCGGTGCACAGTCGGACTATCACCTTGCAGGAACTGGAACCGGTGCCCTTCCGGGACGCTCCCCGGCGTCTGGATGTGTTGCGTCGCTTGCCCGAGGTGATCCGTCATGCTGCGGATGAGCGGGAAGGGCTGGCCCGGGTGGTGGACCTGCTTCTGGCGGGTATCCGCCGGGCCGAGGCGGTGGCCGTGGTTACCCCGGAGAACGTTTTGCACTGGGACCGACGCCATAGCAGGGCGGGGCGATTCGTGCCCAGCCGCCGCCTCATTCACATGGCTATCCGCCAGCAGCGTCAGACCGTGGTGCATGTCTGGTCGGCCACCAGTTCTACTGGCAGTAACGCCGTTACCATGCCCGCAGCGACTGGTTCGACTCTTTATACCTTGCAGGGAACGTTCGACTGGGCGTTCTGCACCCCTATCCGTTCGGAAAGTTGTCCGGAGTGGGGACTGTACGTCGCCGGTCATTTCGACGGTGGCCGACTTCCCTGGGAAGGTGAACTGCAGGAGGACGTCAAATTTACCGAGTTGGTCGGTGACATTTATGCGGCGTTGCGGCAAGTACAACAGTTACGAGAACGACAGGGGCTGTTTCGACGGTTCTTTTCCCCGGCCGTGCTGGAGGTGCTGGCAGGGCGGGAGGCCGCGGAGGCGTTGGCTCCGCGTGAAGCGGACATCACCGTGCTGTTTTGTGATTTGCGCGGATTTGCCCGTACGGTGGAGGCGGCCGAGGACCAGCTACTGCAGGTGTTGCAGCGTGTCAGTGCGGCATTGGGGATCATGACGCAGGCGATCCTGCGGCATAGCGGCGTGGTAGCCGATTTTTTGGGGGATGCGGCTTTAGGTTTCTGGGGTTGGCCTACCCCGCAGCCGGGGCGGATCCGCGAGGCCGCTCTGGCCGCTCTGGACATCCGCGGACAGTTTGCCGCTGTGGCCGCTGACCCTCAGCACGTCCTGCACGGCTTCCGCGTCGGGATCGGCATTGCCTCGGGTCGGGCTGTCGCGGGGGGGATCGGCACCGCCGAACAAGTCAAAATCACCGTGTTTGGACCACCCGTCAATCTCGCCGCACGTCTGCAAGATCTAACCAGACGTTTGGGTGTTCCCATCCTGCTGGATGAACCCACCGCAACGGCTCTGCGGCAAGCCGGCGATACGGCGGCCTTTGCGCGGGTGCGACGACTGGCCCGCCTCATTCCCCCGGGATTGACACGCCCATTGACAGTAGCCGAACTGTTACCCGCTGGCCCCCAGGCCCCCCTCAGCGATGAAGACATCACCACTTACGAAGCGGCCCTCGATGCCTTCCTGACGGGACAGTGGGACCAGGCCTACCGTCTCCTGCACCGTATTCCCCCCGACGACCGCGGCAAAGACCTCCTCATGGAAATCATCTTGCAACACGGCCGCAAGCCACCCCCTTCCTGGTCGGGTGCCATCGTGATGGCACACAAAAGTTGACAAGCTGGCGAGACCAACAATACCCCCCAATGGTTGCCCCATTTTTGCAATAACTACTATACGAGCGTCTTGCCAAGTGATGGCGACTTTTTGATCAAAACTGGTTTTTGACATTGAATTGATTTGTGATATTATGTTCATAATACTATAGGGCAAGCCGCAGTTTGAGACAGTGGGGGTGGAAACTGCTTGTGGTGTAGCCTCGGTGCAAAACCAGCGGGTGAAAAGCGACGGGGGAGCGGCACAAAGGATCAGCCAAAGCGGCCGGAGAGGTAATCGGCAGTACGCTCTTGCTTGGGTTGAGCAAACAATTCGGCTGTTGGACCAGTTTCGATCAGCCGACCTTCGTAGAAAAAAGCGGTGTAATCGGCTACCCGCATAGCTTGCTGCATGTTGTGGGTAACGATAACGATGGTGTACTGTTGTTTGAGCTGCAGGATCAATTGTTCAACCGCCAGGGTACTTTTGGGGTCGAGGGCACTGCAAGGTTCGTCCATCAGCAGCACTTCGGGATTGGTGGCCAGGGCACGGGCAATGCATAGTCGTTGCTGCTGACCGCCAGAGAGGGCGAGAGCCGAGGCGTAGAGCCGATCCTTGACTTCGTCCCACAAGGCCGCCTGTCGCAGGCACCGTTCCACCAGTTGATCCAGGTGGGGACCAGCAGGCATGCCGGCCATCCGGGGACCGAAGGCAACGTTGTCATAAATCGATTTGGGAAATGGGTTGGACTTCTGGAACACCATCCCCACCCGGCGGCGGAGGGCGACAACGTCTTGGTCCGCTGCATAAATGTCTTGGCCATCCAATAGAACGCGGCCGGAGTGCCGTACCCCTTCAATCAGATCGTTCATGCGGTTGAGCAGGCGAAGCAGCGTGCTTTTGCCGCATCCACTCGGTCCAATAAAGGCTGTGGCCGCCCGTGCCGGGATCGACAAAGTGATGTCGTACAACGCTTGCTGACTACCATACCAGAAATCAACATGGTCGATCTGGAACTTGGGTTCGACAGCTAGCTGTAATGAAGAAGAGGAAGACACTCCTTCCGCCGGGGCCGCTGCCCGTCCCATCCCAGCAACTGCCCCCCACCCCGCTGGCGGAGCCAATGCACTCATGCGACGACTACCCTACTTTTTTTTCTGCCGAAATAATCGCCTGTTTGATCCCACCGCCTAGCATAGCCGGTTGCCGCTGGACTGATGTAAAGGAATGATGAGCTTTTTATGTGGATTGATGCGATTGTTCTTCATGGTTTCTTCGTCGAATTTGCATTATTTTGCAGTAACCCTTTTCTAAGTTAGCTCCGGAGCAGGATGTGGCCGCAAGCGAAGTGTTATTGTCGAGCCGTCGTACGCACGGTCGCTGGCGAGCACAGACAAATGTCCCCCGAGGACAGAAAAAGCAACAAGGCCATTCCAGACGGAGGGACGTGTTATGCAGCAGAGCCGGTGGTCCACGCCGATCCACAGGCTGCGCAAACAGACCATCGCCATCATTCTAGTGGCACTGACAAGTATTTCTGGCTGCCGCGGAAACGGTTCCGCTGCCTCCACCCGCATCACCGCTGGAGGAGCCACGTTCATCGATCCGCTGATGCAAAAGTGGTCAGCCGAATACCGCCGCCAGCAGGGCGTCGAAATCGATTACGTGGCCAAAGGTTCTGGTTACGGCATTACCAACGTCATCAATCGCAACCTGGCATTCGGTTGTACGGATGCACCAATGAACAAGGGCGAGACAGAACAAGCCCGAAACACCGGTGGCGACGTATTGCACATTCCCCTTACCCTGGGAGCTATTGCCATTATTTATCATCTGCCGGGGGTGCCTGACCTGATCCTCAGCGGCGAAGTATTGGCCGATATTTACCTGGGTCAGATCACCCAATGGAACGATCCCCGGATAGCCGCATTGAACCCCGGTGTGGCACTGCCGGCAAAGGCGATCGTACCGGTCCGGCGGGCCGAAGCCAGCGGCACCACCTATGTCTTTACCGAGTATCTGAGCAAACGAAGCCGGGAATTTGCCGACAAGGTGGGGGTTAGCAAAAGTCCTAAGTGGTTCGTAGAGATCCTGGGGAAAGAAGGGAATGCAGGCATCACCGCCCATGTCAAGCAGACAGAAGGGAGCCTTGGCTACGTGGAACTGGAATATGCCCGGAAAAACCAGTTAGCAACAGCACGCCTGCTCAACGCCGCCGGCAAAGCGGTAGCTCCCGAGGCCGGTGCCGTAACGGCCGCTGCCCAAGCCGCGCTGGAGGCGCCACGTACAAGCGAACCGTATTCCCTTCATCCACTCACCTTCTCCTGTACCGATGCCGCAGGCGAAACAGCTTACCCCATTGTCGGGGTCAGCTACGCCATTTTGTACCAGAAGCAGCCCAAACAGCCGGGTCAAAGCCTGGTGGCCTTCCTGAAATGGGCGTTGCAGCAAGGACAAAGTTATGCCGCGGAACTAGGCTATGCTCCGCTGCCCGCCGAACTGGTCCGCCGGGGCAGCGAACTGCTCGATACGGTAACCTATGAATGACTGACTGCCTGGCACAAGCCCTGACACTAGGACAAAACAACGGCTGACCCAACCCGCAGTGCCCTGGGGAAATAGCCGCAACTCCACAGGGGCACTGGCCGCTCCTGAAGATTGGTTTGTTGCCAAGCTCAGAAGTGCCCGGTATTCTCCGAATCTGCTCATGAAGCCACCGCAACTGCTTAGTCGCTGGTTTTCACCTGTCATTTCCGTAGTCGGGGCCAGTCGATGGGGCGATCGCTTAATGGCCATTCTGACGCAGGCAGCGGCCGGGATACTCTTGCTTGTAGCGGCAACGCTGGTGGCGGTGCTGACGTACCAGGCTTGGCCAGCCCTGGAACACCTGAGACAGTGGCAGATTCTAACCAGCACCAATTGGGATCCCGAACGGGGTGCCTACGGAGCGTTACTATTCGTATTTGGCAGTTGTGTCACATCCGTAGTGGCCTTGCTGATAGCTGTACCCTTGGGGGTAGGGGCAGCGGTTTATTTATCTGAGATAGCGGCACCGGCACGCCGTCGTCTGGCCTCGTTTTTCCTAGAACTACTGGCTGCCATTCCTAGCGTGGTGTTCGGCTTCTGGGCGGTGGAATTCCTAGCCAAGCGGCTGTTGGGACCGTTTTACGACCTGTGGGGCTGGAAGCATCAGTCGGGAGAAGGATTGCTAGCCGCCGGCATCGTGCTGGCAGTAATGATTTTGCCCTACGTGACGGCTCTCAGCTACGATGCCTGCCGGAGCGTACCGGCCAGCTTACGGGAAGGCGCCTTGGCCCTCGGAGCGACACGTTGGCAGACTATCCGCCACGTTGTCCTGCCTGTGGCCCGTCCAGGTATTCTGGCCGCCGTGCTACTGGCATTGGGACGGGCAGTCGGTGAAACCATGGCCGTCACCATGGTCATTGGCAACGCCCAGTATTTCGACATTTCGCCAACAGCCACCGGCGATACCATCCCCAGCCTGATTGCCAAGCAGTTGCACGAAACCACGCCGCAGGAGCCACGGCGGGCGGTGCTGATGGCCCTGGGCCTGCTGCTATTGGCCCTGGCCCTGGTGATGAACACGGCAGGCCGGGCTGTGGTCCGCGGACGTGTCCAGCCGCGACGCCGGCCCCTGTGCGCAGGCTTTGGCCAGACATCCGGCAACGATGACCCGGCAATTCGTGCAGAGGCTGCCTACCCGATCGATCACCCCCTTTCCCGGTATGTTTCGTCCCGCTGGAATCATCGCATCGATCAAGGGATGACGGCTGTGCTGGCTTTGTGTCAGTGGCTGACCATTCTGCCACTGTTTCTGATTCTGGGTTACATCACCTGGCGAGGTGCCGGCGAAGTCTCCTGGTCGTTTTTCACCCATCTACCGCACGATCAGCCGCCGGGATTGGCCCACGCTCTTTACGGCAGTGCCTTGCTGGTCGCGCTGGCGACACTGGTAGCTGCCCCCGTGGGGCTGTTGATTGCTATTTTTCTGCATGAACAACCCCACCACCCTCTGAGCGGGGTGATCACTCGCTGTGCCGAATGGCTGACGGCCGTTCCTTCGATTCTGATCGGGGTGTTTGGCTACGTCTTGCTGGTGTCGCCGCCATGGACCAGCCGGCCGTGGGGCTACTCCGCCTATGCGGGGGCTTTCGCGTTGGCCGTGATGATGGTGCCGGTGGTGGCACGGTCGGCCCAGGAAGCGTTGCGTGCCGTGCCGGCTCACCTGCGGGAAGCGGCCCTGGCACTGGGAGCCACTCGGACGCAAACCCTGCTCGCCGTACTTCTACCCGCTGCCTGGCCCGCCATTCTTACCGGTATCCTGCTCGCGGCTGGCCGTATCTTTGGTGAAACGGCTCCCCTGATCCTGACGGCCCGCGGCTCGCAATTTTTCCCCCAGTCACTGTCCGATCCCACCCCGTCGTTGCCGTTCTACATCTACGATTTTGCCCAGAAGCCGGATGACGTACTCCAGCGCCTGGCTTGGGCCGGGGCCTTTGTGCTTGTGATCATTGTCTTGTGCGTCAACGTCGCTAGTCGCTTCCTGTCCCGCTCTGCCCACTCCACACGTTGAAGAGATTTTGGCAAGCAATTTTTTGACAAATCCAGTTTTTTTGACTATTTGTATGATAATAAATTGATGTACACAAACACAAGCAGAGCATTGGCAAGCATGCTGTGGGGCAAACGTTGGCTCCTCTTGACCGCAGAAAGGCCCAGGCGGTAACCTACAGGCTGCCTGAGCAGGTCACGGGGATGGTTCAAGGAGGAATTATGCCTGCACCGGCAGGGAGGAGTGCTCCCAACCATTGGCTGGAAGCGCGATGTGCCAAAGCGTTCTGGTCCCAACAAGAGACAACGCCTCATCGGCAACTCCGCGCCGATACACTGGCGTGGGCCGCTCCCGCCGCGGGGGAGCGCTGGTTGGATCTGGGCTGCGGCAGCGGGGCACTCAGTCGGGGCTTGTGGGAGTACTCAGCCGGACAGGTGGCCGAAATCGTTGGACTAGACTGCGCGGCGATCAACGCCCGAGCCTACGAACGGCTTCGGGCCACTTTGCAACCTCCTCCTGGGTCACGGCTCCGTTTCGTAACACATGATTTCAGCCATGGACTTGACATTTTTGAAGATGCATCGTTTGATCATGTAATTTCAGGATTATCTATCAGTTACGCACAAAGTTGGTCAGAACAGGAAAACAGATGGACGACCGCAGCCTACGATCGTTTGTTGCGTGAGGTGTGGCGTGTGCTGCGACCAGGGGGTCGTTTTGTGTTTTCAGTTAATGTGCCGCAGCCGCGCTGGTGGCGCGTGGCCTGGGCGTCGCTGCCAGATGCATTCCGCAGTGATCGTCCACTGCGTTTTTTACGCCGGAGTTGGCGGATGCTGCAGTACGGACGGTGGCTGAAGGCGGAAGCACGCCGGGGCCGCTTCCATTATCTGCCGGCCGCGGAGGTGACTATCCGTCTGCAGACGGCTGGCTTCCATAATGTCGAGCATCGCCTCAGTTATGCCGGTCAGGCTTATATCTTTCGAGCGGTCAAAGGTAATCAGCCAGTCCCGCTAGGGCCGACCCGCTTTTGAGGAACAAGGGACCAGCTTATGGGAATCCGTCGCCGCACGTTGCCCTGGAGTCGACCTAGGGTTTACGTCAATGACCTGCTACACTTTGCCCGACAGGTTCCCTCGATTCCGGTACAGCGAGAATGTTATCTAGGACCGCTTTTGGCAGTTCGGAGCAGTTTACCTCCGCCGCGTCCCCCCTGGTACGTGTTGTTTATCAAGGCATATGCCCTGGTGGCCCAGGAAATGCCGCCTTTACGCCGGGCCTATTGTGCCTTCCCGCGACCCCATCTGGTCGAATACGATCGCAGCGTGGCAGCCGTAGCTGTGGAGCGTGATTGGGAGGGCGAAAAAGTTGTTCTGACAGTGCGTTTGAAACATCCGGAGCGTCTACCTCTGAGCGTGCTGACCAGCCGGCTCCGCTGGGCACAGTCCGCTCCGCTTGAGCAGGTCAAGGATTTCCGCCGCGTACTGTGGCTGAGCGGTCTGCCACGGCCGTTGCGTCGCCTGTTGTGGTGGTTCACCCTCAACTGCAGCCGCTATCGGGGCAACGCCTGTGGTACCTTTGGGCTATCCAGTTATTCGGCCCTTGGAGCAGAGTCCCTCCATCCCCTCTCGCCCCTGACGACCACCCTCAACTATGGCGTGATTGATTCCCAAGGAAATACCCGAGTCCGGATCGTCTACGACCATCGTGTTTTGGACGGGGCCACCGTGGCCCGTGCATTGCACCGGCTCGAAGAGATTCTTAATACTCACATCCGGACCGAATTACTTACCGGCAAACCGGCCGAGACTAAAATCACCCTTCCCGTCGCTTAGCACGACTACCCCCTAGCTCCTCTGTTCGCTTCCCTGCCCCTTCGGCGTTTACCCATGTTAAAGGCCGGTTTTGATTTAATGATTGCTTCGCATGTTGATTGATGAACGGCTTCAGTTATGAAACTGCAGCACTAACAAAATAATTTTATCGCCGTATTTTTATTTAAATAATTTTCTATAATTTATTCATTAATTCAAACATTAAACGTAATTGGGACATAGATAGCTTTACAGAGTTGCAATATTGCAGCCGGGGTGGATTAGGGGTGGTGGTCGGTGGCGTCGGGGTGGTGATTTTCCCAGGTGAGGATATGGTGCATCAGGTCTGGTGGCTCCAGGGGTTGGTTGGGGAGGGGCCAGCGGAAGCGTTCGGTAGCAGCCAGTTGAGCTGCAGCGCCCCGACTAGCGGGCTGCGACCAGAGTTGCACGAAGCGGGCGATAGCTCGGGCCCGACGACAGAGGCGGTGGATACAATTCCAGGCATCCGCTTCGCAACGGGCGGCTTCGACCAGCAATTGAGCCCAGTCCGTGATCCACTCGATGAGCATACGGGCTTCGATGTCGCCCAGGCCGCGGGTGAGCGTTTCGTCGTGAAGAATGTGCCTTAGAAAAGGTTCACAGGTCACGGGCATCCCAGCGGGCCTCCCCCCTTCGGGCTAGTGTCTCCAGCGGACAGCAGGGCGACCCGGGGCAGGCCGTCTCGTCGGGTGCCGGCCAGTTGACCAGCTTCCCCCGTCCCGACGAGACGTTCCCCCGCCTCTTCCCCCAGGTGGTATGCCGTGTGCTCCGCTTGTCGCTTGTGTGTGCCGCGGGTGTATAGCGAGAGGGCGGCTTGTCTGCAAGCGGATTCATGAAAAACCGAAGAAGGAAACGCATTGGCAGCTAGCTCCCCTTGATGTAAGCTGTGCGAAGAAGTATAGTTTCGCTCATTCGTCAACGGATGTCCACGATTATGTACACTGCTTTGTTACTAATTGCGTCCAATACCTTTATGACGGTTGCCTGGTACGGCCACTTGAAGTACAAAGATAAACCATTGTGGCTGGCTGTGCTGGTCAGTTGGTGTATTGCTTTACCGGAATACGCTCTGCAAGTACCGGCCAACCGGATCGGCCATCGCTTCATGACAGCCACCCAACTGAAGGTAATGCAGGAGGTGATATCCCTGACGGTATTTGTCGTGTTTGCCTGGTGGTATTTTGGGGAGCATCCCACTTGGCGGACACTCACAGCGTTTGTGTTAATCACGGTGGCCGTTGGTCTGGTCCGGGGCGAGCCGAACAATCATCAGTCGCAAGCCAGAGCGGGCCACGCTCCTACGCTGGCAGAGCCCGCCCAGGGCACGGCTGGTGCGACCTTAGCGGTTAATGGGGAAGCAGTGGGGCCACCTTTGTCGTCGGCTCCGTCGTCGGACTAATGCATTATTTGTAGGGTCGCAGGGGGCGGTAGCGGCGAAGAGCCTCCAAGGTCCGTTGCATGTCCTCCGGAAGAGGTGCTTCGACCTCGAGCCACTGGTCGGTCCGTGGATGGCGGAAGCGGAGACGCCAGGCGTGCAAGGCCTGACGGTGGAGCAGAACTACGTCGTGGGCTGCCGGCTGGTCGGGAACCAGATCAGCCAGCACCAACCGGTCGCGACCGCTGTACAGGCGGTCGGCCAGCACAGGGCAACCGACGTGCAGTAGATGTACGCGGATCTGGTGAGTCCGCCCTGTGCGTGGCTGCACCCGCACCAGGGTGTAACCGCGGAATCGCTCCAGCACCTCGTAGTAGCTCAGGGCCGGTTTGGCATCGGGATCGCTCGAGATGGTCATTTTCTGCCGATCATGGGGGTGGAGTTTGATCGCCCCTTCGATGTAATCGGCGTCCCGATCCAGTTCCCCTTGGGTAATGGCTACGTATTCCTTGAAGATCTGACGGGTCTCGAACTGCCAGGAAAGTTCACGATGCACGGCGTCGTCCTTGGCGATCAGGATAACGCCACTGGTGTCTTTGTCCAGCCGGTGCACAATCCCAGCGCGGAGGTAACCCCCTTCCGTACTCAATTGCTCGCGGAAGTGCCACTGCAGGGCGTTGACCAGCGTTCCACTCCAATTCCCCTTGGCGGGATGGACCACCATGTCGGCGGGCTTATTGATCACCGCCAGCCATTGATCCTGGTACAGGATGTCCAGAGGGATGTTTTCGGGCACCGGAATGTCGTGGGCGGGCGGCGGCAGATCAATCCAGAGGCGATCCCCTTTGCGGACCTTGTAGCTGGGCTTACTCGGTTTACCGTTGACCGTGATGCGACCAGCCTCAATCGCTTTTTGAATGTCCGTACGACTGTGGTCAGCAACATGCAGATGGACATACTGATCCAGCCGCATGCCCTCCGCTTTGATCATGACGACCAGTTCCAGCGGCTGGCGTAAACGCACCGAGGTCCAGGCCTCGGACTGGTGCGATGGGACCTCCTCCAGTTCCTCCAGTTCGGTTTCCCAGTCGTTCATGCCTGCCGTAGAAGAATTCCTCCATCCTCAACTAAGATCGCGGGACCAGCAGAGCGGAAACTCCGGTTGTTTGCAAAGGTCAGGGAACACTCGCACGTCAATGGCTGGATCAGCGACACACGCGGCACCGATCCTGTGGTCCGGGATGGACCTACTTGTCACCACCGGGCAGTACGGGCAGTGTGGGTATCTCTCCGCCGCCTGTCGGTGGCAGCGGTGGCAAGGGAGGACTGCTTGGGAAAGCCGGCGTAAGCGTCCAGAGGCTCCGTTGGATGGTCACAAACTCGTCTTCCTCTTTTTGCAACGCTTGCAGCAGTTTCTCCCCCTCTTTGGCCCAAGAGGTCCCTTCCGCTGCGGCCACAAACTGCTGCAGGTATTCCTTGACTTTGCCCACACTGCCTTTAAATTCAGTAAGCTGATCGGGTTTAGCCGGTACGCCGACCAGGGCCGCTTCGGCTTTAGCCAAGGCTAGCCAGCATTCGGCCTGGACAATCGGGTCACGGGCGAAGTCCTTCTGCAGTTGCAGGTACAATTCCCGAGCCTTTTCGATGTTCTCCGCCCCCCGTTGTCGCGCCTCGGCATTGCCGGACTGGAGTAGTTCCAGGCCGTTGTCGCTGAGCAGGGAACGGGCCCATTGCAGGCGGGCGGCTTTGCCGGCTATGGTTGGGCCGACACGGTTGTCCTCGGCCAGGCGTTTGAGGGCTTCCAGCGTCGAGGCCTGGGCCAGCTCCGTCCAGCGAGCCGAATTGGCAGCCCGACGTTCCGACAAAATATACCAGGTCACTACGGCCACCGTAATAGCTATGACAATGCCCGCCATCCAGCGGTAGCTAATGATTTTACCCTGAGTGAAACGCCGCCACAAATCGCTGAGGCGTTCCCAGGTATCAGCCGCTTCGACGGTCCGTGGCTCCTGACTCATGGTCTCCCGCTCCTTGGGGGGTAGAGTGCTTTTGAACACCGACTCACCCAACCCAGAGTTTCCCCGCTCAGCAATCCTAACGATCCGGCAACCGTTGCGGATAGAACTGTCTCAGCGTCTCCTGAACGGTTCGCCGCTATTGTCCCGTTTTTTGCCCCTCGCGACCTAGTCATGGTATGCTACCGAGCCTCCTCCGCGAGGCGTAGCATACTATTATACAGTATCATACTATGGACCGCGACGGCCGCTCAAGCTGGCAAAGTTTGCCCCGGACCGGTCCCCGCATCCAGACCTGCAGGTCTTTACTCGACCCGTGGCGTTACGGGCTTTGGTGCTACTCGGAAAATGCGGTGAGCAGGCCCGACCTTCGGTATCCGGGCCGTGAGCTTGATCATACGTCTACAAAATACACGCAGGCAACAGCGCAGCCGAATCGATCCTGGCTAGGCATCGGTTTCCCTCGATCTCTCTTTACCATTCCCTACTTATTGACACTCGCAAAAAATATGAAATCATGATCACATTAATTGACTTATTTATGTTTTTATACATTTGTTTATAGTAAATTTGATCACAGTATACAACTACATTCCAACCGCAGACGTGAGCCGTTTGGATGGTCGCCGTCACTGGGCAACCGATAAGTATGGTGACGGAGGCCGGGTTGCACCCCGTCAAAGTCGAGCGAATAATGGAATGGAGCGTATGAGGAACCACGCCACTGGATAGTTATGGAACAACTGAGGATGAGAGACACGGTTGAGAGTATGAGGTACTTTTGGAGCGGGACGTAATAAAGCAAAAGGGGGGTGGCCCATGGGGTCCGCACCGTGGACAGCGATGGAACTGGAGCGGCCATGGCGGGCACATTACCCAGCCGGTGTGCCAGGGCAACTGAATTATCCTGAGGCGCCGGTATACTGGCTGCTGGAGCAAGCAGCGGCACGGACACCCGAGCGGCCAGCCTTACGTTTTTTTGGTCATCAGTGGCAGTATCGGGAACTGCTGGAACTGGCGCGGCGGTTCAGCGACGCGTTGCGGCGACGGGGACTGCAACGAGGGGAACGTGTCGGGGTACTGCTGCCCAATTCCCCCGAGTATCTGCCGAGTTTGTTCGGGATCTGGATGGCCGGTGGTGTTGCTGTCCCATTGAATCCTTTGATGGTGGCGGAAGAAATCGCCGGCTTGCTCGGCACTACCCAGTGCCGCTTCCTTGTCGGCATGGACCTGTTGCTCCCGTTGGTTCCCCTCAACGGTCCGGAGGCCCCGGAGGGCCTCATCGTTACCCGCATCGACAACTACCTGCCGTGGTGGGACCGGCAACTATACCGGATGGCCCGCATCCACCGGCTAGGGCTAGGGGCTAGTTTGCCGCCCCGTGCCGTCGAGTGGGAAACGTTTGTTAGTGAAGGCAGTAGCGACACTCCTGCCGAAAAAGTCAGCGGCGAAGACCTGGCCAACATTTTGCCTACAGGTGGAACGACGGGGCATCCCAAGGCTGTGATGCTAACTCACAAAAATCTGTTAAGTAATGCCTGGCAGCTGTTCCATTGGACAGGCCAACGAGTCGGTCAGGACGTAGTATTGGGGTGTCTCCCGTTTTTTCACAGCTATGGACTGATGTGCTGCGGTCTGAGTGCCGTGGCCATGAGTGCGACGATCGTCCTGCATCACCGCTTCCGAGCTGACAAGGTCCTACGGCTGATCGAGCAGGAGCAACCGTCGATCATTCCCGCCGTTCCTGCCATGCTGGCAGCGTTCAACAAGGAGTTGCGTCGACGCAAGTATAACATCCGAGGGGTTCAGTCCGTCATTTCGGGAGGCGCAGCCCTGCCGTTGCCTGTAGCCGAGGAGTTTTCCCGGCACACAGGGGCCACGGTGGTCGAAGGATACGGCCTGTCGGAGGCCAGTCCGGTGACCCATGCAGGCCCCCTAGACGGCACAGCCCGGCCGGGCACCATCGGCCTGCCGCTGCCCGATACCGATGCGTTGATCGTCGATGCCGAGACTGGCACACGTCTGTTACCTCCCGGCCAAGTTGGGGAACTGATCATTCGCGGTCCGCAGGTGATGCGGGGCTACTGGAATAATCCGGAGGCCACGGCGGCGGCCCTGCGCGATGGCTGGCTGTTCACCGGCGACCTGGCAACTTGCGATACCGATGGCTTTTTCCGCATCGTGGACCGTAAGAAGGATCTGATCATCACATCGGGGGTCAACGTCTATCCGGGCGACGTGGAGGCGGTGCTCCGCCGCTTCGACCAGGTGGAGGACGTGGCCGTTTTCGGGGTACCCGATCCGGACCGGGGGGAACTGGTGGCTGCTGTCGTTGTTCCCCGCCCAGGGGTGACGTTCAACCGGCGAGCTTTCGATGCCTTTGCCCGCGAGCACCTGGAAGTTCACAAGCGACCACGCAAGGTGGAAGTCAGTCATGCCCCCTTGCCCCGGAGTGCAGTCGGCAAGGTATTGCGGCGGTTGCTCCGCGAAAAATTCAGTGGCACTGAAAGCGAACAGCCAGCCGATACGTCACCTGCCTCGGCGGCAGGAGCGTCTGGAACTGCCTCGGCTTCCACCCGGACTACGCCGACGGTTTCTTCCGCGCCCCCCTCCTGATCGCCGAGGCCATCCTTCCGGCTCTGGTTGGGCAACTTTCGGGCCGCCGCTACCAGATAATAGGATTCATATCTGCCACCCAGGAGGTCAGCTTTATGTCCACACCACTACCGCGGCTGGCCGTTGTGGCTGGAGCCCGTACCCCCTTTGCCAAGGCCTTTACCGCCCTAACCAACGTAACTGCGGAGCAACTGGGGCGCGTGGCTCTGCTAGGGGCTTTGCAAAAAGCGGGTCTGACACCGGCGGACGTCGGAGAAGTGGTCTTCGGCAATGTGGGGGGGCAACCTGATGCGTCCAATGTGAGCCGAGTGCTCGCCCTGCGAGCAGGGGTGCCCTATGACCGCATTGCCCACACTGTCAACCGCAATTGTGCCTCGGGCATGGAGGCGATCATCTCTGCCTGGCATATCCTGTGTGAAGGACGCAGCGACCTGATCGTCGCCGGCGGGACCGAATCGATGACCAACGTGCCGTTCATCTGGAGCCGGCAGGCACGCGATTGGTTTATCCAGTGGGGCCGGGCCAACTGGAAAGGCAAGCTACGGCTTCTTACCCGCTGGCGCCCCTCCTTTTTCCGACCTATCGCTGCTTTGGAACTCGGTCTGACCGATCCGGTCTGTGGTCTGAACATGGGGCAGACGGCTGAAATTCTGGCCAAAGAGTTCGGCATCAGTCGCGAGGAACAGGACCGGTTTGCTCTGCTGAGTCATCAACGAGCCACCGCTGCCTGGCAACGTGGTTTTTTCCAGGACGAGGTCGTCCCCGTACCGGCCGAATGGACCGGGGGTGCCGCCCTGGAACGGGATACCGGCCCCCGACCACAACAGACGCTGGAAGCTTTGGCCAAGTTGCCGCCGATTTTCGACCGTAGCGGGCAGGGCACTCTGACAGCAGGAAATAGCTGCCCGGTGACGGATGGGGCCGCTGCGGTGGTGCTGACCACACAGGAACACCAGCGGCAGCGCTGGCCGGACCGGCCGGTGCTCGGATACGTCTGCGGTTACGCCTTGGCCGGCTGCGATCCGCGGCGCATGGGATTAGGGCCCGTCTTTGCCATTCACAAGCTATTACGGACCCACCGGCTGAGTCTGCGGGATTTCGACCTGATTGAGATCAATGAAGCGTTTGCCGCACAGGTCCTGGCCTGTTTGCGGGCGATGGCCTCGGCGGAATTCGCCCGTAAGGAGTTGCACGAGACCGAACCACTAGGCGAGATCGATCTGGACCGACTCAACGTCAACGGAGGGGCAATCGCCTTGGGGCACCCGGTGGGGGCCACGGGAACGCGACTGGCCCTGACCTTACTGCGGGCCTTGCGGGAACGGGGGTTGCGGCGAGGCCTGGCCGCGCTATGTGTCGGCGGCGGCCAAGGCGCTGCCCTCTGGCTGGAAACCCAAGAATAATCGACAGCAACACAGTGCCCGAATGGTTCTTTTCGCCTGCCCCCCTGCCTTGCGCAACAACAAAGCTGCAACACACCCTGGAGGCAGAACAACCACGTTGTCCGAGCGACTCCTTAGTTGTCCTTCCACTTGCTCTTAGCGGCATTCGCCTTTCTTTCGATGTCAAAATAGTGGCCCAGGACGGCCAGCCAGTGCCATCCTTCATCGTTCGGTTTTACCGTCATTCCTCCAATGATAATTCCGGACATTTCATCGGTACTTCGCTCGCCCCAGCGGATTCGTCTGGGTGGCGAATAGGGATTACGCGGATGGTTCTCCGAATTGTCCCAGATGAACTCAGCCTTGATGATGGTTCCCCGTGGTAGCACCAGTGGCTTGGCGTACACGTATGTGTCCTGCCAACGATAGTCCCAATCATCGATATACAGCAATGATCGCTTGGTTTTGTCGGGTAGTTCAGCCCAGACACGCACCTGCTTGCCAATCATGTGCATGTGCGCAAAGATGGAGCGGATTTCATAATCCACTGGCAGTTGGAATTGATCTGTTCGTTTATAGTGTCTTTCGCCTGGGGGGATATCAATTTCGTTATTTGCCAGCAAAATGACGCTAGGGTTGCGTTTAGGAGGCTTGTCGGCGAAGTAAATACCGATTTGGGGTTGGTCCCATTCTTCCTTGCCGGTGGGGTGGTAATGCATCTGCAGGACGACGTCCATTCCTTGTGGCAGAACACCGGGCTGATCCTCTGGCAATTCGTGAGTCATCATGCCCGGAGCGTAGCCGGGGAGGAAGCCGCGGGGGAGAAAACCGGGATCGAAGCGAATGTAGTAGCCGTCTTTTCGGGCAAGTTCGTAGGCTTTGCCTTTGTGAACGTCCAGCATGGGCACAGCGTGATGAGCGACCCGCTTGTTGCTGGGCAGTACTTGGACCGCACGGAAGGGTTGGTCCTTTGTCAAGCCAGTGGGCAGCACGAAGTGGACATACAAATCATCGCCCTCGGCGGGAATACGGAAGGGCTTTTCTACTTTCAGGATCAGACCAGGTGGTCCAAGGTGCCAGCCATCCGTGAACTTGGGCAGCGGCGGCAAATCTTTGGCATCCCCTTCAGGCATGCCGGCCTCGTACCACTTCTGAATGATGGCGATCTGCTCTTCAGACAGAGAGCGGTCGTACAGGAACTGGCCATGCCCCTTGACCGGTTTCCAGGGGGGCATCACCCGACGGGTCGTGACTTCAACCAGTTGCCGGCCTCGCCTCTTGGCATCGGCATACGTGATAAGATTGAAAGGTCCTACTTCATTGGGTCGATGACACGAGGTGCAATGATTGTACAAAATCGGAGCCACGTCTTTGGTAAAGGTGAGCTCACCTCCCACTGCGGAACTAGCCAGAAACCACACAGAGCCCATCGTTATAAAAAGCCAACGCCCTAGCATGCGAACCCCTCCTGCAGGGTCAAAAGGTGGTCATAAACTGCTGGCTGAAAATCCATCAAACACGGTTATACTTGGCTATTTGTTTCGAGGAGGCACCTCGATGTAACAGCCGATGGCTTTGGTACGTGCGACCGGTACGGACTTACCGCTGAGAATGGCATCGAGGGCATTCTTCAGATCATGGGTAGTTGGTTGCAGTCGTCTTTTGCCGAAATCGCTATACAAGTCGTTGATCCGACCCAAATACAGCAATTCCCCTGTGGGTGACAAAACGGCAGCTTCCGGTTTAACGGATGCTCCCACTTTGCGGGCTAATTTCATCTGGGGATCGAGTATAGCGGGGCTGGAGTAGCCGTACTCCTTAGCGTGCTTGCGAGCTGCTTCCTTGGTCAGATCGGCGTCGGCATAGACCATACAAAACGCCACCTTTTTCGGTTCATATTCCTTGCGCAGACGGGCAATCTCCGGAGCATATGCATTGGAAATCGGGCAGTCGTAGCCGATGAAAATAAGAACTACAGCTTTGCAGCTTTCAGGTCCCGGCAGGCGCCATTTATCGCCCAACACATCAACAAATGCATCGTCTTCATCCTCCACGAGAGCGGCATGCAAGCGACACGAGCCGCCTACCTCAGAGGTGACGATGGAAAAAGTGAAGAGAGTAAAAAGTATTGGGGCTTCCATAGAGGCTTCCTTATTCTCTTTGTGCAATCATGGGTCTATGCAGTGAGGTGCTACTGTTGCAAGGTGCTACTGTTGCTGATATGTCAAAGTTTCAGCGAATGATCAAAGGCGAGAATGCGACGGATTCTCCTTCCAAAAGATAGAAGTGACCAGTTTGTCTGTGGGTTATTAACAACACGCCCAGTTCCTGGGCTAATTTTTTGCTTGGATTATTGAGGAATTGTCATCGAGGGACCGTGACCAATGCGCAGGCACTGCCTCGAGCACGTCAGAGCTGGGACCAGGCAAACAACCGCACCCGGCCGAGCTCGGTCCTAACCCCATCCTGCGTTGAGCACCTCAGAGCTAGAGGCAAAGCAGACTTGAAAAGGCAACCCCTTAGGGCTCTAGCGGTGTCAGGAACAGGTCAAGCAGCAAGTACCCCTCCCCTGTCTACGTGCCGTTTCGGATGCAGTGCCGGATGCAGTGCCGGATGCAGTGACGGGGGACATTCGGCCGCATTTGTTTGCACAAACTTGCACTACTGACTCTGTGATCAGGATATCGGACAATTCGTCGCAAGTGCTTGGAATGCGAGGGATTTGCGTTGATTTGCCTCGGTCGGCATCGCGGTGCTTGAGCGAGGACGACGGGACTCGAACCCGCAACCACCGGATCGACAGTCCGGTACTCTAACCAATTGAGCTACGTCCCCGTTGTCAACACATACTATATGCCCACTATGGCTGGATGGCAAGAGTTTTTTCTACCGATTTTGCTCTGTTTGTCCCCCGGCTAAAGGCGTCCACCAGCACAAATTATCTGGTGATTTATCGTCACCGTCCGGACTGTTCGTGGCGTCCATACAGACCTCGAATCAACTGCCTGCGGCTGGAGTCAAGCCAACAGACAAATTGGCGTCAAACACAACTGCGTCCTCGGTTTATCAGATAATGTCATATTTGTGTGAGAATTTGCAAAACCGGGCAATGTTCTGGCACAATCTGTAGAATGAACGAAGGGGAACCACCATCTATAAGGTGCGGGGCGTGGGCGGGCAGAGGGGTCAGAAGCGATGGGGGGACGTGTCATGGCGGCTTTTGAATTGAAGCGGGTCATTTCCGGGGGCCAGACCGGAGCAGACATCGGCGGACTGAAGGCCGCCAAGGCCTGCGGCATTCCCACCGGCGGGTGGATGCCCAAGGGATTCCTCACTGAGGACGGCCCCCGACCCGAATATGAACGACTCTACGGCATGTTTGCTCTATCCACCAGCGAATACAACAAACGTACCCGTCGGAACGTCGAGTTTGCCCGAGGCACTCTCTGCATTGCCCGCCGCTGGAATGCCGATGGCGTAGCCGCCACAATCCGCTATGCCGAAGAGTTAAACCGGCCCTTGCTCAAAGTCCCTTATCCCCAGTCGCCTCGCTCCCCCAACAAGGTAACCCCAGAAGAAGTCTACCGCTGGCTGGTTGACAATAACATCTTCGTGCTCAACGTGGCGGGAAATCGTGAAAGCAATGCCGAGGGCATCGAACAGTTCACCTACGAATTTCTCGTCCAGGTTTTTCAATTGGTAAGGGGAACCCCGCTACCGGAGGCGGCGTCCCAGCCGGGTTTATCCCCCGCAGAGCGGTAAACTGCTTGTTTTCAGGGATCCCCATCGATCCAAAATCAGACAAAATGGTGTCGCACCGGAAACCGGTGACAGGGAGCTTTAACCCCACCGTGTCAACGGCACTGAAGAGAATGCTCCTCAAAGGGCCGAGCGTGATTGGTCAACTCCGTTGGTGGTCGACGGAACAGTGCCGCGGTTTTGCTCCAGACAAAGCTGCAGCGGCTAGTGAAATTTCGTCCTTCTCCACCCAAGGCTTTGATAGGGTGAGACTTCAGTCCTGCCAGGGGAACGGTGTTCAGCGACGGGTGGCCGCGATGACCGCTACCTGAATCCGAGCCTCGATCGAATACCCCAAGTGCACGGGCACTTCCACAATAGTGTTGGCTTCCTTGATGTGCTGCTCCATGCGGATCATGTCCGGCTCGACCATGAGGTTTTTGCCTTTGAGATACTTGCTGATTTCGACAGGTCCGATTGAGCCATACAGGTGGCCTTCCTCGTTGGCGTTGGCTTCGATGGTAATAACCGGCAGGCGGGAGAGTTGCTCGGCCAGCACTTTGAGGTCTGCAATTTTGGCCTCGCGAGCTTTCTGGATCTGGATTTTGTATTGCTCGAGGCGGCGGAGATTCTCCTCGGTCGGCGCCACGGCCAGGCCATAAGGGAACAGATAGTTACGCGCATAACCAGGACGAACACGGACGACCTCGCCTTGTCGTCCCAAATGGGGAATGTCTTGCACCAAAATGACAAACACGTTGCCGTGGGCATCCTTTTTAACCTGTTGCCGCTTTTTGACTTTCTTTTTGGGCAGGCGGCGGGTCGCCGCAGTCGAAGCCGTTGCACTAGTAGGAGCAGAAGAAGCAGACGTTTTTTTGGCCATAGCAATACCCCTCTGCAGGCAAGGGCCATCGGGTCCCCGGTCCGCGTAACCGGCTCACTCAGTCGCACAGCGGCACACCCCGAGTGACGTTTCACCATCGGGAACTGTCATGTTAGCGATCACACACCGGATTGTCCGCGGGGGACGTGAAAAAAGATCGGATTTCCCATGCTGATTGACGGGAAAGGAAAGGACATACCCGGTTTTCGGGGTCAGAGCGGTGCGTACCCGACGGTTACCCGTCTTTGCCAGCCCTCGGGAATTGACCGATCCCAATTGCTGCGAGGACAAATCCTTTCAGAAGGGGATGGGATCGTCGTCAGCCGAGGTGGAGGAGGCAGCGGTCTCGTTGCCGTAGGAGTCTGCCAGTTCGTCTGCTGGTGGCGGAGCAACAGGGCGGGCAGCAGCGGCCCGTTGGGGGACAGCCGCACCGTTTTCCGGATTGCGACTACCCAGAAATTCGATACTTTCGACGACCACTTTATGTTTGAAGCGTTTGCCGCCACCGTTTTTGTCTTCCCATTGATCCAGTTGCAACCGCCCCTCGATGTACAACGGATCTCCCTTACGGGCAAATTGGTAGATCAGTTCCGGCAGATTGCGGCGGTTATCTGGCCGGCTGTAGGCTTCACAATCGATGTACAGCGGATTGGGATCGCTTTCCCACTGGCCCGTCTGCGGGTTTTTGCGGCTCCGCCCCACGGCAAAGCGGAATTTGATCACCGTATTACCACTCGGCAGGGTACGGGGCGGCTCCGGATTGTCGGTCAACCGGCCAATCAGCATCACTTTGTTTAGCGTCGCCATGTGCGACCTCCTTTCGGATGGGCCTCGGCATCGGGAAACGGTCAGGCATCGGGAACAGGGAGAGGCCACATCCTCATCACCACTATTCCACACCAGGTAACTGATCGCAAGGTCGGTAGTGAAAAAAATTTCGATGCTCGGACCATGCCTACTCCCCCAGGGGTATTGGTGTCGGCTCCTGTTTGCGTCTAGTGTCGACGGGCCAACCATTACTAGTTGAGACAGTTACTACAGAAAAGACCGGGGGATCAGCTAGAGTTGCCAAGTGTGCAGGGAATGCAGGCTGCTTTGTTTCTGGCGGTTCGAAAAGACCAATCGTTGAATTTCCCATAGAATGTTTGGGGATGTGATCACCGCTGTGCAGAGGAAGCAACTTATTGCGGTTTGTCCGTTTCCTCGGCGGCACGGCGTGCGCGACGGGTCGTCGTCGCTGGCGGCGGGGATGCCACTTCCGTAGCGGCTGCCCCCTCTGCAGCAGAGGTCGGTGGGGTGTCATCGCCCAAAGGCAGGTCCTCACGCATGCCACGCAGAGCAAACGCCGTCGACTGGTCTTCACGGGCCACGCTCAGCATAACGTCGACCCATTTCGGGTGCAGCCGAAGGGTCAGATGCCGCAATACCAGCCCTTCCTGCAACTTAATGTCGCGATCCAGTTCCCGCTGCTTCTGACTATCCTGTTGGTAGTAGATCACATGATAGGCCCCTTTTTTCAGCTTGCGGATGGGATAGGCCAACCTGTGGTTGTAATCCCAGGGACGGCTGATCAGAATTGTGGCCTCGTGACGTTCCCACAGGGCATGGAGCTGCTTGATAACACCTTCGCTATCGGCATTCACCTTGCTTGGATCCAGCAGCAGCATCGTCTCGTACGTGTTAACAGGCATAGCAGATCGTGCCTCCAGGGAGACTGCCGCAAAGGCAGTCGGTAACTCTGGCTCCAACAACTGGGGCCACCTTCCCGGTCATCCCCCAAGAGGGACTTCGCCGTTGCCCAGTCAGCAAAACCGAAGCAGACCGGGCCACTTCCTCCAGGCGGTGTCGTCCCCGTCGTTGACCTCTTCTTTCCCCATAGGAAGAGGAGCCACCGGTTCAAAAGTACTTCGGAAAGTCTGATTTTATCAGGAAGAACCAGAATGGTCAGGGGGGGATGTCGATTCCTCCTGGCCTGGCGGAGGAACGGGAGAAGTCGCCGTAGCTGAGGGGGCTTGAACAGCGGAAGCCGGCGTATCGGTCCCTTCCTCTACCACAATCGGAGCCAGGGGTGTCGCTCCAGCAAGCGTACGGGTATCGGCAAGCGGCGGAGCGGTCTGGATGTCCGATGGACCAGTTGGCGGTAAAGCTGGCCGCGGGGCCTTATTGGCCGAGGAATGCGTCGGTTTGTCCGGGGCGTTGAAGCGATTCATGGCCGCTTCGAGCCCTTGCACCGCCCAGCATTCTACCGCTAGGGCTGCCCGGGATAGCGCCGCGGCTATAACCGGCTGCTCACTGGCAGTGAAGCGTCCCAGGACATAATCGACGGCTTCGCCGGGACGGGGGGCCCCTACCCCGATACGCAAGCGTGGGTAATCCTCCGTACCCAGATGCTGCTGGATATCTCGTAAGCCGTTGTGTCCGCCTGGGCTACCCCGAGGCCGCAACCGGAGTTTGCCCAAAGGCAGATTGATGTCGTCGCAGACAACCAGCAGGTGTTGGGGCGACAGCTTGTAGAAATCCAGAACCGCTCGGACCGCCCGGCCACTCAAGTTCATGAACGTTTGCGGCTTGACGAGGAGTAGTACCTCGCCATCCAGGCGGTACTCGGCCACCAGAGCATCAAACTTGTCCCGAAAGGGAGATACGTGGGGGCTACGAGCTAAGGTGTCCACAACGTCAAAACCCACGTTGTGGCGGGTGCCCGCATAGCGGCTACCCGGGTTACCCAATCCGACAACGACTTTCATATTAGCGGGCCCCTCTTTTTCCGCTCTAAACCTTGCTTTGACGAGCTGGATCCGCTAACTGGCCAGAGGATGACGCATGGAATGACCAACTGGCCAATGCTCCGCACACTCTGTCCCGCCACCAAAAGGGCGGATTCGATGACAGAACGGGAGAGTATACACAAATCGTAGCGACTGGACCGCGGGATTGGTCTGCTCCCCCGTCCAGGGAAAGACGTAGCTATCGCGACGAGGAGCACAAGTAAACAGCAGCGGCCACGGAGTCAAGGACAGAGCGTACAGAGGACGGTTGAGAGACCTCTGGTCAGCGGGGAACGCCGCCATAAGTGAACCGACGTTATTTGTCCCCTTCGGTCTCTTCGGTCTTGCGTTCCTTCTTGATGACTTCCGGAGCTGTCGGGGTTTCGCCCGGCGGTGCAGCCGCAGCCTCGGCAGCGGCGCCCGGTACCTTCAATTGAACCACCACCGCTTCCGGCGGCTCCAGGATTCGTACCCCTGTCGGCACGGGCAGGTCCTTGACCTGGATGGGGTGACCCACGCTTAGGTTGGTAATGTCCACCCGGATAGCCTCCGGGATGACGCCAAGGGGGCACTCGACGTGCACGGTATGCAAAGGCTGATCCAGCACAGCGCCCCCCGCTTGCTTGGGACTATTACGCAGTTCAATCGGTACGACCACACGCACCTTTTCTTCCGCCGATTTGCGTTGAAAATCCACGTGAATGATTTCCCGGCCAAAAACGTCCCATTGGACCTCGCGGATCAGCACCGTTTCCTGCTGACCATCCAGATCCAAGGTGATCATGCGGGAGTGCTGCACGCGTACGATATGGTCGATGTCGTGGCGCGAAATGGCCACAGCCTGGTTAGGTTGGTTGTGTCCGTAGATGATCGCCGGAACCAGACCCTGCTGGCGGAGCTTGCGTGCCGCTCGCGTTCCCCGTACTGGTCGCGGTGTGGCTTTGAGAGTAGCAATCGTTTGCATGGCGTTTCCTCCTGTCGTACGGTGGCCCCTCGCCTCCCCACGGTCGGATGTTGTACACGATCAGTCGTCCCTGTGCCTGCGGCGGAGTGTTGGACCGGCCGCCTCCCTGGCTTGGTTCACAGGTTAAATCTAACTCCGTCCGTCAGAGCTACTTGCATCACCGACGACAGCGTGTATGACCTTTCCACAAAGCACAAAATGCCCCACAGGGGGCATCGATCACGCTGTTCCAATCGTCTTAATATTAGAAGTCCCCCTGTTCTACTGGCAAGCAGGTGAGCCACGACCTGCCGGAGCAGCCGATCCCCTCCGGCGAGGGTTAATTAGCGCCAGCAGAATAATGGGGGTTCGGCTCATCCGCCCGTTGCCTGCTGGAACGAAAACAGCCTGAGGAAAGCGACGGAGCGGTCCAATCGGGGTTCCCGACAAGCAGGTCAGGCAGCCGGACGCGAGGCGTCTGTTTGCTCGTCGCTGCTGCCTCGGTAGCGATGGGCCCCCGGGATGCCCCGGGACGAGGAGCGAATAAATTCCACCACTTCGTGAACGGCCGGATAGTCCGCCGCCAGCGGTGCGGCTTGTTCCAACACCTGAGGCAGGGGCAGACGCTGGCGATAAATCCAGGCAAACAAGCGGCGGACGGCCTGAATCTCGGCGGTCGACAGACCAGCCCGACGCATGCCGATGACATTGACACCACACACCTCGTTATGCCGTTGCATGATCCAGAAGGGGGGAATGTCCTGACTGACCGCCGATACTCCACTGAGCAAGGCCAGGCGACCAACGCGACAATACTGATGAACAGCGCAATTGCCGCTGATCAGAACGCGGTCGGCCAAGGTAACGTGACCGGCCAGCAACGCCCCATTGGCCAGGATACAGTCGTTGCCAATGGTGCAGTCATGGGCAACGTGACTCCCCACCATGAACAGATTGCGATGTCCGATCCGGGTGAGACCACTACCGGCCCCGGTGCCCGCAGCCAAGGCCCGGTGGACGGTCACATGCTCGCGGAACACGTTGTCGTCACCGATGATAATCTGTGTCGCTTCACCCCGGTAGCCCAGATGCTGGGGCGCCCCGCCTAGGACACAACCGGTGCCAATCTGGTTATTCCGGCCAATCGTCAAAGGGCCCAGCAAATGTACGTACGGTCCGATAACGGTCCCTGCCCCGATGACCACCGGACCGTCCACGACGGCATACGGACCAATCCGTACCCCTTCCTCCACAATGACATCCGGTCCCACCACAGCGGTGGGGTGCACCCCGGAGCTGTTGGCTCGGGTCATGGTCTGGCGTCCTTATTCGTAAATGCAACAACAACCCGCTATTTAGCAGATTGTTGCCTGCAGCTCCAGATCAATCGACCAGGCAGGTGACCAATTTTTGGACGGCTACGCACTCCAAGGGGGATAGAAGCAGCCAGTGAAATTACCGGCAGGCCGCCATCGAAGGCTGAACGGCAACCGTAAAACAGCTCGGCACGGGCAATTTCTTAACTAGTTGGACGGCAGGAAAGTTATGTCGAACGCGACGGAGGCTCAGGAATCAACCCCGCTTGTAGCTTTTTCGGCCAGCGAGATAATGAGGCTACGGGCCGGCGCGGGTGAGAGGCAGCCATGAGGCAACGGTATCGCTGTGGAGCAGGCCATGTCTGGTGGATGCCGTCCGAGGGTGCGGCTCCCCGTCTGTGCCCCGTTTGTGGATCGTCCCAGTGGGAACCGCTGGCCACGGAAGTCTCACTGACCGAGCAGACGGTCTTCCCCCCCGCCGAGCCTGTCGTCCTGGCGGCTCCGGTGGCCCAGATGGACCCTGTGGGCAAATCCCCCACGCAGACCCTTCCCGTCCGGCAACTGCGATGGGTCCAGCAGCAGTCGGTGTATGTAACGACGGACGGCATTAGCCTTGATGAAGCGGTCATCGTCGACCGTCCCGCGGAACCGAGTGAGGAAGCCGCCATCCGGAACCCGTCGCAAGGTACGGGCGACAGCCTAGTACAACTGTTTCCCCAAGGTCCAGAAGAACAGGCGGTTTCCACCAGTGGTCCGGCCACAGCCGCGACACTGCCTCAGATACCCGGCTACGAGATCCTGGGCGAAGTCGGACGGGGCGGCATGGGAGTGGTGTACAAGGCCCGGCAATTGAGCCTGAACCGGGTGGTGGCCTTGAAAATGATTCTGGCCGGGGCGCATGCCGATGCCGACACCCGTGCTCGCTTCCGCCGGGAAGCTGAAGCGGTTGCGGCGTTACAACATCCGTACATCGTCCAAATTTATGAGATTGGCGAAGCGGGGGGCCATCTTTACCTGGCCTTGGAATACGTCGAGGGGGGCAACCTGGCCACCCATCTCCAGCATGGCCCCTGGCCGGCTCACCTGGCCGCTGAACTAACCCTGCTGCTGGCCCAAGCGGTCGATTACGCCCACCAACAGGGGGTGATCCACCGGGATCTGAAACCGGCCAACGTGTTACTGCGGCGAGTCCCTGTTGCCCAAAGCGACACCGCGGCCCTGCCCGCGACTGCTAGCCATTCGCCCCGTGAGACAGTCCCCTGGTGCCTGCCCCGTCAACTTGAACCGAAGGTAACAGACTTCGGACTAGCTAAACGTCTGGAAGAAGCGCAAACCGGGGGCACGCGTAGCGGAGCGGTCATGGGCACCCCCAGCTACATCGCCCCTGAACAGGCAGCCGGGCGGATCCGTGACATCGGCCCGGCCGTCGACATCTACGCCCTGGGAGCCATCCTCTACGAATTGCTGACAGGTCGACCGCCGTTTCTAGGCGAAACACCCCTGGAGACCATCCTGCAGGTTCTGCACGACGAACCCGTTCCCCCCCGCCGTCTAGTCCCTGGTCTCCCCGCCGATTTGGAAACCATCTGTCTGAAATGTCTGGAAAAGCAGCCTTCGCGGCGTTATCCGACCGCGTCCGCCCTGGCTCAGGACCTGCGACGATTCCTGGAGGGCGAACCGATTAGCGCCCGACCGCTTTCCGGCCGGGAACGCCTCGGACGCTGGATCCGACGCCATCCCGTCTGGAGCGTACTGGCCGCGGCCAGCCTGACCACGGTGCTGGTACTACTCATCGGCCTGACCACCGCCTATCTGCAGGTACGTGCCGCCGTGCGGCAACGGGAAGCGGAAGCCGCAGCCGCCCGACAGGCCCGCTTGGACGAAGCTGCAGCCCGCCAGCAAGCCGAAGCCCTCGCCCAGGAAAACGAACGCCGCCGTCAGGAAGCGGAACAAACTAACGCCCGCCTGCAACGCGAAATTGAAGAACGGCGGCGCTCCAGCTATGCCCTGCAATTGATGCAGATTGCGACCGTGGCCGAGCATGATCCAACCCGTGCCCTGTACCTGCTTGATGATCAGCAGCGCTGCCCGGTCGACTTGCGTGACTTCACCTGGGCCTACTTGCAACAACTGTGTCAACGACAACACCTGGTGTACCAGCACCATTCCGACCGACTCACGCCCCCCGCCATCATTCGGACAGCGGTCTGGTCTCCCAAGGGTAGTTTCATTGCCAGCGCTGATGATACCGGTCAGATCCGCTTGTGGGACCCACGCACCGGTCAGACCTGGATGGCCGGACAAGCCCACGCAGGACGCATCAGTGCCCTGGCTTTCAGCCCCGACGAAACCCTGCTGATTACCGCAGGCGCCGGGGACGGAGCCTTGCGCCTCTGGGAGCTGCCGTTGGCCTTGCTTCAGGAGGCGCGCCGGTCCGTAGAGTTCCTGCCGCCGCTGCGACCGTTGGTGCGCCCGATGCGCCTGCACCGGCCGTACCGGGAAGTGCTTCAGGCCCATGGCGAAGCGGGGATCTCCGCCCTGGCGGTCAGTCCCGACGGCCGTTATCTCGTCACGGGAGCCACCGATGGTACCCTGCAGTGGTGGGACCTGGCAGCCGTTCTGCCTGTACCGCCGGTGCTGGCCGATCGTCGCCAAGCGATGCCCCGGGCCGCTCTGATCGGCGGACTGGCCTTGGCTCCCCTGGCTCCACCCCCTCGCGGTCCCCTCAGGCCCCTGTTCGACGTCCCCCTGCCCGCCCACCTGGTCCCGGCTGCCCCTCCTGACGCCGCTCAACCCTCCCTTGACGGCGTCACTTGCCTGTCTTTCGCTAGGGAAAGCTCGTTATTGGTTAGTGGTGGCAGCGATGGCCATGCCCGCATCTGGACGGCACAAGGCAATCGCTTGCTCTGGAGTAGCGATCAGCTCAACGCCCCCATTCGGGCGGTGGCCCTTTCGCCAGATGGCCGTACCCTGGCCGTTGCGGATGGTACCCCCATAATCCGCCTGATATTGTGGCAATCGGCTTTGCCTATCATCCGTCGTTTCAGTGGCCATACCGCGGCCGTTTATTCCCTGGCCTTCAGCCAGGATGGCGAATGGCTGGCCTCCGGAGGTTTCGACCGTACCGTCCGCCTGTGGGACATGCGGGGTCAGGAACTGAGCGTGCTACTAGGCCATAGTCAACTGATCCTGACCGTTGGCTTTCACCCCGACCGGACCCACCTGCTATCGACAAGCACTGACGGCACGATCCGCGTCTGGCGTACCCAACCGTTACGTTGCTATAACGCCGAGTTGTCGCTCAGCGATAGTGCCGCAGCGGCTGCCGCTAGCAGCGATGGGCGAGTGGTACTTTTCGCACCTGGGGGCAGTCTGGGGGAACCCACTGATTATTTGATGGCCGGCTGGTGGCCCCGTTATCCGCAGGCCCACTTCCGTCTTGTTCCCTTGCCGATAGATCGCCTGCCGGGAAAGCTGCAGTGGCGTTCCCTGCTTGTCAGTGCTGACGACCGGCTGATACTCGCCTCGGGTGATACCGGGAAAGTCGGTGGGCAATTGTGGTTATGGCGTCGTGTGCCAGCTCGCAACCGCATTGAGCCTTACTACCAGATACTCCCCCAACCGCTGTTACAACTCCCTCACGCTGCCTACGCCCTGGTAGAGCATGCCCCCAGCCGACAGGTGGCTCTGTTGAATATCCAGGGCCTGTGGCTGTGGAAAATGCCGTCCCGGGAAGCCCTGGAGATGCCAAAACCCTCGCCCGAACCTCCGCGGCTGATCTACCCTACGCCCCAGCAACTCGCCAAGGATTGCCAATTCGACCCTACAGGACGCTACCTGGCCTTGGCTATCGGCAGGGAGGTTCTGATCGTGGATCTGACCGGTCAGATCCAGGCCCGTTGTACGGCTCCGTCACAAGTATTGGCTCTGGCCTGGGGCGGACAGCACGGCCAATGGCTGGCTGTGGCTCATTCCAATGGCGTGCAGGTGTGGCAGTGGCATCCCCCAGCGGCTCAGCTTCCCGCTCAGTTGCACCGGCAAGCCGATATAACCGGTCACAACGGTGCCGTTTATGCCCTGGCTTTCAGTCCCAACGGACGCACCTTGGCTAGCGGCGGTGACGACCGCGTTGTTGTGCTGAGCGATCCCCAAACCGGTCAGGAACGGGCCCGCCTGACTGGACATACCGAACGCATCATCCGTCTACAGTTTCTTCCTGGTGCTACCGCATTGCTTTCGTTCACTCGGGACGGCGCGGTCAAGTACTGGCCCGCTGCTCCCCCACACTCCCAACGCCCCTGAATTACTTGGCCGACCGGTATCACAGGCCACCCTTCTGCCGATCCACCCGCGGTGGCGTCCTACCAACCGAATGACCCAAACCTTAGCAGTGCGCCCGAAATTCTGGTGGACTGTTGTCGGTGGGTGAGCGGACCAACGATTTCCTGCTGAACTACGCTGCTATCTCCCTGGTCTCAGTCGTCAGCCGGTAGCAGGAGCGCCGCCCAAGCGGTGTTGATCAACGTAGCCAGGAATCCGCCGAGCAGGGCGAGCCATCCTAGCCGGGCCAGATCGCCCCGACGGGTGGGGGCCATGCTTCCAATCCCCCCCAATTGGATGCCGATCGAGGCGAAATTGGCAAAACTGGTCAGGGCAAAAGCCAGTAGAGCTACGGTCCGGGGCTGCAGTTGTCCCTGGTACTTTTCGGCTAAAAGAACGTAGGCAACAAACTCGTTGAGCACAAGCTTAGTACCCAGCAGCTCCCCAGCGGCAGCGGCATCGACTGCCGGCACGCCCATTAACAGGGCCACCGGGTAGAACACCCAGGCCAGGATCCGTTCCAGGCTTAGGGGTGCGGACCAACCCAGAGCCTGCTGCAACCCCAACCACTCGTCGATGCGAGCCAGCAAGTGGTTGATCAGGGTGACGAATGCGATAAAGGCAATCAGCATGGCGGTGATGTTAAGTACCAGTTTCATGCCCTGGCTAGCCCCTTCAGCCGCGGCGTCGATGACGTTGACATGCGTTTGTTCCACATTAGCGCGAACCTGACCGCGGGTCAGCGGCTCTTCCGTTTCCGGCACGAGAATCTTGGCCAGGTACAGGCCACAAGGAGCTGCCATCACGCTGGTGGCCAGCAGAGCATACGCCTGATGGCCCATGCCGATTTTGTCCAGCATGGCAATGTAGGCTACCATCACACCGCCGGCGATCGTCGCCATGCCGCCAATCATCAGGGCTAGCAATTCGGAGCGGGTCATCGCGGCGATGTACGGTCGTACAATCAATGGTGCTTCCGTCTGGCCCATAAAGACGTTAGCCGTGGCACTCAGACTTTCCGCCCCGCTGGTGCCCATCAAACGCACCATCACCCAGGCAAATCCGCGAACAACGGCCTGCAGCAACCCCAGATGATAGAGAACCGTGAAAAAGGACGAGACAAAGATGACGGCCGGCAAGGCCTTGACCACAAAGATGAAGCCACCGCCTGGCTGCAGCCCTAATCCCTTTTCGAGCTGTTCGGCCTGGACTAGCGGACCAAATACGAACGCCGCTCCGGCATCAGAAAAATCGATGAACTTGCGGATAGATGCACTAACGGCCACGAAGAAATTATACACAGCAGGCACACGCAGGATGAGAAGGGCCAGGAGCACCTGCAGGAGTAGTCCACCCACTATGGGACGCCACTGAATGGCACGGAATTGGCGGGAACAAGCAGCGGCCAATCCCAGGAACGCAACTAGGCCCAAAGCGGCACGGCACCGGGGCGCCTGGGGCAACACCAGAGCTGCCCCGAGGCAACCGGCAACCACAGCAATCAGTCCAAGGCGTGCCCGATCCATCCCCCCAGGTCCCAGAGGGACAACGGGTGACGACTGGCTCATGGGAATGATCCTGGAAATGGCGACAGCCCGTCCGGAAAGCACAGACCCAGGACGCCGGACTGCAGTAAAACCCGGACTGTGATCTATCATTTGTCCAGATCGCGGATCAAGGCCTCTTCGTCACGGGGCAGGCTCCAGATCCGCAGCGTAGCCCGGTCGCTGTGTCGTCCCTCTTGCTGGGGTGGAGCAAAGCGGATGAGCAGATCTCCGCCTGTCCCCCGGGATACCCAACGCCAGCGTGTGCCCAGCGGCGCCTGCTCCAGTTCCGCAACCACCAGGCTCCCATTGCTGGACGTCAGTAGCAGACGCTGACCGGCAGCGGCCAGCTCTTCACCCATGCCGACAACGTCCCAATTGCGGATGCGACCGGTGGCCAGATCCATAATCCGAGGCGGACTGCTGGCACTACCGACCAGGAACCAGAGGGTAGCCTGGGGCGGTGCCTCCCATTGGAACTGTCGTACCAGTCCCGAGGCGGCGACGGAGCGCAATGGCCCGACGGTTTCCTGCACCATCAGCCGCGGATCGCCCTTGACGGCGGTTTCGGCCGCCACTGTGTAGCGGAAGACCGGTCGGCCCTGCTGGTCGAGGGTGTATCCTTCAAACCGGACGTAGCGGGGACCGGTATAGAGCCGCGGCGGTTCGTGGGGCAGGGGCGTACCCCAGGCCGGATCCTGCTGGCGACGGCCGAAATCGGGGGGTGGGGCAGGGGCCGACGTCCAGCCCCACGGATGCACCGGCGGACTGGTCCAGAATTTGCTCCCCAGTATACGGGCAGGGGCACCCCCTCGGTTATGCCAGACGGGGGACACGTCCAGAAAGTTTCCGCTCCAGGCGTAGGCCAGCCGGCATTGCTCCGCGTCGAAGGCAAAGTGGATCCCTTGGGGATATCCGACGGCAATGGAGCGAGGTCCCACTTCGGGCAGGAAGGTACGCAGCAACTCGGGCCGCTGTCGGACGGTCAGAATCAATCCCCTGGGCGGTTCCAGTCCATCCGGCAGGGGTAGTCCTGGTCCCAAGGACAGGTAAGCCCACATGGCCTCCGCCTGGGCCTGCGGCTGACCTTTCAGCACTGTCTTCAACATGGCCTGGCCATCAACAAACGCCTGTGGCATGCGTGTTCCTGGTGCCAGTCGCAATGGCTGATGCAACCAGCGTTCGTACCATTCGTAGCGTACCCGCTGCTGGATGGTGGCCAGGTCCGGTCCGCGAGTGCCGGGATTGGCGATACCGCTAATGTCATGACAGGAGATGCAGCCCAGCCCCTCCTTGCCGATCAAGAGCCGGCCAGCGGCCACTTTCTGGGTGTCTACGGGCACACGATGCACAGTGTCGTCGGGGGGCATCCCTTCCAGGCGTGGCAAGGCCTCGGGCAACCCTGCCACGTGTGCCGGACCATACTGCGGCATCCGCAGTTGCATCCAGGGCCGGGCCCGCTGACCCTGTAGCAGCACTGCCTGCAGCCAGCTCCGCCGCGCTTTGTGACCGATTCCCGTCAGCACCGGTGGCCGGACGTCATCGGCGTTTTCCACCTTCTCCAGCAACCGCATCTGTTCCGCCAGGGCACTGGGAATTCCTCCTTCTCCGTCCCGCCCGTGGCAGTTCAGACAACCAAGGCGACGGAGCGTTACCCGGGCGGTATAAGCCGGTGCCGGCCTCCCTGTCACCAGCCAGCCGTCCTGCAAAAACCGCTGCAACGCCTGACGCTGACCGGCACTCAGGGTGTAATGCGGACCCTGCCCGCTGTTTTGTCCCTCACGCAAGCAGCCTTTCCCCTTGTCCGCTGCTAACACCTGTTCCAGCGAAGGCATCACAGACGGGGCACTCAACCGCTTGCCCGCTACGTCGATTTCATGGCAGTGCACACAGCCCTTGACTGTCAGTAGCATCTCTCCAGCAGCGAGCCATTGTCGCTGTTGCGGCCATTGCGCCCAGCCTGCCGGTAGGCTCACCTTATGGCGGGCAAACAGCTCCTGAGGAGCCACGGCAGGAACCGCGGGCTCAGTGCTGGTAATTGTCTCATCCACCGTCTGACACAGGTAACGGGCCAGATCTGTCGCCTCCTGTGAGGATAAAGCCATCTGCGGCATACGTCCACCGGGATGAAGGGCATGCGGATCGCGCAGATAGGCCGCCAGCACTTCCGGTCGGGTCTTGCTACCCAAAGCTCCTAGCAGATAGGTGCTTGTGGGACCTTGAGAAGTGCCCAGGCCATAAAGAGAGTCTTCTGGCTGCAGAGGTGGCCGGGCCCCTTCTTCCTCCTCCACCTGGTGGGCTGCCGGGTTCTGCTGGTGACATGCTGCGCAACCGGTTACGTAAAAAAGCGTCCGACCGCGGGCAACGCTTTGCTTCCATTCCGAGTTAGGCAGTAACGGCGGCCGGAACACCGCAAGCGGTTGCTGCGTAGCGTGCAGGAAGAAATGGACGATCGCATAGCGTTCGGCCTGGCCCACGGCGTCGGCGGAAAACAAGCGGGGCATGGTCGCCTGCGGGCGCAATTTCTGCGGATCGGCTAGCCAGGCATCCAGCCAGCCCGGGTAGACACGCTGTCCCAGGTTGGTCAGTTTGGGTCCGGGGCGGTCGGCCAGCGACTGAGCTAGTAACGCGGCTTTACGTGACCGGGCCGTTCCCCCTTCCCCTGAGCCAGCTTGATGCCCCTTTTCCGTTGCTCCCGCCGGTCGGTGACACCGGATGCAGGCTAGTTCTTCGAACAGAAACCGTCCATGTTCCCGCTGAACGTCGTCAAGAAACTGAGCGGGGCGTTGCGCCGGCAGGTGACCCAGATAATGCCCGTTGAGCGGCTCGCGGATGAACCCGGGCCCTTCCCACCACAAGGTGCAACGCGTCGGTGGTGGCCCGTCACAAGTCCAGACCGCTTCAAAGCGATGCACGCCACCGGCCAACGTCACCTCCGGACCACGGATGACAACCTCGTCATCACCCGTCTGACCGCGCAATACCTCTTGCTCGCCCACCCGCACCACCACTACGCCCCGTCGAATGGTTGCACTGAAGCGATGAGAACCACCCCGCACGACGTTGACATACCCCACCCATCGAGCACTTCTCAGTCCTGCCAGCCGGGGATGCACCGTCTCACCACTCTCTAACAGGAGTGCCACGGTGCTTTCCAATCGGCTCACGCTGTAAGGCGTGGTCCCCTTCCCCGCATCTCCGGCTTCCTCATAAACCGCCACCAATCCCGGCTTCAACTCCCCTGGCTCTACCCCCAGAACGGCCATCGGCCCACTGCCCCAACAGACCATAACCACTCCACCGGCCAGAATGGTCCGCCAGACACTCTGCACCTGTGTTCCGCCCATACGTTCCCCCACCTGAACTCCACTCACCCTCAAGCACCCTGCAACTCTGAGTCCTACAGCACGCGCAACGAAGCGTTATTAATTGGTTGAATCAACTGGCTACCGGACCGCTCGGCCCGACAAGCCGGTTGCCAGTCCTTGAACAAGCCGTACTCAATCGCTACCTGGCACAGGTCTGATTTCAGGTCCACTTCGTTCACGACCCCCCCCATCCCTTCCGTTTTCCACTATAGAAGCATCCTAAGGCATTTGTGACCGCTACTATCTGGCCTGAGCCCCTTTCACTTTATACCGACCTGTACCAGTTCGGTTCAGTATCGCCGACCGCGTGGCGAGGGATTGTCTGGTCAGACTCAAGATCGTCGTGAACGGGGCCCACTGCGTTGCTGTTGCGTCACTTCCGCTACACGTCTGTTTGGTCGCTCAGATCACGGAACGGTTCCAAACCACAGGAAGGCAACAAGCATGAGGAAGCGGGCCTTGCCTGGCATGACCCCCATCGAACATCGGGACTGTTCTGTTGCTGATTATGGCAAAATGAGCGATTGATGGGCAGGAGTACTGCTTATACGTTGCGTGCCGCTCTGGAACATTAAGAGGATTGTTGGCAACGAGGTAGAAGAGCCGCGGTCATGTGCCCGACCGCCAGGCCTACGATGGACCGGCGTTCAAAAGCAGCGGTACAAGCCGCGACGCCCCGGACAATCGCAGAATGACCCGGAATTATCGTCTTGCAGGTGCTTGTACCAGGAGTTGGTTGACTCCCTGGTTCACCTAAGGATAATGGGCCGACTGGGAAAATGTTAGCCGTGGCATTGGGCGTTCGAGGCGGACAGCTACAAGGGAAGCGGTAAGATCTACCTCGGGCTATTTGTCGTACGAGGTCAATAGCGATGATCGACGTGCCGGCGATTCAGACAGCTTTGCAGGAATTTGAATGCGATGGGTGGTTACTATACGATTTTCGGGGTCTGAATCAGTTGGCCCAACGGTTGCTGGGGCTGGAAGAGAAGAAATTATCGCGTCGCTGGTTTTATCTGATTCCGGCCCGCGGGGAACCGCGGAAACTGGTGCATGCGATTGAGCCCTGGGCACTGGATTCATTGCCAGGGAGCCGGCTAGTCTACCGTCGTTGGCAGGAACTGGAGCATGGGGTGGGACAATTGCTCGGGGGAATGCGACGGGTGGCCTTGGAGTACAGCCCGCGTAACGCCAATCCGTACGTCAGCCGGGTCGATGCCGGGACGGTGGAACTGGTACGAGCATGCGGTTGTGAAGTGGTTTCGTCGGGCGATCTTATCCAGCTATTCGAAGCGACCTGGGATGCCTTTCAGGAGCAGACACACTTTGAAGCCGCCCGCTTGTGCCGGGCGGCTTTCGATGTGGCGTTCGATTTTGTCCTGGCTCAGGTCCGTCAGCAGGGAGCCGTGACCGAATCGGCCGTACAACAGTGTATTCTGGACTTTTTCGCCCGTCATGAGCTGGAAACCTACAGTCCACCGATTGTGGCCGCCGGAGCCCATAGCGGCGACCCGCACTTTGAAACCAGCCCCCACCGCGATGTCTCCATCGGCCCGGAAACCTACCTGCTGATCGATCTGTGGGCCAAAAAGAAACAACCCCGCGCCGTGTATGCCGACTACACCCGTGTCGCGTATGTCGGCCAGCGGGTTCCCGAGGACATCGAGCGGATTTTCCGGGTGGTGGCCGCAGCCCGCGACGCCGGTATCCGCCTGGTCCAGGATGCCTTTGCCCAACACCGCTCCCTCCAGGGTTGGGAAGTCGACGCTGTCGTGCGGGATGTTATCGATAGTGCCGGTTATGGCGACTACTTCACCCATCGCACCGGCCATAACATCGGTCAGGAGGTGCATGGCAACGGTGCCCACCTCGATGGCTTTGAAACCCGCGAAGAACGGCGTCTTATTCCCCGTACCGCCTTTAGCATCGAACCGGGCATCTACCTCCCCCAGTTCGGTGTCCGCAGTGAAGTTAATCTCTACATCGATGCCCACGGTCAGGTACATGTGACGGGAGGTGAGCCGCAACAGGAAGTTCACCTGTTACGCCTCTGATGCCGTTTTTCCGACAGAGTCTGACTTGGGCCAAACGGCTCCCTCCTGGTGGCCAACAACTCCGCCCGCGACAAGGTATCCCGCGCTATGTCGTCAGTGTCCGCTTGCCCATTCGTGCCTACCCTGGGGGTGTTCCTGAAATATCCTGAGCCCGGGAAAGTGAAAACCCGCTTAGCGTCGGCCATTGGCCCAGAGTCTGCTGCCCGACTGTATCGGGATTGGATTGGTCAGGTCCTGCACCAGGTGCAACCTCTGCGTCCCCGGGTACGGGTGGTAGCTCTTTATGATGGGGCACCGCTAGACGCTTTTGCTCCCTGGCGGGCCCTGGCCGAGCAGTGGCACCCTCAAGTAGCCGGCGACCTGGGGACCCGCCTGATGGCTGCTTTTGAGACCTTGCAGCACCCTACCGAGCACCGGCATCACTGGGCCTCCCCCACCCATGCCAAGGATCCAGCAGAGCGTGTCCCACTTGCTCCATCCTCCTCGGCTCTGCCAAGTAGCCTGCCCCCACGGACCGAGGTACCCCTCACCCCAGCAGCGGCTGTTCCTTCGGACCTACAACACCGGCCCGTCTGCGTCATTGGCACCGACTGCTTGGAAATCGACGCCCCCTTACTCGAGCGCGCCTTCGACCTGCTTCAGTCGCATGACGTCGTGGTGGGACCAACCACCGACGGCGGCTACTACCTCATCGGGTCAGCTACCTTCCGGCCTTTGCTATTCCGCCACATCCGCTGGTCCAGCCCCTGGACACTGACCGACCAGCTCCAGCAGTGCCAACGCCTGGGGTGTTCGGTGGCCTTCCTGCCCCTACGAAGTGACATCGATACCCTCGACGATTGGCACGCCTACTGTCAGAGAACTACCTGTTGTAAGCCCCTCTCCTCGTCCTGACCGCGGTTCGGGTCAACTCAGCGGCCCGCCGGGCGAGCCTTAAGGTGTACTCCCTTCGATTCGCGGTCGCATTCTCCATCCGGCCTCCAGCCCGGGACAAATCCGAGCATCAAGACACGCCAGACATGAACAAGTCCATACATCGGGAAAACACCCAGGCAACGAGTCGAGTGACCCCCAAGTCGGGGTAATGTCGGGATCAGACCATGGAAGAACCGAGCAAACTAAGCGAAAGTAATGTGCCGTCGAACTTAAGGGTCAAGGTGTAAGGTAGGGAACGGCAACCAATCAATCTGCTGCTGGGGTTATGGGGTGTTCCGTCAGGTGCGATGCCCCCGGAACATGCAGTGGCCAAGGTGGGAGTCGAACCCACACGGGTTTCCCCGCCCGATTTTGAGTCGGGTGCGTCTGCCATTCCGCCACTTGGCCAGACACTCCGTTTCCACCATACGCTTCCAGCGGCTCTTTGGCAAGACCTTTGGCCGTAAGTAGCAAGCACGGTTGGTTTCCAGGGTAGACTTGCTCGCCGAATTGTCCAACGGTGTGACGACAGGCGTCCCGTCCCTGCCCAGATCTGACACCGACCTGCAGTGCTGGCAGCGTTTTTCGTGAACAACAACGGCCAGGTGAACGGGCTATCGCCCCCGGGCCAGTCGGGAATCTTCTATGACCCGCCATGGGACAGCGCCTGTCGTTGGGCTAGGAAAGTAAACAGATGGATGGGCAGCACCCAGGTGGAACCAGAACAACAGACCGGGCTTGGTAGCCTTAATGGCAACGAACCAGACGGACACTTTTGACCGCGTCGGGCAAAGTTATTTGCCCGCCACAGGGACGGTCCGGCCTTCGATGGCCGCAAAGAGCTTGCCGAAGGTCTCGGTGATCTCAGCACCAGCATGGACGATAACCCGTTTGCGTTCGCTGACCACCTGACCGGCAACGGTTAGTTCGGCTGTGACGTCGTAGTAGTAGAGCTGACCAGGGGCCAGCGGCGGGGTGGAAAAGAGTCGCTCACTTCCTTCCTGTGTGGTCAGGCGGCCATCGACGTACAGTTTTGCCTCGGCAGGCAGCACAAATTTCAAATTGGCGCTAATCTTTTTCCCTTCTTCCTTCTTGTCCGCGGGTTTATCGGTCGGCTTGGGCTCGGTCGGTTTCGGCTCGACCGGTTTGGGCTTGTCCGGCGTCGAGGGGGTGGGAGCTTCCGGCACAGTGGTGTGGCCATAGATCGCATAGGGGGCACCGTAGATAGTCGGTGGAGCATATCCCCATCCACCGGTGGTACGATGACCCCAGACCGTGGGAACCATGATCACGGAAGGCCCATACGCCGAGCCGATGCCGTAGTAACCACCATAGCACCCTCCATGGCACGCCCACGGCGTTGTCAAGTATGCGGTGCCGTAACAGCCGTAGCAGGCTCCCAGACAACTGTAGCCTCCATCGGCCACCAGATAGCCGCGATAGGCTCGCTTCGCAGCCTTTTTCGCATGCAACCAACCCAGCAGACCGCCATGGCAGCCATAGCAACCGCTGCAGCCATAGCAGCCGGTACAACCATAACAACCGACACAGCCGCCCACCACTACACCATCACAACCCAAGCAACCGACACAGCCCGCTACGACCATCGGCGTCTCTGCAGGCGCAGGCGACGGATCCGCCGCTGGGGCCAATGCCGCTAGCAGAACCACTCCGTACATCGAGGCTTCCTCCCAGGGGACATCCATCCAAAACACCCTGGTTGACCCACGCAACCAAGGTCTCTCTTCCTGATGGTAAAACTGCAGAACAAGCCAGTCAAAGGCAATCTGCAGCGACTGGCGAAAATGCGCAAATTCACCCACCCCTACAAACGGAATCTCTCGGAAGTGCTTAAATCAGAACACCTAACGACAAGTGTATCCCGCCTTTTGCCATGGACGAATCCGGCCAAGTCTGGGGCTTGCAACACCAGAGGGAGGAGGGGATCAAGAGCGAGAGAGCATGGTCAACAGACGGTTGGCCCAGTTACCTCCACAACATTTTGCGGTAGAGTACAGGGACGATTTCCCGTTAAGACACGCTCGATGTTAGTGACGAGAACGAATTGTCCCCGTCCTGCAGCGTTGTCCGCCGGCAAGGAGGAAGATCTTGCGGTTACAGGAGGAGGGGACGGTCAGGGAAGCAATTGCAGGCAGCGGGTACGGTTGACCTGATCGAGCAGGGCTTCGAATTCAGGGACAGCTTTAGGCCCCAGGTCTTCGCCGGTGCGGAGGCGGACCGCTACGGTCTCGCTCGCCACCTCCTTGTCCCCCACCACCAGAATGTAAGGGATTTTCTGGAGCTGGGCTTCGCGGATTTTGGCATTCATGCGGGCGCTGCTCAGGTCGGCGCTGACCCGGAAATCCTTTTCCGTCCAGCGTTGGAGCAACCGCCGGACGTACTCATGGTGGCGATCGGCGATCGGCACCAGGACCACTTGCACCGGTGCTAACCACACGGGAAACGCCCCCGCGTATAACTCAATCAGGTAAGCCAGCATCCGTTCCATGGTGCTGATGACGCCGCGGTGAATCATCACCGGACGCTTGGGCCGATCGTCACTGTCCTTGTATTCCAGCTCAAACTGATTCGGCAGGTGGAAATCCAACTGGATAGTCGACAGAGTTTCTTCGCGACCCATGACGTCCTTGACTTGCACGTCGATTTTGGGGCCATAGAAGGCGGCTTCTCCCTCCGCCTCGAAAAAGGGCAAACCATGTTCGACCAGCGCCTCCCGGAGCATGGCTTCCCCTGTGGCCCACATTTCGGGGTTGTCCACATATTTCTCCTTGTCGTCAGGATCATGCTTGGACAAGCGGAAGCGGTAATCGGTGATGCCCAGATCGCGGTAGGCCTTTTTCATTAGCTCCAGGACCCCGGCGATTTCTTCCTTGATCTGGTCCGGACGGACAAACAGATGAGCGTCGTTGAGGGTCATGCACCGGACCCGGGACAAGCCGCCCACCACGCCGGAACGCTCGTAGCGGTACATCGTGCCTAGCTCGGCGATACGCACCGGCAGGTCGCGGTAACTGCGGGGTTTGCTCTTATATACCTGGATGTGATGAGGGCAACACATGGGTCGCAGCACCAGCTCTTCCCCCTCGCCCAGTTGCATGGGGGGAAACATGTTTTCTTTGTAATGCGCCCAATGACCCGACTGGATATAAAGCTCCTTTTTGGCGATGTCAGGCGTATAGACATGTTCGTAGCCGGCTTTACGTTCATATTCGGTGATAAACGATTCCAGTAACCGGCGGATGGTGGCTCCCTTAGGCAGGAGCATGGGAAAGCCGGAGCCGAAGATCGGTTCATTGGCAAACAGTTCCAGTTCGCGTCCGAGTTTACGGTGATCGCGTCGGGCCGCTTCCTCCAGGCGAGCCAGATGAGCCTGCAGATCAGCCGCCGTGGCCCAGGCAGTCCCATGGAACCGCTTGAGCATTTTGTTACGACTATCACCGCGCCAATACGAACCGGTTACCTGCAGGATACGGAAGGCGTCAGGGTCCAGGTTGCCCGTGGCCTCCACGTGCGGCCCACGACACAAATCAATAAAACCATCGTGTTGATAGACCGTAATGACCGGCGGACCGCTGGCGGCGTTGCCGTACTCGTCCTGACCGCGAGTCAGACCCTCGATCAGTTCCAACTTGTAAGGATTGTCCCGGAATAGCTGGCGGGCCTCCTCTGGAGTGACTTCACGCACGTGGAACCGATGATTTTCGCGGATGATCTGCCGCATCCGCTCGCTGATCCAGCGTAGATCTTCCTCGCTGGGAGTGACGTCCAGGTCAAAATCATAATAAAAGCCGTATTCTACTGGTGGTCCGATGGTCGGTTTGGCTTGAGGAAACCGCTCGACGACCGCCTGAGCCAGCACATGGGCAAACGAATGCCGCAGCTTGTAAAGCACCGGATCGTAATCCTTGGGAATGTAACGTTCACTGGCCGCTTTCAATTCTGCTTCCGTTGCCATAGCACTCACCCGGTAACAACCTACATACATACCAATTTCATCCAAAAATAACACCGGCAGCGTTGACGCCTACAGCCAGATGTCTCAAAACTAACATTCGAATCTCCAATTTCTGTTTCTCCAAACCTAAGCTTATGGAAATTTATCATGGGATTCAAAACTAATCATGCCGCACCTGCCCACTGCTTGGCCCATAATCAGTGGCATAGTCGCGGCACGGTTTTTGCTCAGCATAACTCTTGCGTTTTGTTCGATGACGACAATGATGTGGAATAAATCTTCATAATCGATCAGTCCCACGTCAAACGGTGGGATTCCCCCAA